>NZ_JABDWI010000008.1:0-365660 GCF_019685235.1 Rhizobium sp. NLR8a
GCCATCCAGCGCGAGAAATCATTGAAACGATGGAACCGGCAATGGAAGATCGACCTGGTCGAGGCGATGAATCCCGAGTGGGACGATCTCTATCTTACGCTGTGGTGATGCCGGCTGCGTCGTCTGTCGTGCCAGCCGCGTGGATCCCAGGGTCAAGCCCTGGGATGACGGAGGAGAGGTGGTCGCGAGACAGATCGGCTCACTGCGAGGAGAGGTGGTGCCGCAACGCATAAGCCCGCCGGTGCGGAGGAGAGGTGGTGCCGCAGCACATAAGCCCGCCAGCGCGCAGCAGAGGTAGTGCCGGGACGCATCGGCGGCAGCGATGACGCTTCGGCAGACGCGGCGCCACACTAGCTACGGCAAATGCAGCGCCTCACAAACCGCGCCGGCTCCCAAGCTGCACCGGCGGTACGTGTGGCGATAACGCCACCCCCACACTCCGTCATCCCAGGGCTTGACCCTGGGATCCACAACCAAGCGCGCGGCTTCAATCGCTTCCCCGCAGCCCATCACCCTCCCCGCAGTGCCAGCCGCATGGATCCCAGGGTCAAGCCCTGGGATGACGGAGGAGAGGTGGTGCCGGGATGCACAAGCCCGGCGCGCGGCTTCAATCGTTTCCCCGCAGGCCATCACTCTTCACCAGTGCCAGCCGCATGGATCCCAGGGTCAACCCTGGGATGACAGAGGAGAGGTGGTGCCGGGATGCACAAGCCCGCCGGCGCGAGGAGAGGCGGTCGCGCGACAGATCGGCTCACTGCGAGGAGAGGCGGCGCCGGGACGCATAAGCCTGGACGGCGCGGAAGAGGATTGGTGCCGCGACGCATCGCCGGCAGCGGTGAGGAAGCCATGGCAAAAGCGGCGCACAAGCCTCGGCAAAGCGACGCCGCACGCACCGCCCGCTCTCAAGCTGCGCCGGCGGTACGTGTGGCGATAACGCCACCCCCAACACTCCGTCATCCCAAGGCTTGACCCTGGGATCCACAGCCAAGCACGAGGCTTCGATTTCTCTGCGGTGGCAGGCCATTGCTGTTCAGCGCCAGCCGCATGGATCCGAGGGTCAAGCCCTGGGATGACGGAGGAGAGGTGGTGCCCGGACGCATAAGCCGACGCGGACGAGGGGTGTGGCTGGGATGCATAAGTGCGCCAACGCGGAAGCGAGGTGGTGCCGCGAAGCATCGCCAGCGGCGGCGATGAAGCGACGGCAAAAGCGGCGCCGCACAGGCTGTGCCGGCGGCGCGTCTGGCGACAGAGGAGAGCTGGCGCCCTCCCCCGTCCAACGCCAACGCTCACGCCGCCTCTTCCTTCTCAGCCGCCCCTTCCGCCAGCTTGCGCGCGGCGACGAAGTCGACCTTGCCGGAGCCCAGCACCGGCACCTTGCCGATGGTGACCTCGGCCGGGACCATCATGTCCATCGCGCCCTTCGACTTGGCGAAGGCGAGGAATTCGGCGCGGGTGGCGGTTTCGGCGTCGGTGAGCAGCACCAGGCGCTCGCCCTTCTTGGGGTCGGGCAGCGACGAGACGACCGAGAGCGCGGCAGGCCAGAGTTCGGCGGCGAGCGCCTCGATTGCCGCCAGCGACACCATTTCGCCGCCGATCTTGGCGAAGCGCTTGGCGCGGCCGCGGATCTTGACGAAGCCGTCCTCGTCGATGCTGACGATGTCGCCGGTGTCGTGCCAGCCATCGGCGAGCGGTTCGAGCACGCCGGGCTTTTCGGCACGGAGATAACCGGCCATGACATTGGCGCCGCGCACATGCAGGCGGCCGCCCTCGTCGATGCCGGGCACCGGCTCGAGCTTCCATTCCATGCCCGGCAGGATTTTGCCGACCGTGCCGGAGCGGTTGTACATCGGCGTGTTGATGGAGATCACAGGCGCGGTTTCGGTGACGCCGTAGCCTTCGAGGATGCGCAGGCCGAATTTTTCCATATAGGTCTGGCGGGTCGCCGCCTTCACCGGCTCGGCGCCGGCGAAGATGTAGCGGATCGAGCGGAAATCGTAGGGGTGCGCCGTCCTGGCATAACCGTTGAGGAAGGTATCGGTGCCGAAGATGATCGTGGCGTTGGAGACATAGATCAGCTCCGGCACGATGCGGTAATGCAGCGGCGACGGATAGAAATAGACCGGCACGCCCGAGATCAGCGGCAGCACGGTGCCGGCCGTCAGCCCGAAGGAATGGAAGACCGGCAGGATGTTGAACACCTTGTCGCCGCTGTGGAAATCGATGCGGGCGGCGGCCTGGGCGGCGTTCGACAGCACGTTGCGGTGGGTCAGCACCACGCCCTTCGGCGTGCCCTCCGAGCCCGAAGTAAACAGGATGACGGCCGGATCGTCGGCCTGGCGTTTGACGAGCGGCCGACCCTTGCGAAGAAGCCCGATCAGCTTGTCCTTGAACGAGATTTCGTCTCTGAGATCGTCGAGCCAGACGATCGTCAGCTGCTTTTCCAGCTCCTCGATGACAGCGCCGAGCTTGGCCTGGGCGACGAAGGCGCGCGAGGTCAGCACGTGTTTCACCTCGGCCGCCTTGCAGGCCGAGAGGAGATTGGCGGCACCGGCGGTGAAGTTCAGCATCGCCGGCACCTTGCCCGCGCTCATGACGGCGAGAAGGGTGGCGGCGGCGCCATTGGCGTTCGGCAGCATGACGCCGAGGTTCTGCTCGGGGAAGCGGGCGCGGAACTTGGCGCCGAGCACGGCCGCCCCGGTCAGGAGCTTGCCATAGGTCAGCCGGCCGGTGACCGGATCCTCGACGGCTGGCTTTTTCATGCCGAATTCGTGGCCGGCGCGGATGACGCGCTCGAGCACGGTCGACGAGGTATCGGCGGTGCGGAAGAGCAGGTTCGACATCAGCTGGTAGAGTGCGGCGCCGGCCGCCGTGCGGCGCTTGCGGCCCTTCAGCTCCGCGGGCACTTCGAGCTTGACCGGCTCGAGAATGGTGACCTTGACCTTGGGGAACAGCCGGCGGCGGATCTTGCCGTCGTCGAGATAGGAGAAATAGGTCTTTTCCAGCCCGTCGATCTTGACCGGCACCACCATCGAGCCTGTTTTGTCGGCGACCATGGCGGCGCCGTCATAGACCTTCATCAGCGTGCCGGTCACCGTCAGCCGGCCCTCGGGGAAGATGCCGATCGCATTGCCTTCCTGCGCCACCTTGATCAGCGAGCGCGTCGCCATCGGCTTGGTCGGGTCGAGCGGCAGGAATTTGCACATTTTCAGGAAGGGGCGCACCCACCAGGCCTGGGCGATCTTGTAATCGACGGCGAAGACCGGCTCCTCCTCGGTGATGGCGAGCGCGAGCGCGCCGTCGAGCAGGCTGACATGGTTCAGCGCAATGATCGGCGCCGGGCCGGCCTTCTTGATATTCTCCAGCCCCTCGACCTCGAGGCGCATGAAGGCGCGGAACAGGATCGAGATGAAATCGCGGAAGGCATTGGTCGGCAGCGTCTTCAGCATCAGCCAGGCGACGCCGAAATTGACGATGCCTAGGCCGATCAGAATCTGCGGAATGGAGGCCCCGAGCGCCTGGATGGCGGCGACCAAACCGAGGCCGACGGTGATGAACAGCGCAGACAGCACATTGGCGGCGCCGATGACGCGGGCGCGGTGATCCTCATGCGCCCATGTCTGCAGGGCGGCGAAGGTCGGCACGGCGATGAAGGCGCCCGAGATCGCCATGCCGGCGAGATCGATGGCGACGCGGATGGTATTTTCGCCGGCGAAGAAATCGAGGATCGTCGTCGCGTGCGAGGTCGAGGTGAGGCCCCAGAGGTTCCAGGCGAGATCGAGGCTGAAGAGGCCGAGCAGCGCGGTGCCGACGGGGGCCGGCAACAGCACGACGCGGCCCGCCGACATCCAGGCGGCAATGCCCGAACCGACGGCGACGGCAATCGCGAACACCGTGAGATAGGCGGGCACGACGAGCTCGGAGCCGCCGAGCAGCTCGGTCACCATGGTCGGCAGGATGGAGAGCGTGAAGGCGCCGACCAGCCAGAACCAGCAGTTCATCAGCGCCGAGCGCCACAGCCGCGTATCCCTACGGATCTCCATGACCAGCGTGTAGCTGGAGCGGATGACGTTGCGGTCGATCTGAAGATCCGGCGCCTTGGAGCCGGTCGCCGGGATCATGCGGGCCGACAGCCAGCAGAGCACCGACAGCCCCATCATCATCGAGCCGAAGAGGACGATATTGTCGCCACTTGAAAAGGCGAGTGCTGCGATGATCGTGCCGCCAAGGATGGCGATGAAGGTGCCGCCCTCGATCCAGGCATTGGCCTTCGGCAGGTCGCGGCGTTCGAGATGATCGGGCAGGATGCCGTATTTGATCGGCCCGAACAGCGCCGAGACGATGCCGAAGCCGAAGAGGGCCGCCATCAGCACAAAAATCGAGGAAAAGGCGAGGCCGATAACGGCAAGGGCGGCAACCGCGATCTCGCAGCGTTTCAGCAGTTCCGCCACCTTGGCCTTGTCGTGCTTGTCGGCGATTTCGCCGCCGAGTGCGGAAAGCAGCAGGAAGGGCACGATGAGGATGACGCCCGCGAGCGTCACCAGCGCCGCGCCCTCGCTTGCCGACATCTTGAAGAGGATGAGGAAGACCAGGGTGTTCTTCAGGAAATTGTCGTTGAAGGCGGTCAGGAACTGCGTCCAGAACAGCGGCGCGAATTTCCTCGATGTCATCAGATTGGTTTGCACGGCGAGACCCTCTTTTGGTGGGCAGAGCAGGCCACAGAGTTGTTACGCAAAAGTTGAGTGCGATAACAACTCTGCGATGTGGTTAAGGAAGATCAATCTTCACCGTTACGATTGAATTTGACCAGCAGCTTTTCGGTGCGGGCATCTTCGACCTTGCGGATCAGCTTCTCGGATTCGGCATTGTCGCGCAGCGTCTTGGTGATATTCACCGTCGTCTGCACCAGCATCAATATGCCCATGGCGAGATAGCCCTTCCCCCAGAGATCGAGCGGCATCATGTAGAGGCCGAGCGCCAGCATGAAGGCGGCGGCGCCGAAGGAGATGTAGGAGAAGCTGACCCAGCTGGCGGAATGTTTCTGGAAACTGTCGTTCATATCAGTGACCCTTTAATTTCTAGGGGTGGATGGTGGGATGACGATCTCAGGCGGCCGGCGTGATGCGGCTCTTCAGCCGGGCGAGCACCTCGTCGGCCGATGAGGCGAGCGGCGCGCCGCAGCCGGCATTGGCGAGCTTTTCGATGATGCCGGCCGGCCGCGTGGCGCTTTCCATCTCCTTCAGCGCCGCCGCCGTCAGCTCGTTCTGGCTCTGGCGCAGGCGCAGCCGGGCCAGCGTCTCCTCGGCCTCGTCGAGCGTCGCAAGGCCGGGGCCGGCGACCGCGACATCGAGCTTCTGCGCCTCTTGCGTTGCACGGGCCAGCCGCTCGCCGCGCTGCAGCGCCTGCAGCCGCGCCTCGGCATCCCTGACGATGCCCTTCAGCTTGGCGATACCGGTGGTGAACTGGCCCTGTGCCTGTTCCGACGAATCGCGCTCGGCCTCGAGAAAGGCGATCGCCTCGGCCGCTTCCCGCGCCAGGCCTTCATTGCCCTTGGTGAGCGCCGCGGTGGCGCGGGTCTCGAGATCGGCGATGCGGGCAAGGATCGTCTGATGCTGCGCCTTCTCCTGCTCGTTCTGGGCGATGGCGACGGCGACGCTGCGGCGCGCCGTCTGGATCGACTGGGCGGCATCGCGGATCTGCTGGGCCAGCAGCGGCACGGCGTGGCGATCGGCGAAAGCCTGCTCGGCATCATGCGCCCTGCCCCGCAGCAAAATGGAAATCAGTTTGAACATTCCCTTCCTCCAGTTTATGAACGTTGTTCACGAGATGAGTTATGGCAGAATCATGAACGACGTTCAAGATAATTTTTGAACGTCGTTCAAGATTTTCGAAGGGAAATGGTTAATGGCCGGCAGACGAGAAGAAAAACGCGAGGATTTGAAGGCCCGGCTGATCGAGGCGGCGCGCGAGCGCATCGCCCGCGACGGCCTTGCCAACCTGCGCGCCCGCGACATCACCCAGGATGCCGGCTGCGCGCTCGGCGGCCTCTACACCGTCTTCACCGATCTCGCCGAGCTCGTCATCCACGTCAATTCCGCGACGCTGAAGGCGCTGGAGGCCAGGCTAACGCTCGACGAGGCCAGGGGCAAAAGCCCGACCGACCGCCTGCGCAACCTCGCCCAGGGCTACCTCGCCTTCGCCGTCGAGCACCGCAATCTCTGGAAGGCGCTGTTCGACCACTTCCCCCCCGCCACCAGCCCGACGCCGCAATGGCACCTCGACGAACACCTCTTCCTGATGGACGTGATCGCCGAACCGCTCGCCGAACTGCAGCCCGACATGCCACCCGAAGACCGCGCCATCCGCGCCCGCACCCTCTTCGGCGCCGTGCACGGGGTGGTCAGCATCAGCCTGGAGGGGCGCTTCGTGGGATTGCCGCTGGAACGGCTGGCACGCGAGGTGGACGAGCTGGTGCAGACGATCGCGGCGGGCGCCGAGCTGCGGCGGCAGGGGATGTGAGATGGCATCGGGTGGAGTGGCGTAGACTGACGTCGCGGTTTTTCGCGGAGCCCACCTCATACTCCGTCATCCCAGGGCTTGACCCGAGGATCCATGCCCGGAGCATTGTGCCGGCCGGCGGCGCATGGAGCGGTATCATCCGACTGACGACATTGCCGTTTTCGCCGAGCCCCACCCCCTCCTCCGTCATCCCAGGGCTTGACCCTGGGATCCACGCCGCGCGCATTGTGCAGGCCGTAGGCGCATGGAGCGGCATCATCTGACTGAGGGCCTTGCGGAACCAGCCGGAGCCCCACCCCACTCTCCGTCATCCCAGGGCTTGACCCTGGGATCCATGCCCCGAGCATTGTGCTCGCCGTGTCAGACGGAGCGGCATCATCCGGCGAACGGCCTCGCGGTTCCGGCCTAAGCCTCACCCCACTCTCCGTCATCCTCGGGCTTGACCCGAGGATCCATGCCGCGCGCATTGTGCTGGCCGTCGGCAGACGGAGCGGCAGGGAGCATCCTGTCCGTGAACGTATGTACTCGAGTGCTGCGTGTGGATCCTCGGGTCAAGCCCGAGGATGACGGAGGAGGTGGGAACCAATCTGCAAAACCGCACCCGCTCGCTGGCGGACTTGTCGACCATCCCACCTTGACCGAAGCACCCCTACCCAGCACTCTGTCCCGCCACCGCTCGCGAAAGGAACCCCCATGAGCCGCATCTTCATCACCGGTTCCACCGATGGCCTCGGCCTCGCCGCCGCCCGCACCCTCATCCGCGAAGGCCACGAGGTCGTCCTCCACGCCCGCTCCCGCGAGCGCGCCGCGGCCATCGCCGAGACCTCCGCCGCCGCCCTCGGCCTCGTCATCGGCGATCTCGCCAGCGCCGCCGAAACTCGCTCCATCGCCCATCAGGTCAACGCCATCGGCCGCATGGACGCCGTCATCCACAATGCCGGCATCTACCTCGAGAAGAGCCGCGGCGAAACGCCCGAAGGCCACGCCAAGACGCTGGCGGTCAACACGCTCGCCCCCTATCTCCTCACCGCCTGGATCACGCGGCCTGACCGGCTGATCTATCTCACCAGCGGCATGCACCGCAGCGGCGGCAGCGTGCTTGACGATATCGACTGGAAGAAGCGGCCCTGGAGCGCCAGCCAGGCCTATTCCGAAAGCAAGCTCTACGTCGCCACCCTTTCCGCCGCCATCGCCCGCCACTGGCCCGACGTCCTCAGCAACGCCGTCGACCCCGGCTGGGTGCCGACAAAGATGGGCGGCGCCCGCGCGCCGGATGATCTGGAGATGGGGCATCTGACGCAGACATGGCTTGCGACGAGCGAGGACGAAGCTGCGAAGGTGAGCGGCGGGTATTGGTATCATCGGCAGCAGCGGGAGGCGGCGACGGAAGTTGGTGATGTTGGAATTCAGGAGACGTTGGTGGAGAGGCTTGCGGGGTTGACGGGTGTGCGGCTGTTTTCGGGGCATGGGTGAGGCATACGAGCGGCCGCGGCGCGCGAGCAATCGGGCCGCCCCGCTTTCTTTGAACAGTCACGCAAGCGCGTAGTCTAGTCCGACGTGGAGATCAAATTTTTAGCGGAAGCTCGGGCCATCCAAGCTTGTTCAGTTCCTCCTGCGAGACCCTGCCGTGTACCTCCAAAGCCCACTGCAGCCGCTCGCTCAGCCAAATCTGCCCTTTGGGCGAGAGCTCGACTGCTGCCAATTGCCGATAGGCGTTGTACGGGTTCGTGTTACCCTCGCCGCGAGCTTGATTTCGTTGTGTCGAGGCAAATGCATCCGAGCCGAGGGCGTCCATCATTTTGTTGAGCGAGATTCCGTTCGCCATGGTTCCCGCGACGAATTCTGCATGATGGACTCGTATGTACCGCGACCATGTCTCCTTCCAGGGGCGTTGTGCGATTTCATCTGCCGATGCATCGTCACGCCCAGGCACATGTCGCATCCCGGTAGCGCGGCCAAATATGATGATGTCTGTTGGATCATAGGTCAGCCTGCCTATGAACATCACCGCGCCTTCCTTGACTGCTCGAGGTCTTTTGGTGGCTGGATATGCAAGCGCCCAGTGACAAAGAGCACTGTTGATTTCATCTAGCGTCGAAAAGGAAAGTGGAACCCTATTGCTGCCCTCGCCCAGAAACTTCACGAACGCCTGCTCAGCCTGGGGAATTGGACCTGGAATCAGCGGTTCGCCAGATTGAATAACCCCTGTGGCGTCGGTGCCGTAATCCGCTAACTTCTCGAGGCGAAAGCGTGGCCCTCCGCTTGCCAGATGCATCGTGACCGTTTCTTCCCATGCATCCAGCTGTCTTGCCGTTAAATCTGTTCCGGCGCGCGCCCAGAGTGCATCGAAATAACGATCAGACGCGGAAATGATTTCTGCGTCGTCGGACACGAGACCGAACTCATGGTTTCTGGTAAGCGCCGCCTCGGTCAAGTTGGCGGATGTCACAATTGTGCGCCGGGAACCAAAGACATACACTTTGGCGTGAAGATTCCGAACCCCGCGCACCTTCGCACCAGCGACTAGCAAGCTTCTAAGCGCTGCGATGTCGCTTACTCCTTCTGCAAAGTCCCTAAGATTGAAGCGTGTAATCACACGAACCGACTGGGGGGTGTGCGACAAGACTCGTCCGGTGGCCTTCTGTTTGAGAAACGGAGATATGACACTGAGATTACGCGCTTCGAGCCGGAGTGCCATGTCGAGCTCTTCCGCCCATCCTCCATCAACCAGACGCGAGGTCATTGCAGACCACCGGGCCTGTTCTTCTGAGATATCCATTGCCCCTCCCATTTCTTGGATATGCGTTCGCCTCATCCTAGATCCCACGCAGGAAATTTAACAAGCGCATCAATCCTCCCTGGTCATATCACGCCCTTATGATTTCGATGTAGGGCAGCATGACCATTTGATGGCGACGGAGGTGTGTGATGCCGGGTCTCTGGATGCGCTTGGCAGAGAAGCTTGTGGGATCGACGGCGAGCCATGGGCGCCAGCGGTCATGCAACTGTGAACATACCAGCCACCAGACCGACCTCGGCGCTTGCGCCTCATAATCTCCCGGGTAATGTCTCCCGCACTGATTTGATGAAGGAATAAGCATGCTCACAGGTGAAATTCGCTCGAAGGTCGATCAGGTCTGGAATGCCTTCTGGGCGGGTGGCATCGCCAATCCGCTCGAAGTAATCGAACAGATCACCTATCTGCTCTTCATGCGTGGCCTGGACGACATCCAGACGCGCGCGGAAAACAAGGCCAACATGCTGGGCCGACCGATTGAGAGGGTGATCTTTCCCAATGGCGTCTATCGGCAGGATCGCGACGGCAAAGATGTGAGCTATCAGGAGCTGCGCTGGTCGCGGCTGAAGAATGAAGATCCGGCACGCATGTTTCTGCTCGTCTCGGAATTCGTCTTCCCCTTCCTGCGCGAAATGGCCGAGGCCGGCACCGCGCATTCCGAACACATGAAGGGCGCCCGCTTCACCATTCCGACGCCCGGTCTGCTCGCCAAGGTGGTCGACATGCTGGCGGAAATTCCGTTGGAGGATCGCGATACCAAGGGTGATCTCTACGAATACATGCTCGGCAAGATCGCCTCGGCCGGCCAAAACGGCCAGTTCCGCACGCCGCGCCACATCATCAAGCTGATGGTGGAGTTGATGAAGCCGACGCCGCAGGACGTGATCTGCGATCCGGCGAGCGGCACCTGCGGCTTTCTGGTGGCCGCCGGCGAATATCTGCGCGAGCACCACAAGGGCCTGTTCCGCGATGCCGCGCTCAACCGGCATTTCCATGACGGCATGTTCCACGGCTACGATTTCGACCAGACCATGCTGCGCATCGGCTCGATGAATATGCAGTTGCACGGCGTCGTGGGCGCCGATATCCGCTACCGGGATTCGCTCTCCTCCAGCCATGGCGATGATTCCGATAAATATTCGCTTGTTCTCGCCAATCCGCCCTTCGCCGGCTCCCTGGATTACGAAACGACCGCCAACGACCTGCTCGCCATCGTCAAGACCAAGAAGACCGAGCTTCTGTTCATGGCGCTGTTCCTGAAGCTGCTCAAACCCGGCGGACGGGCGGCGGTGATCGTGCCGGATGGCGTGCTGTTCGGCTCGTCGACGGCGCACAAGGCGATCCGCAAGATGCTGGTCGACGACCACAAGCTCGACGCCATCGTCAAGCTGCCGTCCGGCGTGTTCCGGCCCTATGCCGGCGTCTCCACGGCGATCGTCTTCTTCACCAAGACCAATTCCGGCGGCACCGACAACGTCTGGTTCTACGACCTGCAGGCCGACGGCATGAGCCTGGACGATAAGCGCCAGATGCTGCTGCCGGAGACAAAATTCGGCCCGGTGCCGGAGGAGGAGCTGACGGCAGACGAGCACGCGAAAAACAACCTGCCGAATGTGCTGACCCGCTGGGCCGAACGCAACGGCACCGAGCGCGAAAACCCACGCACGGGGCAGAGTTTTACGGTGACCGCGCAAGAAATCGCGACGGCGGATTACGATCTCTCGCTCAACCGTTACAAGGAAGTGGTGCACGAGGCGGCGGAACACCGGCCACCGAAGGAGATAATTGCGGAACTGTTGAGGCTGGAGGATGAGATTGCGACGGAGCTGCGGGAGTTGGAGGGGATGCTGTGAATATGACGGCAGATCCCCAGTCATTCCGCGGTGTTGCTCGCAAGCTTGGCGATGTTTTGCAATTTCGCAATGAGATTGTTCATCCAAAAGACAATCCGACGGGTATCATGACATTCGTTGGGCTAGAGCACATCCAACGTGAAACCGGCATTAGAACTGGGTCAGAAACAGTCGACCTTGAACAGCTGACCGGGCGGCGCGCGCGCTTTCAAGCTGGTGACATCGTCTATGGATATCTGCGGCCGTATCTCAACAAGGTCTGGATTGCCGAGTTCGGCGGCATCTGTTCCGTAGATCAGTATGTATTTAAAGTTCGTCCTATAGCTGACCGAAATTATGTCTACCATTTCTTACGTAGCCCAGAGTTTCTAAAAACCGCACCGATTGACACAGCTCCGGGACAACTTCCTCGAATCCGTTCTGGAGAGATTTCAGCCACACCAATCCCCCTCCCGCCGCTCGATGAGCAGAAGCGGATTGCGGCGATATTAGATAAAGTCGATCAGCTGCGCCAGAAGCGCCGTCAAGCCCTCGCGCTGCTCGACAGCCTTACCCAGTCGATCTTTCTGGAGATGTTTGGGGACCCTTTATCTGAAGCCTCGTCATTTGAGCGCTTTCAGATGAAGGAAATTGCAGAACTTATAAACGGCGATCGATCTAGCAACTATCCAAGCCAGGATGATTTGGTCGATTCTGGCATTCTCTTTCTGAACACTACTAACATTACGGACGACGGTATCGATCTCGATCGGTGCAACTTCATAACGGCGGAGAAATTTAAATCATTGGGGCGCGGCAAGCTTAAAGAGGGCGACATCGTAATAACTTTGCGCGGATCGCTCGGCCAGGCCGCAATCTTCGATTGCGGTAACGATACGGGCTTCATTAATGCTCAGATGATGATCATCCGAACCAATCATCTTGTTGACCAAGAGTACCTGCTTTCATTCTTAAAGCTGGACCGAATGCAAAAACACTTCAAAAAGATTGGCTCCGGGTCGGCCGTACCACAACTAACTGGCAAGCAAATGAGTGATCTTCGCGTGCCATTACCACCAAGCGAACTACAGGTTGAATTTTCAAGAAGAATATCGCAGCTTCGTGTTAAAAGACGCTTATTGAAACAGGGGGAGCAGGTTTTGGCATCTCTTTTTTCTTCCCTCCAGCACCGCGCCTTTTCCGGCCAGCTCTGAGGCTCTATGTCCAACTTTGCCTTCCTCGCCGCCGAATTTCCCGAAATCTTCGACAGCGCGAAGCGGGCAGAGGTTTTGGCAGAAGGCGATCCGCGGGCGGCGGCGTTTTATGCGCGTCGCACGGTGGAACTCGCCGTGCAATGGGCCTACAAGCATGATCCCTCCCTCAAATTTCCCTATCAGAGCAGTATTTCGGCGCTGATCCACGAACCGAGCTTCCAGAAGCTCGCCGGCCAGGCGGTGTTTTCCAAGGCTCGCGTCATCATCAAGATCGGCAACCAAGCGGTTCATGAAAGCCGCGAGACCAAGCCCGCCGAGGCCGCCAATGCCGTGCGCGAGCTGTTCCACTTCTGCTTCTGGCTGGCCCGCACCTATGCGCGTAAGGACCGCCCCTCCGACGATCTCGCCTTCGACCCCGGACATCTGAGTCGCAAGCAAGACGTGGTGAAGCGCGCCTTCGCCGAGCTAACCCGCATGAAGGGCGAGATGGAGGCGAAGGATGTCGCCTTCGAGACCATGCTGCGCGACAAGGTCGATCTCGACGCCGAACTGAAACGTCTGCGCGCCGAAGTGGCTGCCGCCCGTCGCGAGAACGAGGCGAAGCCCGACCAGCACGATTATTCCGAGGCCGAGACCCGCGATCTCTATATCGACCTGTTGCTCAAGGAAGCCGGCTGGAAGCTGGACAGCCCTCGCGACCGCGAATTTCCCGTGGAGGGCATGCCGAACAGCGAGGGCAAGGGCTTCGTCGATTACGTGCTCTGGGGCGACGACGGCAAGCCCTTGGCGCTGATCGAGGCCAAGCGCACCAAGCGCGATCCGCGCGCCGGACAGCAACAAGCCAAGCTCTATGCCGATTGCCTGGAAAAGCAGTTCGGCCAACGGCCTGTCATCTTCACCTCCAACGGTTACGAGCACTGGATCTGGGACGATAGCGCCTATCCGCAGCGCGCCGTCTCCGGCTTCTACAAGAAAGACGAGCTGGCGCTGATGATCCAGCGGCGAATGAACCGCAAGCCGATCGCGGGTCTGACCGTCAACAAGCAGATCGCCGGCCGCTATTACCAGACCCGCGCCATCTCGCGTGTGGCCGAGGCTTTCGAGGCCCACAAGCAGCGCAAGAGCCTGCTGGTCATGGCAACCGGCTCCGGCAAGACACGCACGGTGATCGCGCTGGTCGATCTGCTGATGCGGGCCGGCTGGGTGAAACGGGTGCTGTTCCTCGCCGACCGCGTCGCGTTGGTGAACCAGGCGGTGCGCGAATTCAAGCGGCAACTGCCGGAGACCTCACCGGTCAATCTGGTGACGGAGAGACAAGCCGAGGGTCGCGTTTTTCTCTCCACCTATCCGACGATGATGAACCTGATCGACGAACGGCAAGCGGGGCAAGCGCGTTTCGGCCCCGGCCATTTCGATCTCGTCATCATCGACGAGGCGCATCGCTCGGTCTATCAGCGTTACGGCGCTATTTTCGATTATTTCGACAGCCTGCTGGTCGGCCTCACCGCAACGCCCAAGGACGAGATCGACCATAACACCTATGGCCTGTTCGACCTTGAGGACGGCGTTCCCACAGATGCCTATTCGCTCGACAAGGCGGTGGAGGACGAATATCTCGTGCCGCCGCATTCGGTCTCGGTACCGCTGAAATTCCAGCGCGAGGGCATCCGCTACGACGATCTTTCCGAGACCGAGAAAGAGCAGTGGGACATGCTGGAGTGGGACGAGGAGGATGGCGACCCACCGGATAGCGTCGATAGCCAGGCCGTCAACAAATGGCTGTTCAACGCCGACACCGTCGACAAGGTGCTGGCGCATGTGATGACGGAGGGCCTGAAAGTCGCTGGCGGCGACAGGCTCGGCAAGACGATCATCTTCGCCAAGAACCAGGACCATGCAGAATTCATCGAGGAGCGGTTCAACCGCGCCTATCCGCATCTCGCCGGCCACTTCGCCCGCGTGATTACCTTCAAGACGGAATACGCGCAGAGCCTGATCGACGACTTTTCGAAGAAGGACGGCAATCCGCATATCGCCATCTCCGTCGACATGCTCGACACCGGCATCGACGTGCCCGAAGTGGTCAACCTGGTGCTGTTCAAGCTGATCCGCTCGAAAACCAAGTTCTGGCAGATCATCGGGCGCGGCACGCGTCTTTGCCCGGATCTCTTCGGCCCCGGCGAGGACAAGGAATTCTTCCGAGTCTTCGACTATTGCCAGAACCTCGAATTCTTCCGCCAGAACCCGCAACCGGACGACGGCCGCAACGGCAAGAGCCTGAACGAGCGCCTGTTTGCCGCCCGTTTCGACATCGTCCGAGCGCTCGACGAAAAGCACAGGCTCAATGCCCCTGGAGTGGCCGAACCCCGCCAGGAGGGCTACGACGCCGCCGGCGGCAAGCCGCTCGACGAGGTAACAATCCGCAATGAGGCGCTCGACGCACTGCGGACCTACGTGGCCGGCATGAACCTCGACAACTTCATCGTGCGCGGAAAACGGCGCGCGGTGGAGAAATACAAAACCGCCGACGCCTGGAACGAGCTCACCGATGCCGTGCGCGAGGAGTTGCTTGACGAAGTCGCGCCGCTGCCGAGCGAAGTGAAGGGCGAGCCGGAAGAGGCGAAACGCTTCGACCTGCTGATCTTCGGGCTGGAGCTGGCGCTGCTCAAAGGCTCGAAGAGCTTCGACCGCCTGAAGAAGCAGCTGATCGAGATCGCCTCGGCCCTCGATGAACAGACGGCCATCCCGATCATTGCCGCCCAGCATCCGCTGATCCTCGACATCCTCTCCGATCCCTGGTGGGAAGGGATCACCGTGCCCCAGCTCGAACTGGTGCGGCTCAGGCTTCGCGGCCTCGTCCAGCACATCGAGAAGGGCAAGCGCAAGATCGTCTACACCAATTTTGAGGACGAATTGGGCCTCGGTGCCGATATCGATCTGCCGGAGATCGGCGAAGTCGATTTTGCCCGGTTCAAGCGGAAGGCTCGGCACTTCCTGCGCGAGCACGATGACCACATCGCCATCGCCAAGCTGCGCCACGGCAAGCCGCTGACGCCGACCGACGTCGAGGAACTGCAGTCCATGCTGCTTTCCGCCGGCATCGGCGACGTCAAGCACCTGGAGAAAGCGACGGAGGTGGCTCACGGTTTCGGTGCCTTCGTTCGTTCACTGGTCGGCCTCGACCGCGCATCGGTCGTCGAGGCCTTCTCCGATTTCATCTCCGACAGCGGCGCAACAGCCGACCAGATCGAATTCATCGAAATGGTCATCGAGCACCTGACCGAAAGAGGCGTCATGGACCCCGCGCTTCTCTATGAGAGCCCGTTCATCGACGTTGCGCCGGAAGGACCGCAGCAAGTCTTCGACTTCGAGAAGACGAAGAAGCTCGTCGAAGTGATCAGAGGGTTGAACGAGAGCGCGGCGGGGTGAGCATCCCCCAGCAACCTATAGGCGGGCCTAAGGTGTCGGCCGGTTTTCAGGCCGACATGGCGCGAATTTCGAAGCCGAACTGCTCGCAAGCTTCCTCCACCTCAAACCATTGGTCCCTCAGCGCCACTAGCCGGTGAAGCAAGCGATGGCAATTTGCGCAAAGCAAGGCCATATCTTTGATCGTTACCGCGCGCTCGCCGGGTGTAGAGAAAGGCTCTTTGTCATGATGAGCTTCGAAGATGGAATCGCGCATGTCTTCGGGGAGGTGAGAACCCGTCGACTTACAGATGTCGCACGACAGACCTGTACGTTTTCGCGCTCTCAGAAGGTCGCGTCGCAGACCGGCCCTTCGCTCGCGGAATAGGTGCTCACGTCGCTCGGCTCTACCCTCAATAAACTGTTTGTCTTCTTCGCTGGTAACTGGCGCAACGGCATCGGCAATTTCCCACTCGACGACGATACCCGTGCCCCAGCCCTTTTTAGATGGCACGAAACCACGCCGAACAACCAGGGAGTTGCGTGCTTTGTCATTGAGATAGTTGTATAAAATATTCGAAGGCGAATAGTAGTTGCCACTACCCTTTCCGCCCTGCCCATATCGCTCAACCAGTTTTGCCCAAGCTCGTGGTGCATGCTGTTCTAAGGCATTGCGAAAGGTTTGGGTCGTAAATTTGCCCTGGAGATAGGGTTGCAACGCCTCCCATTCATCGTCGAGCATTCCAAACAATTCGGCCATTATATTCCTCCCCAATATCGACCGATACTTAACTTGCCTCGTGACTCGCGGCAACAGTTAAACCCTCGTGCAAATTGGGATTGGGCCTAAAATACTATCTTGGAGAGCTGACATAAAACTGGCTGGGGCGCCTGGATTCGAACCAGGGGATGGCGGTACCAAAAACCGCTGCCTTACCGCTTGGCTACGCCCCACCAGAGCTTGAGCGGCGAACCGCTTGCTCTCAAATCGACGCCTGATTAGCAAAGCTCTTTGCCTGTCACAATGACTAAGTTGCGCCTGCGGCAGATTTCTGCGCGCGAAGCGGCGGGCGGCGTGCTAGCATGCCGCGATATTATCAACCTGAGATCATCGTCCCGCATGGAAAGTCCCGCATTCGACCTTGCTTTCGAGCCGGCCTATGGGCGGGCCGTGCCGGTTGCTCCCGATATCTTGCGCATCACGGCGGAAAATCCCGGGCCCTTCACCTTTTTCGGCACCAACAGCTATCTCGTCGGCTCCTCCTCGCTTGCGGTCATCGATCCCGGGCCGGATGACGAGGCGCATTATCAGGCGCTGATGGCGGCGATCGACGGGCGTGATGTGACGCATATCTTCGTCAGCCATACCCATCGCGATCACTCGCCGCTTGCCCGCCGGCTGCAGGCGGAAACGGGGGCGGTGACGGTGGGGCAAGGGCCGCATCGGCCGGCGCGGCGGCTGCGGGAGGGCGAGGTCAATCCGTTTGCCGAAAGCTCGGATATGGAGTTCGTGCCGGATATCGCGCTCGGCGATGGCGAGACAAGAACGGGGGATGGCTGGGCGATGACGGCGGTGCTGACGCCGGGGCATACGGCCAATCATGCCGCCTTCGCGCTCGAAGGCCGCGAGATCCTCTTTTCCGGCGATCATGTCATGGCCTGGTCGACCTCGATCGTCGCACCGCCGGATGGGGCGATGGCGGATTACATGGCCTCGCTCGACAGGCTGATAGAGCGCGAGGACGGCCTGCTGCTGCCCGGCCATGGCGGGCCGGTCAGCGAGCCGAAGAGCTTCCTGCCGGCGCTGAAGGCGCATCGGCTCGGGCGCGAGCAGGCGGTGCTGGCGCGAATCGCGGCCGGCGATCGCGAGATCGCGGAGATGGTGAAGGCGATCTATCGCGATACCGATCCGAAGCTGCATGAGGCGGCGGCACTTTCCGTGCTCGCCCATATCGAGCATCTCATGGAGCGCGGCGAGGTTGCGGCGGATGGGCCGCCCTCGCTTGCCGCGCGCTATTGGCCGGGGTAATGAAAGGCGGAGGGAGATCAGCATGGGCCGCGCCGATTACAGCTATCGTACCGATCCCACTGTGCCCGCCTTTGCCGATGACCGGCCGCTCATCGTCTTCGATGGCGAATGCGTCTTCTGCTCCGGCTGGGTGAAATTCGCGCTGAAGCACGACAGGCGGCAGCGCTACCGTTTCGTCGCGGCGCAGACGCCGCTCGGGCAGGCGCTCTACCGGCATTACGGGCTCGATTGCCGCGATTACGAAACCAATATCCTCATCGAGAAGGGCCGCGCCTTCTTCAAGTCCGATGGCTCGATCCGCATGGTGGCCGGGCTCGGCTTTCCCTATTCGCTGGTGAGGCTGTTCCGGCTGCTGCCGCGGCGTGCAGCCGACGCGATCTATGAATTCATCGCCCGCAACCGGCTGAAGATTGCCGGACGGCAGAGCTGCATGGTGCCGACGCCGGAGCAGCGCGGCCGCTTCATCGCATGAGCGGCGGCACCTTTTCCCTGCTGATCATCGGCGGCTACGGCGCCTTCGGCGGCCGGCTCGCCCGGCTGCTCGGCGAGGAGCCCAGGCTCAGGCTGCTGATCGCCGGCCGTTCGCTCGAAAAGGCCGATGATTTCGTCTTCGATATGCGATCGCCGAAGGGCGGCGCCGGGCGCCTCGGCGGCAACGATCTCGGCGCCTGGCTGCAGGCGGTGGTGTTCGATCGTGACGGCGATCTCCGGGAGCAGCTGACGCGGCTGAGGCCCGATCTCGTCGTCGATGCCTCCGGGCCGTTCCAGAGCTTCACCGGCGATGGCTATAAGCTGGTGCGGGCCTGCATCGACCTCGGCATCGATTATGCCGATCTCGCCGACAGCACCGGCTTTGTCGCCGGCGTCAGTGGGCTCGATGCCGAGGCGAAGGCGAAAGGCATCTTCGTGCTCTCGGGGCTGAGCAGCCTGCCGGCCCTCTCCTTCGCGGCGCTGGAGGCGATGGCGCCGCATTTTGCCCGCGTCGACAGCGTCGCGGCCGGCATTGCCCCGTCGGCGCATGTCAGGATCGGCCTCAATGTCGTCCGGGCGATCGCCAGTTATGCCGGCAGGCCGGTGGCGCTGCTGCGCGAGGGGCAGCCGGCCAAGGGGCGCGGGCTGATCGACGAGATGCGGGTGACGATCGCGCCGCCCGGCGTGGCGCCGCTCGCCAGCCGCAGCTTCCTGCTGGTGGATGCGCCCGACCTGGCGCTGCTGCCGGCCCGCTTTGCCGGCCTGCAATCCACCTTCACCGGCGTCGGCACCGAGCCGCAGGCGCTGCAGCGGCTCTTGAGATTTGCCGCCCGGCTGGTGGAGGTCGGGCTGCTGCCGTCGCTCACGCCGTTCGCCCGGGCGCTGCAGGCGGCCAGCCATCGCTTCGCCGCCGGCGCCCATCGCGGCGGCATGTTCGTGCGCCTGGGCGGCCTCGACCATGAGGGGCGGCGGTTGACGGCGGATTGGTCGCTGATTGCCGAAGGTGATGACGGGCCGTTCATTCCGGTTCTCGGCGTCGAGCTGCTGGTGCGCCGGCTGCTCGACGGCCAACGGCCGGAAAGCGGCGCCCGGCCGGCGGCGGGGGAATTGTCGCTTGCGGATTTCGAAGCGGCCTTCAGCCAGTTCTCCATCGCTTCAGGCGTCCGGCTGGATCACCAGGAAGAGGCCCAGCCGCTCTACCGGCGCATTCTCGGCGACGCCTGGGAGAAGCTGCCGCCGGCGCTGGCGGCGATCCATGCGGGCGGCACCCGGCTTGCCTCCGGCCGGGCGCGGATCGAGCGCGGCAGCGGTCTCCTCGCCCGGCTGATCGCCGGCCTCATCGGCTTTCCCGCCGCCGGCGAGGATGTGCCGGTCGCGGTGCGCTTTGTCGCCGAGGGCGAGCGGGAGATCTGGACGCGCAGTTTCGGCAGCAAGACCTTCCGCAGCTGGCAGGCCGCCGGCCCTGGCCGCGATAGCCACCTGCTCGTCGAGGTGTTCGGGCCGTTCCGGGTGCTGCTGGCGCTGGTGCCGGAGGGGCAGAAGCTGCGCCTCATCGTGCGCGGCTGGCGCTTTTGCGGCATTCCGCTGCCGCTGTTCCTGGCGCCGGGCGGCGATACCTACGAGGAGGAGCGCGACGGGCGCTTCCACTTCCACGTCGAGATCGGCGGGCGGCTGACCGGGCTGGTGGTGCGCTATTCGGGGTGGCTGGTGCTGGAGTGAGACCCCTCGCCCTGGCCAGCATCAACGGCCGGCGAAACGCTGTCTGGCGGCCTCGGTGACAGGCGTATAGAGGGCGATGCGGGTCCCCTCGGGGTCGGCAAACTGCGCTGTCCGGTTGCCCCATGGCAGATCCTTGGGCGCGTGTACGACCGTGACCCGGTCCTTGAGCCGGGCGAATTCCGCATCGACATCCGACACCGTGAATTCGAGAATGGCCGTCCGGTTGGCTCCTGGCTCGGCACTGCCCTCGCTGAACAGCGCCACCGTTTCGGCGCTGCCGATGGCGAGTGTGGCGCCTGGCATGACGATCTCGGCGAAGGCGGGCGCAAGCCATTCGGCGCGGCAGCCGGTCACAAGCTCATAAAAGGCCACCATGCTGGCGATATCGGCGGCGATGAGGCGGGTGGATGCGAATTTCATGATCTTCTCCTTGGCTGCGCGATGATGGGTGCGCGACGATCTCTCGGCTTGCCTTTCTCACACAGCCGTGCTGACAGCGTGGTGGCAGCAGGAGTCAGCAGGCATGCGAAAAGCAGAGCGGCTTTTTCAGATCATCCAGATTCTTCGCCGGTCGAGCCGGCCGGTGACCTCGTCGGCGCTCGCGGATGAACTGGAGGTCGCCAGGCGGACCGTCTATCGCGATATCGCCCATCTGATTGCCCAGCGTGTTCCGATCGAAGGCGAAGCCGGGTTCGGCTATGTGCTCGATCCGCGCTACGACATGCCGCCGCTGATGCTGACGCCCGACGAGATCGAGGCGGTCGTGCTCGGCGTGCAGATGGCGGCAAGGCTGAATGATGCGGCCATCCGCAACGCCGCCAGCGATGTCATGGCCAAGATCACCTCGGTCATGCCGCCGGAGCTGCTTCCCTTTATTGCCGAGCCCGCGGTCGGCATCAAACCGGAGGCTATCGGCGGCGATGCGACGCTCGACACGCGTCCTCTGAGGTCGGCGATCCGGGAAGGCCGCAAGCTGGAACTCGATTATCGCGCGGCGGACGGGACGATCAGCAGCCGCATCGTCTGGCCCGTGCTTCTCGGCTATGCCGATAGGCACAGCCTGCTGATCGCCTGGTGCCAATCGAAACAGGCCTTCCGGCACTTCCGCACCGAACGGATCCTCAAGGTCGAGATTCTCGCTGAACCCATCGGCATGTCCAGGAGCCGGCTGCGGCAGCAATGGCAGCAGTGGCGCGAGGCCGAGATGCGCAAGTCGGGTTAGATGCGGAGATGCTTCCGGCCGACGAGCGTGGAACGAAGACCTCTCGGCATACCCTTTCGCCCCGTTTACGGGATGGCAGCCGGATGAGGGGCTGGCTGCGCCGATCTCCGGTGTCACGATGGCGCTGGAAAAGCGACAGAAAGTCGGTTGCTTATTTATACAGTCTACCTGTATAAATGAGCAGAGCAGACGGCAGAAAGGATCGATCATGGAGATCGAGAATAAAGAGGTGGTTCGCCGCTTCAACGTTGAAGTGATTCAAGACGGCAGTGAGGCGGCGTTCAAAGCCCTGATGGCCCCGGATTTCATCAACCATGCCGCGCCGGAAGGAATGGCGAATGGCCCGCAGAGCATGTGGAACACGTTCCAAAATGTCCTGCGCCCGGCGCTGTCGAATATGAAAGTGACGATCCATGATCAGATCGCCGAAGGCGACAAGGTGACAACGCGAAAGACGATCAGTGGCACTCACTCCGGTCCCTTGATGGGAATTCCACCGACCGGTCGGGATGTCGCCATCGATGTCATCGATATCGTGCGTGTCGAGGACGGCAAATATGCCGAGCATTGGGGCCTGAACACGTTCTCAACCGTCCTTGCGACTTTAGCGAAGGCCTGACGCTACGGACGAACAAGTCTTTCGATGATACGAATTGCGGCTTCGAGTGTTCGCCTGTCCTCCTGGGACAAGCGCTCGTCGATAAGCGCGGCAATTTCCGCCGTCCGAGCCTTCCTGGAGCGGGTCAGCTCTTCCCGGCCTTTCTCGGTTATGGATAGAAGCCGGCTGCGGCTATCCACCGGATTGGGCAACTTGCTGACCAATTCGGCGGTCTCCAATTGGCCTGCGACCAATCGCATGCTCTGATGTCTGACATTGCGTCGGCTTGCCAATTCGGCGACGCTGAGAGGACCGCTTCGATCGAGCAGCGCCAGAGTTTCAGACTGAGACGTTGTCGGCGTGTTTGTATTCGCTCTTATGCCCCTGACGAAATTGCCGACCGTGACGCGAAGACTTTCCGCAAGCGCCAAGGCGGACTCCAGCTTTTCGGGGCTCTCTTCATCTCCGGCCATCGGCCACTTCTTCCTTGGAAAGAATGCGTTGCTCTTCCATAAACCGAGACATGCGGGAAATGAAACGGCATCGACCGATCTGAGTGTGAGGGGCAGTCCTGATGCATCGCAGCTTTCGGCCGAGGACCTGGTAGGCTTGTCGCACGAGATCGGAACCAATAAGGGGTTGAAGGCTTCCTGTGACGGTCGAGATTGATTTCGGTTTCGGGCGACAACTTGAACTCCCCCTGCGGACCAGACTGTCATGGTTCGATGCGACAGCTCTGATGAAAGACAGGAAAATCGAAACAGCCATGCTCCATTCTCACGATCAATCCAACTCGACGATCGCAACGGTCCGCGATGTTCGGCAGGCCGATGCGATCTGTTATCGAAGAGACGGAAGCGGGCAGCTTCGCATCGCTACCATGTCACCGTTCATCTGCTGCACGTCGTCGAGGCGAGATGCGGCACAGCCCGGCTTGGAGGCTCTGCTTTCCAGGCTGGAAGGCGTGGTCGTTTGAAGCTCGGCTTCACCAAATCGCTGTCGAGACTGTTGACGACGCGACGGCGAGCCGCACGCTTGTTGGAGAAGGCATGGCGTCCGCTTCGCCGCAAGCCATCCAGGCAGGAGCGACCGAGGCTCCAGACGACCGCCGCATTCGGCAGCAACCCCGGAAGGCTGGTCATGAAGAGCTTCGTGCCCGCCGATCTGCCAAGCAAACCGGCCCTTGTGGTGGTGCTTCATGGATGCCGGCAGACGCCGGAAAGCCTGGACGCCGCCAGCGGCTTCTCGAGACTGGCGAGGGAGAGAGGGTTCGTGCTGCTTTACCCGCAGCAGACCCACGCCAACAATGCGCATAAATGCTTCAACTGGTTCCGTCCGAGCGAGGTCGCTCGCGATCGCGGCGAGGTGCTTTCTATCAAGCAGATGATTGACCATGCGCTCAAACGACATCAAGCCGATCGCACGCGCGTTTACATTGTCGGCCTTTCTGCCGGCGGCGCGATGACAGGTTCATTGGTCGCCAACTATCCGGATATGTTTGCAGGTGCCGCCATCGTCGCCGGGATGCCGGTTGGCGCGGTGCGCGATGCAATGTCAGCGCTGCGTGCAATGAAGTCCGGCGCGGCACTGCCCCCGGATGGCTGGGGCGCCAGGATTGCCGAAATCTCCCCCGGCCAACGCTCCTGGCCGCCGATCAGCATCTGGCAGGGGACTGCGGATCGCACGGTAAACCCGGCAAATGCGAGGGCCTGCGTCGATCAATGGGTTGAAGCGAACGCTGTCGATCGAAGCAGCGCCCGTGTCGAGAAGAAGCCCTGGGGCGAGTTGTCCTCCTGGAACGCCGGAGGTGCACGCCCGGTATCGCTCTATTCCATCCATGGCATGGGGCACGGTCTTCCCGTCAAGAGTCGAAGGCCGACCCGTTCAGGCTCGACAGACCCATTCGTGTTGACAGCGGAGATCTCGGCTCCGGTGGAACTGATGCGTCTGTGGCGCCTGGCAAGGCGGTAAGCATGCCTGGCCACTCCAGGCGATCTCACCATCGGGCGCTGGGTCTTCCTGCAGCGAGTGCTATATTCAATTTCGGTCGTTGCACCTGAGACGAACCGGGAAAGGAATTCTCGATGGGAGAACAGAAGCGCCCGCTGCAACCTGGGAACACCGCGCCCGCCTTCGAGCTCGCCTCGGCCAATTTCGACGGGACGGTCTCCTTGGCCGATTTGAGCGGCCGGCCATTCCTGATCGGCTTCTTTCGCGGGCTGCACTGCCCGTTCTGCCGCCGCCAGCTCGAACAGCTTGCCGGCATAGAGCCCACCCTCAGCGCCGCCGGGGTGAGGACCGTGGCCGTTATCAACACGCCGGTGGAGCGCGCTCGCCTGTATGTCCGCCACCGTCCGACGCCGGTGACGCTGCTGTGCGATCCCGACTGCCGCACGCATCGCGCCTATGGTGTGCCACATGCCGAGTTCCTGCCCGAGGGCAGCAGCGAAGAGCCCGAATGGCCTTATACCGCGACGATGGCGCAGTTCCAGGCGGCGCGCATCAACCCCATGGGTGTGTTTCCGGAACCGATCCAGCCGATGGAAGCCAACACGGTGCTCAACGCCAGGGACGGCTTCGCGCTTGACGAAGCCGATCAGGCGATCTTCGCCAAACACCCTACCCAGCTCGTCGGTCACTTCCTGGTCGATCAGAACGGCACCATCGCCTGGGCAAAGATGGAGGCGCTGGACGGACCCAGCAGCCTTTGCATCTTCCCGACGGCGACGGAGATCATCGCTGCCGTGGGCGAGCTTGGGCGCTAGGCTGCAGCGTTATCGGTTGGTGGTCGGATGATTGCCGGCGTCTTTGGCGGCCCGCAACAAGGGGGCCGGTCTGCCGCGCCTATCCCGGCTTTGCTGGGCTCGGGGCGTTTGCTTCCACCTCTCCTCCCTCATTCCTGTGCTCGTCACAGAATGAGGGAGGAGAGCTAGGCAATATCGCAGGACCGTCGAGTTTGCGGCACGGTATGCGGGTCGCGTCTGCCGCGCCCTCTCCCGGCCCTTCCATTGGGCTCAGGGCGTTCGCCGCTGCAATCGATTCACTGGATCGATTGCTGCCGCCTTTGGCGGCATCGGAACAGGGGGTCGCGTCTGCCGGGCCCTCTCCCGGCCCTTCGCTTGGGCTCAGGGCGTTCGCCGCTGCAATCGATTCACTGGATCGATTGCTGCCGCCCTTGGCGGCACCGCGGCTCACCCACCCGCAATTCCCAGGAGTTCGGAGTCGAGCGCCTTCAGATAATCGCCGGCGATTGCGGCGCTGAGGCCGAGGTCGTGCTGGCCGTAGCGGGAGGCGACGCGGATGTCGACGAAGGTGGTTTCGGCCTCTTCGCGCAGCCGGATGACCATATCGAAGCGCAGGCCGAGGATCAGCGTGCGGGTGGTCGCCTGCAGCGTCACGCCGTTGGCGCCGCGGATCAGCTTGGCGACGTCGTCGTCATAGGGACGCGGCGTCGGCACGGGAATGATGCCGGGCGCGTCGGTCACGGCGTCGTCGTCGGGGTCGGGCTTTGCCGGCCTGTCCTCGAGATCGCGATCCGGCTCGCTCGTGCCAGTGCTCCTGACGATCGTAAAGCCGCTCTGCTTGGCGACCTTGCGCACCGCCTCCAGCACGCGGTCGAGAGCGCCCTCATAGCGCCGGCCGGTCAGTTCGGGATAGGCCTCCATCTGCTTCTCGCGATCCTCCGGCGTCACCAGCGGATTGCGCTTCAGCCAGATCTGGTCGGATTTCGGCGGCGACAGCCAGTCGGGCGCTGCGACCGGATCGGTGGAGACATCGTAGATCGCAGGCAGGCTGAGGTAGCGCTCGGCCGCCACGGCGCCGATGCCAAGCGGAAAGGCGGCATAGATCAGCGCCGCCAGTGCGGCGAGCCCGCCTTCGGCCCCTGATACCCAGAGGCTGCGCAGGCCGACGGCGGCGAGCAGTGCTGCAAGCAGCGCGCCGCCGGCGGCGGCGATCAAAAGCAGCACCAGATAGGGGGTGGCGAGCCCGCCGAAGCGGTGGGCGATCAGCACGGCGAGCGCCAGAACCAGGGAAAATGCCCCGATCAGCCGCGAAGCGTAGGCGGCGTTGGAAACGGGACGGTCGTAACGGATGGGCATCAAACTTACCGGTTGCTCGTCAGCGCCGCGCCATCAACCACGCAAATCGCCTTCTCCCTGTTTAGAGCATGATGCCGAAAAGTGTGAAGCGGTTTTCGGACGACATCTTGCTCTATTTCTTTGATTTAGATTCGGATTCAGATTTAGAGCCTTTCCGGGTTAGATTGAAGCATTCCGTTGGCTCAAACGGAGTCGGATGGTCGACCGGCCGGCGCGTGGCGTAGCCCAGCTCTACGGCCAAGCCGGCCGGTCGATCAGCCGGCCCGTTTCAGCCAACCCTCCCGCAGATTTGTCTGGCAAATCTGCAAGACTTTGGAATCGCCGGACGCACTTATCGCTTCGCCATGGCGAAGCGGTGCGGCCGGTGGGCCGGGCATCTCTAGCCAGGACAAAGGCGATCGGCTCGGACGTACCGAGGGGTATGTCCGTCGCCAATCGCCTTTGTCCTGACGAAAATCTGCTCCGGCAGAATGCTTCAATCTAACCCGGAAAGACTCTAGGCCGGGCCGGCCTAAAATTATCCGGATCTGGGGCAAGATTCGGCTGAATTGAAACTGTTGTCTCGGAATATCAGATGGAATTCAGCGGAGACCGCCGGGCAATCGACCGCCGACTTCATAAGCCCTTGCTGATATGTCAAAAAAAGGCCATTCTGCCGCGGTTTCATCTCCAGGGTCACGGACAGGAGAGACGGGATGATTTCACCCGAGATAGCAGCAAGGCCGCAGGCGTCTGCGCTTGGCGGGATCGATCACACCGAACCGACGCTGCCGATGGAGCTCGTCGAGCTCGAACTTTCGCTTGAAGGTTATGCCGGCGGCGATGCCGGCTTCTGCGAGGCGGTGCGCCAGGCAGCCGGCCGTTCCGGCGGCGAACTGCTGTTCGACCTGCCGGCCGCCGGCCTGATCGAGGATTGTCGCCGCATCGCCGTCCTGCGCATCCCCGATGGCGAGGGCATGCGCGTCGTGCTGGCGCTGCTCGATCAGAACGGCACCGAGATCCGCATGCAGGCGCCCGACGAGGACACTGCTCATCTGGTGCGCTTCGCCGATGCCTTCATCGAGGTGCTGGAGCGGATCTGAGCGTCCGTCTCGGTTCTAGCGCCGTTCGGCCGCCGCTTCCGCCAGGCTGCGGAAGGGAAATTTGCGGCCGCACTCGCATTTGATCATGAAGCTTTCCTGGTGGTTGGAAGCCCGCTGCACGCCAAAGCCGCGCGGCAGCTGATCGACCTGGAAATCCGGATGCTTGCGCTTGGGATCATCGATCTCCGAGGCCTCGGCAAAACCCGCATTGCCGCATTGCGGGCAGTTCAGTTTCTTCGAAAATCGATCGCGGATGGCCATGCTCGGTTCCAGTGTTTTCGGCCTCCTCATACAGAGGAATGCCCCTTGTGCATAGGTGGGTGGCGAAAGCGGAACCATCTTCCGGCGGTGCCGTTCCTTTTGGAAAGGAGGCGATCATGCCGAACAGAGATCCGATCCCGACACCGACGACCGATACACCGCGCGGGCCGACGCCGACACCCGGCATTCCCGACCGCATCCAGGAAAAACCGCCGCTGACCCCGGCCCAGGACCCGGGCGACACGAAGAACCCGCAAGACCCGCCGCTCGATCCGGCGCTGCTGCCGATCGGGGATCCCGCCGGGGCGGCGTGAAGATGGCGAGAGGCGTTGTCCTCGCTCTCGATGGCTTTTTCTCGTAAGTAACTGAAGCCGCGTGCTTGGTTGTGGATTCCAGGGTCAAGCACCGGAGTGTGGGGTTGGCGATGTTGCCAAACGCACCGCCGGCGCAGCTTGGGAGCCGGCGCGGTTTTTGGGATGTCGCAATGCCGCGGCTTGTGCAACGACGCATCCGCCGAAGGTTCCTCACCGCTGCTCAACCGATGCGTCGCGGCACCACCTTGCGCGCTGGCGGACGTATGGGTCGCGGCACCACCTCTCTTCCGCGCTGGCGGCTTATGCATCCCGGCACCACCTCTCCTCGCGGTGAGCCGATCTGTCGCGCGACCACCTCTCCTCCGTCATCCCAGGGCTTGCCCCTGGGATCCATGCGCAGAGCACCACAGACGACACAACCGCCATCACCACAGCGTAAGATAGAGATCGTCCCACTCGGGATTCATCGCCTCGACCAGGTCGATCTTCCATTGCCGGTTCCATCGTTTCAATGATTTCTCGCGCTGGATGGCGCTGCCGATGTCCCAATGCTCCTCGTACCAGACGAGGCGGGTGCAGCCATATTTCCAGGCAAAGCCCGGTGTCAGTCCTTCGCGATGTTCATGGATGCGGCGCTCCAGATCGGATGTCACGCCGATATAGAGGGTGCCGTTTTTCTGGTTGGTGATGATGTAAACATATCCTGCCATGTGGGCAGAGTGCTTGGCTGTGGATCCCAGGGTCAAGCCCTGGGATGACGGAGTGTGGAGTTGGCGTTCTCGCCAAACGCACCGCCGGTGCAGCTTGAGAACCGGCGCAGCTTGTGAGACCTCGCTTTCGCCGAGGCTTGCGTGGGGTCGCTTTGCCGAAGCTTCCTCACCGCTGCTGAGCCGACGCGTCGCGGCACCACCTCGCCTCCGCGCTGGCGGACAAATACATCCCGCCACCACCTCTCGTCCGCGCCGGCTTGTGCGTGCCGGCACCACCTCTCCTCCGTCATCCCAGGGCTTGACCCTGGGATCCACGAGGCTGGCGCTGAACAGCAATGGCCACCCACCGCAGAGAAATTGAAGCCGCGTGCCCGGTCGTGGATCCCAGGGTCAAGCCCTGGGATGACGGAGCGTGGGATGCGCAGGAGAAACCATTCCCGGCCTGGGCCACTCGGCAAGGGACGAGCGGTCGCTTGACGCCCTCGCCCGAATGGCTTTTCCTCAGGGAAAAGCAAGGACCAAACCAATGCGCATCGCCCTTCTCCTTATCCTCCTCGCCGTGACCGCCGGCCTTTCCGCCTGCCAGACGATGACGCCGGAGGAGCGGCGGGCGGCCGATGAGCAGAAGTGCCTGAATTATGGTTTCCGCCGCGGAACCGATGCGTTTGCCACCTGCCTGCAGCGCATCGATCTCGACCGGCGGGCCGAGTCGCGGGCGCAGAGTGCCGAGCTGATGCAGAGCATGGCCTGGGATCTGAACGGACCCTATATCTATCACGATCGCTGGCGGTACCATCACTGACGTCGGCGCTGCGCGGTCCTACATGTTTTCCGAAATCACCGCCTGCGCCGCCGCCAATCTGGCGATCGGCACGCGAAACGGCGAGCAGGAGACGTAGTCGAGGCCGATCGTTTCGCAGAAGCGGATCGAGGCGGGGTCGCCGCCATGTTCGCCGCAGATGCCGAGCTTCATGTCGTTGCGGGTGCGCCGGCCGCGTTCGGCGGCGATGCTGATCAGCTCCCCCACCCCATCGAAATCGAGCGAGATGAAGGGATCGTGCTCGATGATGCCCTTGCGCTGATAGGTGGGGATGAAGGCCGACGCGTCGTCGCGTGAGATGCCGAAGGTGGTCTGCGTCAGGTCGTTGGTGCCGAAGGAGAAGAATTCGGCGGCCTCGGCGATCACATGGGCGCGCAGCGCCGCGCGCGGCAGCTCGATCATCGTGCCGACGAGATAATCGATCTTCATGCCGGCTTCGGCCATGACATTGCCGGCGATGGCGTCGATGCAGGCCTTGACGTAATCCAGCTCGGAGCGCAGGCCGACCAGCGGCACCATGATCTCCGGCACGACGGCCGCCCCGGTCTCATGCGCCGCAGCCACCGCCGCCTCGAAAATGGCGCGGGCCTGCATCTCGACGATCTCGGGATAGGAGATCGCCAGCCGGCAGCCGCGATGGCCGAGCATCGGGTTGAACTCGTGCAGCGCATCGACGCGCTGGCGCAGCGCAAGCGGCTCCAACCCCATGGCGAAGGCGACCTCGGCGACCTCGTCGTCGGTCTTCGGCAGGAATTCGTGCAGCGGCGGATCAAGCAGGCGGATCGTCACCGGCAGTCCGTGCATGACGGTGAAAAGGCCGGTGAAATCCAAGCGCTGCATCGGCAGCAGCTTGTCGAGCGCCAGCCGCCTGCCCTTCTCATCCTCGGCCAGGATCATCTCGCGCATGACATGGATGCGCTCGCCCTCGAAGAACATGTGTTCGGTGCGGCAAAGGCCGATGCCCTCGGCGCCGAAGGAGCGGGCGGCGCGGGCATCAGCCGGCGTATCGGCATTGGTGCGCACCGTCATGCGCCGGGCGCGGTCGGCCCAGCCCATGATGCGGCCGAAATCGCCCGACAGTTCCGGCTGGATCATCGGCACCTCGCCCTTCAGCACCTGGCCGGCCGAACCGTCGATGGTGATGATATCGCCCTTCTTCAGCGTCACGCCGATGCCGAGCAGGCGCTCGTTGCGTTGATCGATGCGCATGGTGCCGGCGCCGACGACGCAGGGAATGCCCATGCCGCGGGCAACCACCGCCGCATGGCTGGTCATGCCGCCGCGGGTCGTCAGGATGCCTTCGGCGGCATGCATGCCGTGAATATCCTCCGGGCTGGTCTCGACCCTCAGCAGAATGACCTTGCGGCCCTCGGCCTCCGCCTCGACCGCCTCTTCGGCGGTAAAGACGATGGCGCCGGTCGCCGCCCCCGGCGAGGCCGGCAGCCCGGTGCCGATCACCTGGCGGTTGACGCGCGGATCGATGGTGGGATGCAGGAGCTGGTCGAGGCTCGAAGGTTCGATGCGCAACACCGCCTCCTCCTCGGTGATCACTTTCTCGTCGACCATGTCGACGGCGATCTTCATCGCCGCCCGGGTCGAACGCTTGCCCGAGCGGGTCTGCAGCATCCACAGCTTGCCGCGCTCGATGGTGAATTCGATATCCTGCATGTCGCGGTAATGCATCTCGAGCTCGGTGCAGATGCGGGTGAGCTCGCGGAAGGCTTCCGGCATCAGCTTTTCCATCGAGGGCTTGTCGGAGCCGGAGGAAAGCCGCCCCTCCTCGGTGATGCTGTGCGGCGTGCGGATGCCGGCAACGACATCCTCCCCTTGCGCATTGACGAGGAATTCGCCGTAGAGCGCCTTCTCGCCGGTCGAAGGATTGCGGGTGAAGGCGACGCCGGTCGCCGAGCTGTTGCCGAGATTGCCGAAGACCATCGCCTGGATATTGACGGCCGTGCCCCAGCCTTCCGGGATGTTGTGCAGCTGGCGGTAGGTGACGGCGCGCGCGCTCTTCCAGCTGGAAAAGACGGCGCCGACCGCACCCCAGAGCTGGACTTCCGGATTCTGCGGAAACTGCTGTCCCAGCTCCTCTTCGATCAACCTTTTGTAGAGGGAGACGACATGCTGCCATTCGGTGGCGCTGAGCTCGGTGTCGAGTTCGTGGCCGAGCTTGGCCTTCTCGTCCTCCAGGATTTCCTCGAAGGCGTCGTTGCCGAGGCCCATGACGACATCGGCATACATCTGGATGAAACGGCGGTAACTGTCCCAGGCAAAACGCGCGTCGCCGGCGTCATGGCCGAGCGCCTGCACGGTCTCGTCGTTGAGGCCGAGATTGAGCACCGTGTCCATCATGCCGGGCATGGAGACGCGGGCGCCGGAGCGCACCGACAGCAGCAGCGGCTGGCTGGTGGAGCCGAAATGGCGGCCGGTGATCGCCTCGATCGCCGCTATGCCGGCGCGCACCTCGGCCTTCAGCCGGTCGTCGATATGGCCGCCATTGCTGTAATAGGTGTTGCAGGCATCGCTGACGATCGTCAGTCCCGGCGGAACGGGAAGGCCGAGAGCGCACATTTCAGCAAGATTGGCGCCCTTGCCGCCGAGCATCTCGTGGTCGCGCGCGCCACCCTCCGCCTGTCCGTCGCCGAACCTATAGACCCACTTGGTCATCTTCCCCCCAACTCCAGATCGGGATCAGCGTGATCCCTCGGCTGTCGACGACCCTCGCTCTTTTCTCGGCGTCATCCTTGCCCCTGTGGCGAGGATCTGCTGCGTGTGACCGGTCGCAGATGCTCGGGACAAGCCCGAGCATGACGAAAGAGAAGAAGGCAGTGTCGTCAGCCTGACAAATCAGCTTAATGCCTTGGAGTTGAAATGAAAATCGACAAATGCGGCAAAAATGCTGCGTCGCACAATAATTTTCGCGAGAGTGGCGGCCGAAGGCATGCAAACCGCACCCGATCTGAAGAAGGCATAAAAAAAGCTTTGCGGGACTGCAACAATGTCCCGCAAAGCCTTGTTTCCGTCCGGCCAGGAAAACCGGACGGGGGGTCCCTCAACCCAGGACGGTTCATGGAACCACCCTGATCTTCGTGTTCGGCAATACCTCAGGATTTCCCGGGATTGCTCAACACCTCCCGGGTCTTTGCCCTCTACCCGGAAAGCGCATCGCAAATTCGACAATACGCAACGTTGACCGCCCGCTTTTCAGCAAAGTCATCAGGTTGCGTTGAAACAACTTCTAATGCAAGTCAGAGAAAAGAGCATCATCCAAATGGGGTACGGACCGCAAGACAGCCGACCTTTTTTGGTGTTTATCACCGAATGCGGGAAAATTGCGCGCGATTTGTGCACAGTCCGGCTGGAGTTCGGGTTTTGGCCGGCCGATGAGCAGCCGCCTCGTCGTCGATGCGACCCTCTCGAAATGCGAGGCAGATCCTGCGCCGATGGCAGACAGCCGTTCCCGCAAAAGCTGATGCCGGACGGTGGTGAATGTCGGAATCCCGTTTGGCCGCACGTCTTCAATGTGGACAAGCGATGGAGAAAGCGATGACGATCACCATTACCGCCTTTGAACGTTCGCCCGATCGGGGCCGGGGTCTCGCGCGCGACATGCGGGTTCGCTGGGCGCTCGAGGAAGCGGGCCAACCCTATGAGGTTCGCCTCGTCACGTTCGAGACGATGAAGCAGCCGGCGCATCTGGCGCGTCAGCCTTTCGGGCAGATCCCGACCTATGAGGAAGGCGATCTTACCCTGTTCGAATCCGGCGCGATCGTCCTGCATATCGCCGAGTGCCACGGCGGCGGCCTGTTGCCTGGGGATAGCAATGGCCGGGCGCGGGCGATCGCCTGGATGTTTGCCGCGCTCAATACGGTTGAGCCGCCGATCTTCGAGCACAGCCTCGCCAGGATCCTGGAGCGCGACGAACCCTGGTACGAAAAGCGCCTGCGTTCCCTAGAGGGCAGCATCCGCAAACGACTGGACAGCCTTTCTGCCCATCTCGGCCATGCCGACTGGCTCGACGGCGCCTTCAGCGCCGGTGACCTGCTGATGGTCTCGGTACTGCTGCGGCTGAAGTCGTCAAACATACTGGACGATTATCCCAGCCTTGCAGCCTATGTCGCCCGCGCCGAAGCACGGCCGGCCTATCAGCGCGCCTTCGCCGCGCAGCTGGCGGTCTTCCAGGCTGCATCGGGCGGCTGACCAGGGATCATGGGGGGTGAACCGCTTGGACGGAAGTAGTCATTGATTGCTTCGTGTTCTGGCGTTTTCGTTGGTCGAGATACGCAGGAGTTCAATATCCGTGCAACGTCCCAGGCTGGGAGATCGGTGGGGGGGCTGCCCCTCAACCGCAACTACCTCTCGTCCTTCGAGCCCGGTTCATTCTCTCCTCTGCCAACCCAAGCACCACCCTTCCCGCCAGCCCGGCATCACCTCTCCTCACCATCCGGGCACCACCTCTCCTCCGTCATCCCAGGCCTTGAGCCTGGGATCCACGGCCTGGCGCTGGTGGATGCCGCATGGATCCTCGGGTCAAGCCCGAGGAAGACGGAGGATAGGGTGACAGCCGCAGCAAAATAGCGGCGGACCGCCAAATACCAATTCGGTGGCGCCCGTGTGTCTGTCCGCGGCCTCCTGCCGCGTCCGCGTTTCCGGCCGGTCCCTTGCCTCAATCCCATCACCCTGGGCCCTGAGCCTGGTCTCCGCGGCTCGCGCGGACGCCTTCAGGCGATTTCGCGCAGGCGTTCGGCCGTCTGCAGGTCGACGGAGACGAGGGTGGAGACGCCCTGCTCGGCCATGGTGACGCCGAAGAGGCGGTTCATGCGGGCCATGGTGATCGGATTGTGGGTGATGATGACGAAGCGGGTTTCGGTCGATGCCGCCATTTCGTCCATCAGGTTGCAGTAGCGCTCGACATTGTGGTCGTCGAGCGGCGCGTCGACCTCGTCGAGCACGCAGATCGGCGCCGGATTGGTGAGGAAGACGGCGAAGATCAGCGCCATCGCCGTCAGCGCCTGCTCGCCGCCCGACAGCAGCGTCATGGTCTGCGGCTTCTTGCCGGGCGGCCGCGCCAGGATTTCGAGGCCCGCCTCCAGCGGATCGTCGGATTCGATCAGCTGCAGCTCGGCGGTGCCGCCGCCGAAGAGATGGGTGAACAGCCGCTGGAACTGGCCATTGACGACGTCGAAGGCGGCGACCAGGCGCTCGCGGCCCTCGCGGTTCAAGCTCTGGATGGCGCCGCGCAGCTTGCGGATCGCGTCGATGACGTCGTCGCGCTCCTTGATCAGGGCTTCGAGCCTTTCGCTCAGCTCCTTCTGCTCCTCGTCGGCGCGCAGATTGACGGCGCCGAGCCGTTCGCGCTCCATCTTCAGCCGCTCCAGCTCGCGCTCGACCTCGCGCGGATCGGGCAGCGCCTGCATCGGCTGCAGGCCGGCAAGCCGCAGCGCCTCATGCGGCGGCACATTCAACGCCTCACGGATACGACTTTCGCTTTCCTGCCGCCGCTCACGGGCAGAGACGAGGCGCTCCTCGGCGCGGCCGCGGCGTTCGCGGTATTCGGCAAGTTCGGAAAGCGCGGTCGCCGCCTTGTGGTCGGCGTCGCGCTGGATGCGTTCGGCTTCGGCGAGCAGATCGCCGGCGTTGCGGCGCGCTTCTTCGGCCTTCTGCAATTCGCTGAGCAGAGCGCGGCGCTTGTCGTCGAATTCATCCGGCGCCATTTCGAGCTCGGCCGCCTCCTCGCGCGCCTCTTCCTCGCGCTCGCGCAGCGTGGCGACATGATCCTCGCCACTTGCCGCCCGCTGGCGCCAGGTCTCGCGCTCCTGGCCGATCGCCATGATGCGACGCTGGCGGGCCTCATTTTCCCTCGCCAGGCTTTCGTGCCGGGCGCGGGCCTCGGCGAGCGCGCCGCGGTCGGTCGCAACCTCCGCCTGCTGGAAGCGCAGCCGCTCGTCGATCAGCGTGAGATCAGGCGCATCCTCCAGCTCGATGCGGGCATTTTCTTCCTGAACGCCGATCTCCTCCAGTTGCGTGCCCAACTGGCTGGCGGCCTCGCTGACGACGTCGCGGCGGCGGATGAGATCGCCGCAAGCGCGCTCGGCCGCAGCCAGCGCCTCGCGCGCCTCGGCGAGATGACGCGCCGACAGGCGGCTCATGTCGCGGGCTTCCGCGAGCCTGCGTTCCTCGATGCGGATGGCTTCGGCGGCGGCTGCCTGCCGTTCCTCGGCCTCGGCAAGCACGTCGCGGGCAATCGCCACTTCACTTTCGAGTTCGGCCAGGCGGTTCTTTTGGGCAAGGCGCAGTGCCGCGGCACTCGGGGCATCTGCGCCGGTGACATGGCCGTCCCAGCGATAGACGGCGCCCTCCTTCGTCACCAGGCGCTGGCCGGGCTTCAGCGCCGCCATCAGCGACCGCGCGTCGCCCTCGCCAACCATGCCGATCTGGCGCAGCCGGCGCGTCAGAGCGGCGGGTGCGCTGATATGGGCGATGAGCGGCGTCACGCCCGGCGGAAGCGCCGGGTCGGCGGCGCCGTCGCCATTGACAGACCAATGGGCCGGCGCCTCGGCATCGAGCGGGGATTCCAGATCGTCGCCGAGTGCCGCACCCAGCGCCGTCTCAAAGCCGCGATCGACCTTCAGCTCCTCGGCAACCGGCGGAAACTTGCCGGCGGCCGCACCGGCGGCAAGCATGCGGGAAATGGTGCGGGCCTCGGTTTCCAGCGCATTCAGGGCGGAGCGGGCCTGATCGACCGGCGCGCGCGACAAGGCCTCGGCCTGGCGGGCGGCGGCGAGCGCCCGTTCGACTGTCTGGGCCGCGGCTTCGGCATCGGCCAGCGCGATTTCACCGGCCTCGACGATCGCCCGTTTTTCATCGGGATCGGCCAGGCCTGATATCTTCTCTGCGATGGCCGACAATTCCGCATTCGCCTCGTGCATCTGGCGCTCGAGGCGCATGCGGCGGTCGGCGAGATCGCGGATGGCGCGCTCCAGCTGGTTGCGGCCGGCGGCGGCTTCCGCCCGCTCGGCCGTCAGCTGGGTGAAGATGCGCTCGCTGTCGGCGAGCTTCGCCGCCGCCCCTTCGAAGGCTTCGCGGGTCTCCTCGGCAAAACGGCCGGAATCGGCGAGGATTTGAGAAATCTCGGCCTCTTCGGCGTCGAGCTTGGCGAGGATGACGGCATTGTCGGCGACCAGCCGTTCCTCGCGGCGGATATCTTCGGCCAGCTGGGCGAGACGGCGGGTCAGCTCGTCGCGGCGGCGCAGGATGCGGCCGGCATCCTCTTCCAGCTGGCTTCTGGCGATCTGCAGGCGTTGCAGGGCGGCAGCCGCACGCGCCTCGCCCTCGCGCAATTCCGGCAGCTTCAGGCTGGCAATACCCTGCTGCTTGGCCGCCTCCATCTGGATCTGCGCCTTTTCGGCGACGATGACGGTTGCCTGGTTGAGGGCGCTGTCGGCCTCGGCCTCGGCCTCCTTGGCCTGCACCCAGCGGATATGCAGGAGCATCGCCTCGCGGGCGCGGATATCGGCCGACAGCGTCTTGAAGCGATTGGCCTGGCGGGCCTGACGCTTCAGGCTCTCGATCTGGCTTTCGAGCTGCGAGGTGACGTCGTCGAGGCGCTCGAGATTGGTTTCGGCGGCGCGCAGCCGCAGTTCGGCCTCGTGGCGACGCGAATGCAGGCCGGAGATGCCGGCCGCCTCTTCCAGGAGCTGGCGGCGGGCCTGCGGTTTTGCCTGGATCAGCTCGCCGATGCGGCCCTGGCCAACCATCGAGGGCGAGCGGGCGCCGGTGGAGGCGTCGGCAAAGAGCAGCTGCACATCCTTGGCGCGGCTTTCCTTGCCGTTGATGCGATAGAGCGAGCCTTGTTCACGCTCGATGCGGCGGGTGACCTGGATCTCGTCGCTGTCGTTGAAGGCGGCGGGTGCGGTCCGCTCGCCATTGTCGAGATAGAGCGCCACCTCGGCGGTGTTGCGGGCCGGGCGGTTTCCCGAGCCGGAAAAGATCACGTCGTCCATGCCGGAGGCGCGCATGTTCTTGTAGGAATTCTCGCCCATCACCCAGCGCAGCGCCTCGACGAGATTGGACTTGCCGCAGCCGTTCGGTCCGACGACGCCGGTCAGCCCCCGTTCGATGATGAATTCCGTCGGCTCGACGAAGGATTTGAAGCCGACCAGGCGCAGCTTGTTGAACTTCATGCGGAAATATCCACGGCAGGAAGCCCCGCCCGCAAACTGCGCTGAAAACAAAAAACGGGCGCACGGCTTTCGCCGTCGCCGGCTGTGGTCGAACGGTCCGGTTCAGATGAGGCTGTCGATGAGCTTCGACATGGTGTCAACCGGCATGTCTCCAGAATAGCGCTTGCCATTGATGAGGAACGTTGGCGTGGCGTTGACGCCGAAATCCTTGGATCCCCTTTCCCGCGTGGCGTTCACTTCATCCAGAAGCTTCTGGTTCGTCAAGCATTTCGTGAAGCTATCCTCAGTAAATCCGGCAAGCTTCGACATCTGCAGCAGTGCGGCGCGGCCGTCATCGGCGGCGGCCCAGACCTGCTGCTGCTTGAACAGCATCGAAACCATCGGGAAATACTGTTCCGGCGTGCTCAACTGCTCCGGATTGGAGGAACTGCAGCGGGCGAGCATGAAGGCGGCTGCGGCACGCGGATCGAAGGGGAATTCGCGGATAATGAACTGCACCTTGCCGGTATCGACGTATTTCTGCTTGATCGTGTCGAAGGTGGTGTTGTGGAAATGGGCGCAATGCGGGCAGGTCATCGACATATATTCGACGATCTTGACCGGCGCGTCGGCCTTGCCAAGCGCCATCTCGGGCAGCGCGCCGGGCTTCAGCACTTCGGCCATGTCGACATCGCCGTCGGACTGGGGCATGTCCCCCGCCGAGGTGGCCGCCGTCTGCATGGTATCGACATCGGTGCCGTCGGCCATGGTCTTGCCGGAGGACGAAGCATCGGCAGCGTCCTTGCTGTCGTTGCAGGCGACAAGCGCTGCGGCAGCTGCGGCGATGGCGATCCCACCCAGGAGGCGGCGTTTCGTCAGTTGCATTTCGGACATCTGCATGGGTTCCCCATAAGTAATGAGAGTGACGGCATGATTGTGCGATATAACGGCTGGCAGCCGCCTACAAGGCACGGTTGGCCAACTTCCTTCAAAGAATTGTGACCGTGATGGGACCGCCGGACAAAATTGCTATCGGTCAGCTCCCGGATTTCATCGATAGACATCACGGCGATTGCCAATCCGCACGATGAGGATTCGCACGGTTCCATCGTCGATGCTTGCGATCACCCGATAGTCCCCGATGCGGTACTTCCAGAAGTCCCCAAGTTCAGATCCTTTAAGCGCCTCTCCGATGGATCGTGGATCGTCCAGCTTGGCAACGCGATCATTGAGAAACCGGAGGATTCGGCGAGCCGCCTCATGTCCAAGCTTCTCAAGCTCACGCTCGGCTGCCCGGTGAAACTCAATTCTCCAAGCCATGACGTGCCATCAGCTCGGCCAGCGGCACTGTATCGCTCTCACCTCGGCGAAGCTCTTCCAGGCGCTTTTCGGCGAGATAGACATCCTCGAGATCATCGAGATGTTCGAGAATGGCTTGACGCGCGTAGAAGCTCTTGCTGCGGCCCGTGCGCCTGGCAAGCTCATCGAGGCGTGCTTCGATTTCAGGTGGCAACCGCAAGGCCAACATGATTTTTCTCCTGTCTGCTATACAAATATAGCACCCGAAGCGTTCGGTCACCAGTCTCCTCCCGGAAATCTCGCTGATGCGATTACGCAATGCGAGCCCTATACGTCGGTCTCGGGCAGAGTCGAATTCCTTGTGACCCGCGAGCGTGTTGAAGCAGGATCAAAAAATTAAACGCCCGTAGGACGCCTCGGTCGCCAGAAGCGGACAAACTTCCACTCAGATTTGCTCATCAGCGCCCTCTTCCCCGCTTGCCCATCACCGCAGTTCCCAAGCGCTGGATCGCCTGACGCAGCTTGTCGCCCTCGATGCCCTCCATCATGCCTTCGAGCTTGCGCGCGGCCTCGCCCTTCAGCGGCGCGGGCGGGCGGGAGCGGCGGACGGCTTGCGACACCGGCTTCTGGACGATGCGGATCTGGTGGACGGCGGCGAAGCCGAAGAAGCTGTTGATGCGCTGGATAAGTTCGCCCTGGGCATGGGTGAGGAAGAGCGCGCGCGCGCCTTCGCAGGCGATCGTCAGCACGCCGGGGCGGAAGCTGCCGTCATCGCCGCCGCCGCGGGCCCAGGCGATCTTTTCCGGCCGGGTGCAATCGGCGAAATCCTCGCCGGCGATTTCGCTCCACGAGCCGAGCAGCGCCGTGTTGATGCCGGCGCGGCGCGCCAGGACCGGATCGATCAGCCCGTTCGCCAGTTCGGAAATCTGCTTCACATCTTTGCGTGGATAACTCATCGAAACCTTTGAACGGCGTCACGAATTGGTGCGGCCGACTTGATCGCGCGGCGTTGCTTCGCCAAGTATAGGGCCTTCCCCCCATTGCGGCAAATCATGACGACCACGACACTCGACACGCCCTCGGCAAAGCCCCTCCTCGACTGGTACGACCGCCATCACCGCGACCTGCCCTGGCGCGTTTCGCCCGGCATGGCGGCGCGCGGCGTCCGCGCCGATCCCTATCGCGTCTGGCTGTCCGAAGTGATGCTGCAGCAGACGACGGTGCAGGCGGTCAAACCCTATTTCGAGAAGTTTCTCGAGCGCTGGCCCGAAGTCTCCGATCTTGCCGCAGCCGAAAACGAGGCGGTCATGGCCGCCTGGGCGGGGCTCGGCTATTATGCGCGGGCCCGCAATCTGAAGAAATGCGCCGAAGCGGTAGCTAGGGAACATGGCGGCGTCTTTCCCGACACCGAAGAGGGACTGAAATCGCTTCCCGGCATCGGCGATTATACCGCTGCCGCCGTCGCCGCCATTGCTTTCAATCGGCGGGCCGCCGTCATGGACGGCAATGTCGAGCGGGTGATTTCAAGGCTCTATGCCATCGAAACACCGCTGCCGGGCGCCAAGCCGCTGATGAAGGCGAAGGTGGCGCTGCTGACGCCAGCGGCTCGGCCCGGTGATTTCGCCCAGGCGATGATGGATCTCGGGGCGACGATCTGCACGCCGAAGCGGCCGGCCTGTTCGCTCTGTCCGTTTCGCGATGCCTGCCAGGCGCTGAAGCTTTCCGATCCCGAGCTCTTTCCGGTCAAGGGGGCGAAGAAGGACAAGCCGGTTCGCCAGGGCGCGGCCTTCATCGCGGTGACCGCAGAGGGCGAGATCCTGCTCAGGCGGCGGGCCGATAGCGGCCTGCTCGGCGGCATGACCGAGGTGCCGACGACGGGCTGGACGGCGCGCATCGACGGCGAGACCTCCGTCACCGCCGCCCCCTTCGAGGCGGCCTGGCAATCCTGCGGCACCGTCATCCATGTCTTCACCCATTTCGAACTCCGGCTGTCGATCTGGCGGGCGGCGATCGCTGCAAAGCCGAAGCCGAATGCTGGCGTGGATGACGGATGGTGGGAACCGGTTACAAATCTTGAAGCGCAGGCCTTGCCGACCGTCATGAAAAAAGCGATCGCAGCGGCTATTCCTCTCGCGTTCAAAACATCCAGGGCATAAACATGACCATCGAAATAAGGCATATCGTTTTCGACATCGGCAAAGTTCTCATTCATTACGATCCCAATCTTCCCTTCGCCCGCCTCATTCCCGACGAGGCCGAGCGCAATTGGTTTTTCGCCAATATCTGCACCCATGACTGGAACGTCGAGCAGGACCGCGGCCGCACCTGGGCGGAGGCCGAAGCGCAGCTGATCGAAGCGCATCCGACGCGCGAGGAGCACATCCGCGCTTTCCGCAAATACTGGCACGAGATGGTCCCGCACGCTTATGAGGAGAGCGTCGCGATCATGGAGGGGCTGATCGACGAAGGCCGCGACGTGACCATGCTCACCAACTTCGCCTCCGACACTTTCCGCGAGGCGCAGCAACGTTTCCCGTTCCTGACGAAACCGCGAGGCGTCACCGTTTCCGGCGATGTCGGCCTGATCAAGCCTGACATCGCGATCTATGAGACGCATACGAAGAGCTTCGGCCTCGATCCCGCCGCGACGATCTTCATCGACGACGCACCGGCCAATGTCGAAGGCGCCAAGGCCTTCGGCTGGAACGCGGTGCGGTTTTCGGGCGCGGACAAACTGCGCAGCGATCTCGCTGCCTACGGCGTGAAGGTGTGAGAGCCATGGCCTTCGACCCGGCAGAGGAAATCGAACGCTTCCACGCCGCCATCAACGCGCTGGATTTTCCGGCGATCGAGGACTATTTCGCCGAGGACGCGACCTATGTCTCGAACGGCGTCGGCAGCCTCTCGGGGCGACCAGAGATCATGGCTGCCTTCCGGCGCTATTTCGACGATTATCCCGATCAGACGGCGGAGAATTCGCTGGTGGAAAGCCTGACGCCCCTCTCCGGCCGCGCGGTCTGGTCGCTCAGCGCCACCCACAGCCGGACCGGCAAACCGCTGCTGCGCGAGGGCGAGGAAATGATCACCTTCAATGAAGATGGCCGCATCACGCGGGTCGAAGTCACCGACTATCGCCAGTTCTGATCATTGCGCTTCCCAGCTCAAATAGAAGACGCCCGAGGCTTGAACCCCGGGCGCCTTGGTCTTCTTCCGCAACTGGAGGAAACCGGAAGAAGTTATTTCGATTCGCCAGAGCATGATGCCGAAAAGTGTAAGCGGTTTTCGGACGACATCATGCTCCAATTATCTGGTTTAGGTGGTGCTCACTCCACCTTTGCCAGATCACTGCGGATGACGGACCTGAGCTCGTCGATCGGGCGCAGGGACAGACCGTCTTCGAAGTGCCAGAAGGTCCATCCGTTGCAAGCATCGAGACCCTGCACCTTGGCGCCGAGACGATGAATGGAGCCGGCCTCGCCGCCTGATGCCACCGTGCCATCGGCGCGCACGATCGCGCTGTAGCGGCGCTTGGCGTCAGTCAGCACCTGGCCGGGCTTGATCAGGCCGCTTTCGACAAGCACGTTGAAGGCGACGCGCACCTCGGCCTTCTTGCCGGTCATGACGGTCAATTCCGCCTTGCCGAGCGGCTCGACGGCGGCGATGCGGGCGGCGGCCGCATCGATATAATCCTGCTCGCGCTCGATGCCGACGAAGTGGCGGCCGAGGCGCTTGGCGACGGCACCCGTCGTGCCCGAGCCGAAGAAGGGATCGAGCACGATATCGCCGGGCTTGGTCGAAGCCATGATGACGCGGGCGAGCAGCGCTTCCGGCTTCTGGGTCGGATGCACCTTCTTGCCGTCCTCGCCCTTCAGCCGCTCGCCGCCATTGCAGATCGGGAACAGCCAGTCCGAACGCATCTGCACGTCGTCATTGGCGGCCTTCATCGCGTCGTAGTTGAAGGTATAGCCCTTGGCCTTGGCGTTGGGGCTTGCCCAGATCATCGTCTCATGGGCGTTCTGGAAACGGCGACCCTTGAAATTCGGCATCGGATTGGTCTTGCGCCAGATGATGTCGTTCAGGATCCAGAAGTTCAGATCCTGCAGCGTGGCGCCGACGCGGAAGATATTGTGATAGGAGCCGATCACCCAGATCGAGCCCGTGGGCTTCAGCACGCGGCGGCAGGCGAGCAGCCACGCACGGGTGAAGGCGTCATAGGCCTCGAAGGAGGCGAATTGATCCCATTCGTCGTCGACCGCGTCGACCAGCGACTGGTCGGGACGATGCAGCGTTCCGCCGAGCTGGAGATTGTACGGCGGGTCGGCGAAGATCACGTCGACGGAGTGGTTGGGCAAGGCTTCAAGGGCGCTCACGCAGTCGCCCTTGATGATGGTGTCAACCCAGGAGTCCGTCTTGACGGAGGCCTTCAGGTCGGCAAGCGGAAAAACTGACGCCATTCTGATACTCACTCATACGCTTTACGCTTAACTCTCCGTTATGGTTACCCAACTTAGTTACCAAAGCCTGAAGCGATGACTGATTTCGGGAATTTATTGTGGCGGGCAATCGGGTAACGGTCCGAGAGCGGCGCCATGAGGCGATTGTTTTAATCGTTTGCTTGAAAAGCTTATCTCTGTTGAGACTGGAGGGGCACCGAATGAGGAGTACCTTTTGGTTTCTCGGTCAGGGCGATGCAGAATGCCTGCCGGGGTGCAGCGTCCATCATTGAGACATAAACATCGAAAGGCGGAATGATTTTCAATTTGATTGCAAGCTGGACACAGTCCCCAGTGTTCTTGTTGCTTTTCAAGCAAGCATCCACGCGCCTGTAATCTCCTATCACTTTGTTATCCCAAAAGTGCCTGGGAATAATTTGGTCCACCCCAAGACCATGATCTTTGAGAGCGTTACTTACTCCAGCGTCTTTCCAGGCGTATAGCCTGAGTGCTGTAACCTGATCCTCGAAATTCTGCACGATATTCTCCCTCATGGGAAAATACGACGGCGGCACAAGAATTCCCAAAGGCACTAGCCGATCCGCAAGCGAGGCCAAAGCTTCTGAATTTCCCTGGCGCGCTTCATGCCAAACGATTTTCCATGCTTCTGCGCAATTGCCCTTGCGGATCAGATTAAATGCTTGCTTCTCAAGGGCTGGCTGCTCATCAGCCGTCTGGGCAAAAACTGCAATTGGCGTAAGAGCAGCGGCTAAAGCAAATACCGTAAAGACTGCTCGAATGAGGCAAGAGCGCGAACAATTTTTTCTATCATCCATTCGAGATTTGCGCCTTCAATGCAACTTGAGCCTTACATTTCGAAGATATCCGACAGCATTGCAAGTAAAAGCGAGAAAACCTGTTTCAGACGAAAACGGGCGGAGCTCTACCAGTTCTCGCCGTCCTCACACCGCATCATGAACCCTGCGGCTGTCGGCCGGCGCCTCGCCGCGTTCGAACATGCCGTAGTCGCGCAGGACACTGGCGATGCGCAGGCGGTAATCGGCGAAGATGCCGCCGCGGCCCGCCTGCTGGGCGGACCGATGGGCCTCACGGTTGCGCCATTCCTTCACCGCCGCCTCGTCGCGGAAGAAGGAGAGCGACAGCAGCTTGCCGCGGTTGGTCAGGCTTTCGAAACGTTCGATCGAGATGAAGCCGTCGATGGTTTCGAGTTCGGCACGCAGCTCGCCGGCGAGATCGAGATATTTGTGGCGCTCGCCCATATAGGGCACGACTTCGAAGATGACGGCGATCATGGCAGCACCAGCTTTGCGTGGGGAGCAGAGACGTTTTTCAGGAAGACGCGATCCTCCTTCAGGATAAAGCGTTCGCGACGGGCGAACTCGTAATTCTCGCGGCCGAGCGGGTCGGCGGCCAGCCGGGCGCGGTAGGCTTCGTAGGCGGCGAGGCTTTCGATATTGTAGACGCCGTAAGCCGTCGTCGCCGACCCTTCATGCGGGGCGAAATAGCCGATCAGGTCGGCGCCATTCCTCGGGATCGCCTGGCCCCAGTTGCGGGCATACTCAGTGAAGACGTCCTTCTTGAAGGGGTCGATCTCATAGCGGATGAAGCAGGTGATCATCGGGTTCTCCTTTGTGCTTCCCCGTTTTCGCACATTGCCGGACGAAGATGCTTCGGTTACGATCGAACTATGAAGGAAGGACCAGACATTGCCCAGATCGGCGCGCTGATCGGCGATCCTGCGCGGGCCAACATGCTGGCGGCGCTGACCGGTGGGCGGGCGCTGACGGCGACCGAGCTTGCCGGCGTTGGCGGCATCACGCTGCAGACGGCAAGCGCGCATCTGGCCAAACTCGAAGCCGGCGGGCTGCTGAGCCAGCGCAAGCAGGGGCGCCACCGCTATTTCACGCTGGCCGACGAGGCCGCCGCCCGGCTGATCGAAAGCATGATGGGTTTTGCCGCCGGGCGCGGGCATCTGCGCCACCAGCCAGGGCCGAAGGAGCCGGCGCTGCGCAAGGCGCGCATCTGCTACGATCATCTGGCCGGCGATTATGGCGTGCGCATGCTCGACAGCCTGATTGCATCAGGCGCGATCGAGGCGGTCGGAGAGGGTCTGGCGCTGACGGAAAAGGGCGAGAGCGATCTCGCCCGCATCGGCATCGACGTCGGCAATCTCAAATCCTCGCGCCGCCCGCTCTGCCGCTCCTGCCTCGACTGGAGCGAAAGACGAGCGCATCTGGCGGGCAGCCTCGGCAAGGCGCTGCTGTCGAGCTTCCTTGACAGGGGCTGGGCGAGGCGCACCGCCGAAAGCCGCTCGATCATCTTTTCACCGGAGGGCGACCGGCAGTTCCTGAGGCTGTTTCCGTTAGAGGCGTAGCGCCTTTAAAATCTCACGTCCAACCGGGCATTGGCGCTGTGACGGTTGAGGCCATCGCCGAATTCTCCGCGGTACGATAAGGATGCGGCCGCTGCCTCGGTCAACTGCAATGCCACCGATCCGCCCGCAACGACGCTGTTTTCGGCATTACGCAGCCCTCTAACCGCGAAACTGCCACCATTTTCAAATGTCAGGGCGGAAAGCGGGGCATCCTGATCGGCGATCCGCCTCCAGGCGAAATCCAAACCCGTTGTGATGCTCTTTCCGGCGAGCGAAGCCTGCCGTTTCGTCCGTAGCCCGACCGTCGTTGCAAACAGATCTTCACGCGCACTCTCGCCCGAAAGGGAGGCAGCGCCGCCGTCCTCGTGAAAGCTGTCGCGCTGGCCGATTGCACAGTCCAGTCTGCCGAACGGCGTCACGATCAGGTCAGGGGAAAGGCCGAAGTCGAATGACGCCTCCGAGAAAAACTGGGCGGTACTGCCATGATAGCTTGCCGTTTGACTGTCGGAAAAACCGTCAAAGGCAATGTCGCGGCGCGTTTCGATGTCGTGCCAGCTATTCGACGCCCCGAACTTGACCTGCAGTCCGCCGAATCGCTGGGCGGCATAGAGGCCAAGATGCACGCTGTCGATATTGGCCGTGGAGCCAAGGTCCGGGATCTGGAAAGACGATTGTCCGACGCCTGCGAACACCCCGGCCGAACGATCGTCGATCACCCAGTCGACACCGTACAGCGCACCGCCGCGCGCCGTCGTCGCGCTGGAGGCGTTTCCGTCGCCCTTCAACCAGGAAAGATTGCCATAGGCGCTCGTCCATGCCTTGCCGCCGGTCTCGAACGCCTCGTTCAGCCGGTCATAGACCGCATTGCGCACGTCATCGGCTTCGCTGAAAAGGCCATTTTGCAACGAGGCGTGAATCTCGCCGGAGAGCTGATCGAACGCATCCCTCGCTTCTGCCCTGTCGCTATAAAGAATCGCATTGTAGAGCGCCAGGCTGCTGGAACCGCTCGTCTGGTCGAGAAAGTCGAGCCCGTAAGCCGACTGTTGCTGATTAAAGGTGAGGGCGGCGCTCGGGAACAGAGAGCCGGGGCTCAGCACGGTACGCAGGGTCAAGGTTACGTCGGTGGCGGAATAGCTGAGGAAAGACTTCAGGAAGGCGGAATCGATCTCCAGATCGCCAAAGGTGCCCGACACGGCGCCGGCGGAGACGATCGTGTAGGACTGGCCGTTGATGTAACTCACGGCCGGGTCCCATAGGATTGCCTGGACTTTGGCGCCGTTCAGGAAGGCGGTGCCGGTGACATCGACCTTGTCGCTCAGCCCGGCGCTGCCGATCTCGACCTCGAAAAGAGTGAGTGGATCGAGGTTCAGATCTCCGGAGACCGCGAGGGTTCCAATCGAATTGCCAGGAGCAAGGACGCTGTTTGCGGCAAGCGAGGCGGTGCCGACGCTTCCCGTTCCCTGAAGTCTTGCGCCGGAACCGATGTTGACCGCACCAGTCAGGCTGCCATTGACCGACAGCGTGCCGTCAAGCACATCCGTATCGCCGCTATAGCTGCTGTTTCCAGTCAGGTGAAAGAGGCCATCGCCAGTCTTGACGAGACTGCCATCGCCGGTGATCGACCCGGCGAAAGTGGTTGAACTGTCGTCGCCGCCGACCGTGAGTGTCGCCGTGTTAAAAAGGTTCACATCTCCGCCCGACGAACCGCCGCCGGCGAGCGAGCCGATGGTTTCGGAGGTGGCGACGTCGAGCCCGGTTCCGGCAAGATCAGTAATGGTCACGCCCGCTCCGTCGGCCAATGCATTGCCGTTCTGGATGAATAACCGCCCCTGGTCGATCACCGTATCGCCGGAACGCGTGTTGTTGCCGGAAAGGGTCAGTGTCCCCGCGCCAGTCTTGGTCAGCCGTCCGGTACCCGACACGTTGCCGGCGAAGGTCACAGCATAGCCGTTCGTGTTCACGGTGCCACCGGCGCCTCCGATGACCACACCCCGGGCGGCTGGAGACGCAACAGTGCCGAATGTCTGCAACGTCGCGCCGTCGAGGGTCACGGTATTGGTGGCGCTGCCATCACCGAGAGATGCGGATGAGGACACAAAGAGGGTTCCTCCCAGTACATTCATGGCTCCGGAAAAACTGTTGGGTCCAAATAGCCCAAAAGTGCCGGTGCCCGACTTTGTAACGGACCCGCTGCCGGATATGACCCCGCCGAACGATCCGCTCCCGCCGGAGGCGCCGAGGGACAGGCTTGCACTGCCGAGCAGAATGTCGCCGCCGCCGGATAGGCTCGCAACAGCCTGATTGAAGCCGCCCATATCCAATTGGGTGCCATTATTCATGAAGAGTCCAGAAGAGGTGGAAAGCGCATTGGCCGACATCAACTGCAATGTGCCGGCTGAGATGGTCGTTGCACCTGTAAAGGACTGGCGGCTGCTGAGCGTGACGGTGCCGGTGCCGGCTTTGGTCAGACCGCCGTCACCTGATATAACTCCGTCGAAAGTGGTCGAGCTATTGTCAGCTCCAACGGAAAGAACGGCGTTGCCGGCGACGTCGACACTCCCACTACCGGTTAGTGCATCGACAGCTTCACTTGTCTTGATAGTCAACGTCCCGTCGAGATTGATGTCCGCAAGGCCCCCGAACACCTTGCCGCCATCAGCAGTCAGTGTCGCGCCGGACAGGACATCGATCGAGAGGCCCCCTTGCGCGATTCCCGACCAGAGAAAATCCCCGGAAATCGTCAGCCCGCGGGTGGCGATGATCTCGCCGGAATAATTTCCGGATCCGATCGCCAGCGTTTCCGTCGTGCCTATCATGCCGGAGCCGTAGAGGTTGTTGAGCGAGGCGTCGTACGTTCTTAGATCCAGGGTCGAGCCTGACGACAATCGAAGCGAATCGAGCGTCGAAAGATTTGCAGCGGTGGCGGCATCGAGAATGTTTAGCGTCCGGTTGGCGGAGAGCGCGACTTCGCCGACGCCGACGAACCTGCCCTGCCAGTTTCCGCCCCGGCTGAAGGTCACACTGTTTGCGCCGTCGATCGTTCCATCGAATGTGAAGTCTCGGATCTCAAGATTAGCATTGTTGAGGCGGATGGTGCCGCTGCCGGCAAGAGAGGCTATCCAATCGTTGTGCGTCCCGAAGTCGATGGTTGCGCCGGATGCAACGGTTGTCGTGGTGGCGCGGAGCAGTGCCCCTTGACCGTCCCCCGGGATCAGTAGCGTGCCAGAATCGACATAAACGTCCTGGCCTCCGCCCGAGAAGAAGTTATCCGCAAGCGTGACGGTGCCGGTGTCGCCGGCGCCGCCGAAATGAAGTTCCGCGGCCGTCCCGGCCCGATAAAGCCTGAGATTCAGATCACTACCGGCAATGGCGGAGAAACGCACAACGGCGCCGTTCATAATATCCATTTCCGGCACCAGGTTGACGGTTCCGGCCCCCACGGATCTGATCCATCCACCCGTCGACATGTCGACCTGATCCGTTCCCAACTCGCCGCCGTTGCTGATCTCGACATAGGAATCGAGCAAGGGATCGCTTTGCGCGGTAACGGCTGAAAGGAAGAGTGGAATAAAGGCTGAACCGGCCACGGCGAAGTGAACTGAAATACGGCCCTGTGCTTTCATCAGAATCAACTTTATTGAAGAAAATTAAACGCGGAAGCTGTATAAACCGCCTCCCCGCCCAGGGCAGAGTCTAAACTTTGCATTGATCAGGTAAGCAGACGAAAAGAAAAATGAGTGAGACAAGGCTTTACGCAGGAGTGAATGACTTCGCCGCGGACACTCTGTGGGTCGAGGCGGCCGGCTTGATGCGACATCCCTCCTATCGCGGCGCGGTGCTATCCTATTGCGAGGCAATGGTTGCACGCGTGCCGAAGGTGTTGCCTGCCAACAAGCTTTTTGCCCAGAAGCAGCGCTATCTCGTTTCCTTCGTGCTGATTTGTCTTTACATTCAGTGGCTTCAAGCGCGTGGCCCAGCGCCATCGCTTGCCCTTCTTCAGCGCGCTGCACCCGGCAGCCCGCGCCAGATCGCCGATTTCACCGGCGGGCTGCGTGACCGGGGCCTTGTCACCGCGATGTCACTGGAGACGGATCGCCGTACGCAAATCCTGAAGCCGGGTCTGGCATTGATGCGGGAAATCGCACACTCGCCATTGGCCATTTTGAGATCCTTCGAGCTCCTGGCGCCGCCTCTGCCCATCCGCCCGGACGAACTCGCCCAGGACGAGGACGTGCTGGCGCGCTGGCTGGCGCTCTCCGCGGAACGTTATGCGTTGAAGGACGACCTATTCGGCCCATTTCCGGCCATCGTGCGCCACAGCGAAAGAGATGCCGGCCACCTCGTTTTCTGCGCCGTCATCGCCGAGGCGCTGCGCGAGCGCCCGGCCGACGCGAAGGTCCCCGCAAGCCTGACTTATCGAGCGCTTGCGGAGCGCTTCGGCGTGTCCCGTCAGCATATCAGCAACATCCTCGACGAAGCCGCTGAGAAGGGCTGGTATTGCGTCTCCGCGGGGGGCGAACTCGCCTCGATGCCCGATGGGACGCTCCTTCAGTTCGAGACCTGGGTGGCCGGACAGATGGTCCATTACAGCCGCCTGACGGCGCTGATCGGCGGCAAAAGAGTCGAAGCCGCCGCGCCGAACGATTAAATCGGCCTAAGGTCCGAGGCCTTGTCCGACTGAGTGCCTAGATCAGGAACAGCCGGGTAAAACCGTCGTTTGTCAAACAGTCGTCCATCCACTCCGGATGCGACGGCAACTGACAAACAATCGGAGGAATATCCTATGATGAAGGTAACACATCTGGCATTGGCAGCGGCCCTTCTGGCCGGCACGGCGGCTTCCGGCTTTGCGCAGTCTTCGAGCACAGTCGGCACCGGCGGTTCGACGGCGGGCGGCGGAACTGCGAGCAGCACCGTCGGTACTGGTGGCAGCTCTGCCGGGGGCACCTGCCCGGCTGGTGCGACCAACTGCAATTCCGGTTCGTCCTCGACGCTCGGCACCGGCGGCTCGTCGGCTGGCGGCGGGACGTCGAGCAGCACGGTCGGTACCGGCGGCTCGGCCGCGGGCTCGGGCTCTGGATCCGGTTCCGCCTCTACGCTTGGCACCGGTGGCTCGTCGGCCGGCGGCGGCACGTCCAGCAGCAGCGTGGGCACCGGCGGTTCCGCCGCAGGTTCGGGCGATGCAAATTCGGCCTCGAGTGTCGGAACCGGCGCTTCGTCGGCGGATGGAGACAAGACCGGCAGCACCGTCGGCACCGGCAGCAGCGCGGCAGGCAGCTCACACGACAATAAGGGCAAGAAAGGCTGCGCGCCTGGCCAGGTCAAGAAGGGTGCCGCCGGCACCGAGGATTGCAAATGATGATCCCGGCCGGCGCTTCCGGGCGCCGGCCAAACTCTTGGAGAGAAACCAATGACCCGGTTTTCCACAATCGCACTGGCCGCTTCGCTCATTGTGATCGCCGGCCCGACAATGTCGGAAGAGATCAAGCTCGACGACGGGACGACGTGCACGATCGTCCAATCCCAGGCGGGAGACACGTCAACCACCGTCACGGCCGGCAACGGGCACGTGTCCTCGTCGACCACGACGGGCAGCGGTTCGACCGGCTCCACTTCGTCATCCGCCTCGGCGGGCTCCTCGGCGGGATCGGGAAGCGTCGACAGCTTTTCGACGGCAAGCGTGACCCGGCCGGACGGCACCGTCATCACGAAACGGTCCGATGGAACCTGCTCCATCACCAAGCCGAACAAATAGGAGATGGCAATGAAACCCATCAACTTTATCGCCGCCGCCTCGATCGCGCTCCTCGCATCGAGCCCGGCCGCCCTTGCGGAGGAGTGTAATGCGGCCGGAACCGTCGGCACGGCGGGAAGCGCTTCGGCCGGAGGCACATCCGCCAGCTCGGTCGGAACGGCGGGCGCCTGCCAGACCGATGGCGGCACGACATCGTCGATCGGATCTGGCGGAAGTGCGGCCACGGTCGACGGAAAGGCGCAAAGCAAGACTCATATCAACGATAATGGCGACAAGCTGAAGGCGCAGACCAAGGCCCAGGCCGTCGACAAGGGCACGTTCAGCAAGTCCCGCACCAAGACCAGCACGGACGGCAGCTCGCTCGACAGCACGACTCGTACGATGTCGCATGTTCCGGGCGAAAAGCCGGTGAAAAGCACCACCACTCAGAAGATCATTCTGCCGGAACAATAATTGCCCGGGGCTCGCCGCTTGAACTTCGACGAGCCCTGCCCCTCCAGTATCACCATTGAGCAGCGACCACGGAGCCGGTCGCTTGCCGCATCGCAGCCATGCTTGAGATCAGGTTGAGCTTTGCCCGGTGATCGTGTAAAGCCGCAGCATCCCCGCACAAGACCAGATTTCCAGCAAGGCGTGAACAATGGACGGCTTCGATCTCATCATCTTCGACTGCGACGGTGTCCTCGTCGATTCCGAAATCATCGCGGCCGAAGTCGAATCCGCACTGCTGACGGAGGCCGGATATCCGATCGGCGTCGAGGAAATGGGCGAGCGTTTCGCCGGCATGACCTGGCACAACATCCTGCTGCAGGTCGAGCGCGAGGCCAGCATCCCGCTTTCGGCCTCGCTGCTGGATAAATCCGAGCAGCTGCTCGACCTCAGGCTGGCGAATGACGTCAAGGCGATCCCGGGCGTCGAATTCGCCGTCTCCAGGCTACCGATGAAGCGCTGCATCTGCTCGAATTCGAGCACGAAGCGGCTCGACATGATGCTCGGCAAGGTCGGCCTGAAGCCGCTGTTTGCGCCCAACGTCTTCTCCGCCAAGGATCTCGGCGCCGACCGCGTCAAGCCGAAGCCGGATATCTTCCTGCACGGAGCAAGCCGCATGGGCGTCTCTCCCGACCAGACGGTCGTGGTCGAGGATTCCGTCCACGGCGTGCACGCCGCCCGCGCCGCCGGCATGCGCGTCATCGGCTTCACCGGCGCCTCGCACAGCTACCCCGCCCATGCCGACAAACTCACCGATGCCGGCGCCGAGACGGTGATCTCACGCATGAACGACCTGCCGGGCGTGGTTGCCGCGCTGGCGGCGTGGGAAGGCGTGCTCTAGGCCTGGACCATTTCGCTCGGCTGCTGCCGATGCGGTCGCGGCACTACCTCTCCTCCGCGCCGGCGGGGCTTATGCATCCCGGCACCGCCTCTCCTCCGTCATCCCAGGGCTTGACCCTGGGATCCATGCGGCTGGCACTGCGTGAGGAGCGGCGACATTTCCCCGTGGGCAAGCAATTGAGGCCGAGTGCCGGTCGTGGATCCCAGAGTCAAGCCCTGAAATGACGGTGTGGGCGTGGCAATGGCTGAGATTGCGGCTATGTCCTCTCGGCATCCAACGGATATCCCGAGCATGACAAAGGCAGGCCTAGCTGCTCTTCTTCGTCTTCGCCGGCTGGGTGTCGAAGCCGACGTTGACGCGCACCAGGGCGCCGGCGCCGACCGGCATCTTGATGCCTTCCTTGCGGAAGATGACCTGCGTGCCCGGCGAGCCCGCCGGGATTTCGGTCGGGAACTTGGTGACTTCGGAGTAGAGCACGTTCTCGCCGTCGAGGACGCTGACGCGGATCGGCAGCGTCACCGGGCCGGGAGCGCCCGCCGGGCCCGTGATGAGGCGCAGTTGGGCGACGACGGTCATCGTCAGGTTGGTATCGTTCAGCATGCACTGGCGGGTGTAATCGCCGAAGGAGGCCTGGACGGCGATCTGCTGCGGATCGTCCTTCTTGCCCTTGGCGTAAGTGCGGAAGATCGCATCCTGATCGCGCATGAAGATCTGCGGGCAGGCGCCCTGGACGACCGGGGCGACGGTGCCCTGCGCAGTCGTGGCCGTGCCGATCGACGGATTGTTGGACGACGGATTGGCGGGCGCCAGCGGCATGATCTGGGCATTGCCGTTCGGCTGGGCGGGCGCTGCCTCCGGTTTGCTGTCGCCGCCTATGCCGAGCGAATTGCAGCCGGCGAGCAGGGCGACAAGAGAAGCGGAGACGATGAGACGCGAGACCTTGCCGAGCACGATATTCCACCCCTTGCACAAGCGTTTCTTGGAGGCCCCATGTCTTTTGCGTGAGGCCTTTCACGACGGTTGGCGATGGTCTATATCAGCGGCTCAAACAAAAATCGATTGGGTACGCGCCGTTTTGATGCACTTTTCGCCGCCGGATGCGGGCAACTTCAACAAGATAACGGCGATCATATGTCGGCAGGGCCGCACCTTCTCGGTTTCCGGCGAAGCAGGCCACGGCCGCGCCCGGCCGGATTTTCTCCAGCGATAGATCAAGGATGACGAACGTGGACTATATCTCGACCCGCGGCGAGGCCCCTTCCCTCGGCTTTTGCGACGCCCTCTTGACGGGGCTGGCGCGCGACGGCGGGCTCTATATTCCCAGTGAATGGCCGCACTTCTCCAAGAAGGAGATCCGGGCGCTCCGGGGCAAGAGCTATCAGGAGATCGCCTTCACCATTCTCTCGCCCTTCACCAATGGCGAGATCCCCGAGGCGACCTTCCGGGCAATGATCGACGAGGCCTACGGCACCTTCCGCCATCCGGCGATCGCGCCGCTCGTCCAGACCGGGCCGAACAGCTTCGTCATGGAGCTGTTCCACGGCACGACGCTTGCCTTCAAGGACGTGGCGATGCAGCTGCTCGCCCGGCTGATGGATTATGCGCTGGAAAAGCGCGGCGAGCGGGCGACGATCGTCGGCGCCACCTCCGGCGATACCGGCGGCGCGGCGATCGACGCCTTTGCCGGCCGCGAGCGCACCGACATCTTCATCCTCTTCCCGCACGGCAAGGTCTCGCCGGTGCAGCAGCGGCAGATGACCACTTCGACGTCTTCGAATGTGCATGCGCTCGCCGTCGAAGGCAATTTCGACGACTGCCAGAACCTGGTGAAGGCGATGTTCAACGACGCGGCCTTCCGCGACAGGGTCCGTCTCTCCGGCGTCAACTCGATCAACTGGGCCCGCATCATGGCCCAGATCGTCTATTATTTCACGACGGCGGTGGCGCTCGGCGGGCCGGACCGGAAGGTCTCGTTCACGGTGCCCACGGGCAATTTCGGCGACATCTTCGCCGGCTACTGCGCCAAGCGCATGGGCCTGCCGATCGACCGGCTCGTCATCGCCACCAACGAGAACGACATTCTCACCCGCACGCTGAAGACCGGCCGCTACGACATGAAGGCAGTCAAGGCGACGAGTTCGCCGTCGATGGATATCCAGATCTCGTCGAACTTCGAGCGGCTGCTGTTCGAAGCCTATGGGCGCGATGCCTCGAAGGTGCGCGCCGCGATGGAAAGCCTCAAGCAATCCAACGGCTTCGAGATCGGCGCGCAAGCGCTGAAGGCGATCCGCCGCGATTTCCGCGCCGGCCGCGCCAGTGAGCGGCAGGTGGCCGAGACGATCCGCAAGACCCATGCCGAGACCGGTTATCTGCTCGATCCGCATTCGGCGATCGGCGTCTTCGTGGCGAAGAAGAAGGAAAAGGCGAATACGCCGATGGTGACGCTTGCGACCGCGCATCCGGCGAAATTCCCCGTCGCCGTAAAATCGGCCAGCGGTATTGACCCGGCGCTTCCGACGTGGCTTGCTGGTCTGATGCAAAGGGAGGAGCGCTTCCAGATCATCAAACCGGAGCTGAAAGCCGTTGAAACCTTTATCGGCCAGCACGCCCGCAGCGAGACGACAGCAGGCGCAGAAAGATAGCCAATGACAGTTGAGTGCACCCGGCTCAAATCCGGGCTGACAGTAGTCACAGAAACCATGCCGCACCTGGAAAGCGTTGCGCTCGGAGTCTGGATCAAATCGGGATCGCGCAACGAGACGGAAGACGAGCACGGCATCGCCCACCTGCTCGAACACATGGCCTTCAAGGGCACGGCGCGCCGCACGGCCCGCCAGATCGCCGAAGAGATCGAGGATGTCGGCGGCGAGGTCAACGCCGCCACCTCGACCGAGACGACCTCCTATTATGCCCGGGTGCTGAAGGACCACGTGCCGCTCGCCGTCGACATCCTCGCCGACATCCTGACGGAATCGGCCTTCGAGGAGGAGGAGCTGGAGCGTGAGAAGCAGGTGATCCTGCAGGAGATCAACGCCGCCAACGATACCCCCGACGACGTCGTGTTCGACCGTTTCTCCGAGGCCGCCTATCGTGACCAGACGCTCGGACGCGCCATTCTCGGCACGCCGGAGACCGTCGTCTCCTTCACGCCGCAGCAGATCCGCACCTATCTCGGCCGCAACTACACGACCGATCGGATGTTCGTGGTCGCCACCGGCGCCGTCGACCACCAGGAATTCCTGCGCATGGTCGAGCAGCGTTTCGCCAGCCTGCCGACGCAGCCTTCGGCGCCGCCGGTGATGGAAGCGGCGCGTTATATCGGCGGCAGCGTGCGCGAGCCGCGCGACCTGATGGACGCGCAGATCCTGCTCGGTTTCGAGGGCAAGCCCTACCACGCCCGCGACTTCTACTGCTCGCAGATCCTCGCCAATATCCTCGGCGGCGGCATGTCCTCCAGGCTGTTCCAGGAAGTGCGCGAGTTCCGCGGCCTCTGTTATTCCGTCTACGCCTTCCACTGGGGCTTTTCCGATACCGGCATCTTCGGCATTCATGCCGCTACCGGCGGAGAAAACCTGCCGGAGCTGGTGCCTGTGATCATCGACGAGCTGCACAAGTCGGCCAGCGAGATCCACCAGAAGGAGATCGAACGCGCCCGCGCCCAGATCCGCGCCCAGCTGCTGATGGGCCAGGAGAGCCCGGCCGCCCGCGCCGGCCAGATCGCACGGCAGATGATGCTCTACGGCCGGCCGATCTCCAATCCGGAGATGATGGAACGGCTGGAGGGCATCACCATCGAGCGGCTGACCGACCTCGCCGGCCGGCTGTTCTACGATACGGTGCCGACGCTTTCGGCAATCGGGCCGCTGGAACAGCTCGCGCCGATGGAAGACATCATCGCCTCGCTTTCGGTCCCGGCGCCGAAGACGATGCAGGCCAGCTGAGCCGACGTCCGTCTGCCGGGAGTGATCGATGCCAAAATCGGTGTTTCGGTTCCTGTCGCGGCAGCCGGATGCGGTGGAGCTGGAGAATGAGAAATACCTCTTGCGCCTGCCGCGCTACCAGGATTTCACCCAGTGGCACCGGCTGCGCGCCGAAAGCCGCAAATTCCTCGAACCCTGGGAGCCGACCTGGCGGCGCGACGAGCTGACGGAGGGCGCCTACCGCGCGCGCGTCATCCGCGGCAAGCAGGAATATGCCTCGGGACAGTCGATCCCGCTGTTCATCTTCCTCAAGGAAAACCGCACGCTCGTCGGCGGCATCACCATCGGCTATATCAGGCGCGGTGCGGCACAAAGCTGCATGATCGGCTACTGGATGGGCGAACGCCATGCCGGCCAGGGGCATATGTATGCGGCCCTTCAGTTGGTTATTCCTTACATCTTCTCCGGGCTTGAGTTGCACCGTATTGAAGCAGCCTGTATTCCAGATAACGCGCGCAGCATGCGTCTGCTTGAAAAGGCCGGGTTTCAGCGGGAAGGTTATCTGCGCGGATATTTGAAGATCAACGGTCAGTGGCACGACCACGTGATGTTCTCACGGCTCGCCACCGATACGGATAAAGGCAGGAAAACCGACAGCCGATGACCAGAAACAGCATGCTGCCCAAGTCACCGTCCGGACGAGTGATCGCGGTGATCGCAGCCCTTTTCCTGGCGGTCTTCGCCCTTTCGGCGGGCGTTGCCCAGGCGGCCGAACCGGTGAAGATTTCCCGTGACGATACCGCGCTCGATCTCACCGCGACGACCGAGATCTATGCCAACCAGGGCGAGGCCTTCCAGGTGTCGACGGCCGCCGGCGCCGACGGCATCCGCCGGCGCATCGAGGTCCGGGCGAGCTCGGAAAACCATCAGGGCGACTGGGCGGTGTTTGCGCTCGCCAACGTCTCGGAGGAACAGCTGGAGCGCGTCATCGTCGCCCCGCATTTCCGTCTGGTCAATTCCAAGCTGTTCTGGCCGGATCTCGGCTCGCAGCGCATCAGCGCCATCACGCCGAGCGAAGGTTTTGCGCTCGACCGGCAGCCGAGCGACGAGGCCGACGTCTTCCGCATCACGCTGAACCCCGGCGCCGTCATCACCTTCGTCGCTGAGCTGTCGACGCCGGAACTGCCGCAGATCTATCTCTGGGAACCGAACGCCTACAAGGATACGATCAACGCTTTCACGCTCTATCGCGGCATCGTGCTCGGCATTGCTGGCCTGCTCGCCGTGTTCCTGACCATCCTCTTCGTCGTCAAGGGCACGTCGATGCTGCCGGCAACCGCCGCCCTTGCCTGGGCGGTGCTCGGCTATATCTGCGTCGACTTCGGTTTTCTCGGCAAGCTGATCAGCGTCGCCTCGGCCGACCAGCGAATATGGCGGGCCTGCGCGGAGGTGGCGCTGGCCTCGAGTTTCGTCATCTTCCTCTTCACCTATCTGAACCTCAACCGCTGGCACGCGCATCTCGGCTACGCCACGCTCGCCTGGGTGCTCGGCCTGGCCCTGCTCTTCGGCGTGGCGATCTACGATCCGTCGATCGCCGCCGGCATTGCCCGGCTTTCCTTTGCGCTGACGGCGGCGACCGGCCTGCTGCTCATCATCTATCTCGGCTTCAACCGCTACGACCGCGCCATTCTGCTGGTGCCGGCCTGGGCGCTGACGCTTGTCTGGCTGTTCGGCGCATGGCTGACGGTCACCGGCCGGCTCGACAACGACATCATCCAGCCGGCACTCGGCGGCGGCCTGGTGCTGATCGTGCTGCTGATCGGCTTTACCGTCATGCAGCACGCCTTTGCCGGTGGTGCCTTCCAGCAGGGGCTGTTTTCCGACCTCGAGCGGCAGTCTCTGGCCTTGACCGGCTCCGGCGACATGGTGTGGGACTGGGATGTGGCGCGCGACCGCGTCGTCACCATCCCCGACGTCTCAGTCAAGCTCGGCCTCTCCCCCGGCACCATGCATGGGGCAGCGCGCAACTGGCTGCCGCGGCTGCACCCCGACGACCGCGACCGCTTCCGCGCCACGCTCGACGTGCTGCTCGAACACCGGCGCGGCCGGCTCAATCACGAGTTCCGCATTCGCGCCGAGGACGGGCATTTCCACTGGCTGCTGATCCGCGCCCGGCCGGTGCTCGGCTCCAACGGCGAAATCATCCGCTGCGTCGGCACGATTGTCGACGTGACCGAGCCGAAGAACTCCGTCGAGCGGCTGCTGCACGATGCGCTGCACGACAATCTGACCGGCCTGCCGAACCGGCAGGTCTTCCTCGACCGGCTGCAGTCTGTGCTGGCGTTGGCGCCGGCCGGCGAGACGCTGCGTCCGACTGTCATGGTGATCGATATCGACCGCTACAAGCTGGTCAATGATTCGCTTGGAGTGGCCGCCGGCGACAATATCCTGATTGCCCTGACGCGGCGCCTGCGGCGTCTGATGAAGCCACAGGACACGCTGGCGCGGCTTGCCGGCGACCAGTTCGGCCTCATCCTGGTCTCCGAGCACAATCCGGCCAAGGTCGCCGATTTTGCCGATGCAGTCAGCAAGGCGATCATGGTGCCAATCAACTTCGCCAGTCGTGAGATCATCCTGACGGCCTCGATCGGGCTCGCTTCCTGGGTCGACCGGCAGGAGAGCGCCAGCGGGCTGCTGAGCGACGCCGAGCTTGCGATGTATCGGGCAAAACGGGCCGGCGGCAACCGCGTCGAACCGTTCCAGCCGGCCTTCCGCGATTTCGGCACCGACCGGCTGCAGCTCGAAACCGATCTGCGCCGGGCCATCGAGCGCAAGGAATTGTCGATGGTCTACCAGCCGATCGCCCGGCTCGAGGACGTCGAGGTCGCCGGCTTCGAGGCGCTGATGCGCTGGGAACATCCGAAGCGCGGCAATATCCCGCCGTCGGAATTCATCCCGCTTGCCGAGTCCTCCGACATCATCGGGGCGCTCGGCATGTTCGCGCTCGAACAGGCGACCAACGACCTGATGAGCTGGCAGAGCCAGACCGGCGAATTGCCGATCTTCGTGTCGATCAACCTGTCGAGCGTGCAGCTGCTCAACAACGAGCTCTATGACGACGTGCGTTCGGTTCTCGCCAAGACGCATTGCCCGCCTTCGCGGCTGAAACTGGAACTGACGGAATCCATGGTGATGGAGAATCCGGAACAGGCCCGCCTCGTGCTGCAGAAGCTGAAGGAAGCCGGCATCGGCCTGGCGCTCGACGATTTCGGCACCGGCTATTCCTCGCTTGCCTATCTCACCCGCTTCCCCTTCGATACGATCAAGCTCGACAAGGCGCTGGTGCGCGACAGCAGCGACAAGAAGGCGACCGTGCTCCGATCGGTGATATCAATGGCGCGCGAGCTGGAGATGAAGGTGGTGGCCGAGGGAATCGAATCCAACGAGGACGCGATCGAGCTTGCCAAGATGGGCTGCAGCTACGGGCAGAGCTATCTGTTCGGCCCGCCGATGCCCTCGGACTCGGTGCTGCGGCTGCTTCGTGACCGGTTTCCGCTGACGAAACGGGCGTGATCACCGGCGACGACCTCCCTAGAAATGGCGATTGACCGGCGGCCGGCAATATGCGCCACTCCCTTATCACATAAGGAATTTGCGATGCTCAAACTTCTGCTCGCCCTGTCGATCGGCGTCTTTTTCGTTTCGCCGCTTCAGGCCGGTGACGTCCCTCCCGTCATGAAGGCCTGCGTGCCTGGGGTGAAGCATTGTGAACGATGGACTCAGGAATTCCAGACGGCGCTGGCGCTGGCACAGAAGGGCGATCATGCCGCACAGCAGACCGTGGCTTTCTGCTTGTCTTCCGGATGCCATGGCGCGGTGAACGTCGACAAGGTTGCCTCCTGCAGCTGGCACCTCGTCATCACCAATTCGGCTGCGGCCACCGTGCTCGACCGGTCCAACCTCAGGAACACCTGCCGGCCGATGACGCCGGCTCAGAAGGACGAAGCCCGTGCTCACGCCGGCGAGCTCGTCCGCAAGATCTACAATCGTGACATGGCGGCGACCGACCAGATGTAGCCTGGCCTCCTCCGGTTCTCGGCAACGGCTGGCGCGAAAAATAAATCCCGTTGCCGTCCCGGCTTTCGCAGCTATGCTGCCGACACAGAAAATCGGGAGGACCATAATGATCCTGCACTGCGTGTTCCTGCGGCTGAAGACGGCGCTGACGATGGACGACAAGCAATCGCTGTTCGAGGCGATCGTCGCGCTGAAACAGGTCATCCCCGGCATTTTGGATATCAAGTACGGGCCGAATGTTTCGCCCGAGGGCCTGCATGCCGGCTTCGTCGATGGCTTTGCCGTGACCTTCGAAAGCGCTGAAGCGCGGGATGCCTATCTCGTCCATCCCGCCCATGTTGCCGTCGGCGAACGTATCGTCGCCTCGACGGACGGCGGCCTTGCCGGCATCCTGGTCTTCGACCTCAATCTTTAGCGTCTAAAGCGCGCCGCTTGAATCAAAGCCTCATGCGACGCGCTTTCAGAGCGGCCAGCCTTTAGCTCGATTTCGCCATGGCGGCGGCGAGCTGGTCGACATTGTAGCGGAACATCTTCTCATAGGTCGGCGCCGGGCCCTCGGCGTCGGAGAGCGATTCGACAAAGAGCTCGCCGCCGGGCTCGGCGCCGGTTGCCTTGGCGACCTGCTTGACGAGGCGCGGATCGTTGGAATTCTCGAAGAAATAGGCCTTCACATGCTCGCTCTTGATCTGCTCGATCAGCTTGGCGACGTCGGCGGCGGAAGCCTCGCTCTCGGTGGAAAGACCGAGCGGCGCGAGGAAGCTGACATTATATTCGCGGCCGAAATAGCCGAAGGCATCATGGCTGGTCAGCACCTTGCGGCGGTCGTCGGCGATCTTGTCGAATTTCGAATGGGCGTATGTGTTGAGCTCGTCGAGCGTCTTTGAATATTTCTCGGCATTGGCCTTGAAGGCAGCGGCATCGGCCGGATCGGCCGCCGACAGCGCCTTTTCGATATTGGCAACCCAGACCTTGACGTTGACGGGACTGTTCCAGACATGCGGGTCGGTGATCTCAGAACCATCCTCTTCCATCGTGCGGGTGGCGATGCCTTCGGAGACCGTCACCGGCTTGCCCTTGTAGCCGGAGGCGGTGATCAGCCGGTCCATCCAGCCTTCCAGCCCTTCGCCGCTGACGAAGGTGACCTGCGCCGCCTTCAAATTCTTAGCATCGGCGGGTGACGGTTCGAATTCGTGCGGATCGCCGTTCGGGCCGACGAGGCTCGTCACCTTCACATGATCGCCGCCGACCTCTTTGACGACATCGGCAAGCACGGTGAAGGAGGCAACGATTTTCAGCGTTTCGGCCGAGGCGGGTGCGGCCGAGAGCGCCATCAGGGAGGGCAGTGCGGCGGCGGAGAGAAGCAGTCTGCGTGAGGTCATCGAAGTCTCCTTGGGGTCAGCCCTTCAGATGCGGGCGGGGAAAGAGGCGCCGGGCGATGCCGGATGGCGCGAAAAGGATTGAGAAGGCGTAGATCAGGGCTGCCGTCATGATGATCGTCGGGCCGGAGGCGAGTTCGAGATGGTAGGAGGCGATCAGGCCAAGATAGCCGGAGGCGGCGGCGCTGGCGGTGGCAATCAGCATCATGGCGGGCAGGCTGCGCGACCAGAGCTGGGCGACGGCGGCCGGCAGCATCATCAGGCCGACCGCCATCAGCGTGCCGAGCGCCTGGAAGCTGGCGACGAGGTTCAGCACCACCAGCAGCAGGAAGAGGACATGATAGGCCGGGCCGCGGCCGCCGACGGCGCGCAGGAAACCCGGATCGAAGCATTCGGCCACCAGCGGCCGGTAGATGGCGGCGAGGACGACGAGCGTCAGCGAAGTGATCGCGCCGATCTGATAGAGAGCGGGCGCATCGATCGCCAGGATGGTGCCGAACAGCACATGCAGCAGATCGATGTTCGAGCCGCGCAGCGAGACGATCAGCACGCCGAGCGCCAGCGATGCGAGATAGAAGCTGGCAAAGCTCGCATCCTCCCGCAGCACGGTCATGCGGCTGACGGCACCCGAAAGCAGCGCCACCGAAAGGCCGGCGACAAGGCCGCCCAGGCCCATCGCCGTCAGCGACAACGAGCCGGCGAGGAGATAGCCGATCGCCGCCCCCGGCAGCACCGCATGGCTCATGGCGTCGCCCATCAGGCTCATGCGTCTCAGCATCAGGAAGACGCCGATCGGCCCCGAGCCGAGCCCGAGGCAGAGGCAGGCGACGAGGGCACGCCGCATGAAACCGAAATCGGCAAAGGGCGCCAGGAAGAGATCGTAGGCCGTCATGCCGCCGGCGCCTCTCGCGGTGAGCAGGCCGCGGCGTCCTCGTCCCAGCGCTCGGACATGGCGCGCGCCCTCATCAGATTGGCGGAGGACATGACCTCGGCGGTCGAGCCCCATCCGACAAGCTCGCGGGCAAGCAGCAAGGTTTGCGGGAAATGCGCCCGGACGAGCTCGAAATCGTGCAGCACGGCGATGACAGTGCGGCCCTCGCCGTGCCAGCGGATGACGAGTTCGACGAGATCCCGGGTCGTGCGGGCATCGATTGCGGTAAAAGGCTCGTCGAGCAGAATGACGCCGGCATCCTGCAGCAGCAGGCGGGCAAAGAGCACACGCTGGAACTGGCCGGCCGAGAGCGACCCGACATGGCGACTGGCAAAGCCGTCGAGGCCGACGGCGGCAAGCGCCTCGCCTGCTCTCTTCAGGTCGAGGGGGCCGACACGGCCGAAGGCTCCCCTCGCCTTCCAGACGCCGAGCATGACGGTGTCGATGACCGAGATCGGAAAGCGGCGATCGATCTCGGCCGCCTGCGGGAGATAGCCGAATTCCGCCCGGCCGAGCCGGTGCTCGACCCGGCCCTCGGCCGGACGAAGCTCACCCATGATCGCCTTCAGCAGCGTCGACTTGCCCGCCCCGTTCGGCCCGGCAATCGCCGTCAGGCTGCCCGGCGCAAAGGCGCCGGAGACATGATGGACGGCTGGATGCCTGTTATAGGCGATGGTCAGATCGTCGAGGCGGATCAGCGGCGTCATGGCAGCAGAACCGCCCAGCGGATGGCGAGCCAGAGGACGGCAATGACCAGTGTGATGCCGACTGCCCTCGATAAGGCCGATTGTCCCATGAGGCTGATGGGAAGGCGATCGGGGTTTCGCGGCATGGCTGATCCTAAAATGTAATAACATTACTGCTGTAATGTTATAACGATTGCGGCAAGATTGAGGCTTGGACTATCGTGGAATTGAAAAGGGCGCGAACGCCATGCCCTTTCTTGGCGTCGGCCCCTTCATCTCGGCCCAGGAGATGGCGGCTGCCCCTCATCCGCCTGCCCGCACCTTCTGCCCGCTTGCGGGGCGAAGGGACACGCCGCGACCTCTCCGTTCCCCGGTAGACTCTCGCTTGGCAGGTCCGCTCTCCCCGTTTACCGGGACAGGGTTAGGGTGAGGGGCAGCTACTCCGCATGACAGAGCAGCCGTGGCCTGGGAAGAAGGAGGGCGTCTCCGCCAATTCGCCAGCACACGAGCGGCGCGGCAACAATTGAAAAGGGCGACCGAATGGCCGCCCCTTTATCTCTCGGAATGAAAACTCAAAGCAGTTCCAGCATCGCCGCTGCACCGGAAACCGTCGCCTGGCCGGGGCTTTCCTCGACGTTGAGGGCTTTGACGACGCCGTCTTCGACCAGCATCGAATAGCGCTTGGATCGCAGGCCGAGGCCGCCGGCGGAGAGGTCGGCTTCGAGGCCGACGGCCTTGGTGAAGGCGGCGTCCCAATCGGCGAGGAAGTGGATCTTGCCGAGCCCGCCCGAGGATTGCGCCCAGGCGCCCATCACATGCCAGTCGTTGACGGCGAGAACGGCGATGTCGTCGACGCCCTTGCCAAGAATGGTATCGCGGTTTTCGAGATAGCCCGGCAGGTGGTTCAGCGAGCAGGTGGGCGTGAAGGCGCCCGGCACGGCAAAGAGCACGACGCGCTTGCCGGCAAAGAGCTGCTCGGTGGTGATTTCGACCGGGCCGTCGGTGGTCTTTTCCTTGAAGGTGGCGGCCGGAAGCTTGTCGCCGATCGCGATGGTCATGGTTTTCTCCTCGGGTTTGGCTTGTTGGGTTCGTGCTCTGCGGCGGGCGCCGCCTGGGAATAGGGCGACTATAAGTGCCGGTCACTCAAAGGCAAGCGTGGTCTCCATCGCCCTGTCGCCATCGATGACAAGCACGCCCCAGCGCTTGCCTGACATGTCGTAATCCCTGGGCAGCCTGCCGATCATCATATCGGTCTTGAAGGTGGCGCCATCGCGTTTGCCGCCGCTCTGCTTGGTGAAGGCATAACCGCTCGGGCCGGTGACGATGATATCGGGGGTCCCCTTGCCGTCACCCGGCAGAGCGAGCGTCAGCGACAGCGTCTTCCGATCAGCTGAGATCGCATGCGCCGTCACCTTGAAATCATCCGACGGCGGCTTCGGCAGCGTCGCGTCAGCGGCCGCCAGGATCGCCTCTTCCTCCGGGTGCGACTGCATGGCGCGGCCGAGCTTCAGGCTCAAATTCGCCTGGAAGGGAACGCAGATATCCCTGCAGATGCCGATGAAAGCCGTGGCGTCGATCTCGACTCCGCCTTTGCCAGCCGCCGTCAAGGATAGCGGCAGCGTCACCGGCGCGTCATAGGCGATATCCTCGATCCCGCCTTTGAAAAAATGCTTCGGGACGGGATAGGCAATGGCATCGAGGGTCACACCGCTGGCCGGCGCGATGGTGACCTGAGGCGGAATGCCGCTGTTGCCGGGCTCGCGCCAATAGGTGATCCAGCCGGGTTTCGGTTCGATCTGCAGGCCGGCGCGGATTTTGCCGCCGGCATCGGGCGCCAGCGCCACCAGGCGCATGCGGCCGCCCTCGGCCTCGGCCCAGGCGCTCATCTCCGCTTTTGCGGAACAAAAGGGGACGAGGGCCGCGGCCACGGAAATGACCGCCATCAAAAGCCGTCGCGGGGCCATGAAAATAATCATCATGGAACAACGGTTTACCGAAAGTGCTCTCTGGCCGCCAGAAGCCGCGGCCATTTAAATCTTCATTTTCGGTTGATTGATTTGTGACATTGGCCCATCTTTCTCTTGTCGGGGCCTTGGTGCGGTCTGGCAGCAGGAGGAACGATGTCCTTATCGACGCTGAAGAACAGACGGGAACGTGGCTTCTTCGATGGCCAGTTCCTCATCGCCATGCCCGGCATGGAAGACCGCAATTTTGCGCGCACGGTGATTTACATCTGCGCGCATTCGGATGCCGGCGCCATGGGCTTCGTCATCAACCGGCCGCAGAGCCTCACCTTCACCGACGTGCTCCAGCATCTCGACATGATCAAGCAGGAAGAACCGATCGTGCTGCCGCAGCGGGCGCGCGATTTCCCGATCCAGACGGGCGGCCCGGTGGAGAGCGGCCGCGGCTTCGTGCTGCATTCGGACGATTATGCCAGCGACTCCTCGATCCCGGTCAGCGACGACATCTGCCTGACGGCAACGCTCGACATCGTGCGCGCCATCTCCAAGGGCGCGGGGCCGAAGCGCGCGACGATGCTGCTCGGCTATTCCTCCTGGGCGGCCGGCCAGCTGGAAAACGAGGTCGCCAACAATGGCTGGCTCACCTGCCCTGCCAATGAGGAACTGATCTTCGACCGCAATCTCGACGACAAATACGAGCGGGCGCTCGCCGGCATGGGCATCAACGCCGCCATGCTTTCGGCTGAAGCCGGCCACGCCTGACGGTCGCGGCTCACCTGACGGTCGCGGCTCACCTGACGGTCGCGGGAACGAATAGGCGCGAGTGACGTTCCCTTCCCGCGCGGACGAGAGGTCCGTCGCCGAGAATGGAGACATCACAGATGGGTAGCACCAGCGACAAGATTTCAGGCAAGGCAAACGAAATTGCCGGCAAGACCAAGCAGGCCGCCGGCAAGGCCATAGGCGATCGCGACATGCAGGCCAAGGGCGACGTCCAGGAAGCCAAGGGCAAGGGGCAGGTCGCAGCCGGCAAGGTCAAGGACAAGCTCAAGGGCGCCGTCGACCGGCTCTGAACCACAGCAGCCCGGATAAACCATGCCTGCTGCGCACGCGCGCAGCGGGCATTTTTAATCCGCCCCCCGCCTTGCAGAGATCAGTACGATGAAACTCTTTGCCTGCGACAATTGCGACCAGGTCGTCCACTTCGACAATCGTCACTGCGTGCGCTGCAACCATCGCCTCGGCTTCCTGCCCGGCGACCTCGCGATGCATGCGCTGGAGCCGCGCGATGAGACGGCCTGGCAGCTCGTTTCCGATCCCGACCGGCACGTGGGCTTCTGCGCCAATGCCGGCCTCGACATCTGCAACTGGCTGGTGGAGGACGAGAGCGACAGTGAATTCTGCGCCGCCTGCCGCCACAACCGGCTGGTTCCGAACACCGATACCCAGAACGGCATCGACCGCTGGCGGCGCATCGGTCAGGCGCAGCGTCATCTCTTCTATTCGCTGCTGCGCTGGAGGCTGCCGCATCCCGATCGCGGCGAAGATCCGCATGGCGGCCTGGTCTTCGATTTCCTCGAGGATTCCCTGCAGGGCAACGGCAATGTCGTGCCGGCCATGACCGGCCATGAGGAAGGCCTGATCACCATCCGCGCCGCCGAAGCCGACGACGCCACCCGCGAACAAGCGCGCAGCTCGATGAACGAACCTTACCGCACGCTGCTCGGCCATTTCCGCCACGAGACCGGCCATTTCATCTGGAACAAGCTGGTGCGCGATCAGAACGGCCTCGATGATTTCCGCGCCGTCTTCGGCGACGAGCGGCAGGATTATGCGGCGGCCCTCCAGAAACACTATGCCGCCGGCCCGCCCTTGGGATGGCAGGATAATTTCATCAGCGCCTATGCTTCGTCACATCCCTGGGAGGATTTCGCCGAATGCTTCGCGCATTACCTCCATATCGTCGATACGCTGGAGACGGCCCGCGCCTTCGGCATCGCCATCGATCCGCGCGGCCACGAGGAAATCGCAGGCGAGGTCGATTTTCTTCCCTATCGGGCACAGAGCGCCGAGCAGCTCGTCAGCGCCTGGGTGCCGCTCAGCCTCGCAATCAACGCCATCCAGCGCAGCATGGGCCAGCCCGACTCCTATCCCTTCGTGCTCTCCTCGCCTGTTGTGGCCAAGCTCGAATATCTGCATCGGCTGATCCAGGGGGCGGCGACGGCGTCGCAGCATTGAGATGAAAAGTGCTCGTCATCGGATGAGTCCGCCCATTGTCGGCTTTCGGGGACGAATTGGCTGGGACGACACCAGATATTCCGTCATCCTCGGCCTCGAGCAGGTCAAGCCCGAGCATGACGGAGATTGGGTTGAACCGACGGGCACATTCACGCCGCCAGTGCTTTATTGAGAGAGGTGCGTAACGGCAAAACCTCCCACACTTAAAACGAAATCGCCTTGCCCTTCTTGAACGGCTCCATGCCCCGGCGCGCAAGTTCATCCGCGCGTTCGTTTTCCGGGTGGCCGGCGTGGCCCTTGACCCAGTGCAGCGTCACCTTGTGGCGGTTACGGGCTTCCTCAAGCGCCTGCCAGAGTTCGGCATTCTTCACCGGCTTCTTGTCCGATGTCTTCCAGCCGTTTTTCTTCCAGCCGAAGATCCACTTGGAGATGCCGTCCTTGACGTAGGCGCTGTCGGTATAGAGGTCGACTTCGCAAGGGCTCTTCAGCGCCTGCAACGCCGAGATCGCCGCCATCAGCTCCATGCGATTGTTGGTCGTCTCCGCCTCGCCGCCGCAAAGCTCCTTTTCGACCTCGCCATAACGCAACACTGCGCCCCAGCCGCCGGGACCGGGATTGCCGGAACATGCGCCGTCGGTGAAGATATCGACGTGTTTCATAGGCTCAATCCGTATTCGGCGGCCGAGCCGATCTGGCGGTGGAAGCGCAGCTTGCGCAGATATTCGAGCGGGTCCTTCTTGGTGACCATGGCGCCCTCCGGCGTCATCAGCCAGTCATAGAGCCGGGTCAGGAAGAAGCGCAGCGCCGAGCCGCGCGCGAGCACCGGCAGGGCGGCGATTTCTTCACCGCTCAACGGCCTGACGCTCTGATAACCCTCGAGCATCGCCATGCCCTTGGTGATGTTGTAGGCGCCGTCCTTCTCGAAGCACCAGGCGTTCAGGCAGATCGAGACGTCATAGGCGAGCAGGTCGTTGCAGGCGAAATAGAAATCGATCAGGCCGGAGAGCTCGTCGCCGAGGAAGAAGACGTTGTCGGGGAAGAGGTCGGCATGGATGACGCCGGACGGCAGGCACTTCGGCCAGGCGGCGGCGAGAAAATCAAGCTCCTTGCGGATCTCGCCCTGCAGGCCGGGTTCGACCTCGTCGGCACGCGCCTCGGACTTCTCCCAGAGCCCCCGCCAGCCATCGAGCGACAGGGCGTTCGGCCGTTTCAACTCGAAGCCCTCGCCGGCCACGTGCATTTCGGCCAGCGCCCGGCCGACCTCGCGGCAATGCTTTGCCTCCGGCTTTCTCAGCCACATGCCTTCGAGGAAGGAAATCAGCGCGGCCGGGCGGCCGGAGAGCGAGCCGAGCAGCGCGCCGTCGCGGCGCGGCAATGGCAATGGACAGGACAGGCCGCGGGCCGAGAGATGCTGCATCAAGCCGAGGAAGAAAGGCAGGTCACTCTTTTCCACGCGCTTCTCATAAAGCGTCAGAATCAGCGGCGCCTTGGAGGTATGCAGCAGGAAATTGGAGTTTTCGACGCCTTCGGCGATGCCCTTGTAGGAGAGCAGCGTGCCTGCATCATATTCCGTCAGGAACCATTTCAGATCGTCTTCGGCGATATCGGTGTAGACTGCCAAGTGAAGTCTCGTCTCTGTATGATGGATGGATGACCTGGGACGCGATCGCGGCCTAGCCGTTGACGAACGCCATGTCGGCCGCGGTCAGCTCGATGCTGCGCAATTCGCGGTTGACCAGGAAGTTTTCGGTTTCCTGCACCGTCTCGGCCAGTTCGACGCGGGCATCGAAGCGGGCGCGGAAGGCTTCGATGATTTCGTTGACGATCACCTCCGGCGCCGAGGCGCCGGCGGAAAGGCCAAGCGTCGAAATCGCGCCGATCTCCTCCCAGTCGAGCTCTGCGGCGCGCTGGACGAGGATCGATTTCTTCGCCCCTGCCCTCAGCGCCACTTCCACGAGGCGCTTGGAATTGGAGGAATTCGGTGCGCCGACAATGATGAAAAGATCGCAGCCGGGGGCCGCCTGCTTCACCACTTCCTGGCGGTTGGTCGTCGCATAACAGATCGAATCCGCCGCCGGCGCAGTCAGGTTGGGAAATCGCTCCTGGAGGCGGGCGATGACGCCGGCGGTATCGTCGACCGACAGCGTCGTCTGGGTGACATAACCGAGATTGTCGGGGTCGGCCGGGGCGTAGGCGTCGGCATCCTCGATCGTCTCGATCAGCGAAACCGCGCCTTCCGGCAACTGCCCCATCGTGCCGATCACTTCCGGGTGGCCGGCGTGGCCGATGAGGACGACGTGGCGGCCAAGTCGATTGTGGCGCATTGCCTGCTTGTGGACCTTGGAGACCAGCGGACAGGTGGCGTCGAGATAGAAAAGGTTGCGGCTCGCGGCATCCTCAGGCACCGATTTCGGCACGCCATGGGCCGAGAAGACCACCGGCTGGGCCCGATGCTCGGGCGGGATCTCGTCCAGTTCCTCGACGAAGACGGCGCCCTTGGCCTCCAGCCCCTCGACGACATAACGATTGTGGACGATCTCGTGGCGCACATAGACCGGCGCGCCATAGGATTTCAGCGCCAGCACGACGATCTGGATGGCGCGGTCGACGCCGGCGCAGAAGCCGCGCGGCCCGCAGAGCCTGATCGTCAAGGGAGGTTTCGCCGCAATATTCATGTCCGTTCCGTCAAAATTCCGTCCGATAGGAGTAAGGGACCTCTAGCCCAATATGGCCGGGAATTGAAGCGATACTATTGCCGAGGTGCCCTGCCGGGTTTTCGGAACCAGGAGATCGCCACCACGGTGACGAGCACGGCGGCAAGCCCGTACCAGGTCAGGGCATACTGCAGATGATCGTTCGGCAGATCGACCTGGGTGACGCCGCCGATCGGCAGGCCGGCCGGGTTGGGCGTGGAATCGGCGTCGACGAAGAACGGGATGACGCGCGCCTTCTCCAGGCCGACGCTGTCAGCCATGACGTCGAGGTCCTTCCAGTAGAAGATGTTCTTGGCGACGTCGTTATCGGGCACCAGCCAGGAGGGCTTGCCGGCAAGTTTGGCGCGCGCGAGGCCCGTGACCGTCTGCTGATCAGTCAGCTGGCCCTGCATGCGCATTTCCGGCTCCTTGTTCTCATAGGGAACGAAGCCGCGGTTGACGAAGAGGATGCGCCCGTCGGCAAGCTCGAGCGGGGTATAGACGTAAAAGCCGGTCTGGCCGCGCCAAGTGGCGAAGAAGTGCCGCTCCTTGTTGTTGATGTAGCGGCCGGTGGCGGTAACCTTGCGGTATTCGATGTCGCCGCCGGAAGCCGCCATCGCCTCGATGCCGGCGAGCGGCACCGGCGCGGCAGCCTGGCGCGCGGCGATGTCGGCGAGCAGGCCTTGCTTCCAGGTGAGGCGCTGCAGCTGCCAGGTGCCGAGCGAAACCAGAATGGCAAGGGCAACCAGCACCAGAAAGCCGGATATGACAGGCAGCCGGCGGCGCGGCCCGGCGTGATCGACATCAGTCACTCAGACGTCCTTCGCGGGCATTATGACGGTACTGCATGGCAATCAGGATGCCCTTGAACCAGCGCAGCGTCAGGAGCGACAGGATGATCGTCAGCGGCGCGAAAATAAGGATGTGCACCCAGATCGGCGGCCCATAATTGACCTGCAGCCACAGCACCATGCCAATGATAATGAAGCCGACGATGAGGATGACGAAGACGGCCGGGCCATCACCGGAATCGGCGAAGGAATAATCGAGGCCGCAGGAGGCGCAACGCGGCTTCAGGCCGAGCAGGCCATCGAACAGCTTGCCATGACCGCAGCGCGGGCAGCAGCCCTTGATACCGGTTTTCACCGGATCGAGAGGGGGAAATTGCGCGCTGTCCTCGCTCATGCTGTTCCTTTGCGCGGCCACTTGCGACCGCGGCTTTTCGATGCTGCCTTAACTCTCCCATAAAGTATTCGCATCCCGAATGGAAATGCCTGCGCGATTTCGCCTCACCGATTCGCGCCAAACAGAAGAAGAAGAAGACTGATGACCAATGACAGCCATGCCGGACAGATCATTATCCTGAACGGCGCGCCGCGCAGCGGCAAATCCAGCATTGCCCGGGCGATCCAGGACGAATTCGAGGGACCGTGGATCAACCTCGGCGTCGACAGCTACAATGCGATGACGCCGCAGCGCTATTTGCCCGGCATCGGGCTCAGGCCCGGCGGCGAGCGGCCGGAGCTCGAAGAGCTGATACCTTTCCTCTATGCCGCCCTTTACGAGTCGATCGCCATCCATGCCGGATTGGGCCTCAACGTCGTCGCCGATCTCGGCCATCACGACAGCTATTCGCACCCACTCGGCATACTTCCCGACTGCGCCCGGCGTCTCGATGGATTTTCCGTGCTGTTCGTCGGCGTGCGCTGTCCGCTCGAGACGATCATGCAGCGGCGAGACATTGAACAAGACGGCCGCGAGACGCTGTATCTCCGCGCCACTGCGGACATGCCGGTTCCCGAACCGGTGCAGCGCTGGCAGGACGAGGTGCACCGGCCAGGCATCTACGACATGGAGGTCGATACCTCGGTGCTGACCGCCGACGAATGCGCCGAGGCAATCCGCCAACGCCTCGATCTCGGCATCCCCGGACCTTCGGCCTTCGAAAGGATCGCTGGCGGACGTTGATGCCAATCGTACGTCCCACTCTCCATTAGGCTCAGGCTTGACCGACTTGACGCGAGCATCGACGCCGAGTTCGGCGGCAAATGCCACCATGATCGCTTCCAGGTGCGAAGCTGGGGCAGGAATCGACGAGAACATCGACATCTTTGCCATTTGCCGACGACGATGCGCCCCGCCCATCCGGGTAATATCAATGTGATCGATCGCGGCGTAGTGTTCCACTTGGCTTTGAGAGGAGGATGCTATGCCTACCATATTGGCCTACCACGACGTCAAGGACGTCAAACATTGGCTCACTTCACCGCGCCGCAAAGAGGTCTTCGAGCCCCTCGGCTGCACAAACATTCGTACGTTTGTCGATCCACAGGCGTCCAATCGCGTTGGCCTCGTCATGGACGTTCCCGACATGGGCCGCCTGGAGGAATTTATGAAGTCCAAGCAAGCTGCGGATGCGATGGAGTATGACGGAGTATTGCCGGAGACCTTGGTGATTCTCACTCAATCGTAGCGGGACGTCAGGGGCCGCGCCGTGGATTAAGCCCTGCGATCACGGTGCGTGGAGCCAAAACAGAAAAGGCGGACCGAGGCCCGCCTTTCGCTTGAACATCGCTTCCGATCAGCCGGCTGCGACGGGTGCGCCCCAGCCGCCCCAGACATAGATGCAGAAGAACAGGAACAGCCAGACGACGTCGACGAAGTGCCAGTACCAGGCGGCTGCCTCGAAGCCGAAATGCTGCTTCGGGGTGAAATCGCCGCGCAGCGCGCGCAGCAGGCAGACCAGCAGGAAGATCGTGCCGACGAGGACGTGGAAACCGTGGAAGCCGGTCGCCATGAAGAAGGTCGCGCCGTAGATCGAATTCTTGAAGTCGAACGGGGCGTGGGCATATTCGTAGGCCTGCACGCTGGAGAACAGGATGCCGAGCAGCACGGTCAGCGTCAGGCCCTGAACGAGGCCCTTGCGGTCATTGTGCAGCAGCGCATGGTGCGCCCAGGTGACCGTCGTGCCGGAGAGCAGCAGGATGACGGTGTTGTAGATCGGCAGGTGCCAGGGATCGAGGACTTCGATGCCCTTCGGCGGCCAGACGCCGCCGGTATAGGCCATGCGCGAGGCCTGGATCGCCTCGTTCGGAAACAGGCTGGCGTCGAAATAAGCCCAGAACCAGGCGACGAAGAACATCACTTCCGAAGCGATGAACATGATCATGCCGTAACGCAGGTGCAGCGAGACGACGCGGGTGTGAGAGCCCTCATGGGCTTCCTTCACCGTATCGGCCCACCAGCCGTACATGACGTAAAGAACCAGCACGAGGCCGATAAAGAAGAGCCAGGGATTGGCGAGTTCAGCGCCAGCGAGCTTGAAGGAGCCGCCGTTCAGGTAACGCATATAGCAGACGCCGCCGATCGCCATGATGAAGGCGCCGAGCGAGGCGAGAATCGGCCACGGGCTCGGATCGATGATGTGGTAGTCGTGGTTCTTCTGATGCGCATCGGCCATGTGGCTATCCCCGGATGTCTTCCTCACTTCGCTCCCGGCATAGCCGGAAACGAGCCTTGATCAAAGTTTCTTTTCAATCTTTACCGTTCCACCCTCATTCGAAGCGACAGGCTTCGGACCCTCTTTCGGGTAGAACGTATATGACAGCGTCACCGTGTGGATATCTTTCGATTCCACCGCCTTGACGATTTCAGGGTCGATATAGAACACGACCGGCATTTCCAGCTTCTCGCCCGGCTTCAGGTCCGTTTCGGTAAAGCAGAAACATTGCACCTTATTGAAATAGGCGCCCGCTTCGCCCGGCGTGACGTTGAACACCGCCTGGCCGCGCTGGGTCTCGTTCGAGCGGTTCTCGGCGACGAAATTGACCTGGATGGTTTCGCCGATCTTCGGACTGACCTCGCGCTCGACCGGCTTGAAATTCCATTGCAGGCCGGGGGCGACATTGGCGTCGAAGGTGACGCGCATCTTGCGGTCCAGCACGATGCTCGACATCTGCTCGACGCGCTGGGTCGTGCCGTTATAGCCGGTCACCTGGCAGAAGATGCGGTAGAGCGGCACGGCGGCATAGCTCATCGCACCCATGCCGAAGACGAAACTCAGGCACATCAGCACGACGGCGCCGTTGTTGCGGCCTTGCTTCCTCGGTGCGGCGGCTTTTTCGCTCATCCGGCCATCCCCCCGCCGATCTTGACGATCGTGATCGCATAGAAGAGGACGACGAGACCGGCCAGCACCAGCCCAAGGGCGATGTTGCGGTTGCGGCGCGACTTCATCTGCTTTTCGGTGAGCTTGACGAGATCCATCAGAGCGAGCCTCCCACTTGCGAAACCAGCATGGCGGCCAGCCGGTCGATCATCAAAGCGGAGAATACAGCGAAGAGATAGAAGATCGAGAAGGCGAAGAGCTTCTTTGCCGGCACCATCTTCAGATCGCCGTCGGGCATGCGCCAGACGGCGATGGAACAGGTGATGAAGATCGTACCGAGCACGGCGGCGACGAGGCCGTAGCCGAAGCTCGCGAAGCCGAGGACGGACGGCAGCACCGCGCAGATGGCGGTCAGCACCGCATAGGCGACGATCTGATGCTTGGTCACCCGCTCGCCGGCGACGTTCGGCAGCATCGGCACGCCGACGGCCTCGTAATCGCGCATCTTGAAGAGGGCAAGCGCCCAGAAATGCGCCGGCGTCCAGAGGAAGATGATCAGGAAGAGAACGGTGCTCTCGATCGTCACCGTATTCGTCACGCAGGCCCAGCCGATCATCGGCGGGAAGGCGCCGGCGGCACCGCCGATGACGATATTCTGCGGCGTCGAACGCTTCAGCCACATGGTGTAGATGACGGCGTAGAAGAAGATGGTGAAGGCAAGGATGCCGGCCGACAGCCAATTGACGGCAAGGCCGAGAATGACGACGGAAAAGCCCGACAGCACCAGACCGAAGGCGAGCGCCTCCGACGGCGCGACGCGGCCGGCCGGGATCGGGCGCTTGGCCGTGCGGCTCATGACGGCGTCGATATCGGCGTCGTACCACATGTTCAGCGCGCCCGAGGCGCCGGCGCCGACGGCGATGCAGAGGATGGCGATCAGGCCGAGGACGGGGTTGATGTGGCCCGGGGCCAGCACCAGGCCGGCAAAGGCGGTGAAGACCACGAGCGACATCACCCGCGGCTTCAAGAGCTCGAAATAATCGCGCGCGCTCGCTTCCGACATTTCGCCGTCCTCTGCAAGCGCCTCGTGATTGTCGATAACCGTCATCATTCCGTCCTGAATTTACTATGCCGGACGCCGTTTCGAATGCGGCGTCCGGTTTTCCAAGCGCTTTACTTGATGCGCGGCAGCTGTTCCCACTGGTGATAGGGCGGCGGCGAAGGCAGCTGCCACTCCAGCGTCGTCGCACCCTCGCCCCACGGATTCTCGCCGGCGATGCGCTTCTTGGCGAAGGCCTCGAAGACCGAGAAGAGGAAGATCAGCACGCCGAAGGCCGAGATGTAGGAGCCGATCGAGGAAACATAGTTCCAGCCGGCAAAGGCATCCGGATAATCGATGTAGCGGCGCGGCATGCCGGCGAGACCGAGGAAGTGCTGCGGGAAGAACACCAGGTTGACGCCGATGAACATGACCCAGAAATGCAGCTTGCCGACGAACTCGTTGTACATGTAGCCGGTCATCTTCGGGAACCAGTAATACCAGCCGGCAAAGATCGCGAAGACGGCGCCGAGCGACAGAACGTAGTGGAAGTGAGCCACGACGTAATAGGTGTCATGCAGCGAGCGGTCGAGACCGGCATTGGCAAGCTGGACGCCGGTGACGCCGCCGACCGTGAACAGGAAGATGAAGCCGATCGCCCAGATCATCGGCGTGCGGAACGAGATCGAGCCGCCCCACATCGTCGCGATCCAGGAGAAGATCTTCACGCCTGTCGGAACGGCGATGACCATCGTGGCGAAGACGAAGTAACGCTGCGCATCGAGCGACAGACCGACCGTGTACATGTGGTGGGCCCAGACGACGAAGCCGACGGCGCCGATCGCAACCATTGCGTAGGCCATGCCGAGATAGCCGAAGATCGGCTTCTTCGAGAAGGTCGAGATGATGTGGCTGATCATGCCGAAGCCCGGCAGGATGAGGATGTAGACCTCGGGGTGACCGAAGAACCAGAACAGGTGCTGGTAGAGGATCGGGTCGCCGCCGCCTTCCGGAGAGAAGAAGGAGGTGCCGAAGTTGCGGTCAGTCAGCAGCATGGTGATGCCGCCTGCCAGAACTGGCAGCGACAGCAAGAGCAGGAAGGCGGTGATCAGCACCGACCAGGCGAAGAGCGGCATCTTGTGCAGCGTCATGCCGGGGGCGCGCATGTTGAGGATCGTGGTGATGAAGTTGATCGCACCGAGGATCGACGAGGCGCCGGCAATGTGCAGCGCGAAGATCGCCAGATCGACCGCCGGTCCCGGCGTGCCGCTCGTTGCCAGCGGCGGATACATAGTCCAGCCGCCGCCCGTACCGTAAGCGCCTGCCGGGCCTTCGACGAACATCGACAGCAAGAGCAGCGCGAAGGCCGGGACGATCAGCCAGAAGGAGATGTTGTTCAGCCGCGGGAAGGCCATGTCGGGCGCGCCGATCATGATCGGCACCATCCAGTTGGCAAAACCGCCGATCATCGCCGGCATGACCATGAAGAAGATCATGATCAGCGCGTGCGCCGTCGTGAACATGTTGAACATCTGCTTGGCGCCGTCGATCGCGGCATCGCCTTCATAGCCGTAGACCATCGAGGCCAGGCCGTGGAAGATCTGGATGCCCGGCTCCTGCAGCTCCATGCGCATGGCCACCGACAGCGCGCCGCCGATGATGCCGGCGATGATCGCGAAGATCAGGTAGAGCGTGCCGATGTCCTTGTGGTTGGTCGAGAACAGCCAGCGATTGACAAAGCTCGGCTTGTGCCCGTGATCATGGTGATCGTGATCATCATGCGCATGGTCGTGGTGGGCGTGAGAATGATCGTCGTGAGCGGAAGGTCCAGCCATTGTCCCGATCCCCTTAATTACTGTGCTTCGGCAACGTCGACGGTCTTTGCGGGACCATCGGTTGCGGCCATGAGTGTCTTGTAGGCGCCGGGCAGGTCGCTGGCGGCCGCGGTCAGCCACTGCTTGTACTTGTCCTCGGAGACGACGCGGATGGCAATCGGCATGAACGCATGGTCCTTGCCGCAGAGCTCGGAACACTGGCCATAAAACAGGCCTTCGCGCTCGGCCCTGAACCAGGTCTCGTTCAGGCGGCCCGGTACGGCGTCGATCTTGATGCCGAAGGACGGCATGGCGAAAGCGTGGATGACGTCGGTGGGTGCCGCGGTCACGAGAACGCGCACCGTCTTGTTGACCGGCAGCACCAGTTCGTTGTCGACGGCGAGCAGTCTCGGATAGACCGACTTGTCTTCCTTGCCGGCGGCCGCGCGATCCTGATCCTTCAAGAGGTAGGAATCGAAGGCGAGCGGGCTGTCGCCCGAACCTTCATATTCATAATTCCATTGCCACTGGGTGGCGGTCGCCTTGATCGTCACGTCAGGATTTTCGGGCAGCGTCAGCTGCGCCGTCAGAAGATTGAACGAGGGAATGGCGAGGAAGAGCAGCACCAGGACCGGCCCCACGGTCCAGATGACCTCGATCAGCGTATTGTGGCTCGTGCGCGACGGAACCGGATTGGCGCTGGCGCGGAACTTGAAGCAGACGACGATGAGCAGGATCAGAACGAAGAGCGTGATCGGAACGATAAACCACAGGGTATATTGTTCGAACCAATGAATTTCCCGCATAATCGGCGTCGCCGCCGGCTGCAGCGTCGCCTGCCACGGCGTCGGCTGGTCGGCATATGTGCCGGAAGCAAAAAGCAGACAGACCAGCGCGGTCAGAGCTGCATAAGCCTTCTTCATCACCTTATTATCTCCCTCGAGCGCTTGACCTGCTAAATCGAACGCAGAATCCTTGCCATCTTCAGCGCTTCAAACCACAGTTTGGCATTTGCCGCAACAGGCAGGAGCAATTGTCTATGCGGCATTTTTGCTTAAAGCACAGGCAGGCCGAACGGCAAAACATCCCAAGTTTTTCATCAGCATATGAAAAATGCCATTTCCGGCCGATCCGACCACCGCACATTATTTGACAGAGGTCCAATTTCTGCCGCAGTCCCCCGGTTTTCACGGGGTGGGGCTTTTCATTTCCGGTGGGCAGCTTCAACAATAGCCGCAATGATTCGATATCCAGAGGTTTCCATGGGTTTCCGTTCCCTCGCGCGGTCGCTTCTCGTGACTGCCAGCATCGCGGCCGCAGCGACGACGCCCGTCTTCGCACAGCAACCCGCCCCTTCCCCCGCCCAACCCACCACACCGGCACCGGCCGCCCCTGCCCCGGCGCAGCAGCCCCCGGCTGCCAACCCGAATATCCAGGTAACGCCCGGCCAGACGCAGCCGCAGGCGCCCGGCACCGTGAAATCCAACCACGGCGCATGGTCGGTTGTTTGCGACAAGCCGGCCGGTGCGGCGACGGAACAATGCGCGCTGATGCAGAACGTCATCGCCGAGGACCGGCCGGAGGTCGGGCTTTCCGTCGTCGTCTTGAAGACGGCCGACCGCAAATCGAAGATCCTGCGCGTGCTGGCGCCGCTCGGCGTGCTCCTGCCGAACGGTCTCGGACTGAATGTCGACGGCAAGGATATCGGCCGCGCCTACTTCGTCCGCTGCTTCGCCGACGGCTGTTATGCCGAAGTCGTGCTCGAGGACGAACTGCTCAAGACCTTCCGCAGCGGCGCCCAGGCCACCTTCATCGTCTTCCAGACGCCGGAAGAAGGGATCGGCATCCCTGTTGATCTCAAGGGTTTCGCCGAAGGTTTTGACGCGCTGCCTTGAGGGCGGCTGCGGCCTGTCGCGGGTCCGCCCCTCATCCGCTCAATCCAGCTTCACTTCCGCCAGCGGCCCGCTCTGGTGAAAGGCTGAATTTTGAGAAAACGGACTTTTCCGGTCACGATACGCCGTTTACCGCTTGCCCGCGGGCCAATGTGGGACCATTCTTGGATCGGATCCTGGCGGTGCGGTAAGACAAGAGGTCGGGCCTCGCAACGCTCAGTCTCGACCTCGAAACACTTAACGTGGCGCCTTTTCTCGACTGATCCCGAGCGAGGAGGTTGTCCATGTCCACGCGCTATGTCGACCATCCGCTAAAACCGGGCGACCGGGTGCCGAACGTTGTGTTTGATGCAGTCTCGCGCGAAGGGAAGATCGCGCTTGATGATTTTCGCGGCCGCAGCCCATTGTTGATCGGTTTGTTTCGAGGCCTGCATTGTCCCTTCTGCCGGCGCCATGTCGCGGCCATGGCATATCTCAACCCGATGCTGCGTGAGAAAGGCGTCCAATCGCTGGCAGTGGTAAACACCCCGGTCGAACGCGCGCGGCTGTATTTCCGTTACCATCCGATCCCCGGTATTCTTGCGGCTTCCGACCCGATACGGGCTTCGCACCGAGCCTTCGGCTTACGCGAGGTCGGGATCGACACGGTCATGGCGATACGAATCGATCTGCCGGGCGAATTGCCAGAGCCTATGGGCGTGATGGCGATGGACGATTTTCTCAACAAGAAGGAAGGATATCAAATTACGGAAGCCGATCAGCAGATGATGACCGCCGACCATGGGCAGCTTGTCGGTCAGTTCCTGATCGACCGCGAGGGCATCGTCCGCTGGAGCTTCACTGAAGTTCTGGAGGCCGGGCTGCAAACGTTCAAGGCTCCGAATTCCCGGGAATTGATGTCGGCAGCTTCGCAAGTCGCACATTGACGACAAAAAATCGCTCGACGCCCCGACGGGTGGTCAGCGTTGTCTACCCCGCGCAAAGCGATCAACCGTTTGCATCTCTTCGAGGCGCGTCCCACCTCCCGAGACAAAGAATATTCGCCGCGAGGGCTTCACTCCTTGTTATATGGAGCCCTATCTAGGGGATAAGCGCATTCCCGAACATGCCCATTGGAGCCAGACCATGACCACCGATCTCCTGACGCTTTTCGATGCCGACGAAGCCACGATGCGCGGCCTTGTCGCCGAGGCGCTCGCCGGCGCCGATGACGGCGAACTGTTCATCGAGCATGCGCAGGCCGAAGCGCTGACCTTCGACAATGGCCGGCTGAAGGGCGGCAGTTTCAACACCGAACAGGGTTTCGGGCTTCGCGCCGTTGCCGGCGAAGCGGTGGGTTATGCCCATGCCGGCGATCTCTCGGTGGCGGCGCTGAAGCGGGCGGCCGATGCGGTCGGCGCGGTGACGCGCGGCTATTCCGGCACCTACGCCGCCGCTCCCCAGGGCACCAACAAGAAATTCTACGGCGACCAGAACCCGATCGGCCAGCCGAGCTTCGAGGAGAAGGTCAAGGTCCTGCAGGACATCGACGCCTATCTCAGAGGCAAGGACGACAAGGTCCGGCAGGTCACCGCCTCGGTCGCCGCGAGCTGGCAGGTGGTCGACATCCTGCGCGCCGACGGCCACCGCGTGCGCGACATAAGACCGATGACCCGCATCAACATTTCCGTCGTGGTCGGTGAAGGCGAGCGGCAGGAGAGCGGTTCCTACGGCAGCGGCGGGCGCATCGGCTTCGGCGATTTCATTGCCGAGGGCAGCTGGCAGTACGGCGCCGACGAGGCGCTGCGCCAGGCGCTCGTCAATCTGGAAGCGATCGACGCGCCCGCCGGCACGATGGATGTCGTTCTCGGCTCCGGCTGGCCGGGCGTCATGCTGCACGAGGCGGTCGGCCACGGGCTGGAAGGGGATTTCAACCGCAAGAAGACCTCGGCCTTTTCAGGGCTTCTCGGCCAGATCGTTGCCGCGCCCGGCGTCACCGTCGTCGACGACGGCACGATCGACAACCGCCGCGGCTCGATCACCATCGACGACGAGGGTACACCGTCGGGCTACAACGTGCTGATCGAGAACGGCAAGCTCGTCGGCTATATGCAGGACCGGCAGAACGCCCGGCTGATGGGCATGGCGCCCACCGGCAACGGCCGCCGCCAGGGCTATGCCCACGTGCCGATGCCGCGCATGACCAACACCTATATGCTCGGCGGCGACAAGACTCCGGAAGAAATCATCGCCTCGGTGAAGAAGGGCGTCTATGCCGTCTCCTTTGGCGGCGGCCAGGTCGACATCACCTCCGGCAAATTCGTCTTCGGTTGCACCGAGGCCTATCTGATCGAAAACGGCAAGATCGGCGCGCCGATCAAGGGGGCGATGCTGATCGGCAACGGCCCGGATGCGATGAAGCGGGTGTCGATGATCGGCAACGACATGAAGCTCGATACCGGCATCGGCAATTGCGGCAAGGCCGGCCAATGGGTTCCGGTCGGCGTCGGCCAGCCGCATCTGCGCATGGATCAGGTCACCGTCGGCGGCACCCAGGCCTGAGGCGGGAGGATCTGATGGGAGAGATCGAAATCAGAGCCTTTGCCGAAGGCGATGCCGATGACGTGCTGTCGGTGATCCTGCCGATCCAGCGCGAGGAGTTCGGCATCGATATCACTGCCGATGCGCAGCCCGATCTCCGGGTCATCCCGGATTTCTACCAGTCCGGCAAAGGTCAGTTCTGGGTCGCCGTCAAGGACGGCGCCATCGTCGGCACCCTTGGGCTGAAGGACATCGGCAACAATCAGGCGGCGCTGCGCAAGATGTTCGTCGCCGCCGAGGTGCGCGGCCGCGAGCACGGCGTGGCGGCGCGGCTTCTCGAGCGCCTGTTCGACCACGCCAGAGATGCCGGCCTCACCGACATCTTCCTCGGCACGACGGACAAGTTCGTCGCCGCCCAGCGCTTCTACGAAAAGAACGGCTTTACCGAAATTGCCAAGAGCGCCCTGCCCCGCTCCTTCCCGCTGATGGCGGTGGACAGCAAGTTTTACCGGTACAAGGTCGGCTGACCGCCGATGGCGGAAAGGGTTCAGCTGCCGGCAACGGCCATGTCCCTGCCGCGGCACAACTGTCATAAATCTGTCACAAACCGAAATTCGGCCCTATCTCTTCAACGGGATAGGGTTTAGGACGGCTCGTCGTTCATAGCGCAGACCAGGATTGCGAGGTGTTCATGCTGGGTTGGTTTCGAAAGTTGATGCCGCGCGAAGACCGGTTCTTCGTCCTTTTCGAACAACATTCCAGAACGATCGTCGACGCCGCACAGGCTCTGGACAGGTTGCTGTCGGGAATAGAGATCGAGCATCAATGCGAAACGATCGTGCGGTTGGAAGATCAGGCCGACGATATAACGCGCGAAGTCATGCTGGCCGTCCGGCGGAGTTTCATCACACCTTTCGATCGTGGCGACATCAAGGATCTCATCCAATCCATGGATGATGCGATCGACATGATGCACAAAACCGTCAAAACCATCCGGCTCTTCGAGCAGACCAGCTTCGATCCACGGATGCAGGAAATGGGCAAGACCGTTGTGGAAGCTGCCAATCTCATTGCCGAGGCCATTCCCTTGCTTGATCGCATCAGCGCCAATGCGCCGCGGCTTTCTGCCATCGTCGAGCAGGTCACGCAGGTGGAAGGGCGCTCCGACGAGTTGCACGAGCAGGGGCTCAAGGATCTGTTTCGCCGGCACGGCGCCGGCAATGCGATGGCCTATATGATCGGCAGCGAGATCTACGGCGAGCTGGAGAAGGTGGTCGACCGTTTCGAGGACGTCGCCAACGAGATCAGCGGCATCGTGATCGAGAATGTCTGATGGAAGCCGCCCTCGCTCTTCCGCTTCTTGTCGGCCTGATCGGCGTCGCACTGCTGTTCGATTTTCTCAATGGCCTGCATGATGCGGCCAACTCGATCGCGACAATCGTCTCGACACGGGTCCTGAGGCCGCAATATGCGGTCTTCTGGGCGGCATTCTTCAATTTCATCGCCTTCCTGTTCTTCGGCCTGCATGTGGCCGAGACGCTCGGGACCGGCATCATCGACCCGGCGATCGTCACGCCGCAGGTGATTTTCGCGGCCCTGATCGGCGCCATCGTCTGGAATGTCGTGACCTGGGTCTTCGGCATTCCCTCCAGTTCATCCCATGCTCTGGTCGGCGGGCTGGTCGGTGCGGGCCTTGCCAAAACGGGGTTGAGCTCGATCGTCTGGAGCGGTCTTCTCAAGACCGTCTCCGCCATCGTCATGTCGCCGATGATCGGTTTTCTCCTGGCACTGTTCCTCATCCTGGCGGTGACCTGGACCTTCATCCGGCAGACGCCTTTTGCCGTCGACCGATCCTTCCGTTTCCTGCAATTCGTGTCGGCGTCGCTCTATTCGCTCGGCCACGGCGGCAATGACGCCCAGAAGACCATGGGCATCATTGCCGTGCTTCTCTATTCGCAGGGTTACCTCGGCGGCAGCTTCCACGTGCCGCTCTGGGTGGTGATCTCATGCCAGGCAGCGATGGCGCTCGGCACCTTGTTCGGCGGCTGGCGCATCGTCCATACGATGGGCTCGAAGATCACCAGGCTCAATCCGATGCAGGGATTCTGCGCCGAAACGGGCGGCGCCTTGACGCTGTTCGGCGCCACCTGGCTCGGTATCCCCGTCTCGACCACCCATACCATTACCGGCGCCATCATCGGCGTCGGCGCCGCCCGGCGCGTGTCCGCCGTCAGGTGGGGGCTAGCCGGCAACATCGTCATCGCATGGATCATCACCCTGCCGGCAGCGGCAATGATTTCGGCAGTTTCGTTCTGGCTGGTGACCGGCTTGAGCAAAATCTTCTGATGTCGCTCCCGATTTCTTACCAGCTCGGCTGAAACCGCCACTTCCGTTCGATCGCGGCGGCGAGGTCGATGTCGTTACGGCGAGCAAACAGCATGAGGTGACCAAGCAGGTCGGCCGTCTCGTCGGCGAGCTCGCGCCTGATGTCCTCAGGGGAGCGGCCCTTGGCACGGCCGCGGCCGGTCAGGCGGTTCCATGCCTGGGTCAGTTCACCCATCTCCTCCTGCAGCTTCAACAGAAACCAGTCGGCGTCGCGCTCGATGCCGCTCTCGGCGACATGGGCGGAGGAAGCGGCTTCGAACTGGTCGGCAAGACGGCGCAGCATCAATGTTCTCCTTTTGTTTATGGAGGAGACGCTGATTCCCGCTGCTTGTCCAGAGCGCACTGCCTCAGTGGGGCGTTGCGATCAGCCGCGGTCCGGGAGCAGCATGCAGTCATAGGAGCGCTGCTTCAGCGCATCGCAGGCTGAGGCGGCGTCCTCCCTGCTGGCGAAGCCGACGAAGCGGGCGCGATAGATCCTGTTGGCCCCCTGCCCGACCGCTTCGGTATAGGGCGAGGCGGAAACGAGCGGCGCGCCGCCTTCCGACTGCGCCTGGGCAAGAAGCGCCCGCGCCGCATCGGCGCTCGGGGCGGCCGAGATCTGGATCTGCCAGTCGCCGTCGGCCTTTTTCGCCGCGGTCTTCGATGTCTTGCCGGCGTTCAGGATTTCGTCCATCGCGACCGGGCGCTCCAGCGGCACGACGGCGTCATCGGCATAAGCCAGGCTCTTTGCCGCGAGATCGTCGGCCGGACGCGGCGCGTTCGCCGGCACCGGAACGTCGGAAGAATCGGCGGCGGAAGCCACTTCGACCGGCTCCCTGGCGCCGACGCTCGCCACCAGCCTTGCGCCGCCTGACGACGAAGCGCGGCCGAGATAGCGGTCGAGCAGCGCTTCCATCCTGGCGTCGCGGCTGCGGGCGGTGCGGCCGCCGAGCACCACGCCGACGACGCGGCGGTTGCCGTCTCTGACGGCGCTGACGAGGTTGAAGCCGGAGGCGTTGGTATAACCGGTCTTGATGCCGTCCATGCCCTGGTAGCGGTACATGAGATTGTTGTGGCCGCGCACGGTCTTGCCGCGGAAACTGAAGCTTGCCATCGAGAACAGGCGGTATTCGTTGGGGTAATTCTTCATCAGCGCCACGGCGAGCGTCGACATGTCGCGCGCCGTCGTCACCTGGCGGCTGTTCGGCAGGCCCGATGCGTTGACGAAGACGGTCCGGCTCATGCCGAGCTGGCGGGCCTTGGCCGTCATCATCCGGGCAAAGCCGCTCTCCGAGCCGCCGAGCGTCTCGCCGATCGCGGCAGCGGCGTCATTGGCGGATTTGACGATCATGCCGTAGACCGCCTCGCGCACCGTGATGGTGCCGCCCGCCTTGACGCCGAGCTTGGTCGGCGGCCGCGCGGCAGCGTATCTCGACATTTTGATCGGCGTATCCCAGGCGATCTTGCCGCGTTTCAGCGCCTCGAAGGTGAGATAGAGCGTCATCATCTTCGTCAGCGAGGCCGGATGGTTGAGCGTGTCGGCGTTTTCGGACGCCAGTACCTTGCCGGTGCGGGCATCAAGGATCAGCGAGGCGCTGCCGGCAAGAGCCGCAAGCGGCGCCGAAACGGCAAGCGTCACGGTCAAAACAGCCGCCAAAAGCTTTCTCATGGAGTTCCCCCTGATGCGCTGGCTCTCGATCGGGCCGGCCATGTCTCGCAATGTGACAGAAGCCGCAAGTTTGGCGCGACTTTGCGGCAACGCCTACCATTTTTCTAGTCTTTTCATCGTCTTGGTTAACAGAAAACGAAAGAAGCTGTGCGAAACCGGGATTCAGCAAGGCTTAAGCTGCGGTTGCTAGGTTGCCGCAAAAGGCAATGGGCGGCGCATGGCGGGGCAATTGAAGCGACTGGCAAAACGGGCGGCGATCGGCGCCGGGCTCGAGGCGTCCTTTCTGATCGCCGCGGCCGGCCTGATGCGGCAGGCGCGCGGGCGCGGTGTCATCTTCACGCTGCATCATGTTCGCCCGCACGCAGCCCGGGCCTTTGCCCCGAACGCGCATCTCGAAATCACCCCGCATTTTCTCGATGCGGCGCTCAGGCGGCTGACACGCGACGGCTATCGCTTCGTGCCGCTTAACGAGCTGCCGGCGCTGTTGGCAGAGCCGGAGGGCGGCAGACCGTTTGCGGCTTTTACGCTCGACGACGGCTACGCCAACAACATGGAGCATGCGCTGCCGGTGTTCGAGCGGCATCGGGCGCCTTTCACGGTGTTCGTCACCAAGGGTTTTGCCGAAGGTTCCCACAGCATCTGGTGGGAAACGCTCGCCGTCCTGTTGCGCCAGGCAAAGGACATCCGCTTCGATTTCGGCCGCGGCAGCGAGCGGCTGGCGCTCGCCGACCCGCGGCAGCAATGGGATGCCTTCGACCGCTTCACCCGGTATATCCACAGCTTCGACGAGGCCCGCGCCGTCGCCGCGATCGACACGCTGGCGCGGGAAAACGGCATCGAGCCGACCGATATCGTGCGCGACCTGGTGATGGGGCCGGCACAATTGCAGCAGCTTGCCCGACATCCGCTTGCAGCGCTCGGCGCCCACACGATCAGCCATCGCGCCCTTGCCCGCCTGCCGGAGGCCGAAGCGCGAATCGAGATGGAAGTTTCGGCTGATTACGTCGAGGCCTTGACCGGCATCCGTCCCGCCACGATCGCCTATCCCTACGGCACGCCGGAGGCGGCAAGCGCCCGCGAGGCAGCGCTTGTCCGCCGGCTGGGCTTTTCGGTCGCCGTCACGACGCAGCCGGGGCTGCCGGCGGCGGGCAAGCCCGGCTATCTTCCGCGCATGTCGCTGAACGGTTTCTACCAGAAGCAGCGCTATATCTCGGCGCTTGCCTCCGGCATTCCGCTGAAAATCATGGGCCGCTAGCGGCTCACGGATACATCCGCACCTTTTCCCAAGCCCCGACTGGGGACGGGCGGCGAAATTCGATGCGGTCATGCAGGCGGAACTGCTGATCCTTCCAGAATTCGATCGACGTCGGCCGGATGCGGAAGCCCGACCAATAGGGAGGCCGGGGTATCTCGCCAATCGCGTAGCGGGCGGTGTATTCCGCCACCGCCTTCTCCAGCGCGAATCGGCTTTCGAGCGGACGCGATTGTTTGGAGGCCCAGGCGCCGATGCGGCTGCCGCGCGCCCGCGTCTTGAAATAGGCATCGGCCTCGGCGTCGCTCACGATCTCGACAGGCCCGCGCAACCGCACCTGCCGGCGCAGGCTTTTCCAGTGGAAACACATGGCGGCCTTCTTCTGCCCCAAGATTTCGCGACCTTTCTGGCTCTCGAAATTGGTGTAGAAGACGAAACCGTCATCGTCGAATCCCTTCAGGAGAACCATGCGGACATTGGGAAGACCATCTTCGTCGACCGTTGCCAGCGCCACGGCATTGGGATCGTTCGGTTCTGAGGCCTCCGCTTCCTTCAGCCATTCGGCAAAGAGCTTGAAGGGCTCGCCACTTTCGGTAAAGTCACCGCTTGTTAACTCGTTTGCCGACATATTGGTTCAAATGCCCCGGATTATTCAAAACTCGCCCAGCTTTTGATAACTGGACAGGACGCAGGGTGGAAGTCATAGCAAAGTCATATCGCCATACAAAGGGCCTGCGGCAACGCAGCAGCGCCTTCCTGGTTGTCGGCGCCGCAATGCTGTCGCTTTCCGGCTGCCTTGCGGGCGGGATGGATTTCTTGAGCGAGGCCAAGGTCGACCGGTCGGTGGCCACCGGCACCGTGCCGCAGACGCCGCCGAGCACCGACACGCTCTCGGACGAGATGACAGTGCGCAATGCCGTGACTTCGGCCGATGTGCACAAGCTTGAAGGCCAGCCGCTTCCCTGGGCGAATGCATCGACCGGCAGCGCCGGTGTCATCGATACGATCGTCGAAAACAACGAATCAGGCCAGGTCTGCCGGCAGTTCCGCACGACACGGCATTCCTATGTCGGAATCGCCAAATTCTACGGCAAGACCTGCCTCGTCGGCGGCGGCAATTGGCAGCTGCTGAGCTTTCAGCCGGAAAGTTAATTCCGGCGGGAAAGTTAATTCCGGCGGGAAAGCCAGTTCCGGCGGGAAAGTTGATCCGGGAAAACCTGATCGCGCCCGAAATTTGATCTGCCGGAACCGATCCGGCGCGCGACAGGTTAACGGCCACCGGTTTTCCGCCGAATGCTTAGCAAAGAGCTAACCATTTACGGCAAAACACTCCCTATCCCCCCACAGAAATAAGAAGTGATTAGCAACTCGGCCGCACGATCGGTGTCGAGAGTGGCTCTCCCTGCCTTTGGGCGGTGGTGCCTCAGATGTTGATATTGGACTTCGATATTGGGCGGGGATGCCGGGCAAGGACAGGCGCCCGCATCGCAACACCGGCGGTTTTGACATGCGCGATCCTTACAAAATTCTGGGCGTCAAGCGCGACGCGGCGGCAGACGAGATCAAGGCGGCCTGGCGCAACTTGGCCAAAGCAGCCCATCCCGATCACAATCAGGACGATCCGACGGCGACGGCCCGGTTCGCCGAGATCGGCCGCGCCTATGAAACGCTGCGGGATCCGCGCAAGCGCAGCCTGTTCGACAATGCCGTGCGGATGGCGGAAGCCAGGAAACAGGAACAGACGATCATGCAGCAGCGCCAGGCCGCGCGTGAGGCGGCGGCCCGCGCCAAGGCGGCGCAGGCCAATGCCGAGCGGGTGATGGAAGAACTTGCCCGGGCTGCCCAGAAGGCCGCGGCCGACGGTCAGAGACAGCAGGCCGGCGCCAGCGAAGGCGCCGAGGAGATGGTGGAGCGCATTTTCGGCGCGCAAGCGCGCGCTGCGGCGGGGGGCCAGGCGCAAGGCCGCGCCCAGCAGGCCCATAATCAGCAGACGCAGGGCCAGGGCCAGTCCGAAGAGGGCAGACGTGCGGATGGCGAGACCACCGAAGCCAGCGAGGAACTCGGCGAAACGCCAACTAGTGCCGGCGCCAACCTGCCACTGCCGCTCAGTATTCTGACATCGCTGGTGCGCCGTTTCACCGGCGCCAAGGATGCGGGCCTCGAGAAAGCGCCCGACGAGGTGACGACGGCGACGGTGACGATCGACGACGTGCTGAAGAGCGGCTGGATCACCGCGTCGCTGCCGGAAGGCCGCGAAATCGGCTTCGCGCTGCCGGCCGGCACCACGGATGGTCACGAGATCAGGCTCAAGGGACAGGGCTTCAAGCTGCCGGGCATGCAGCGCGGCGATGCCGTCGTCAATATCCGCATCGCCCCCGACCCGCGCTTCACCGTCGATGGTTTCGACCTGCACGCCGTGCTCCCGATCAGCATCGAAAATGCCGTGCTCGGCACCGAGGCACGCATCGACGGCCCGGCCGGGCCGTTGAACATCACCGTTCCCGCATGGTCGGGCTCGGACAAGACGATCGCGATTACCGGCCAGGGATTGCCGCGGGAAGACGGCAGCAGAGGCGATCTCGTCGTCGAATTGCGCATCATCCTGTGGGAAAAACCCGACGACAAGATCACCGATCTGATGCGGAGCATGCGCGAAGGCCTGTTCCTGTGAAATTTTTATGACATTCGCACCCTTTGTTACGATCCCTAACAGTTGATGATCCAGGCCAAGCTTGAACCGATTAACGGCCTATGCCATAGGCAGGATCGATCAGAATCCTAGGGAGCGAAATATGGCTCAAGCATCCGGCCTCATGGCAGGCAAACGCGGCGTCATCATGGGTGTCGCCAACAATCGTTCGATTGCGTGGGGTATTGCCAAGGCCATTCATGCGCAGGGCGGAGAAGTTGCGCTCACCTATCAGGGCGATGCGCTGAAGAAGCGTGTCGAGCCGCTTGCAGCCGAAATCGACGCGACCCTCGTCGGCCACTGCGATGTCGCCGACGAATCCACCATCGACGCCGTTTTCGAAAATGTCGCAAAGCTGTGGGGCAAGATCGATTTCCTCGTGCATGCGATCGGCTTTTCCGACAAGGACGAGCTGACCGGCCGCTACATCGACACCTCGCCCGATAATTTCACCAAGACGATGCAGATTTCCGTCTACTCCTTCACCTCGGTCGCACGCCGCGCCGAGAAGCTGATGACGGAAGGCGGTTCGATGCTGACTCTGACCTATTACGGCGCCGAAAAGGTGATGCCGAACTATAATGTCATGGGCGTCGCCAAGGCCGCGCTCGAAGCGAGCGTCAAATATCTCGCTGTCGACCTCGGGCCGCAGAACATCCGCGTCAACGCCGTTTCGGCCGGGCCGATCAAGACACTTGCCGCCTCCGGCATCGGCGATTTCCGCTATATTCTGAAGTGGAACGAGTATAACGCTCCGCTGCGCCGTACGGTTACCATCGAGGAAGTCGGCGATGTCGGCCTCTATCTCTTGTCCGACCTGTCGCGCTCGGTCACCGGCGAGGTGCACCATGCCGACAGCGGCTATCATGTCATCGGCATGAAGGCGGTCGACGCGCCGGATATTTCGGTCGTCAAGGACTAAGTTCCCCGGAGTCGAGACCGTGCTCATCTACGTGATCAGACACGGTCAGACCGACTGGAATGCCGAGCGTCGCCTGCAGGGCCAGAAAGACGTTCCGATGAATGCCACGGGCCAGGAACAGGCCCGGCAGAACGGCATCGCACTGGCCGAGATCCTCGGTGAGACGGTCGGCGAATTCGATTTCGTCGCAAGCCCGCTCGGACGCACACGCGCAACGATGGAAATCATGCGCGCCGCAATGGGCCTCCCGCCGCTTGCCTATCGCACCGATCCGCGGCTGGTGGAGATTTCCTTCGGCGACTGGGAAGGCTCGACGATCAAGGAGCTGAAGGCGACGCAGCGCGAGCGGGTGGCCGAACGCAACGTCTCCAAATGGGATTTCATCCCGCCCGGCGACGATGCCGAAAGCTACGAAATCCTCTCCTGGCGTACCGGCGCATGGCTGCGCTCCGTCGAGCGTCCGACCGTCTGCGTCACCCATGGCGGCGTTATCCGCACGCTGTTCCAGGCGATTGCCGACCTGCCGAAGAGCACCGCCGCCGAAGGCGGCATTCCGCAGGACCGGATTGTCAGGATCGATACGAGCGAGCGGACGATCGTCTGGCTGTAAGGGATCGACTGGCTTTACCCCTCATCCGCCTGCCGGCATCTTCCCGCCTGTGGGGAGAAGGGACAAGCAGCGAACTCTCCGTTCCCCGCTGAGCTCTCGTGGACATGTCCCCTCGCCCCGCTTTTACGGGGAGAGGGTGAGGGGCAGCCATTGGGCGCAAACCTCATCCAGTCATTCTCTTGAAGTCTGCTTACTTGACGATATCGAGATCGTTGATGACGCGTTTGCCGTCGACCTCGGTGTAGAAGACGATGACCTTCACGCCGGCTTCGAGGCCGTCGAAATTGAATTCCTCCGGCGCCTGATAGGTCTTGCCGTCGTCGAGCGTCAGCACGAGATTGGCCGTGTCGACCTTCTTGATCGTCGCCTCGACATCGGCGCTCTCGGCAAAACCGCTCATCGGCGACAGGAAACTTGCTGTGGCCAAAAGCGTGGCGACGACGAAACGCATGGCAACAATCCTCTTGAAACGCTGCACGAGAACACTTGCCACAGATAATCTCCTGAATATGGCGAAAATTGCCCGTAAGAATGGCTTTTCCCGCCTAATTGATGAATAGCATTTTAAACATAATCAAGACGCTGCGTTAACCACGCCCGTCCGGCCTGCCGGGTTTTCAACATCGACAACAGGCAATCGTAAATTAACCCCTGCCTTTTAGAGTTACCGCGAATATGGGGGTCTCATTTTGCTATCCAGGCTGGGCGACAGCAAGCGGTTGCGACGCGTTTTGAAGAATAGCCGCCTCTCGTTTCTGGTTTCCGCGTTTGTCGCCCTCGTCGTCACCATGGTCGGCTTCGCGCTCGATCGCGCCAATACTGCCGCTCATATGCGCGAACTTCACATCCGCACCGAGAACGAGACGAACCTGTTGCGCGCCAGGGTGAAGGCCGAGATCAATATGAGCCTCACCATGGTCCGCGATCTTGCAAATCTGACCTCCGTCAACAACGCTGCAAGCCGGGAGGAAACGGAGCGCCAGATCAACTGGCTGCTGATCCAGAACCCGGCTTTCATCCATATCGCCGTCGCGCCTGATTTCATCGTCAGCGACCTCTATCCGCAACGCCCCGGCAGCGGGCGGATCGGCCGCGATGTGCGCGAAACCTCCATCTCGCAGCAAGCGACGACCTGGGCCGCCGGCGACCAGACGGCGCGCTTCTACGGCCCGATCAGCGTTGACGGCCGGGACGCCTTCGCCGTCTTCTTCCCGGTTTTCGTCAAGGAGAGCGGCCAGCGGCGCCTCTGGGGCGCCGTGGAGGTCGCCATCGACCGGAAAAGCTTTTACGAGGCGACCGGCCTGGTGGCGGCGCGCGACCGCGAAAACCAGGAGCGCTATCCCAATCTCGACCATCTTTCCATCGCGGTGCGGGATATTGGCCGGTCAACCGGGAACGCCGCGCTTTCCGCGCCGTTCTTCGGTTCGGCCGACATCGACGACAAGGATCCGATCCGCCGCGAAATCAGCTTTGCCGGCGGCAAATGGGAGCTTTCCGCCGTCCCCAAAGGCGGCTGGGCTGCAATACCGGAAAACCGGAGCGAGCTGCGGCTGATCGTCGTTGCCGCGGGATGCATCATCATCGTCCCGATCTTCCTCGCCACACTGCTGCTCGGCGAACGCAACCGCAACATTGCCGAACTGGAGACGCGCGAAGCAAAGCTCATGGAACTGTCGCAGCGGCTGAACCTTGCGCTCGAATCGTCCACTATCGGCATTTGGGAGCTGCAGGATCATTCGAGCAGCCTCCTTTGGGACGCACGCGCCGCTGCACTGCACGGCAAGCCGGCGGAGGAAGGAAGCCGGCCGCTCGACGAATGGCTGGCGGCGATCCTGCCGGCGGATCGTGAGACCGCCGAGGTGCATTTCTTCAGCTGCAGCATCGCCGGCGCCGCCTGCACGGCGCAGTACCGGATCATGCTTGCCGATGGCGGCATCCGGCACCTGCGCTCTGTCGGCGCCCTCTACAGAGATGTCGGTGGCGCCGGCAAGACGATCGGCATCGTCTGGGACGTCACCGCCGATGCGGAGGCCACCGAGGCGCTGCGCAAGGCCAGGGATGTCAGTGAGGTCAAGAATGCCGAGCTCGAGCTGGCGCTTGAAGAGCTTTCAAGCCGCGAGGGTCAGCTCGCCGAGCTTTCGAGCCGGCTCGACCTGGCGCTCAATTCCTATCAGTGCGGCATATGGGAGGCGCGGCCGGATAGAGGCGGCTCGATCTGGAATGAACGGATGCACGAGCTATACGGGCTGGCGCCGCGCAATGGCTTCATGACCGAGGAGACCTGGCTTTCCCGCATCCACCCCGAGGATCGCGGGCTGGCGCTCGAAAGCGCGCGCCACTTCAAGCGAAGCGGCGATACGCATACGCTCGTCTGCCGGGCGCTCGCCGACGACGGCTCGGTGCGTTATGTGCGCTCGGTCGGCAAGGTCTACCAGACCGGGACCGGCGAAATGAAGATCATGGGCATCGCCTTCGACGCCACCGAGGACATGCTGATGACGATCCGGCTGAAGGCGGCCAAGGACGAGGCCGTCGCCAAGAATATCGAGCTCGAACTTGCCAAGAACAGGATCGAGCACAATTCGCTGCACGATCCACTGACCGCGCTCGCCAACCGCCGCAAACTCGACATCGCGCTGGAAAGCCTGACCAATGACGGGCGCCGGCAGCGGCAGAAATTCTCCATCCTGCACATCGACCTCGACCGCTTCAAGGACATCAACGATACGCTCGGCCATGCCGCCGGTGATGCGATGCTGGTGCATGCTTCGAAGGTGCTCGCCAGGAATGTCCGCGGCAGCGACCTCGTGGCGCGCATCGGCGGTGACGAATTCGTCATCCTCGCCTGCGATGTCGGCGATAAGGAGATGGCGGAGCTTGCGACGCGGATCATCGAGGAGATGCGCCAGCCGATCGATTTCCAGGGCTTTGCCTGCCGCTGCGGCGTGTCGATCGGCGTCGCACTCGCCAACGGCATCCATGTCGACGCGCGCAAGGTGCTGATCAATGCCGATATCGCCCTCTACCGCGCAAAGAGCACGGGCCGTAACCGCTTCGAATTCTTCAATCACACTCTTCAGGCCGATATCATCAACACCAAGCGCACGGCCGATGAAATCCTCGCCGGCATCGATAATGGCGAATTTGCCGCCTGGTATCAGCCGCAATTCTGCGCCCGGACGATGGAGCTGACCGGCGTCGAAGCGCTGGTGCGCTGGAAGCATCCCTCCAGGGGGCTGCTGACGCCAGACAAGTTCCTGCGCATTGCCGACGAGATCAATGTCGTGCAGACGCTCGACCGGATCGTGCTGGAAACGGCGCTGCGCGACAAGGCCCGCTTGTTGGCGCTGGGCATTGTCGTTCCCAAGGTCGCGGTCAATGTTTCAGCCAGACGGCTGCATGACGGCAGCCTGATGGAATCCCTCGCCGGCCTCAATATCCGCCCCGGCGAGATCTCCTTCGAACTGGTGGAATCGATCTTCCTCGACGAGAGCGAGGACGTGGTCTCGCACAATCTGGAACGCATCAAGGCGCTCGGCATTGATATCGAGATCGACGATTTCGGCACCGGCCACACCTCGATCGTCAGCCTGTTGAAGCTGAAGCCGAAGCGGCTAAAGATCGACCGCCAGCTGGTGCAGCCGATCATCGGCGCGTCGCAGGAGCGAGCGCTGGTCACCTCGATCATCGACATCGCCCGCTCGCTCGGCGTCGAGACGGTGGCCGAAGGAGTGGAGACGGCAGCCCATGCCACGCTGCTGCGCGATCTCGGCTGCGACCTGCTGCAGGGTTATGCCTTCTCGCCGGCCCTCTCCTTCGACGATTTCGCCGCTGAGGCGGCCGCAACCGGATGGCGGTTGGCTTCGTGATGGCGATGCCTCGGCAAAGGAGCGAAACAGCATTTCCGCCGCTGCCGGTTTGACGCAAAGAAAGGCTTTTGCCTCGGCGGTTTTTTGGCCTATGAGTGGCACGCCTTTTCAAGCAATGGCGCGATCGGCTTTGGCGCGCCGCCGTGGGAACACATGTCGCACAATACATTCGGTCACCTCTTCCGCGTAACCACCTGGGGCGAAAGCCACGGTCCGGCGCTCGGCTGCGTCGTCGACGGCTGCCCTCCAGGTCTGCGCTTCAAGCTCGAAGACCTGCAGGTCTGGCTCGACAAGCGCAAGCCGGGGCAATCCCGCTTCGTCACGCAGCGGCGCGAGGACGACCTGGTGAAGGTGCTGTCGGGCGTGATGCTCGATGCCGACGGCGAGACGATGACGACGACAGGCACGCCGATCTCCATGCTGATCGAGAACACCGACCAGCGTTCCAAGGATTACGGCGAGATCGCCCGGCAATACCGCCCCGGCCATGCCGATTACACCTATGACCTCAAATACGGCATTCGCGACCATCGCGGCGGCGGCCGCTCCTCGGCGCGCGAAACCGCAGCAAGGGTTGCGGCCGGCGGCATCGCCCGCCTCGTCGTGCCAGGCGTGACCGTGCGTGGCGCGCTGGTGCAGATCGGCAAGCACAAGATCGACCGCCGCAACTGGGACTGGGACCAGATCGGGCAGAACCCGTTCTTCTCGCCGGATGCGGCGATCGTCCCGGTCTGGGAGGAATATCTCGACGGCATTCGCAAGGCCGGCTCCTCGATCGGCGCGGTCGTCGAAGTGATCGCCGAAGGCGTGCCCGCCGGCCTCGGCGCGCCGATCTATTCGAAGCTCGACCAGGACATCGCCTCGCTGCTGATGTCGATCAATGCCGTCAAGGGCGTGGAGATCGGCAATGGTTTTGCCGCCGCCGAAACCTCCGGCGAAGACAATGCCGACGAAATGCGCATGGGCAATGACGGCACGCCGATCTTCCTTTCCAACAATGCCGGCGGTATTCTGGGCGGGATCTCGACCGGACAGCCGATCGTCGCGCGTTTCGCCGTCAAGCCGACCTCGTCGATCCTGACCGAACGCCAGTCGATCGACGCCGATGGCAAGAATGTCGACGTGCGCACCAAGGGCCGGCACGACCCCTGCGTCGGCATCCGCGCCGTACCCATCGGCGAAGCGATGGTCGCCTGCGCCATTGCCGATCATTATCTTCGGGATCGCGGCCAGACCGGCCGTCTGAAATAGGAGCGTCCATGTCTTACGATCAGAAACGCGTCGTCGACGCCATCAGGGCCTTCGAGGCCGGCGAAATTGTCGTCGTCATGGACGACAATGACCGCGAGAACGAGGGCGACCTGATCGTTGCCGCCGTGCATACCACGCCGGAGAAGATGGCCTTCATCGTCCGCCACACCTCAGGCATCGTCTGCGCGCCGATGCCGAAGGAGGAGGCCAAGCGCCTCAACCTCAACGCCATGGTGGCCGAGAACGATTCGGCCCATACGACGGCCTTCACCGTCTCGGTCGACTTCAAGCACGGCACGACGACCGGCATCTCGGCCGACGACCGGACGCTGACGGTGCGCAACCTCGCCAATCCGAATGTCGGGGCCGCCGATTTTGTCCGTCCGGGCCATATCTTTCCGCTGATATCGCGTGAAGGCGGCGTGCTGATGCGCTCCGGCCATACGGAAGCGGCCGTCGACCTCTGCCGGCTCGCCGGCCTGCCGCCGATCGGCGTCATCTCCGAACTGGTCAATGACGACGGCACCGTCACCCGCGGTCCGCAGGTGGTCGATTTCGCCGAGAAGCACGGGCTGAAGCTTGTCTCCGTCGCCGATCTCATCGCCTATCGCCAGCGGAAGGAAACGCTGGTTGAGCACGGCGCGAGCTTCGACATCGACACGCCGTTCGGCAAGGCCAAGGCCCATACCTATGCCCTGCCCTGGGACCCGATGCAGCATCTTGCCGTCGTCTTCGGCGACATCCGCGACGGCGTCGACATTCCGGTGCGCCTGCATCCGGAAAATGTCGCCGAGGACCTTTTCGGCAGGAAGAGCCCAGTCGATTTCTACATGGAGAAGATCGCTGCGGAAGGCCGCGGCGTCATCGTCTACCTGCGAGAGGGCTCCGTCGGCGTTGGCCATTACGACAACGGCCGCAAGGCCCGCAACCAGGGCCGCGAAGCCCATGCCGAGGCGCAGACGCGCGAGAGTGAATGGCTGGAAATCGGCCTCGGCGCCCAGATCCTCAAGGATCTCGGCGTCAGCTCGATCAGGCTGCTCACCAGCCGCGAGCGCCACTATGTCGGCCTGGAAGGTTTCGGGATCAAGATCAGCAAGACGGAGATCTGCTGAGGCCAGGCCCTCTCCTCCCTCATCAAAGCCACGACTGGCTATCTGATTTCGCTAGCAGATGGCGTTGGCAACAGGCCTCTGCGCGGTGAATGGGTTCCTCGTGTGCACCCCACACTCCGTCATGCTCGGCCTTGAGCCGAGCATCCACGCCGCATCCATCAGCAGCAGTCGCATGGATCCCAGGCTCAAGGCCTGGGATGACGGAGAGTGTGGTTGGCGTTGTTGCCAAAACCGCCGTCGGCGCACAGAAACGCCTTCATTCGGCCGGCTCTCATGACGGCCTCCCTTGTAAAGGCGAGAGACAGGCAGAGAGTAATTCGACTACCCTCTCCACCCCTCCAAAAGCACCACCTTCTCCACCCCCGCAAACCTCGCCACCCGCTCGAGCTCCGCCTCCAGCCGCTCCAGCCGCCCGGCCGACGCCCTCACGCCCGGTTCCAGCCAGAGCCGCCTGACGTCGAGCGTTGATTTCTTGCGGTCGGCCTTCATGTCGATGCGGCCGATCAGGCGGTCGCCTTCGAGCAGCGGGAAGACGTAATAGCCATACTCGCGCTTGGCTTCCGGCACGAAGACCTCGATGCGGTAGAAGAAGCCGAACAGGCGTTCGGTTCGGTTGCGATCGCGGATCATCGGGTCGAAGGGGCTGAGCACGCGGATGCGCGGCGGGGCATCGGGATGGCTGTCGAGCGTCGAGAGGAAATCGGCAAGGGCCCAGGACGGCCGCGCCTTGTCGTCGAGCGCCGGTTCGATCAGCACTTCGGTCAGCTCGTCGCGATGGGCCGATACCCAGGCCTTGGCCTCGTCGGGCGAGACCAGGTTCCAGAAGGCGGCGATCTCGCCGTGGGTGGCAAAACCGAGGCGGGCAAGCGCGCTGCGGCAGGCCCAGTCGACAAAATCTTCGCGGCTCACCTCCGGCTCGCGGAATTCGGCCGGGATGACACGCTCGGTCAGATCATAGATCTTCTGGAAATTCGAGCGGCCGGCGATGGCGAACTTGCCGGTGTGCCAGAAATATTCGAGCGCCGTCTTGTTCGGATGCCAGTTCCACCAGCCGCCGGAGACATGGCCATCGGCCTTGACGTCGCGCGCCAGCATCGCGCCGTCGCGCCGCACACGCTCATAAGTCTCCTCGAAAGCCGCCTCGAAACCCTCGCCGCGCCACTTGCGCCAGCGCTCGACGAGGACCTTCTCCTGGTGGCGGAACTTGTGCTTCCAATAGACGAAGAAGGCGCTGGGCAGGATCGAGGCATCGTGCGTCCAGTGCTCGAACAGCGCACGTTCCTTCTCCAGCAGCGCCTTCAGATGCTCGCGCCGATAGGTCTGGTTGCGGGAAAACAGGATCTGGTGATGCGCCCGCTCCACCGTCTGGATGCTGTCGACCTGGACGAAGCCGAGATCGTGGATGAGTTGCAGCAGGCCGGCCTTGGTCAAGGCGCGGTTCGGTGGGGCGCTGAGGCCCTGCTTGGCAAGAAAGACGCGGCGGGCATCGGAATTGGACAGCAGATTCGTCATGGCCGCATCATAATCCGGAAAATCTTCCTAGCCACCCGATATCGACAGGGAGATTTGCTCTTTGTAGAAGCACTGCTATCAGGTTGGCGCCAGCGGCTGCCCCTCACCCTAACCCTCTCCTCGCTCGCGGGGAGAGGGGACGTGCCATACGATAGGCATATGGGAACTGAGAGCTCGCGGCTTGTCCCGTCTCCCCGAAAGCGCGGAGACGGTGGCGGTAGCCGGATGAGGGGCTGGTGTCGGCAATCACCCTGTCGTGAAAAATGCGAGGGACTGGTTTGGACATACAATTCGAAAATGCCGGGGTCAGTTTCGGGGCACGGGTGGCGCTGGAGCCGCTGACGCTCGGCATCCGCGGCAAACGCATCGGCGTCATCGGGCTGAACGGCTCGGGCAAGACCACCTTTGCGCGGCTGATCAACGGGCTGACCAAGCCGACCAGTGGCCGCGTCATGGTCAACGGCCGCGACACGGCCGACGAGAAGACTGTTGTCGCCGATGTCGGCTTCATCTTCCAGTCGCCGCAGAACCAGATCATCCTGCCGATCGTCAAGGACGACATCGCTTTCGGGCTGAAGCGGCGCGGCTTCAGCAAAGCGGAGATCGAGGCAAAGGTCGAGGGCGTGCTTGCCCGCTTCGGCGCCGAGGCGCTGGCCGATCGCCGCGCGCACGAGCTTTCAGGCGGCGAACTGCAGGTGGCCGCACTCTGCTCGGTGCTGGCGACCGGCCCCGGCATTCTCATCCTCGACGAGCCGACCAACCAGCTCGACCTCAAAAACCGGGCACTGGTCGAGAGCATCATCGCCGGACTGCCGGAAAGCGCCATCGTCATCACCCACGACCTCGAACTGATCGCCGGGTTCGAGCGGGTTCTGCTGTTTCACCAAGGGCGGCTTGCCGCCGATGCGCCGGCGGCCGAAGCCATCGCGCGCTACAGGGAGATCGCCGCCTGATGCAATCGCTCTACGTCGAAGGCAACAGCCGCATGCACCGGCTCTCGCCGCGGGCAAAGCTCCTGTCGCTGACGACCTTCGCCATCCTGCTGTTCATCAACCACAATCTCCTTCTGCTCTCGGGCGCCGTGCTGGTGGCGGCGGTCCTCTACGGCACGGTCGGCCTGCCGCTCGGCGAGGCGCTGCGACGGCTGCGGCCGATCTTCCTGACGATTGCGGTCGTCGCCCTTTTCAACCTCATCTTCAACCCATGGCAGGCAGCGCTCGTGCCCGTGCTGCGGCTGACGGCGCTGATGCTTCTCGCCGCCAGCGTGACGGCGACGACGACCATTACCGAGTTCATCGACGAGGTGACGGCGCTCGCCCGCCCGCTCGAACGCACCGGCCGGGTTCAGGCCGACGATATCGGCCTCGCTCTCGGCCTGGTGCTGCGCTTCGTGCCTGAGATCGTCAACCGTTACCAGGCGATCCGTGAGGCGCACAGGGCTCGGGGGCTGAAGGTCCGGCCGACGAGCCTGCTCGCGCCGCTGATCATTCTGACGCTGAAGGACGCGGATAATGTCGCCGCTGCGATTGACGCGCGCCGCATTCGGCGGCATGGAAGTTAACGATTTTTTAATACGGAGTTCATGATGAGCACCCGCGACCTCGTCCTTACCGCCCTCTTTGCCGCGATCATCGTGGCGCTCGGCCTGCTGCCGCCGATCTCGCTCGGCTTCATTCCGGTGCCGATCACCGCCCAGTCGCTCGGCGTCATGATGGCCGGCGTCGTTCTCGGCGCCCGGCGCGGCGCGATCGCCGTTCTGATCGTGCTGCTGCTCGTCGCGATTGGCCTGCCGGTGCTTTCCGGCGGCCGCGGCGGCCTCGCGATCTTCGCCTCGCCGACAGCCGGTTTTCTCGTCGGCTGGATCTTTGCCGCCTTCGTGACCGGCTATCTCAGCGAACGGCTGGTCAACGACAAGCAGTCCGGCCTGGTCCAGACGGTGAGCTTCTTCCTCGCCGCCATGATCGGCGGGATCATCGTGCTCTACGCCTTCGGCATCACCTATCTCGCAACCGTCGCAGGCCTCGGCTTCACGAAAGCCTTCGTCGGCTCGATGGCCTTCATCCCGGGCGATGTGATCAAGGCCGTCGTCGCTGCCCTCCTCGGCCGCGCCGTCATGGTCGGCTATCCCCTGCTGCCGGCGCGCGCTTGAGCCGCGTAACGGCCGATACCTGCTGAGCATTCCGACAATGGCCGCCTTCCGCCGAATGCGGCCACTGTGCGTTGAAGGAAGTCGCGTGGATGCGCGCGTCAAGCCTGAGCAGGAGCAAGGGTGGAGTGAGCTCTGCGGCAGGGGCCTTGAGCGGGGGGCCTGCCGATCGCTCTCCTCAACCTCCGTCATTCCAGGCCTTGAGCCTGGAATCCATTCCTCGTGCTGCAAGAGGCCACATGGATGCTCGGGTCAAGCCCGAGCAGGACGGAGAGTGGGGTAAACCCCAAGGCAAGAACCGAGACGGGGAAATCGGACGTCATTGCGCGCCCGGCCTCCTCGATTTCACACCTAAGCCCGAGACTCCTTCGCCTGAAATTCGGCAGCGCGCTGCCCAAGCCGGTCGAGGAACCCTCGCAAGATCCTCCGGATCGGCGGCTCTCCCCATTTGCACACCGCAAGCGACATTGCGCAGACGATCGCGACGGCTAGAACCATTGCCAGGAGCGGCGCCAATCCCAGAGCAGTCAACCAGTCGAGAAGCTGGACGCCGATGGCGAAATGCAGGAGATAGAGCGGATAGGTCATCGAGCCGAGGGTCTTCACCGATTGAAGGAAGGAGGCCGGCAGGTGACTGATCCGCTTGCTGTAGCCGACGCTTGCAACGATCGACGCCAGCCCGGCCGCCCAGATAGCGATTGCGGGAAACGACGAGAAGCCATGGCCCGCAGCGGCGAGCGTACGATTGCTGGTGTTCTCGCCTGCCATGTAGATCTGAACAGCCCCCGTCGCCAGGGCGCAGAGGAAACCCAGCCAGGAAATTCGGTTCATCCGACCCTGAGAGAGCAGCCATATGTAGATGCCGATAGCGAATTGGCAGCCATAATAGAAGGGAATGGCCCGCCAGGCCGTCTCGGTGAATATCGACGGGATGGCTGCATCGGGAAAGGCGTATAACAGTGCAATGAATGCCGTGCTGGACAGCGACAGGCCTAGCGCCAGGGCGGGCATCCTCGTCTTTTGCCTAGCCGCGCACATGATGAAGACGATGGCGTAGAAACAGATCTCACATGCCAGCGTCCAATATTGGCCGTCTATCCAGGGCCCGCCGGGATAGAGCGTGATCGAGCGCAGATAATTCCAGAGGATGCGTCTGTTGACGTCTTGCGTCGCGATGATGATCAGCGTCAGCGATGCGCAGATCCATACCGCTGGGTAGAGCCGCAGAATGCGCCCCTTGAGAAAGGACAAGGCGCTGGCGGAAGCTGCGGAGTTAACGATGACGAAGCCCGATACGACGAAGAACAATTCGACGCCAACCCAGCCGGGTTGGGCGATGTTCTCGATCTCGGGCATTGGATACGGTCGGAGATATAAAGGCGAAGCCCAGGAAGCAAATCCAAGATGAAATACGGTCACCATCAGCGCGCATACAAATCGCAGTGCGTCGATCCCGTAAATATACGGGCTTCCAGCTTCAGATTTTGCCATATTGATTGTCTCCAACACTTATGCCCCGGCACCGCCTCGACTGAGATAGGGCGCACATTTCCTGCGACGACCCAAAAATGCATTGCGTGATGCGTTCGTCTAGGCCCGTCGGATCAGTTCTGCAACCCCCGCGCGTCTGAGATTGCGGCCTGTTTTGCCGGGCTGGAACAGAGTCTTGTTCGGGCAACAAAAAACCGCCTTGAGGCGGTCGGGCGTTCTATCGATTTCCGTTGATCTAGTCTCCTCCTCCACCGTCGCCGCCATCGCAGCCCCCGTCATCAGAGGCCTCGAACCCAATTCCGCCATCGCCACCCGAATCGGGACTGCGCCTGGTATTTTCGGTGGTCTGGGCAGTTGTTCCGGCTTTTACCGCGGTTACGGCGAAAGCGAGGAGGCCTGCAACGAGCATGGTCGTCAGAAGATATGAATCCAATCAGTTTCCTTTCGTTTGCTTCAGGAAATCGCGTTTCCTGATCAAAAGTGTAGATTATTTTTCAAGCGCCGCAATAGCACCAATATGAAACTTTCATGACATTTCAGCTCGGGTCAAAACGAACCGTGCCCGTGGTTTCCAGCCTATTCCATGGTCGGCGGGCCGCCGGATCGACACTCCGCCGTGAACCATTCCGCAAAGCGGCGAACCGGCTTCTTCGCCCAGGAGCTGGTGATCAGGTAATAGCCTTGAGTCTCTGCCGTCGAGATGTCCGAGAGCACAACGAGGTCGCCGCGATCGATCTCTCGCCGGAACACTTCGACAGGGCATAGTGCGACGCCATGCCCAGCGATTACCGCCGTGGCAAGAATGTTGAAGTCCTGGAATATCGGCCCGCGAAGCGGGTCGGGCGCCGTTATATCAGCCTTTCGGAACCATTCTTTCCAGCCGTCCATGGATTCATCGTGCAGCAGCTCGGCTGCCGCAAAGGGAACGCCGTCGGCCGTCCAGTTTCGCTTTGCCAGATAATGAATGCTGGCCACCGGCTGGTTGCGCCTGGAGAAAAGCAGGCGGCTCTCCCGTCCCCCTGACACGTCTTCTCCCATGGTAATGAGAACATCCAGGCTTTCGTCATCGAAGCGCTCTTCCGCTTTTGCATAGACGATCCTGACATCAAGATCAGGATCGCTCTCCCGGAAAGATGGAAGTGCCGGAACCAGCCAGCGCGACGCGATCGAAGGAATGCATCCCACGGTTATCGAACGCATATTGTGGTCTCTGCGCATGTTGCCGGTGGCGTGGGCGATGGCGGCCAGCGAGCCCGAGACGGCCAGATAATATTCGGCGCCCGCCGGCGTCAGTGCAACGCCGCGTCCGGATTTTTGCAGCAGCTTGCGTCCCATCCATGTCTCCAGATGTTTGACCTGGTGACTGATCGCGGCATGGGTCACGTGCAGTTCGTCTCCGGCCTTTGAAAGACTCATGAGCCGGGCGGTTGCTTCGAAGGCTCTCAATGCGTTCAGCGGCGGCAATTGCATATGTTCGAATTCCTCACATAAGCAGCAGGATCCATTGGCCGCCCGATATGTCAAATCTTTTAGTATCGCTTCGAACGTGCCGGAGAATATCCGATCGCCCTCGGCCCGCGCCAGATTATGTGTAGAATATTCTAACAAGTCTCTCAAATTAGATCATTTGAAAGAGTCGCGGCTGCAGTGCCTAATGGATCACGGAGATCAACACATCTCAGCCATTCGCGAGGAGACGAACATGTTTGTGAGAAGCCTGAGAGAAGTCGAGCAGACCGAGCGTTTCGTCGATTGGGGCAATGGCACAAGCCATCGTCTGCTGACCAGGGATGACGGGATGGGGTTTACCGTCTGCCACACCGTTGTTCGCGCCAACACCGAAGCCCTGCTGCAGTACCGCAACCATCTGGAGGCCTGCTACTGCATCCAGGGAGCAGGCGAGGTCGAGGATATGGACGGCAATGTCTTCCCCATCCGCGCCGGCGATATCTACGTTCTCGACAAACACGATCGGCACTATTTGCGGGGTGGCAAGGATGAGGATCTCATCCTCGTCAGCGTCTTCAATCCACCATTGAATGGCACGGAACGTCACGATCTAAGCAATAGAAGCGGTTCGGAATACTGAGCCGGCCGCCCCGCCCCGCGACCAATACCGCACACCACGCCGTTCAGGTTTTTTCGCCGCCGCGGGCGATGGGCCGGGGCGGAAAGCGATGGGTTCGGCGGTGGCCGTCAAACCAGCCCCGGCACGACGAACACCAACCAGGCGACGATCGGGCCGATAATGGCAATCAGCGCGCTATAGATCAGCAACTGCTTGAGGACCTGCTCTCGCCTGTCATCCGGCGCATTGGCGACCACAAGAGCGCCATTGGTGGAAAAGGGGCTGGTATCGACGATCGTCGTCGAAATCGCGATGGCCGCGACCACGCCTATGGCGCTGACATGTCCCTGCATGAGGAACGGAACCGCAAGCGGGATGATGGCGCCGAGCAGCGCGGTCGAGGATGCAAAGGCCGAGACGATGGCGCCGGTAAAGCAAAGCAGGAGCGCCACCAGCAGCGGCATGCCGAGACTGGATATGCCGTTCGCGACATAGTCGACCGTACCGGCCTTCTCCATGACGCCGACATAGGTGATGATGCCGGCAATCAAAAGCACGGTCGACCAGCTGACCTTGTCGATGGCCGCCTTCTGGGTCTTCGGGGACAGCAGCGCCAGCGCAACGGCGACGGTCATGGCGACCAGACCGACATTGAACTTGAAAACCAGGGCGCCGATGCCGAGCGCCGTCAGGCCGATCAGGGTGGTGATTCTCTCATTGTTCAGACGCAGCGTCGCCGCCGTATCGGCCGCAGTGCCGTAGGCATGGTCCCGGATCGGCTTTGCCGGCGTGCCGCCGTGGCCCCTGATCGAGGCCGACACGCCCTCGGGATGCAGTTCGGGCAAGGGGCCAGGTGATGTTGCCGGCGCGTGCTTCATGACCTTTGCGCCGCCGAAGGCGAAGAACACCAGCACTGATATCGCCAGGTTGAAGAAAAAGCTCGAGAGAAACAACGACGTCGGAGCGAAAGGCAGGCCGGCCTTCGCGACGATCTGGTTGGTGATGCCGCCATAGATGCTGATCGGTGAAAAGCCGCCTGCCTGGGCGCCGTGGATCACCATGAGACCCATCATCACCGGGTGAATGCGGTACTGAATGGCAAAGCTCAGGGCCACAGGGGCGAGAATGGCCACTGCGGCCGGCCCAAGCGCGCCGAAACCGGTGATGACGGCGGCGACGAGGAACATAACCCAGGGGATCAGACCGATGCGTCCACGCACCAGGCGGACGGCGCATTCGACCAGCCAGTCGATGGTGCCGTTGATCTGCGCGATGGCGAAGAGGTAGGTGACGGCGACGAGCGTCAGGAACAGATCGCTCGGGAAGCCGGCAAAAATATCGCCGGTCTTCATGCCGATTGTCATGGAGCCGAGGACGAAGGCGCCGGCAAAAGCGAGCGCGCCCATGTTGATCGGCTGGATCGTCGCAATGATGAACATCGCGACCAGCAGGCCTATGGCCAGTATTTCAATACCCATGATTCCCCTCCCTCCGGCGCCTCCAGCGCCGTAGCTGTTGCGTTCAAGTTTGATGCGGATGCCGACACGCCTCCTCCCAAAGGGCGGTCGCCTTACGTCCTGGTGTAAAGATCGGCGTATTGCTGCCGCAGGATGTTCTTCTGAACCTTGCCCATCGTGTTGCGCGGCAGGTCGTCGGCGAAGATGATGCGTTTGGGTTGCTTGTAGCGCGCGAGGCGGTCTTGGAGGGCGCTGACAATGCTCTTTTCATCCAGGACGGCGCCAGGCTTGCACACGACGACGGCGGTGACGCCTTCGCCGAAATCGGGATGCGGCACGCCGATCACAGCGCTTTCGACCACACCGTCGATCTGGTCGATCTCGCTCTCGACCTCTTTCGGATAGATGTTGTAGCCGCCCGAAATCACCAGATCCTTGCCGCGGCCGACGATGTGGACATAGCCGTCCCGATCAATCTTGCCGAGATCGCCGCTGATGAAGAAGCCGTCGGCGGTGAATTCGGCCGCGGTTTTCTCCGGCATGCGCCAATAGCCCTTGAAGACGTTCGGCCCCTTGATTTCGATCATGCCGGTTTCTTCAGGCGGCAGCACCTGTCCGGTGGCGGGATCGGTCACCCGCACCGTCACGTCAGGCAGCGGCAAGCCCACCGTCCCGGCAATCCTCTTTCCGTCATAGGGGTTCGACGTGTTCATATTGGTTTCGGTCATGCCGTAGCGCTCGAGAATCGCGTGGCCTGTCCGCGCCTGGAACGCGGTATGCGTCTCTGCCAGCAGCGGCGCCGAGCCTGAGATGAACAGGCGAATGTTGGCCGCCGCCTGTTTGTCGAAGCGCGGGCTTTGCAGGAGACGCACGTAGAAGGTCGGCACGCCCATCAGCATCGTTGCCTGCGGCATCAGCGAAACGACCTCATCGGCGTCGAACTTCGGCAGCAGGAACATCGAGGCGCCGGCGAGCAGCGTGACGTTGGTGGCGACGAAGAGCCCGTGCGTGTGGAAGATCGGCAGGGCATGAATCAGCCGGTCATCTGATGTGACGCGCCAGTAGTCCCGCAGGGTCAGGGCGTTGGAGAGCAGATTTCCATGGGTGAGCATCGCTCCCTTCGAACGGCCCGTTGTTCCCGAGGTGTAGAGGATCGCGGCCAGATCATCGGCGGCGCGCGAGGCATCGACAAAGTCGGCCGGCTCGTCGCGCGCAAGATCGAGCAAAGAGCCGCTACCGTCGGAGTCGAGGGTTTCGACGATCGCGCCGTGGCGTTTGGCGATGGTCTCCACGCCTTCCCGTGCGGCCGGGGCGACGACCACCAGACGCGGCTCCGCATCACCGATGAAATAATCGAGCTCGGCCAGCGTATAGGCGGTGTTGAGCGGCAGGTAGACGGCACCGCTGCGAAGACAGGCGAGATAGAGGATGAGCGCCTCGACGCTTTTTTCGACCTGCACCGCAACCCGGTCGCCGGGACGGATGCCGAGCGTGTCCATCGCGCCGGCGATGCGGCCGGAAAGAGCGAAGGCGTCGTCATAGGTCCATAGGCGGGTGCTATCGATCCGGATGAACGCTGCGTCGCCGGGCGCGGCGGCCCGCATGGCGTCGAAAAGATGGTTGCTCACTTTCGCCCTCCTCCAAGCGTGGAATTCATCAGTTGTACGAATGCTCGAGAGCCCTGCTGGCCATGGCCGCCGCGGCGGCCGTCATCGCTCTGGCTGAGCAGGTTTTTGACGGCGGGCGAGGCGATCACTTCGCCGCGCTGCGCCAGCGCCTCGTGGTTGGCGACGATGTCGTCGAGCTTGTAGAGGTAATTGACCATCAGACCGTGCGCCTGCTGGATAGCCTTGGGCGAGCGGTCGCCGAGGAAATTCAATCGTTCAAGCCGCGCGCCATTGCCGAGATGGAAGCGGGCAACGGGATCGACGGGACGGCCCTCCGGCGTCCGCTCGGTCAGGAAGTAGCGCGCCGCAAGCGGCAGCAATATGCGCTCCACTTCGGCCGCGCCGTTCTCCTTGCCGGGCCAGTTCGGATCGTCGAGCAAGGCCAGCATTTTCAGGACCGCTTCGGATAGAACCAAGCCGTCTGCCGCGGCGCGCACCTTGGCAAGCCAACGGGCAAAGCCCGGGACCGGCGAGAGTGTGACGAAATTCTTCAGGTCGGGCAGGTCCCGGCGCAGGTCTTCCACCACCTGCTTGATCAGGAAATTGCCGAAGGAGATCCCGCGCAAGCCATCCTGGCAGTTGGAGATCGAATAGAAGACGGCCGTCGTCGCCTCGTCGGCATTGATCTGCTCCCTGCCCTCATCGAGCACATCGGCGATCGCCTTCGGCACGGATCGGGTAAGCGCCACCTCAACGAAGACGAGCGGCTCGTCGGCCAGTCGCGGATGGAAAAAGGCAAAGCATCGACGGTCGGCCGGCGCCAAGCGACGGCGCAACTCCTCCCAGCTGGCGATCTCATGCACGGCCTCGTATTTGATGATCTTCTCCAGGATGTTTGCCGGCGTCGACCAGTCGATGGGTCGCAGCGTCAGGAAGCCGCGATTGAACCAGGAGCCGAACAGATGCGTGAAGTCGGCATCAAGCGCGTCATAGGCTTCTGATCGGTCTTTGGAAGCAAGCAGCTGCTGACGCATGCGAACGAGCGTGGCGGTACCGTTCGGCGCGTGATTCAACCGGCGCAGAAGCTCCTGCCGCCGCGGCTCGGCTGCCTGGTGGAGCGCAATAACGGCGGCCGAACTCTTGTCGGTGCGGTAGCGTTCAATCGCCTGGTCGAGCTTGCTCGCATCAGGTCCGAATTTTTCGTGAAGCATCTGGAGGAATGTCTGCGCGCCCTCGCTGTCGAGGGCCTCCCAGCGATCGAGTATCTCGGCCGCAAGGGCCATGCCGGATGCTTCGCCCCGGCTCGACAGCAGCATTTCACAGAGGGTCTGAAGATCGGCTTTGGCGGCGGCCTGCGTGTTGCGTGAGCCGGAAAACAAAAGCTGGCGACCGTGATCCGTGATGCTTTGCAGCATGTCGGTGAAGAAAGACGCCTCGGGCATGCCATTCTCCTCTCTTCCGAAGACCAGCCGTATTGTGCGGCCATTCAGACGATCTGCTTCCCATCGTCGGGCTTCATCGGTAGTATGTAGAGTGTCATCTTTCGTACACGGCGTCAACATTCGTGTATACAAGAATGGCGCTTGTGTATGAAGGATGCGAGACAAATGTCAGAGAATGCCGGTCGGTGGCTTCGGGATGAGATTGAAAACGCGATACTTTCCTACGAGTTCGCCCCCGGTGAACGGCTTGATGAAACGGTGCTTGCCAATCGGTTCGGCGTATCGCGAACGCCGGTGCGCGAGGCGTTGATGCAGCTTGACGCCATCGGGCTGATCGAAATCCGCCCGCGCCGCGGTGCGATCGTGATAGATCCCGGGCCGCACCGGATCTATGAGATGTTCGAGGTGATGGCGGAACTCGAAGGCCTGGCGGGATCGCTCGCCGCACGCCGGCTGGACAAGGCCTCCCGTGAAGCGATCACCGCCACCCACAGCCGCTGCGAACAATCGGCCGGCGCCGGCGACAGCGATGCCTATTATTACGACAATGAGGAATTCCATAAGGCGATCTACGCGGCAAGCCGCAGCGATTTCCTTGAGGAGCAATGCCAGCAATTGCATCGACGCCTGCGACCCTATCGCCGTCTGCAGCTGCGCGTACGCAATCGGCTCTCGACGTCCTTCGCTGAACATTGCGCCATCGTCGACGCGATCTTTGCCGGAGATGGAGATGCCGCCCGCCGCCTGCTGCGAACGCATGTCGGCATTCAGGGCGAGAGGTTCAGCGATCTGGTGGCCAGCATGGCGTCGAGATGACGAGAGGCCCAAATTTCAGCCGGCGGAAAGCCGAGGCGCATCGCGGAGATCAAGGAAACCATCTGCGTAAAAACCGCAAGCACCGGGCTCTTACTCTTGAGGTTCATCTCCGCGATGCGGGGAAACGAAAATGTTTTTCTTATTGGGCCAGGCCGAGAGAAGTGCTTTCCAGAAATCCCGCAGCGCCAGAAGCTGCGCGGCTCTCTGTGTTCCATACATGAACGTCACGACGTCGTCGGCGTCCCACCGACCGGTCTCTCGCTCGTCCTTCATCGCTACCCGCCGCAACGCCCCTAATCCAAAAACCCATACAGCCAGTCGCGCGTTTCCTCCGGCAGGGAGGCCGGCTGCTCGTCCTCTCTGTTGCGGGCCTGCCAGATGATCTCGACTTCGGCGGCGCGCTCCTCGCCGGTGTCGATCGAAACGAGGAAGCCGATGGAACGCACGCCGATCTTGTCGATGGCGGCGGTGAAGATTGCCGGCTCGTCATGGTGCAGCGGGCGGTGAAGCATGCAGGAGATCTTGCTGGCGCTATAGAGCGGTTCGTCGTCTACATCGGGCCGTGCCGACCAGAAGCTCGCAATAACGGATTCAGCGTAAGAAATATAGGAGGCCAGGAACATCTTGCCGTTCATATCGACATCGCGAAACGGCACGCGTATTTCCGTCACCCCAGGACGCTTTGACTCACTCATCAACAATACTGCCTTACAACATTCCCCCAAACCGACATTACTGCATAATTGATTGGATCGAAACAGATTTGATTCAAAGCGTTAGAGCCTGGCTTGCAGGTTGTTGAAGGCGCGCCGGTGCGACGATGCGACCGGTGCAAACAATGGGCTGAACGGTTCGCGTCCGATAGCGTGCGAAACCGCCGCGGGAGCACTTGTTGAAATCGGCGGGCAATGCCCCATCTGCTGTGGATCATGACAGAAGCGGCCGATAGAGTGTCTCCATGAGCACCCGTCTTTATGAACACCCGATCTTCCTCGAACATGTGACGCCCGCCGGCCATCCGGAGCGATCGGACCGGATCCGCGCCATCAATGTCGCGCTGGAACATCCGAATTTCGAACGGCTGGAGCGCCGGCAGGCGCCTGAGGCGAGCGAGGATGCGGTGCTGCTGGCGCATCCGGAGGAGCATCTTGCCGCCGTGATGCGGGAAATCCCCGAGGAAGAGGATCGGATCAACCAGCTCGAAGCCGATACTTATGCCAGCGTCAAGAGCCTGCAGGCGGCGCTGACCGGGATCGGCGGGGCGATGGCGGCGGTGGACGATGTCTTTTCCGGCCAGGCCGACAATGTCTTCGTCGCCGCGCGTCCGCCCGGCCATCACGCCGAGAAGATGACGGCGATGGGCTTCTGCTTCTTCAACAATGCGGCGATCGCCGCCCGTCATGCGCAGAAGAGGCATGGCGCCGAGCGCGTCGCCATCGTCGATTGGGACGTGCATCATGGCAACGGCACCCAGGATATTTTCTGGGACGATGCCTCGGTGCTGTTCTGTTCGACGCATCAGATGCCGCTCTATCCCGGCACCGGCGCCAAGGAGGAGAAGGGCAAGCACAATACCATCGTCAATGCGCCGCTTTCGCCGAATGTCGGCAGCGACCATTTCCGCGAAGCGTTCAAATCGCGCGTGCTGCCGGCGCTCGACGATTTTCGGCCGGATCTGATCATCATCTCCGCCGGCTTCGACGCGCATCACCGCGACCCGCTGGCGCAGATCAATCTGACGGGCGAGGATTTCGACTGGGCGACGGGCAGAGTCCTGGAACTGGCCGACCGGCACGCGAAGAACCGGGTCGTCAGCCTGCTCGAAGGCGGTTATGATCTCGAGGGGCTGGCCGAATCGGCGGGCATGCATATTCTGAGAATGATGAAGGGTTGAGAATGACTGACAGCGCCAAGCCTGAAGTATCAGGCCTTTCCTTCGAAAAGGCGGTCGCCGAACTCGAAAGCATCGTTGCCCGGCTGGAACGCGGCGACGTGGCGCTTGATGAATCAATCGAGATCTACGAGCGCGGCGAAGCGCTGAAGAAACATTGCGAGACGCTGCTTTCGGCGGCCGAGAACCGCATCGAGAAGATCAGGCTCGACCGCGCCGGCAGGCCACAGGGCGTCGAGCCGCTGGACGGCGCCTGAGCGTAGCGAACGCGGCACTTGAAGACGCTTGGCGATCGGCTTTCGGTCGATCTATGATCCCCTTCCGGAACCATCAGGGGACAAACAATGACGGACAGATTGAAGAGCAAGGTCGCCATCATCTCGGGCGGCGCGACCGGCATGGGGGGGGCTGCCTCGAAGCTGTTTGCGGCCGAAGGCGCGCGCGTTGCGATCATCGACCGCAATGGCCAGGCGGCCGCCGAGACGGTGAAACAGATCCGTGATGACGGCGGCGAGGCCGACTGCTGGACGGCCGATGTCTCGGACGAAGCCGCCGTCAATGCCGCCGTGGCCGGCGTCGAGGAACGCTATGGCTCGGTGACGGTCCTCTTCAATCATGCCGGCACCATCGTCATCAAGCCTTTCCTGGAGACGACGCTTCAGGAATGGGACTGGCTGCACGCCGTCAATGTGCGCTCGATGTTCCTGATGACCAAGGCGGTGCTGCCGAAGATGATCGCCGCCGGCGGCGGATCGATCGTCTGCACCTCGTCGATCTCGGCGGTCGCCGCCACCCCGATGGAAGTGCTGTACGACACCACCAAGGGCGCGGTGCACATGTTCGCCCGCGCCATCGCCGTCGAGTTCCGCGACCGAAACATCCGCTGCAACGCCGTCTGCCCCGGTTTCATCCGCACGCCGCACGGGCTGCGCGAGGTCGCCGACCTGCAGGCGCTCGGCGTCGATGTTTCGGATGCCGCCATTGCCGCGCAGCAGGGACGGATCGGCGAACCGGAAGACGTGGCGCGCGCCGCCCTTTATCTCGCCAGCGATGAATCGAGCTTCGTCAATGGCGCTCATCTCTTCGTCGATAACGGCTTCACCGCGATCTGACATCATGGAGCCTCTTCGGCACATCCTGTTGGACGCGCGGCGCTGCAGGGACTATTTGTGGTCGACGTCCCTGCAAGCGGAGATCCCTCATGTCCTTCTTTCCCGGTAAAGATCCCCTGCCCGGCGATGCCTTCGCCTGCGATGCGATCGAGAACCTGATCATTCCGCGCACGAGCGACATCGGCGGCTTCCAGGTGCGGCGCGCGCTGCCGACGCGGCAGCGGCGGCTCGTCGGGCCGTTCATCTTCTTCGACCGCATGGGACCGGCGATCCTGAAGCCCAATGAGGCGCTCGACGTCAAGCCGCATCCGCATATCGGCCTGTCGACCGTTACCTACCTCTTCGACGGCGAGATCCGCCATCGCGACAGCCTCGGCACCGAAAAGGTCATCCGTCCCGGCGACATCAACCTGATGACGGCCGGCCGCGGCATCGTCCATTCCGAGCGCACGCCGGACAATCTGCGCGGCCACCCGTTGCTGATGTCCGGGCTGCAGACATGGCTCGCGTTGCCCGACGACAAGGAGGAGATCGATCCTTCCTTCGCCCATACGGAAAAGACCGACATGCCGCTGATCGAAACATCAGGGGTGCGCGGCCGGGTCGTCATCGGTTCGTTCGAAGGCATGAGATCGCCGGTCGGCACGTTCTCCGACACGCTCTATGTCGATCTCAACCTGCAGCCGGGCGTCCGCTTTCCCTTCGGCGCCGGCCATGAGGAGCGCGCCGTCTACGTGCTGTCGGGCGAGGTGGTCATCGCAGGCGATCGCTTCGTCGCCGATCAGTTGCTGGTCTTCCGGCCCGGCGATCCGATCACGCTGGAAGCCGGCGGCGACGGCTGTCATCTAATGCTCTTCGGCGGCGCGGCGCTGAATTCGAAACGCTATATCTGGTGGAATTTCGTCTCCTCCTCGAAGGAACGGATCGAAAAGGCCAAGGAGGAATGGCGCACTGGCCGCTTCGATATCGTGCCGGGTGACGAAGAGGAATTCGTGCCTCTGCCGGAGGGGTGACGGCGGCGGATCGGCCGCCTGGAAATCAACCCGCCGCGAAATAGCGCGTCAGCGCCCCCTTCGTGCGATTGACGTAGCCGTCCTGCCAACTGTCGTCGACGTTGAGGAAGCCCGACCAGCCCTTCTTGCCCTGGCGCTTCAGTTCCGCCTCGACCGCACGGAAGCGATAGTGGTCGTAGACATCGAGGATATGCACCGCATAGGCCTCGGCAAGGGCGCGGTCGCCTTTGACGATCAGCATGTTCTCATCATTGGCGTAGGAGGCCTTGAAACCGAGATTATGGCTGCCGAGGACGACGACGCACTCATCCGATAAGGGATCGATCACCAGCACCTTGTCGTGAATGATGGCGCCGACCTTCTTGGCCGTCAGTTCCTCCGCGCCGAAATCCGCCAGCAGTTGCCGGTCGTCGATGCGCGAGGCCCGGACGATCGAGACGTTGGCCTCGTCGAACGTATGCGGCGAGGTGGCGTCGACATCGTCGTCCTCGTCGTCGGGATCGTTCTTTTTGCTGGGGACATAGTTGGGCATGGCCTGGGGGCTGGAAACGGCGCCGGTGACGATCAGCTTCTGGTCCTTGAGGCCGATGTCGATCGCCTCGCCGACGATGCAATCCTTGCCGGACTGTCCGGGATAGAAGGCCAGAAACAGCACCGCATGCTCGGCGCGGCGCATCAGCCGGTAGACCTCGCGAAGGTCGGGCGGTGTATCCTTGCCCTTCCTTCGGCTCTGCATGTTCGGCGAGAACCATGCTTCCACCGAAGCGCCATTGCCGGTGGGCACAATGGACGGCGTCTCGTTCGAGCGACGGAACGCCTTGCTCTGCTGGTTGTCGGGCATGCCGTCGTCGAATTCGACGGGAGCTTCCAGCGTCGCATTATCTTCCAGCATCCGCTCCCAATAGGCAACATAGGCCGCGGCGACCGCATCGTTGCGGACGATCAAGGCGTTGTTGGACTGGCCGGCAAGTCCCGTGGCCGTCCAGTTGGTGCTGCCGGTGAACACGCTGCGCGTCCCGTCGGGCGCTATGTGCACCACGAATTTGTTGTGGCCGATCTGGCTCGAATTGTTGAACATCCGGTGGTGAATCTCGACGCCGGCCTCAATCAGCGCCTTGCGCGCCTCATGATTGCGCACATCCCAATCGTCGCTAACCTTGCCGGTGTTGGCGAGAATGATGCGTAACCTGTCCTTGTTGGCCAGCAGAAGCTCGAGCAGTTCCTTGTCCTCCAACTCATAGAGGGCGATCAGAAAGCGTCCAGGCGCATTCATGAACTCCCTGAGCATCGGAATGACATCGCCGGCCAGATATTTGCGGATGCCGTTCGCCGGATCGGAAATCATGTCGATCAGCTCGTTCGGCTTCTTCACACCGTCTTCCAGCAGGACGTTTCGCAGCCACTGGGCAGCCAGGATACCGTTGGTGAAGGTCGATTCGAACTGGCCGCGCTTGCGCGTCACATGAACCCGATTGGAGGCGACGGCCGGCCCGAGATAACCGAGCGGCCGCGGCGGCCCTTCATAGGCCTTGACTGAGATTTTCTCGAAGGTGCCGTCAGGCTTCCTGATCGGCCTGCCCTTTTCGTCCCGCTTGTTGATTTGGACGATCTCAGGTGTCGGATCGGGCGCGGCCTGCAGGCCCGGCTTCAGGTCGCCAAGTGGACGGATCTCGTAACGCACGCGGACCTCGTCCGGCCGTCGTCTCATCTCGTTGCGCCGCTTGCGCAGCGTCAGATCGCGCCAGGAGAGCTTCTGCACCGGCCAGAGCGAGGTCGTTTGCGGCAGCCAATGCGGATTGCGCTGTCCCTTGAAGGCTACCCAGGCGGCGCAGGTCACCCGGTCCTCGCTGCCATCGGCTCTTTTCGCGACGTTTCCCTGCTCGTCGAGATACACGCGGACGACTTCGAAGCCGAGGCATCCGTCGATTTTGTCGTCTATCTCCCAGGCCACATAGGCGACCTCGTTGTTCACATAGGCATGCGCTGCAACAATCGTTCCCATGACCCGTCTCCCCAGTGAGCAAGGCAACATTGCTACCCTTCCGTGTCATATTCAAGCTGCTCGCCAGCTCTTCGCGCGTTCGATCGGCTGGGAAAAACGGGCAAATGCAACTCACAGAAATAGAAAGTGATATCTACCGAAACCGCTCACACTTTTTTCCGCCATGCTCTAAGGTGAAAACCTTCGGTTCCTGAAATGCACTTGTTTTGCCCCGATCTAATCGAATAAAGCGAAACGAGGAAAAGCAAGAAAGAGCGCCCGCCCGTGACACAACTGCCGAAGACCCCCCTGCTCGACCAGGTCGTCTATCCCGCCGACCTGCGCAAGCTCGAGGATCGCGACCTGCCGCAGCTTGCCCGCGAGGTCCGGGATGAAATGATCGATGCGGTGTCGCGCACCGGCGGTCATCTCGGCGCCGGCCTCGGCGTGGTCGAGCTGACGATCGCCATCCACAGCGTCTTCGATACGCCCAACGACCGGCTGATCTTCGATGTCGGCCACCAATGCTATCCGCACAAGATTCTCACCGGCCGGCGCGACCGCATCCGCACGCTGCGCCAGGAAAACGGCCTTTCCGGTTTCACCCGCCGGGCCGAGAGCGAATATGATCCGTTCGGGGCAGCGCACTCCTCGACCTCGATCTCGGCCGGCCTCGGCATGGCGATTGCCGCCGATCTCGACAAAACCGACCGCCGCGTCATCGCCGTCATCGGCGACGGGGCGATGTCGGCCGGCATGGCCTATGAGGCGCTGAACAATGCCGGTGCCCTCGATGCCCGCCTCATCGTCATCCTCAACGACAACGACATGTCGATCGCGCCGCCGACCGGCGCAATGAGCGCCTATCTCGCCCGCCTCGCTTCGGGGCGCACCTATATGGGCTTCCGCGACTTCGGCAAGAAGCTGACGGCCTATCTCGGCAAGAATATCGACCGGGCGATCACGCGCGCCGTCGAGCACGCGCGCGGCTACGTCACTGGCGGCACGATGTTCGAGGAGATGGGCTTCTATCATATCGGGCCGATCGACGGGCATTCCTTCGACCATCTGCTGCCGGTGCTGCGCAATGTGCGCGACAATGGCCGCGGGCCGGTGCTGATCCATGTCGTCACCCAGAAGGGCAAGGGTTATCCGCCGGCGGAGGCCGCTGCCGACAAATATCACGGCGTCAACAAGTTCGACGTCATCACGGGCGCGCAGGCGCGGGTCAAGCCGAACGCACCGAGCTATACCAGCGTCTTTGCCGAAGCGCTGGTGCAGGAAGCCGCTCTCGACGACAAGATCGTCGGCATCACCGCCGCCATGCCGAATGGTACCGGTCTCGACAAGCTCGCAGAAGCCTTCCCGTCGCGCTGTTTCGACGTCGGCATCGCCGAACAGCATGCCGTGACCTTTGCCGCCGGCCTTGCGGCGGAAGGCTACAAACCGTTCGCCGCACTCTATTCCACCTTCCTGCAGCGCGCCTATGACCAGGTCGTGCACGATGTGGCGATCCAGGGCCTGCCGGTGCGTTTCCCGATCGACCGCGCCGGCTTCGTCGGCGCCGACGGGCCGACCCATGCCGGCTCCTTCGACACCGCCTTCCTCGCGACCCTGCCCGGCTTCGTGGTGATGGCGGCGGCCGACGAGGCCGAACTCAAGCACATGGTGCGCACGGCAGCCGCCTATGATGCCGGCCCGATCTCCTTCCGCTATCCCCGCGGCGAAGGTGTCGGCGTCGACATGCCGGCGCGCGGCGAAATCCTGCAGATCGGCAAGGGCCGCATCGTCAAGGAAGGCACCAAGGTGGCGCTGCTCTCCTTCGGCACCCGGCTTGCCGACTGCCTGCTCGCCAGCGAAGATCTCGAGGCTGCCGGCCTTTCGACAACGGTCGCCGATGCGCGTTTCGCCAAGCCGCTCGATCGCGACCTGATCCGCCAGCTCGCCCGCCACCACGAGATGCTGATCACCGTCGAGGAAGGCTCGGTCGGCGGCTTCGGCAGCCAGGTGATGCAATACCTTTCGAGCGAAGGCCTGCTCGACAACGGCCTGAAGATCCGCTCGCTCGTCATGCCCGACATCTGGATGGAACAGGCCAAGCCGGAAGCGATGAACGCCCATGCCGGGTTGGACCGCGCCGGGATTGTTTCGACCGTGTTCCGGGCGCTCGGGCGCGGTGTTGCTGTTGGAGTTGCGGGGTAGATGAATTGTGAGGGCATGCCATGTGGCCCCCTCATCCGCCCTACGGGCACCTTCTCTCCGCTGGGGAGAAGAGGGAATCGACACGCCGCCGCCGGCAGGCGGATGAGGGGGCCACACGCAAGTCCCTCAATAAATGGGCGGCGCATCTCCCCCACCTCCCATCTCCGTATTTGCCCAACGCGTCGCTGGCGCAGTGGATCGCTGTATGATTCTCGTGTTTATCTGCGGTCCCTCCAACGAAAAAGGGCGACGCATCACTGCACCGCCCTCTTCATCTAGCATCCCACTCTGAGCGCTCTCAGAACTCCGTCCACTCCTCCTGCACCGCAGCTGCGGCGGTTGCCTGGCGCCCGGCGAAGGCCTTGGTGACCTGGCTGGCAAGGGCGCGGGCCGGAGAGGCGACCGGGCGGGAGGCAGGTGTCGCGACTGCCGTCCTCTGGGCCGAAGCGGCAGGCTCGGTTCCGAGCTTGAACTGGCGCAGCAGCTCGTCCAGGGCGCTTGCTTCCTGGGCAAGCGCATGGCTTGCAGCGGTCTGCTGCTCGACCATCGCCGCATTCTGCTGCGTGCCCTGATCCATGTTGTTGACGGCGGTGTTGATCTCCTGCAGCCCGATCGACTGTTCGCGCGTGGCGGTGACGATCGCGTTGACGTTGCGGTTGATCTCCTGCACCTCGGCGACGATCGCTTCCAGCGCCTTGCCGGTTTCGCCGACCAGCGTGACGCCGGTCTGGACATGGGTGCCGGAATTGGTGATCAGGTCCTTGATTTCCTTTGCAGCCTTGGCGGAACGCTGCGCCAGTTCGCGCACTTCCTGGGCAACGACGGCAAAGCCCTTGCCTGCCTCACCGGCGCGTGCGGCCTCGACGCCAGCGTTCAGCGCCAGGAGGTTGGTCTGGAAGGCGATGTCGTCGATGACACCGATGATGTTGGAGATTTCGCCCGAGGACTTTTCGATCTGCTGCATTGCCGAGACCGCCTTGCGGACGACATCACCGGATTTTTCGGCGCCGAGGCGGGTGCGCTCGACGAGATTGCCGACATCCTCGGCGCGCTTGGCGCTGTCGCGCACCGTCGTCGTCACCTGCTCGAGCGCTGCGGCGGTCTCTTCGACCGCGGCGGCTTGCTGCTCGGTGCGATGGGCAAGATCGTCGGCGGCCGAGCGGATCTCGCCGGCGCCGGCATTGATGGCCGAGGCATTGCGGCCGACCGACTGGAGTGCCGCCTGAAGCTTTTCCACGGCATTATTGAAGTCGTTGCGCAGGCTGTCATATTGCGATGCGAAGGGCGTCTGGATGCGGGCGGCGACATCGCCGACGGCAAGGCCGGCCAGGCCACCGGCCAAAGCGTCGACGGCGTAGCGGAGCTCGCCCTCCTCGCGCGCCTTCTGCTCATCGCTTGCCTGGCGCTGGCGCTCTGCATCGTCGCGCATACGGTCGGTTTCACCGGCAAGACGCAGCTTCTCGATCGCCGCCTGCTTGAAGACGAGAACCGACTGGGCCATGCGGCCGATTTCGTCGCCGCGTTCGACGGCCGGGACTTCGATGTCGTTCTGACCGCCGGCGAGACGATCCATGGCGGCGGTCATGCCGACGACCGGGCGGACGATGGTGCGCGACATCAGCCAGGCAAGAAGGGTGGCGGCAAGCGAGGCGACGATGCCCCCGGCCAGCAGCGTCGTCGTCAGATCGCTGTTGGCATCGGCCCGGATCGCGGCGAGCGCATTCGACTTTTCGCGGGCGGTGGCCTTGATCTTGGCGGACGCCTGGCGGAAACCATCGAGCTGACCCTTGGTGGCGTTGACGCCGATCTTGACGACCTCTTCGATCGGCATGTCGGTTTCCTTGCGCGCCTTGGTCTGCGGTTCGGCAAGTTCATGGAAATAGAGGTCGGCGGCCTTCTGCATGCCGTCGATCATCTCGACCAGTTGCGGCTCGCCCGCCGCCGTCTGCCTGGCGGCGGCGATCGCCTTCAGCATGCGCTCGCGATTGGCGAAGACGTCGCCATAGGTGCTGTCGCTGCGGAAGAGAATGAAGCCGCGCAGGTTGACCGCCTGCTCGAGCATGGCCTGCAGCGCATCATCGATCTGATTGACGAGCAGCTCCGATTTTTCCTGCTCGGCGGAGGCGGCCGCCGACGCCGTCGCCTTCGAATAGACGAAAGCCGAAACGGACACGAAGATCAGAATGAGGGCTGCGAACGTGGCCGCAAGCTTCCCGTTCAAGGATATATTTTTGGCAGACATCGATGAATTTCTCCTGGCGACAGTCGACGCGGCGAGAGACGGCCGCGCACAAGGCGCAACCGCAGAGACTGGGAATCGGAAACATGATCGGCGGAAGACGCCTGCGCCTTCATGGCGCCAAGCGGTTTGAACCAACCGCTGTAATCGTGCCGACCCTATGCGGGCAGACTTTAAATTTGCTTAAATTGCGCACCTCAGGAATTGCCCGGCAATCCGCAGGGAATAAAATGCTTGCAACCGACGGCTTTGCCGGTCATTCACAGCCGATGTCAGCTCAGAACAGCCAACGCCTCGACCAGCTTCTCGTCTCCCGCGGCCTCTTTGCCAGCCGCTCGCGGGCGCGCGACGCCGTGCAGCGCGGCACCGTCAGGATCGGCGGCCAGCTTGTAACCAAGGCCGGCGCGCTCTTCGGCGACGATGCCGAGATCGAGATCCACGACCCGGCACAGGCTTACGTCTCACGCGCCGCATTGAAGCTCGCCGCCGCTCTCGACCATTTCCGGCTCGATCCTGCCGGCCATCACTGTCTCGATATCGGCGCTTCCACCGGCGGTTTCACCGAGGTGCTGCTGCAGCGGGGTGCTGCGCATGTCACCGCCATCGATGTCGGGCATGGGCAGATGCATCCGCGGATCTCGGCCGATCCGCGGGTGACGAACCGCGAGGGCCTCAACGCCCGCAGTCTCAGCGCCGACGATATCGGCGAGCCCGCCACCTTCATCGTCTCCGACGTCTCCTTCATCTCGCTGAAGCTGGCGCTGGCGCCGGCGCTTGATCTCGCTGCGCCGGGCGCCGTTGCCGTGCTGCTCGTCAAGCCGCAGTTCGAGGCCGGGCGCGAGGCGATCGGCAAGGGCGGGCTTTTGAAAGATCCCTCCTCTGCTCCCGCGGTTGCCTCCGAGCTGGAGCGCTGGTTCACCGAGGACATGGGCTGGAAGAGCCTCGGCCTCATCCCCTCGCCGATACCAGGCGGCGACGGCAATCGGGAATACCTTCTGGCAGGATTGAAAGCGTGAGCACCGAAACCGTCACGATCGAGAAACTCGGCGCCCAGGGCGATGGCATTGCAAACCAGGCCGAGGGGCCGGTCTACGTACCTTTTTCCCTACCGGGGGAAACAGTGGCGATCGCCCGCGTCAAAAGCCATGGCACGATCATGTCGATCGCGGCGCCCTCACCCGACCGGCAGGAGCCGCCTTGCCGGCATTTCGGTCCCGACGGCGTCAACGGCACCTGCGGCGGCTGCACACTGCAGCATCTGGCAGACGGCCCCTACCGCGCCTTCAAGCGACAGCTGGTCATCGATGCGCTGAGATCGAAGGGGTTGACGCCTGAGGTCGGCGAGATCGTTCCGGCCCGGCCGGGCGAGCGCCGGCGCGTGGTGTTTGCGGCGCGCAAGACCGAGAAGGATATGCTGATCGGCTTCAACCAGGCCGAAAGCCATCATATCGTCGCCATTGAGGAATGTCCGATCTCGTCTCCGGGCATTGTTGCCCGGCTGCCGGCGATCACGGCGATCGCCGCGTCGCTCGCGTCCAGCGCCGACCCCTTCCGGATCGCGGTGCTCGAAACGCTCTCCGGCCTCGACCTGGCGGTCGACGAGATCAAGAAACTCTCCGACCCGCAGCGGCGCAAGGCGATCGAAACCGTGCTGGCCTTGCGCGGCATCGCCCGCGTGACGGTGAATGGCGAGATCCTGGTCGAGCCGTCGAAGCCGCTCGTCGATTTCGGCGGTGTCTCGGTTTCGCCGCCGTCAGGCGGCTTTGCCCAGGCGACCAAGCCGGCGGAAGAGGCGATGGCGGAGCTGGTGCTTGCCCATGCCGGGAAATCGAAACGGATCGCCGATCTCTTTGCCGGCGCCGGCACGTTTTCGCTCAGGCTGGCGCGGGTCGGCCGCGTCCATGCGGTCGAAGCCGAGGCGAAGGCGCTCGCAGCCCTCGACCAGGCCGCCCGCAATACCCAGGGGCTGAAGCCGGTGACGATCGAAAAGCGCGATCTCTTCCGCCGTCCGCTGATGACGCAGGAGCTGAAGCCCTATGACGCCGTCGTCTTCGACCCGCCGCGCGCCGGCGCGGAGTTCCAGTGCAAGGAGCTGGCCCGATCGGCGGTGAAGAAGATCGCCGCGGTCAGCTGCAATCCGCTGACGCTGGCGCGCGATCTGGCGATCCTCGTCGAGGGCGGCTACCGCATCACCGGGGTGACGCCGATCGATCAGTTCCTGTGGACCTCGCATGTCGAGGTGGTGGCGACGCTGGAGAAGTAACCGGCGTCATTCGGCAATCGGAAACGCCCGCGGCGAGAGCGGGCATCTCCGATGATAACCTTTGTCAAGCTGCGCGGCGGACAGCCAACGCTTCCTGAGCGCCGAGTCTGAACTGCGCCAGAAGCCGCATCAGTTTCGCGGCCTCCTGGGCAAGACCATGGCTGGCGGCCGTCTGTTCCTCGACCATGGCTGCATTTTGCTGGGTGCCCTGATCCATTGTGTTGACGGCAGTGTTGATCTCGGCGAGGCCTGTCGACTGTTCACGCGTGGCGATCACAATCGCCTCGACATGGCGGCTGATTTCCTGCACCTGCGTAACAATCGACTGGAGCGCCTTGCCGGTATCGCCGACGAGTGTGACGCCTGAACGAACCTGAGCATTCGAAGTCATGATCAGGCCTTCGATTTCCTTGGCGGCCTGGGCCGAACGCTGGGCCAGTTCGCGCACTTCCTGGGCAACGACGGCAAAACCCTTGCCGGCTTCACCAGCGCGTGCGGCTTCGACGCCAGCGTTGAGAGCCAGCAGGTTTGTCTGGAAGGCAATATCATCGATAACGCCGATGATGCTTGAGATCTTCTCCGAGGACTGTTGGATGCCGGTCATGGCATCGACGGCCTTGCTGACGATCTCGCCCGAATGTTCGGCGTCGTTGCGTGTGCGGCCAACCAGACTGCCGGCCTCTTCGGCGCGGCGAGCGGTATCCTTGACGGTCGTGGTGATCTCTTCCAGAGCGGCAGCCGTTTCCTCGACGGAGGCGGCCTGCTGTTCGGTGCGGCGGGCAAGACCGTCCGCGGCGGTACGGATTTCCGTCGCTCCAGCGTCAATTGCGTGGGCATTGCTGCCGACGGCCTGGAGGGCAGCGTCCAGCTTGGCGACCGAGGTGTTGTAGTCGCTGCGCAAGCGATCGAGGTGGGAGGCAAAAGGCGTATCGATGCGATGGGCAAGATTGCCTTCGGAAAGTGCTCCGAGCGCGCCAGCAAGCGCATCGACGGCCTCACGGATCTCCGCGGCCTCACGCGTTTTCTGCGCTTCGCGTTCCCGGCGCTCGCGTTCCGTCAGCGAGCGACCCTGCTCAGCCTCGCTTTCCAGGCGCTCCCGGTCGATGGCATTGGCCTTGAACACGGCAACGGTCTCCGCCATCGAGCCGATCTGGTCATGGCGTTCCTCGCCCGGAATGGCGGCGGAAAGATCTCCGCCGGCAATCTTCTGCATGGCGGCGGTCATCGCCGTGATCGGACGGATGACGAGGCCGTGCAACAGCCATGCCATGGCGGCAATCATGATGCCGACGGCCAGAAACGTGGCGACGAAGGCCGCGATGCGGAACTGGTTGAGCGTGGCGAAGGCTTTGTCGCTGTCGACCACGAAGCCGAGATACCACTTTACAGTCGGAAGACCCTCGACGGGTACGAAGGACACGAGCACCGGTTTGCCGGTAAATTCGGTCTCTGTGAGGCTGCCGCCGATCGAGGGGGTGACCGTCGGAAAGGCATCGGCCAATGTCTTCGTCACCAGCTTTGCATCGGGGTGGATGAGAATTTGGCCGCTGCTATTAACGAGGAAAGCCTCTCCCTGCCCGCCAAGATTGATCTCCTTGATCATCTTGACCATGGTTTCCAGCGAGAAGTCGCTGGCGGCAACACCGGCAAGCTTGCCGTCGCGGGAAACCGGGACCGCGGTGCTGATGATTAGATTGCCGCTGGATGCATCGGTATAGGGTTCAGTCAGCACGGGAGCATTTGCCTTGACGGCATCCTGATACCAGGGGCGCTTGCGCGGATCGTAACCCGCCGGCAGCGGCAGGTCGGGCCACGATGTGAAGACGCCCTGCTCATCGCCGAAATAGGTGCTGACAAACTGAGTGACGAGCACGTCATTCTGCAGGACTTTGCGCACGCTGTCGCGATCGACCGCCTTACCGACAGCATCGCCTACCATGGCGGTCAGGATGACGCGCCCATTCATCCAGTTGGCAAGGCTGTGGGCAGCCTGCTCGCCCGAGGATTTGATATTCGCTTCGATTGAAGAGGTGGTCACGCTACGCTGAACGTAATCGATATAATAGGAAAAGGCGGCGAAAGCGGCTAGAACCACGATAGACGCTGCAACCAGGATGCGCGTCATCAGATTGGTCTTCTTTGTCATGCCATGCACTCCTTCAAATAGATTCGGGGGCGCAACGGTTAAGCACGCTGCCAAATGGGCGGCGGCAACCGTTGGATGAATTTGAACAAGGGGGTCAAGCACATCATGCGCCCGGACGGCCGAGGAATCCGTCGCGCTCTAGTTATTTAGCTTATACTTAAAAGGAGCTTAAAATCTCATCAAGAACCGTTAGATTATAGGGGCTCAACGTCGCATAAAAGCTTCGAAGGCGGCCCGCGCCTCTGCACTTTTCAGCCGGGCTGAGAAATGGCGAGCCTCTTCATCGATGCGGGCGATAATTTCCTCGCGCGGGCCGCGGACGAGCTCGCGGGCGATGCGCAGCGCCTCGGGCGGCTTGGCGGCAAGCTTTGCGGCAGCAGCCAGCGTCTGGCTTTCAACCTCTTCCGGCGTCGTCACCTTCCAGACAAGCCCGGCTTCCCGTGCGTCCTCGGCGCTGAAGGTCTCTCCGGCGGCGAGCATGGCAAAAGCCCGCTGGTGTCCCATGATGCGCGGAGCAATCAGGCTGGACGCCGCTTCCGGCACCAGCGCCAGATCGACGAAGGGCGTGCGGAACTGGCTGCGGTCGGAAGCGATCGTCAGGTCGCAATGCAGGTTGAGGGTCGTACCGATGCCGATCGCCAGGCCGTCGACCCCGGAGACCAGCGGCTTTTCGGATCTGACGAGCGCGTAGAGAAAATCGATCAGCTCCTCTCCCATGCCGCCGCCCGTTGCGGCGGCCAGAAAATCGGCGATGTCGTTGCCGGCCGAAAAGCTGCCATCGGTGCCGAGGAACACCGTCACCCTTATCTTCGCGTCCGCATTGGCGCCATTCAGCGCATCGGTCATGCTGCGGTACATCGCCCGCGTGAACGCATTCTTCTTTTCCGGCCGGTTGAAGCGGATGAGCTGGACGCCGGGATGGGCGGAAGGCTGCTCGACGATGATGTGATCGGTCATGGAGTTTTCCTCAGACAAGCAGAATGCGGGCGGCGGCAAGGCTTGCCGCGCCATTGACGACTCGGTCGCGAAGGGCTGCGGTCTCGGCGAGCAGGTTTTCGGCGGCAAAGCGGCAGAGCGCGATTCGGCCCTCGGCTTTGCCGTCGCCGCTCACGGCCAGGCCCCCCTTGGCGAGATAACAGCCGGTGAGCACCAGCCCGAACAGTCGCTGATAGGGCGTGGCGCCGGCGAGCGCTTCCGCGGTTCTGTCGTCTGCCAGCGCCTCCAGAAGCCAGGCCGTGGCCTGCTCAAGGTCGGCGATGGCTGCATCGAGCCGCGCGCCTGTCTCGCCGAAACCATCGAGATTCGAGCGGCGGACACCGTCGGCGATCCCCTTCAACTCGGCGATGAAGCCTTTTACCTGATCGCCGCCGGAAAGCGGCAGCTTGCGGGTGACGAGATCGATCGCCTGGATGCCGTTGGTGCCCTCGTAGATCGGCGCGATACGGGCGTCGCGGAGATAACGGGCCGCACCGGTCTCCTCGATGAAGCCCATGCCGCCATGCACCTGGATGCCGAGCGAGGCGACCTCGACGCCGGCATCGGTTGAAAACGACTTGGCGATCGGCGTCAACAGCGCGGCACGCTCCTGCCAGTGGCGGCGGTCGCCTGCCCGGCGGGACATGTCGATCGCATGGGCGCAGGCATAGGAGATGGCGCGCGAGCCCTGGGTCAGCGCCTTCATTGTGAGAAGCATGCGGGCGATGTCAGGATGTTCAATGATCGGGCTCATGCCGGCGGCCGACCAGCCCGGGGCCTTGCCCTGTGTGCGTTCGCCGGCATAGGCGATAGCCTTCTGAGTGGCGGCCTCGGCGATCGCCACCCCCTGCATGCCGACCGCCAGGCGGGCATTGTTCATCATCGTGAACATGCAGGCGAGCCCCTTGTTCTCCTCGCCGACCAGCCAGCCGATCGCCCCCTTTTCGTCGCCGAACCGGCCGTCGCCATAAATCATCGTGCAGGTCGGCGAGCCATGGATGCCGAGCTTGTGCTCCAGCGCATGGCAGAAGAGATCGTTGCGGGTCCCGAGCGAGCCGTCGTCGTTCACCAGAAACTTCGGCACCAGGAAGAGCGAGATGCCGCGCGTGCCGGCCGGCGCATCCGGCAGCCGCGCCAGCACCAGGTGGATGATGTTGTCGGCCGCGTCGTGTTCACCCCAGGTGATGAAGATCTTCTGGCCTGATATGCGATAGCTGCCGTCGGGCCTGCGTTCGGCGCGGGCTTTCAGGACGCCGAGATCAGAGCCGGCATGCGGCTCGGTCAGGTTCATGGTGCCGGTCCATTCGCCCGACACCATCTTTGCCAGATATTTCTCTTTCAGCGCCGCGCTGCCATGGGTGCTGACCGCCTCGATCGCGCCCATCGTCAGCGTCGGAGCCAGCGCAAAAGCCATGGATCCGGAATTCCACATTTCGAGCGCTGCGACATTCAGCATATCGGGCAGAGCCTGGCCGCCGAAAGCTTCAGGCGCCGTCAGGCCGTTCCACCCGCCGGCGATCCAGTTGCGGTAGAGGTCACGCCAGCCATCCGGCAGCCGGACCTCGCCGTCAATCAGGCGGGCGCCCTGGCGGTCGCCGATTTCAGCGAGAGGCGCCACTTCCTCTGTGGCAAAACGTCCCGCCTCGGCCAGGATGGCGTCGACGAGATCCTCGCCGAGATCGCCGAAAAGACCATTCGACATCACCTCGCTCATGCCGGCTACATGCTTCAATGTGAACGCGATTTCCTCGACGGGCGCCTTGTACATTGCTTCCTCCTCCGTGGGGTACCTGCACCGCATGCAAAGCCCTCCCCGGCAAGGGCTAGTTGATTTTTACGTAAACGTCAATTTTGATTCATAACGCGCGATGCGATAATTCCACTGGCGCGGTGCTTTCCTCTTGCACAGCGGCGCCCATGGACGGCATGGAGAACTGAAGACAATCTATCGCCCTCGCAAAGGAACGGCGACCAATGGATACATTGCCCGTCAACATACCCGGTTTCGTCTGGGCCTATCGTTTCTCGCCGGATGAAAAGACGGCGGTGCGGCTGACCAACACCGCGACGGTGGCGGATCTGACCGCCGAGAACTGCTTCTACTGGCTGCATCTCAACCTCGTCGATGCCCGTGTACCTGCCCTGCTCGAGACGCTTGACGGACTGACCGAAGACGCGAAATCGGCGTTGACGACGCATGACACGCATGCGGCGCTGACCGTCGACGAGCAGATGCTCTACGGCACGCTCGTCGATTGCCAGCGCGATTTCGACCAGGACACCAACAATCTCGGCTGGCTGCATTTCGCCATGTCGGATCGCTTCATCATCACCACAAGGCTGCAGCCGCTGCGCAGCGTCGAACGGGCGCGCACACTGATCGAGAAGAACCCGGGCAAATTCTCGCGGCCGGTCGATCTGTTCGAGCTGCTGGTGATCGAGTTCCAGCGCACGCTGATTGCGATCGTCATCGAGCTCACCGAAGAGCTGAACCAGATCGAGGATATCGTCTACGACAATGCGCCGCGCGACGAGCGCCGGCGGCTGGCGCCGGTGCGGCGAACCGTGGTCCGGCTGCACCGGCATCTGCGCACGGTGCTGGCGCTGATGCGCCGCGCGGCGGCGGCCGATGACGATGAAATGCCCTTCGGCTTCGAGGACGTGGCGCGGCGGCTGACGAGCCGGCTGGAAACGGTGGACCACGATGTCTACGCGCTGCAGGACCGGGCCCGCCTGCTGCACGAAGAAATCGATTCCAAACAATCCTCCGAGACCAACCGCCACCTCTATCTGCTGTCGATCATGACCGCCTTCCTGCTGCCGCCGACGCTGGTGACGGGTTTCTTCGGCATGAACACCGCCAACCTGCCCTTCGCCGTCGGCGATTACGGCACGGAATACGCCGTCATCCTGATCATCGCCTCGATTGCGTTTGCCTGGTGGCTGCTGCGGCGGGTGAATATTCTTTGAGGGTGAGAGTTAGACGTGACTGTCGGGAGGCGCAGTCGCTTCTATACCATCAAACGTCGCGGTACTTGCCACAGAGCTCATCCAACGCTACGTCATCTCGGGCTTGACCCGAGGATCCACGCTGCCCTGGTCCGCAGTGGCCATGGATCCCAGGCTCAAGGCCTGGGATGAGGGAGGGTTGCCAAATTCGCCGCCGACGCAGCGGATGGCGCGACATTGCGCCTATCGCGTCATGTGGGACGCGGCCACTGTCACCATTGCGACGCTTCGTTCATCTGATTTCTGCCTCGGCGGTGGCAGAGTGCTCAACTGGCTTATGCCACCACCTCGCCCGGAACGGTTCTTGCACGGTTACTAATATGTTCACCGTGGGGAGGCCTGATGTCATGAAGTGGCACACACCTGGAGAATTCAGCCCGCTGATGCTCGTTGTGAACGGGCCAGAAAAATACAAGCTTATCGCGAGCCTTTGGGAGGCGGCCCAGATGCTGACGGCTTGCTGGCCGTTCGACGACGGCGAAGAATATCTTACGGCTGTTATGGCGTGCCGCGATGCGATCCATGGGGACCTTCCGGCCGAGGACGCGAGAGAAGCGCTGATTCGTGCTGCCAAGGAGGCAGGCATTTCGGTGATCACCGTCGTTCACTGATTATCGCAGCCGACCATGAAATGGGTTCACGGGCTTCTTCATGCCACCGCCGTCTCGTTACCGCTCCCCAGCTTCGACACGTCCCCTCTCCCCGTTTTCATGGGGAGGGGGTCAGGGGTAGCATCGGCACCTATCAATACGGGGAATAGCACTGCTGGCGCGGGCCGTCATAAGGCTGGAAGGTGTTGTCGTAGGCGCGGTAAGACCGGTAGCGGTTCGCGCACCAGGCGACGTGAGCCGAACCCATGCGCGGCGCGGGCGCGGCGTAGCGCGGAGCCGCAATGACCGCGCCGGCGCCGAAGGCGGCGAGCGGATACCAGTAGCCGTTATAGTGGCGGTAGCCGGGGCGATAGTAGGAATAGCCGCGATAGCCGCCATACCAGCCGGGCCGGTAATAGGCGCCGGGGCGATAGCCGGGCCGGTAATAGTCACGTCGGTAATAGTACTGGACATTCTCGACAGCCGAGGATTTTCCCACCTGCGGCGCGGCCGGCATCTGGATTGCCTGCGACGGCACGAAGCTCGTCAAAACGATAGCACCGGCCAGCACCGCGGTTACCATCCTGTTTCTCAGCCCGATCATTTCTCTCTCCCATTCAACAGCGATCACTGCTTGCCCTGCAACGCTTACGAGCGAGAATGGTTCCAAAAGCCGCCGGAATCGGCAGCTTCCGGATGAGTAGAGCTTGGCCCGCTCAACCGACAGAGGTCAAGCGACGGCGGAGATTTTCGCCTGGTCGCCCTGCAGGCGGTTCACCATGAAGTTCGAATACCACTCGAGGAACTGCATGACGCCGCCCTCGTGCAGGGCGGAATAGGGGCCGGGCTCATAGGCGGGCGAGTGGATGCCGAAGGCATTTTCCTCGACGATCCGGCGGTCCTGGTCGTTGGTCTCGGTCCAGACGTGGGTCAGTTCCTCGAGATTGTAATCCACGCCCTCCACCGCGTCCTTGTGGACGAGCCACTTGGTCGTCACCGCCGTCTCGTTGGCGTTGAGCGGCAGCACCCGGAAGGAGATGGCGTGGTCGCCGAGCAGATGGTTCCACGTCGTCGGATAGTGGAAGAGCAGCATCGTGCCGATACGATTGATCGAGATGTCGTCGGATATCCGGCGCTGCACGGCGGGCTTGCCCGACATTGTGTAGCTTTCGGCGTCCTCGATCAACGGCATGCGGGCGGTGCGGAACTGACCATCCGGCGAAATCTGGAACTTGCTCGGCAGGCCGGCGGCCTCGCAGCGCGCCCAATGGCCGGCGATCTCCGGATCGTCGGCGCCGCCGTCCGTGCCGGTGACGCTCGGCGCTTCCGGATAGGTGCGGCAGAGTTCCGGGTGATTGGCGGCGCAGTGGTAGCACTCGCGGTTGTTTTCCCAGACGAGCTTCCAGTTGCCCTTCTCGATGATCGTGCTCTGGAACGCGATCTTGGTCTCGCCGATCCGGTGCGGCGCCATATAGGGCTCGATCTTGTCGCGCACCGGCTTGAAATCCGGGGCCGTGTCGGCGAGGCAGATGAAAATATAGCCTGCCACGCTCTCGCAGTGGACGGGCTTCAGATTGAAGCCGGTTTTGTCGAAATCGTCGCCCATGTGACGGGCAAAGGCAAGTTTGCCGTCGAGATCGTAGGTCCACTGATGATAGGGGCAGACGAGACGCACGGAAGAGCCGTGCTCCTTCGTGCAGACGCGCGAGCCGCGATGACGACAGCTGTTGTGGAAGGCGCGGATGACATTGTCACGGCCACGGACGATGACGACCGGATAAGAGCCGATCTGGACGGTGAAATAGGCGCCCGGCTTCGGCAACTCGCAATCATGGCCCATGAACAGCCAGTCGCGATAGTAGATCATCTCCATGTCGAGTTTGAAATAATCCTCGTCGGTGTAGAACGGCTGTTCGAGGCTGAAGCCCTCGCGGCGGTTCTTGAGCTGACGTAATACGTTGCTGCGAATATCCATCTTCATGTCCTCGTGCACCGGCTGCCGCGCCTTCAAGCGGAAGGCTATGGAAGCGCGCCTGCTTCCTTCTCCTGCGGGAGAATTGTTCATGACGCCATTTAATCACCTGGCATTCCTGCCGCTTGGTTGTAATGCGACATCGGCTTCGAAATTGACGACAGGATGCGCCGAGGCTTCGACACAGCCCCTCGCGATCGACCCGATGTCGGACTCTGCAGGCAATTATCGTCAATTGCGACATTGCGTAAAGACCGGATTGGCAAAGAGGGCGGCTCCCCGATATTGGTGATTGTCGCATTTACGACATCGCCGGCTTCCGCCGATGCGCCGGTCGCCTCTTAATACCGCTTTAAGCATACGCTCTTATCCTGCTGTCGACCTCAGACCGACGAAGCACGTAAACCATGGCCAGACTCCGCTATTTCGACGCGAAAGAAGTAATCCGGCCGCAGGAGCGGCAACTGGTCGCCGCGCATTCCGAATTCCTGCGCACCGGCCGCATCCCCCGCGAACGGCGGCACTGGCTGGCCGAGGAAAGGCGCTACCTCACCCATGACGAGGTCGCCGCAAAGACCGGCCGCAAGCTGGAGGCGGCCGGCGAGAAGACGCATCAGCACATCAACGGCTTCCACCACTCGATCCAGTTTCCGAAGATGATCTTTCACCGGACGCTGCAGGACAGCCCGCATCTCGGCTATTGCCACGTCACCGCGGCGCGCACCAAATTCGCCCATTATGAAGAGGTGAGCTGGGCCTTCTACATCTCCAATTTCTATTCCGATATCGGCGACAACGACAATTTCTTCGAACGGATCGACGTCGGCTATTCCCGGATGTATTTCGCCGTCGCGATCAAGCCTGGGGAGGATTCCGCCGAAAAGATGACCATCGACCGCTCGGTGCGCGGCAATGGGCTGCTCTTTCGCACCCACGATCCGCAGGCGGCGATCCGAAACATCCTGCTGCTCGGCGCCCGCAACGAACAGCTGCGCGAAATCATCCGCCAACTGTGAGCCAACAAGGCGATTGATCGCCGGCCGCGGAAAGCCTAATGACTGCCGGAACCAGACACGGGCAGCATATGGCACGCATCATCGACATCAGGGCAGACAGGCAGGCGGCGCTCGAAGCGGCCTGTGCCGCTCTTTCCCAAGGTTTTGCCATCGCCATGCCGACAGAGACGGTCTATGGCCTTGCGGCCGACGCCACCAATCCGACCGCCATCACCCGCATTTACGAAACCAAGGGTCGGCCGCGCTTCAATCCGCTGATCTGCCATATGGCCGATCTCGAGATGGCCGAACAGCATGCCGAGTTCGACCCCGTCTCGCGGGCGCTCGCCGAAGCCTTCTGGCCCGGCCCGCTGACGCTCGTACTGCCGCTGAAGGCTGAAAGCCCGATCCACGCGTTGGCGACCGCCGGCCTCGACAGCGTCGGCGTGCGCGTGCCCAAGGGCTTCGCCGGCACCCTGATCGGCGCCTTCGGACGGCCGCTCGCAGCTCCCAGCGCCAACACCTCAGGCGCCATCAGCGCGACCAGTGCGGCCCATGTCGAAGCCGATCTCGGGGCGAGAATCCCGTTGATCCTCGACGCGGGACCGAGCGCGGTCGGCGTCGAATCGACAATCGTCAAGGCGGAGGGTGGCCGGCTACGGCTGCTTCGGCCCGGCGGGCTGGCGGCGCGCGAGATCGAGCGCGTGGCGGGCCAGCCGCTGCTGCGCGCGAAAAAGGCATCGGCGGCAATCGAGGCGCCCGGCATGCTCGCCTCGCATTATGCGCCGGGCGCCAGCGTGCGCCTCAATGCGACGGCGGTGGAACCCGGCGAAGCGCTGATCGTCTTCGGCGGTGCGGCGGTCGAAGGCGCGCGCCAGGCACGCATCGCCCTCGACCTCAGCCCGCGCGGCGATCTGGCGGAAGCGGCGGCCAATCTGTTCGACTACATGAAGCGAGCCGATGCCTGCGGGGTGTCGAGCATCGCCTTTTCGCCCATTCCGGACGACGGACTCGGCGAAGCCATCAACGACCGGCTGCAAAGGGCCGCCGCGCCCCGCGACTGACTGACCTGATAGAAGCGATAGAGGATCGACCAGATGAACAGCGCCGGCATTTCCACCGATCTTCTCGACCGTTTCGCCGCAATCGTCGGCGAAAAATATGCGCTGCGCGATGACGCCGATCTGGCGCCGCATCTGATCGAAAACCGCGGGCTCTATCATGGCTCCTCACCTCTCCTGCTGAAGCCAGGTTCGGTCGAGGAAGTCTCCGAGATCATGAAGCTTGCGACCGAGACCGGAACGGCGATCGTGCCGCAGACCGGCAATACCGGCCTCGTCGGCGGCCAGACGCCGCGCACCGGCCAGGCCGACATCATCCTGTCGCTCGAACGCATGACGAGGATCCGCGACGTCGACCCGGTGGCGAATGTGCTGGTCGCCGATGGCGGCGCCATCCTTGCCGATGTGCAGAAGGCGGCCGAGGCGCATGGACGGCTCTTTCCGCTGTCGCTCGGCTCGGAGGGCTCCTGCCGCATCGGCGGCAATCTCTCCACCAATGCCGGCGGCACGGCCGTGCTTGCCTATGGCAATATGCGCCAGCTCTGCCTCGGCCTCGAAGTGGTGCTGCCGACCGGCGAGATCTGGGATGGCCTGCGCCGCCTGAAGAAGGACAATACCGGCTATGACCTGCGCGATCTCTTCATCGGCGCCGAAGGCACGCTCGGCATCATCACCGGGGCGGTGCTGAAGCTGTTTCCCCAGCCGCTCGGCCACCAGGTTGCGTTCGCCGGCCTCAATTCGGTCGAGGATGCGCTTGCGCTTTTCAATCTTGCCGCCAGCCTCTGCGGCACATCGCTGACCGGTTTCGAGCTGATGCCGCGCTTCGGCGTCGAGATCACCACGCGCCACATCGACGGCGTCCGCGATCCGCTGCAAGCGGCTTACCCCTGGTACGTGCTGATCGACATTTCGACATCGGATTCAGCCGAAACGGCGGAGCGGATGATGAATGGCGTGCTGGAGCAGGGCTTCGAGGCCGGTCTGGTGCTGGACGCCGCGATCGCCTCATCGGTCGCCCAGCAGAAGGCGATCTGGCATATGCGCGAGAGCATGTCGGACGCCCAGAAGCCGGAAGGCGGCTCGATCAAGCACGACGTGTCCGTGCCGGTGTCGAAGATCCCGCATTTCATGGCCGAAGCGGAAAGAGCCGTCATAGCGGCCATGCCGGGCGCGCGCATCTGCGCCTTCGGCCATATGGGCGACGGAAATATTCATTACAATATTTCCCAGCCGATCGGCGCCGACAAGGCCGCCTTCATCGCCCGCTGGCGCGAAATGAACCATATCGTGCATGAGATGGTGCTCGCCCATGGCGGCTCGATTTCGGCCGAACACGGCATCGGCCAGCTGAAGCGCGACGAACTGGCGGCGATCCGCCCGGCGATCGAGATCGAACTGATGCGCCGCATCAAGCGGGCTTTCGATCCGGCCAATATCATGAACCCGGGAAAGGTCGTCAGTCTCGAGGCGTGAGCGGCGGCAGTCAGGGAATTGTCCCTCGTCCGCCTGCGGGCACGGACCGTTGTCGAGCGCCCTGATTGGCTCTTCCGTCGACCTCACACTCGGTCATCCCAGGCTTCAAGGCCTGGGATGACGGAGTATGGGATTAGCTTTTCGCCAAACGAAGCGGGTGCGCCGGCTTCACCGCCGTGGGCGAGACGAGTGGCTCACCCCCGGTAAGGTTACGGTGAGGGCCCGCCACCCGCGCCGCTGTGCGCGCTCCTGCCTGAACCACCTTAAGCCTGCTGCGTGCCGCCGCCGGTTAGGATCTGCAGCGCCGGCGACTGCTGGGTGCTGTTCTGGACGTCGTACATCGCGGTGAAGCGCCGCAGCAGCTTGTCGACCTTCTTCGGATCCTGGAGATCCTCGAGCTTGACGAAGCGGTTGAGGAGATCGGCCTGCTTGGCGACATCCATGCTCGACATCTGTGACGGCAGGCTGTAGGCCGTGGTGATGACCTGATAGAGCGCCTTGTCGCCGAGGATCGAATAGAGCGAGGTGATGCTGGAGGCCTTGCGACTGAAGTAGAGCGCCAGACGCACACCGTCGTTGCTTTCGCCCTCCTGGGTCTCCAGCGTCTGCTGCAGGTAGAGCTCCTGGGTATTCTCCTCGGCCGCCTTGTTCTGGATGGAGCCTATCTTGGCACGGGTCAGATTGCCGTCCTTGTCGAAGTTGAAGGCGGCGACGATATCCTTGAAGCGCGCATCGGCCTTGGTGTTGAGGTAGCTCTTCTTGTCGTCGGGATCGGAGGTGAAGATCTTCTTCAGCGTCGCCTTGTCGTAATCCTTCGGGTCGAGGTTGTTCGCCTTCAACACCAGATCGGTCAGGCGGCTATCATCGAGGAAATCGTCGAGCGACTGCACTTTCGCCATACCCTTGGCGAAATAATCCACCTCGGCCGTTGCGTCCTTCGATGCCTTGTCCTTTACCGGCCCAGCCTTCAGCAGCATGGTTACATGCGCCTTGTAGTCCGTGGCGTATTTGGCCATGGTCGCGTCCGGCAGCGCCTGGAGGGGCGCCGCCGGCTTGCCGTCGGGGCCGAAGTTGAAGGCGCGCGCCAGGTTGGTGATGCGCTCGTCCTTCAGCGAGGCGATATAGCCGTCCGGATCATAGGCATCGCTCGTCAGGATTTTACGCATCATCGAGCGCGGCACGTCCTGATCGGTCAAGCCGTAGGCCTGCAGCGCGACATGATAGAGATCCGGCAGATTGTCGTTGCTCTTCTTGAAATCTGCCGTTCGATTGGTGCGCAGGAAGTCGTTGACGCTGTTGATCTCGGAGAAATCGAGCAGGCTCGTGCTGTCGGCCATCATGCTCTTGTAATTGTCGGCAACTTCTTCGATCGCCTCGTCGCGCTCGTCGTCATAGCGCGCCATGTAGTTGTCGTTGGTGGTCTGCGCCTGATCTGCGGTCTGGATCGAGCTGACGACGGGAAGCGATCCGTCGGCGGCAAAGTTGAAATCGGCATTGAGGTCGGAATAGCCGGCCGCGGCAGCGGCGGTCGCATCGGTCAGGATGCTCTTGAGATCGGCGTCCGTGATATCGAACGGCAGATTGTAGGTGCTCTTCAGGAAGTTGGTGATGGCAGGATCGGCGATGAGATCATCGACATTGGCGATCGTCGCCATGCGGGCGGAATAGTCGTCCGTGCGCGCCGTGGCGGCAATTTTCGTGTTGGTGATCTGGGCGGATGTCTGTGCCGCCATGCCATCCTCGAGCGAACCGTCCGCCTTGAAGTTGAAGGCGGCGGCGACGTCGGCATAGGTGCCGGTGCCGCTCTGATCGGTCAGGATAGCGCGCAGATCGACATCGCTGACGGTCGACGGGATGCCGTAGGCGTTGCGGATGAAATTGTTCAGCCGGCGGTCGCTTAGCAGCTGGTCGACATTGGAGATGCCGGCGATCGTTGCCTGGTAATAGACGGCGGCATCGTCGGCCTTGCTTGCCGTGCTGGCGCTTTGCGCCGCACTCTGCGTGGCATAGAGGGTCGCGACCGAGCCGTCCGTTTTGAAATTGAAGAGATCGTGGACGTCGCTATAGCCCTGGGCGCTGGCAGCCGCGGGATCGACGAGGAAGCTCCTCAGCGTTGCGTCGGAAACGCTGTCGGCGATCTGCATGCTGGTTCTGAGATAGCTGACGGCGACGGGATCGGACATGATGTCGTCGACATTGGTGATATTGCCGATCATGGCGTTGAAGTGCGCTGCGTTCGCCGCCGATTTGTCGGTGGTCGACTTGCGCTGTGCGTCGGTCTGGATCACCGAACCGTTGATCGAGCCGTCCGCATTGAAGTTGAAGTCGGCATTGAGCCCGGCTTTCCCCTGGGCGGCGGCATAGGTCGAGTCCGTCAGAATGCTCTTCAGCTCGGCATTGCTGAAGCTGGTGCCGAGGCCGTAGGCATCCTTGATATAGCGCGCCAGAACGCTGTCGGCGAGCAGGTCGTCGACATTGGTGATGCTGCTCGACCGCGAAGTCACGCTATAATAATTGGCGGTGCTTGCCGCCGCGTCCTTCAGCTTGTTCGACTGGTCGATCGTCTGGGCACGCGCCGTTGTCGATGTCGTGCCGTCGGCCTTGAAATTGAAGGCGTTATAGACGTCGGTAAAGCCCATCAGCTGGGCATAACCGGGGTCGGTCAACACCATGCGCAGCGCCGGCGCGGTGAAATCGGCGCCCATGCTGTAGGCGGTCTTGATATAGGAGGTCAGTCGGCTGTCGGCGACGAGATCGTCGACGTTGGTGATCGTGCCGATCTTGGCGGTGTAATAGGCCTGATTGTATTCGGCCGCCGTCTTGCTGACATAGACGACATCGGAACCGACGGAATTGTCGATGATCACAGACTGGTTGTTCAGCGTATAGGTCTCGATGATCGACGCCTTCTGCGTCGCGGTCTGGGCGCTGCCGTTGACCGTACCATCGGCATTGAAGCTGAACTGGGCGGCAAGCGCCTTGTATTTGTCGCCGCCCTGGGTGTTGACGACGCTTGTCGGGTCGCTGAGGTCGCTCGTCAGCACCTGCCGCAGGAAATCCTTTGAGGCATAGGTGGGATCGATCTTGAAGGCCTTCAGCACATAGGTGCGCATCCGGGTGTTGTTGACCAGGTCGTCGACGGTCTGCACACTGTCGATATTGTTGCTGTAATATGTGCTCTCGGTGGCAGACACCTTGTCGGCATCGACGAAGGACTGCTTGTAGAGGCCGATGAGCTCGTCCTCCTGAGCATCGGTCTGAACGTCCTTGTCGGGTGCGTTGAAATTGAAGGCGGCGGCGAATTCGCGGTAGCGCGTATCGGAAAGCTTGTTGGCGTAGCTGTTCGGATCGGTCAGATCGCTCTCGAGCACCTTCTTCATGAAGGCCTTGGCATAGGTCATGTCCTCAAGGCCGTAGGCCTTCATCGCGTAGCTGTAGAGCTTGTAATCGCCGAGAAAGTCGTCGACGTCTTTGACCTTGTTGATATTGTCCGCGTAGTACTGGGCATCCTTCTTGACCGTCGCCTGCGAGGCGACCTTGTTCAAGCTCGACGTCATGTCCTTCGACAGGATCGTGTAAGCGAGGGAGGCCGTGATCATCAAAAGCGCCCTTTTCGGCAAAATCTCTAAAGAACGACAAACTGCTGGTGAGCCCATTTTGCCACGCAAAACTTACCCGAGACTTACCTTTGGACTGCGCCATTTCAGGGCAGCGGGCCGTTCACCTTCCGGAAACCCTGCCGGATTCGGTTTTGATAACCATCAGGGGAGGCAAAGTTTTCTTAACCGCAATTTTTAAGCTGTACGGAAGGGGGGCCGCCTATTGTCGGACATAGAGGACGAAAAGTCCCGAGGAGAAGACCGAAAACCGGCTCTCAGGTAAGACAAGGGTAGAATGAAATGAACAATCCCGTTTTGAAGCCCGCTTGGGCTGACACGACGCTGCGTCTCGATCCGTCCCGCTTTCCGCAGCAGGTCAGCTACGCCATCCATGATTGTTCGGATGACGTCAGCATCACGATCGACGAACGCGGCGCGGTCCTGCGGAAAGTCCTTCCCTCCAGCGGCCTGCCACTCTCGATTGCCCTGCCGAGGCGCGTCTTCAAGGGTGTCGCCGCCCGCGCCATCGACCATGGCGACGGCGAGGTCACCGTCACACTCGAGCTTCACCATGCGGATCCGGAACTCTGCATTCCGCTGCTCGTCGCCCATGATCTCAGCGACATCGCCGCCGACTGGCGCAGCTGGTCGGAGGCCTTCCGCATTCCGATGCTGATGGTCGAGGCCGATGGCGTCGCCCGGCCGCTCGAAGAGCATATCGGGGCGCTGCGCACCAGTGACCTCAAGCCGCGCCGCCGTCATTCCTACTTCGCCAATCGCCGTCCGCGCTTCCTCGTGCGTCGCACCACCGGGCAGCTGGGCGTCGCCATGAAGATCGAAGGCAAGGAAATCATCGCCCGCAACTGACCGAAATCGCGACAGCGCCATTTCGGCGGTAATATCTCGGAAAATTTCGAAACCCGGCGCTTGTGCCGGGTTTTTCGTGTTACGGGTCATTGCCCTCAAGGAAGGGCGAAGAGCAGCGAAAAGAACAGGCCGAGGAAGATGGTCAGGCCGACGCGGTTGTTCGACTTGAAGAGCGCCAGGCACTGGGCGGGATCGTTGATATCGAGCCGGACAATCTGCCAAGCGAACATGCCGGCCGCGCCGAACAAGGCAATAAAGGCGATGAGATTGGCGCCGGCGAGCGCGAAGGCCGCAAACATCAGCAACAGCGTCAGCCCATAAAGGCCGATCAGCCATTGCCTCGTCTTATCACCGAAGAGGCGCGCGGTGGAGCGCACGCCGATCAGCTCGTCATCCTCCTTGTCCTGATGCGCATAGATCGTGTCGTAACCGATCGTCCAGGCAACGGAGGCGGCGTAGAGCAGGATGGCGGCAAAGGAGAGGCCGCCCAGAATGCCGGCCCAGCCCATCAGCGCGCCCCAGGAAAAGGCAAGGCCGAGATAGAATTGCGGCCAGTCGGTGAAGCGCTTGGCATAGGGATAAAGCGCGACGATGCCGAGCGAGAGGAGGCCGAGAAAGACGGTGAACCAGTTGAACTGCAAGAGCACGAAGAGGCCGACCAGCGCCTGAATGCCGATGAAGATCTTGGCGCGGGCGCGGGTGACGCGGCCGGAGGGCAGCGGACGCGAGCGGGTGCGGGCCACTTCCATATCGATCTCGTGGTCGACGAGATCGTTATAGGTGCAGCCGGCGCCGCGCATGGCGACGGCGCCGATGAAATAGAGGAAAAGGTGGGACACCAGCAGGCTGCCGGAATAGAGCCCCTGGCCAATCGCCGCATTGGAGGCGAGCGTGGCCGACCAGAAGCACGGCCACATCAAGAGCTGCCAGCCGATCGGTCGATCCCAGCGTGCAAGCTGCGCATAAGGCCAGAGCCATGGCGGCAGGATCCGGTAGACCCAGTTATCGGAAGGTGCGTCGGAGACGCGATCGTGGAACTCGCCGGTATCTTGCATGCCATTCATCTAGCGGCGGGCCGGCGATCCGGTCAAGAAGCGATCGCAGCGCGCCAGAAGCGTGTCGCATTAAATCTGATTTCGTATGGCCGCGCTTCGGCTCTTTGTTTATGCATGTCGTTTTCCCGGAACCGCGGCACACTTCCGGGCGACATGCATTAAATCACTGCAGCGAGAAATTGAACCTGTAGGTCGCCGAGACACCGATGAGCACCTGGTTCTTCGAGCCGCGCTGCCGCACGAGGCTGCTGTCGGCCGCCGGACCCGCCAGTCGCTTGTATTCGAGGAAAGAGCTGGCCGACAGGTTTTCCGTCGCCTTCCATGTCAGGGCCGCGCCGGCGCCATAGGACTGGACGCCCGACGACGGCTTGTATTGATCAAGCCCGCTTGCCGCCGACTGTTTGGCGTTGACGCCGTAATAGGCATCATAATAGCCGCTGGTGGCGAATGTCGCGCGCGGACCGCCGGACAATTGCAGGTTGGGGGCGATATCGGTGAAGGCATCAACGGCGAGATCGGCAACGACCCCGTCATGGGAGCGGATGCCTTGGCGAACTTCGGCGCGGGCGCGCAGGAAATCGGTCGGATAGACTTCGACGAAGCCGCCGGCTTCCGCTCCCCATTTGACCTTCTTCATGCCCTTCAGTTCATGACCGTCGCCCTCGTCGCGCGAAGGCACGAATTTGCCGACGAGGCCGGCGCGGAAAGCACCATTATCCATGAGGGCGAAGGACGGATTGTCGTTGCGCGAGGAAAAGCGCGGAGCCGAGCCCTGCCGCCCGGCCGAAATCAGCGGGCTGAACCGGAACTCATAGCGCCGTGAGCCTTCGAATTTCGGCGCTGAAAAGCCGGCGATACCGACGCTGAGATACCAGTCGCCGGACCAGAAATGCTGGCCGCTTTCCTGCGCGAGCGCCAATGCCGGGGATGAACAGGCAATAGCCAGGGAGATCGATACGACTGATCGATGAAACACGTCCGCACTCCAGAAAACGCAAAAACACAGCCGCGGAGAGCGGCGGTGGCTACATTTATCGTGAGGTCGTTACCGCGATGTTAACCACGGCGAGGGGATTGCGCGTCATCGAGACCTAGGAAACCGGCGAGAGCGGCCCCTCATCCGCCTGCCGGCACTTTCTCCCCGCCTGCGGGGCGAAGGGAACAAACCTCAGCCTCTCCGTCCCCGCTAACCTTTCGCACGGCACGTCCCCTCTCCCCGTTTTACTCGGGAGAGGTTGGTAAGGTGCCGTTGTCGGCACGAGAAAAACAGCAAATAGTCGCCCTATCTCTGGTTCCACCGGCGGATGACCGGTTCGGTCAGGTCGTGCTCATAACCAAGCACGCTGATGCTGGCGGTATCGAGCACGAAATGCGCGCCAGCTTGCGGCGGCAGGCCGAGCCAGCGGGCGGCCAGCACGCGCAGGAAATGCGAACTGGAAAAGATCAGGATGGGGGCTGCCGCTTGGCGAAGCGCATCGATGACGGTGTCGGCGCGGGCACCGACGTCAGCGGCCGTTTCGCCGTTCGGGCAACCGTCGCGAAAGAGCTGCCAGCCTGGGCGCTCCGCCAGGATCGTCTTCGTCGTGACGCCTTCATAGGCGCCGTAATCCCATTCGGCTAGATCGTCGCGGATCGCCGCGCCCGCTCCGAAGCCGGCGAGCGCGCAGGTCTTGCGGGCCCGTTGCGACGGGCTCGACCAGACCAGCGAGAAGGAAAGGCCGGCCAGCCGCTCGGCGAGTTTTCGAGCGGCGGCTTCACCGGTCGCCGTCAGGGGAATATCGCTCCGCCCGGTATGGCGCCCGGACAGGCTCCATTCGGTTTCACCGTGGCGGACCAGGTAAATCTCGGGAAAGACATTGCTCATCCGCAGCCCCTTTCATCACAAACGCCGCCGCGGGATCAGAACGTCACCTTTTCCAGCGGTGGCCGCCTCGCCTCGAATTCCTTCAGCTTCGCTTCGTTCTCAGCGATATAGTTGCGGTTGTCGGGAACGGTAAACTGGTTCTTGGCGATCTGGATCTGCAGGATGAACAGCTCATCCCAGCGGAAGCCCATTTCGGAACCGGCCAGATAAAATTCCCACATGCGGAAGAACTGCTCGTCGTAAAGCGCCACCGCGTCGGCCTTGCGCGCCACGAAACGCTCGCGCCAGTGGCGCAGGGTATAGGCATAATGCATCGGCAGGATTTCGACGTCCCTGACGAGGAGCCCGGCCTTCTCCAGGGGCGGCAAGACCTCCCCGACGGAAGGGATATAGCCACCGGGGAAAATATACTTCTCGATGAAGGCATTGGTGCCGAAGCTCGGCTTCGGACGGCCGATCGAATGCAGCACCATGACGCCGTTGTGGTCGAGCAGGTCCGATACCTTGCGGAAGAAGTTGCCATAATTGCCGATGCCGACGTGCTCGAACATACCGACGGAGACGATGCGGTCGAACTTTCGCCCGCTCATGGTGCGGTAGTCCTGCAGCTCGAAATGCACCCGCTCGGAAAGGCCGCGCTTTTCGGCGCGGGCGCGGGAGACCTTGAGCTGCTCTTCGCTCAGCGTAATGCCGGTGAACTCGGCGCCTTCAGTCGCCTCCGTCAGATACATGCCCATGCCGCCCCAGCCGGAGCCGATCTCCAGGATCCGCTGGTTGGGCCTAAGCAGCAGCTTGGCGGCGATATGGCGTTTCTTGGCAAGCTGCGCCTCGTCAAGACCGATACCCGGCGGTTCGAAATAGGCGCAGGAATATTGCCAATCCTCGTCGAGGAAAAGATCGAAGAGCTTGGCCGACAGATCGTAATGATGGGCGACATTGTGCTTGTTACGATTGATCGGCACGCGACTCTTCAGCTGCTGCCAGGCGATACGGCCGACGAGCAGCGCCGCCATCTTGAAGTCGAAGATCTCGTTGGTGGTGTTCTGCTTCACCAGCGATAGGAAGTCGTAGATGTTGCCCTGTTCGAGAATGAACCGGCCCTGCATGTACATTTCACCGAGCTTCAGCGTCGGATCGCGCCGGATGGCGTCCTCGGCCTCCTGATCGGCAAGCCGGGCGACCACCATGTCTCCGGTGCCGTCGCCGATCACGTGAGTCTCGCCATTGGCAAGGGTAAGTTTCAACGAACCCTTGCGGATGATTTGCTGGACAATCGATAGGAAAGCCGACGCCATGGACGCCTCGCAAATGTGACAGGATGGTCACATCAACTTAATAACTCTCCTCCGCCTTACAAGCGCCGGATTTAGCAGTCCGCAAAGAACGCTGCCAAACTGTTGCATTTTTGCCGAAATGACGGTTAAGCCGTTATTTTCGTTTCATGGCTTCGGCGAGTGCACTACCGAAGGCACTCTGGCTCTCCGGTTTCGGAGCTGCAGGCCGGCGATCGTTCTGCGGCCGGCCGCCCTGACCTCCGCGAGAATCAGCACGCGGCTGAGACGCCGAAGAACCATCGTCGCGGCGCATGGAGAGACCGATGCGCTTGCGCTTGGCGTCGACTTCCACGACCCGCACCTTGACGACATCGCCCGCCTTGACGACCTCATGCGGGTCCTTGACGAAACGATCGGCAAGCTGGGACACATGCACCAGACCGTCCTGATGCACGCCGATATCGACGAAGGCGCCGAAGGCGGCGACATTGGTGACGGTGCCTTCGAGCACCATGCCCGGAGTCAGGTCGGAAATCTCGTTGACGCCCTCGGCGAAGGTCGCGGTCTTGAAGCTTGGACGCGGGTCGCGGCCGGGCTTTTCCAGCTCGGCGATGATGTCCTTCACCGTCGGCAGGCCGAATTTCTCATCGATGAACCGGCGCGGGTCGATCGATTTCAGAACGGCGCTGTCGCCCATCAGGGCGCGCAGGTCGCGGCCGCAGGCAGCAACGATCTTCTTGGCGACGCCGTAGGCCTCGGGGTGGACCGAGGAGGCGTCGAGCGGCTCCTTGCCGTTCGGAATGCGCAGGAAGCCGGCGCATTGCTCGAAGGTGCGGCCGCCGAGTCTTGCGACCTTCAGCAGATCGCGCCGCGTCTCGAAACGGCCCTCGCTGTCGCGGTGGCGGACGATCGCCTCGGCGATCGATGGGCCGAGGCCGGAGACACGGGCGAGCAATGGCGCCGAGGCGGTGTTGAGATCGACGCCGACGGCGTTCACCGCGTCTTCGACCACGGCATCGAGCGAGCGCGACAGCTTCTGCTGGTCGACATCGTGCTGATACTGGCCGACGCCGATCGACTTCGGCTCGATCTTGACGAGTTCGGCGAGCGGATCCTGCAGGCGCCGGGCGATGGAGACGGCGCCGCGCAGCGATACGTCGAGATCGGGAAACTCGGCCGCTGCGGTCGCCGAGGCGGAATAGACCGAGGCGCCCGCTTCCGAGACGATGACCTTGGTCGGCTTCGGGGCCGGCAGCTCGGCCAGCATGTCGGCCACCAGCTTTTCGGTTTCGCGGCTGCCTGTGCCGTTGCCGATCGAGATCAGCTCGACATTGTGCTTGCGGATCAGCGAGGCGAGCTCGATCTGGGCGCCGCGCACGTCGTTCCTCGGCTGAAAGGGATAGACGGTCGATGTCGCCACCACCTTGCCGGTGCCGTCGACGACGGCGACCTTGACGCCGGTGCGGATGCCGGGATCGAGACCCATGGTCGCGCGCGAGCCGGCCGGCGCGGCCAGCAGCAGGTCCTTCAGATTGCGGGCGAAGACATGGATCGCCTCCTCTTCGGCCCTTTCGCGCAGCTCCCGCATCAGATCGAGCGACAGCGACATGGAAAGCTTGACGCGCCAGGTCCAGCTGGCGACCTCCATCAGCCACCGGTCGCCGGGACGGCTGGTGCCGATCTCATAGGCAGCGGCGATCATCCGTTCGACCGGCTTGTTCGGCGATGCGGTCTCGGCATCGGCCTCGATCGTCAGCGTCAGCACCTCCTCGTTCCACCCGCGCAGCATGGCGAGCGCGCGGTGGCCGGGCGCGGTCGCCCAGCGTTCGGAATGATCGAAATAATCGGAGAACTTCTCGCCCGCCGCCTGCTTGCCGTCAACGACCCTGGCCTTCAGCAGCGCTGCCTGGCGCATATGGGCGCGCAACTTGCCGAGCAGGTCGGCATTTTCGGCAATACCTTCGGCGATGATGTCGCGCGCGCCTTCCAGCGCCGTCTTCACGTCGGGCACGTCAGCCGTGACGAAGCCTTCGGCGAGCACCGCCGGCTCTCGGCCACGCTCGGCCAGGATCGCCTCGGCAAGCGGGCCGAGGCCGCGTTCGCGGGCGATTTCGGCGCGGGTGCGGCGCTTCGGCTTGTAGGGCAGATAGAGATCCTCGAGCTCGGCCTTGGTTTCGGCGCCCGCGACCTTCGCCATCAGCTCCTCGGTCATCTTGCCCTGGCCGGTGATCGATTCGACGATCGCGTCGCGCCGGGCTTCGAGTTCGCGCAGATAGACCAGCCGCTCGGCGAGATTGCGCAGCTGGGTGTCATCGAGCCCGCCCGTCACTTCCTTGCGGTAGCGGGCGATGAAGGGCACGGTGGCGCCCTCGTCGAGCAGCTCGATGGCGGCTTTGGCCTGGTCCGGCCGGGCGTTGATTTCGGCCGAGATACGGGCTGCGAGAAAACGGAGGTCAGCGGCCATGGGATTTCCTGTTCCGACGAAAGTTGCGGGACCATAGCGGCGAAAAGCGGCAAGGCAATGCCCGACTGTGGTTTCCACAGCGGAAGTTGGGGAATTGGGGGCATCTGCGTGTCGCCCATCCCCATCGCTCTCTTCCGTTTTTGCGGTTGTGCAGATGCGGCATTCTTTGATAGCAGAAGCAACGTTTTTGGATCGCCCTGCCCGCGGGCGCAAGGAAAAGAGTGACATGCCAAACCTTCTTCTCGAACTTCGCTCCGAAGAGATTCCGGCCCGCATGCAGCGCAAGGCTGCCGGCGACCTGAAGAAGCTCGTCACCGATGCGCTCGTCGAAGCCGGCCTGTCCTATGAGGGCGCGCGCGAATACTGGACGCCGCGCCGGCTGGCGCTCGACATCCACGGCTTGACGGCGCGCTCGGCCGATGTACGCGAGGAACGCAAAGGGCCGCGCACCGACGCCAACGAGAAGGCAATCGAGGGCTTTCTGCGCGGCGCCGGCCTTTCCTCCGTCTCCGAGGCGCAGGTGGTGAGCGATCCAAAGAAGGGCGATTTCTACGTCGCAGTCATTTCCAAGCCCGGCCGCGCGACGGAAGAGATCGTCGCCGAGGTGATGCCCGGCATCATCCGCGATTTCCCCTGGCCGAAATCGATGCGCTGGGGCAAGGCCTCCTCCAGACCGGGCGCGCTGCGTTGGGTGCGGCCGCTGCAGTCGATCGTCTGCACCTTCGGCCCGGAGCATGAAGAAACCGTGGTCATCCCCTTCGAGATCGACGGCATCACCGCCTCCAACGTCACCTATGGCCACCGCTTCCATGCGCCCGAAGCCATCACTGTCCGCCGCTTCGACGATTATGCGGCGAGCCTGGAAAAGGCGAAGGTCATCCTCGACGCCGAGCGGCGCAAGGACATCATCCTGCACGACGCGCGCGACATTGCTTTTGCCAACGGGCTCGAGCTGGTGGAAGACGAAGGCTTGCTGGAGGAAGTGTCCGGCCTCGTCGAATGGCCACAGGTGCTGATGGGCAGCTTCGAGGAAGATTATCTCTCCATTCCCTCCGAGATCATCCGGCTGACGATCAAAACCAACCAGAAGTGCTTCGTCACCCGAAGGCAGGGCGAAGAGACACTGTCGAACAGGTTCATCCTGGTGTCCAACATCCAGGCGCATGACGGTGGCAAGGAAATCGTCCATGGCAACGGCAAGGTGGTGCGCGCCCGCCTTTCGGATGCCCTGCATTTCTGGAAGCGCGACCAGAGCGATATGCCCGACCTCGAGACACTCAAAACATCTGCCGTAAGGTTCGGCCTTGACCTGAAGAAGCCGCTCGACCAACGCATGGCCAAGCTCGATGCGCTCGACGTGACCTTCCACGCCAAGCTCGGCACGCAGGGCGACCGGGTCGCCCGCATCCGCGCGCGGGCAAAGGAATTGGCTGATATCACCGGCGCCGACGCCGGTCTCGTCGATCGCGCCGCCGTGCTCGCCAAGGCGGATCTGCGCACCGAGGCCGTCGGCGAATTTCCGGAACTGCAAGGCTTGATGGGCCGCAAATATGCGGTGCTGCAGGGCGAAAACGCCTCCGTCGCCGCGGCGATCGAGGACCATTACAAGCCGCAGGGTCCGTCGGACCGCGTGCCGGAGAACAAGGTGGCGATTACGCTGGCGCTTGCCGACAAGCTCGACACGCTGACGGGCTTCTGGGCGATCGACGAGAAGCCGACGGGTTCAAAAGACCCGTTTGCGCTGCGGCGTGCCGCCCTCGGCGTCGTTCGTATCCTGCTGGAACGCAGGGTCCGCCTGCCGCTGCTGGCGGCGACCAAGGATGATGATCTGCTCTCCTTCTTCCATGATCGCCTCAAGGTCTATCTGCGTGATCAGGGTGCCCGGCACGATCTGATCGACGCCGTGCTGACGCCTGAAGCCGACGATCTGTTGATGGTGGCGCGCCGCGTCGAGGCGCTGACGGCCTTCATCTCCTCGGAGGACGGCAAGAACCTGCTCGCCGGCACCAAGCGCGCGACGCAGCTGCTCGCCGCCGAGGAGAAGAAGGGCACCGTCATCGCCGACGGCGTTTCGCCGGCGCTCTTCAGGCTCGATGCCGAGAAGGAGCTGTTCGCCGCCATATCGAGCGCTTCGCAGGATGCGGCGAATGCCGTTGCCGGCGAAGATTTTCGCTCGGCGATGGAAGCGCTTTCCAAGCTGCGCGGCCCTGTCGACCGCTTCTTCGAAGACGTGCTCGTCAACGACGAGGACGCGGCCATCCGCGCCAACCGCCTGGCTCTGCTGCGGTTGATCCGCGAGGCGACGGGAACGGTGGCGGATTTCTCGAAGATTTCGGGGTGATATTCGGCTTCTTGCAGTGCCGACGCGGCGCGGTCTCGAACATCTGCCCCTCACCCTAACCTTTGCCGGGGTCGAGCCACGGGTCTCGTCCCGTCCTCCGGACCCCCGTAAACGGGTAGAGGGGACCTGCCCTGCGAGAGGTTGTGGGGAACGGAGAGGTCGCGGCAAATCCCCTTCGCCCCGCGCGCGGGGAGAAGGCGCCGGCAGGCGGATGAGGGGCGTTTTGCTATCGCTTAAACAATCCGCCCACCCAACCCTGGCATTGCCGCCACCACGGCGCTATTCAAACAGCCATGCACAGCAAGATTCTCGTCAGCGCCTGCCTCATGGGGCACGCCGTCCGTTATGACGGACGGGCGAAACCGTTGCTTCACCCGGCGATCGAGAGATGGCGGGCCGAAGGGCGGTTGGTGACGATCTGTCCGGAGATGTCGGCGGGCATGGCGGTGCCGCGGGCGCCGGCGGAGATCGCAGAGGCGGCAACCGGCAAAGAGGTTCTGGCCGGCAAGGCGCGGGTTATAGAGCTGACGGGCGGCGATGTGACGGCAGAGTTTCTGCAGGCGGCGGAGAATGCCGTGGCGCTCGCACGGCAGACCGGCTGCCGCTATGCTCTGCTCATCGACGGCAGTCCGTCCTGCGGCTCCGGGTTCATCTATGACGGCACCTTTTCCGGACGCAGGCAGGCCGGCAACGGCGTAACGGCGGCGGCGCTGAAAGCGGCCGGCGTCGAAGTGTTTTCCGATGGGGAAATCGACCGATTGATCGACCGTCTGGCACAATGAACCCCAAACGACACGGCCGCCGGAGAACCGACGGCCGCTAAGAATTTGGTGCTGAAAATCCTGTTTGTCCCCACACTGCTTTTGTTTTTATGCAATTCCTGACGGAAACCCGCCTCTATCCTGGAATTGCGCTAGGCAGCGCGGCGACCTTGATGCGCAATGGGAGCAGCACCGGCATTGCCGACCCGGAAGCCGCGGATGAGGTCGATCAGTTCGTCGGTGTCGCTGGCGAGCGTCTCGGCCGATGCCGTGGTCTCCTCGGCCATGGCGGCGTTCTGCTGGGTGGCGGCGTCGAGCTGGTTCACCGCCGAAGAGATCGAGCGCAGCGTGGTGTCCTGTTCGGAAGCGCTGTGGGCGATTTTGGCGACGATCTCGTTGGCGGCCTTGATCTGGTCGGAGATGCGCTTCAGCGCCTCGCCTGCCTCGCCGACCAGTCGGACGCCGTGATCGACCTGGGTGGAGGAGCGGGCGATCTGGTCCTTGATCTCCTTTGCCGCGGCGGCGGAGCGCTGGGCGAGTTCGCGCACCTCCTGGGCAACAACGGCAAAACCCTTGCCGGATTCACCGGCACGGGCCGCCTCGACGCCGGCGTTCAAAGCCAGGAGGTTGGTCTGGAAGGCGATCTCGTCGATGACGCCGATGATCTTTGATATCTCCGAAGACGATTTCTCGATGCCGCTCATCGCCTCGATCGCCTCGCTGACGATCGCATCGCTATGGGTGGTCTCGGCGCTGACGGCGTGCACGCGCTTGCTCGCCTCATGGGCGCCATCGGCGGTCTGGCGGACGGCGACCGTGAGCTCATCGAGGGCGGCCGATGTTTCCTCCAGGCTTGCGGCCTGGCGCTCGGTGCGCTGCGACAACTCGTTCGAGGCGCGGCGAATCTCTTCCTTGCTCGTACCGATGTCACTGCCCTTGGCGCTGACCTTGGCCATGGCGGCTTCGAGATGCGACAGCGCATCGTTGAAGTTGTCGCGAAGGGCGGCGTATTTCTGGCCGAGATCGGCGCAGCGGACGGTAAGATCGCCGCGGGCGATCAGCTCCAGCGCCTGGCCGATCGTCGTCACCACGCGGGCCTGGAGTGCGGCGTCGTCCTGCTGCTGGCGCAGGTTGTTTTCGCGCTCGCTTTCCAGCGCCAGCTGCTGGGCCGCCTCGCGATCGGACATCTGATGCCGTTCGCGGATCTTCTCCTGCAGCGACAGCGTCGCCTTTGCCATCATGCCGACCTCATTGTTCATGCCGGTATGCGGGATGGCGATGGAGACGTCCTCTTCGGAGACCGCCTTCAGGGCGGCATGGACATTGTTGAGGGGCCCCGATATGCCGCGGATGACGACGTAGGCCGCAGCCATGGCCAGGAAGAAAAGAACGATGCTGCCGGAGAGAGCGGTCAGGATCGTGCTGTTCACCTGGGCATCGAGATCGTCCATATAGACGCCGGTGACAACGACGACCTTCCAGGGGTCGAAGGCCTGGCCATAGGCCGTCTTGCGATAATCGCCGGCCGGCTGGCCCGGCTTGCTGGTGGAATAAAATTCGACGAGACCGCCGCCCTGCTGGCCGAGTTTGACCAACTCTTCGCGATAGAGCTTGCCCTTGCTGTCCGGCTGCCCCTTCAGGTTCTGTCCGACCTTCGAGGCGTCGTAGTGAAACATCATCTGGACATCGTAGCTATAGCCGAAGAAATAGCCGTCCGGATCGTATTTCATGCCATTGACGGTGGCGTAAGCCTGCTTCTGGGCATCCTCCAGCTTCATTTCGCCTGCGGTCACCTTGGCCTGGTAAAGCTTGAGAACCGAGATCGCCGACTGAACCTCGGCACGCAGCATGTCGTAACGCTCCTTGTAAATGGCATCGACCGAGGAGCGGATCTGCAGGGACGTGGCGATCGCAAAGGCCGACATCAAACCGACGATCAGCAATATGAGCTGCTTCGATATCTTCAAATTTTTCATGATTCCTCGCAAAGGGGAATGAGGGAATACATTCCGGTGCGGTCTTCTACCGCCTGTGCGAGCGCATCTGAGAAGGACGCGTCTACCGCTGCTGAACAACATGCTGCGACCGGTGAGTAAGAATTGAAGCTGACTCAATAAGAAAGCTTTAATTTTATTCAAAACGGCGCAAATTTCCCTAAAAATCAGGGGCGGAGTTACCAAGCATACCGCTGACTTCACCCGCCGATCGAATATCATCCGTTTTCGCTCTGCAGAACTGCCGGGGCCTTAGAGCTTTTCCGGGCTAGATTGAAGCATTCTGCCGGAGCAGGTTTTCGTCAGGGCAAAGGCGATTGGCGACGGGCATACCCCCAGGTACGTCCGAGCCGATCGCCTTTGATCCTGGCGGAAACATGCCCGGCCCACCGGCCGCACCGCTTCGCCGTGGGCGAAGCGACAAGTGCGTCCGGCGATTCCAAGGTCTTGCAGATTTGCCAAGCAAATCTGCGGGAGGGTTGGCTGAAACGGGCCGGCTGATCGACCGGCCGGCTTGGCCGTAGAGCTGGGCTACGACACGCGCCGGCCGGTCGACCATCCGACCCCGTTTGAGCCAACAGAATGCTTCAATCTAACCCGGAAAAGCTCTAAAGCAGGAATGCACCCCCGCTTCTCTTCGAGGGTGCATTCGCTCCACCGCGGTGGAACCCCAAGCGATCGAAACCTTGATCGGGCAGGGGCAGGGAACTATCGCAGCGGCTCAGATTGGCTTTAGTGGCACACAGCCGTTTTGCGTGTTGATCGTCTAGAAGCGCAGCTTGAATTCGGAAATATCGAGAGCCGCCGGCTTCTCAACCATGCCGGCGGCAACCGGCCTGGCATCGCCGCCGATGACGGCTGCGGTCGTTGCGTTCATGTCGATGCCTTGGGCGGGCGATATCGAAGGTTCGGCGGCAGCCAGGGCTTCCGGCGTTGCCTTGCTGACGAAGACGACGGGCGAACCACCCATCCAGGCTTCGGTGCGGAAGATCTTCGTTTCGCCGCCGACGTGGCGGACTTCGCTTGCCTGGAGGACGCCGGGTTTCAGTTCCGGCACCGTATAGTCCTTGCGGCTATGCTCGGCCTGCAGCGGCGGGCAAGCGGCGCAGCTTTCAGTGACGATGCTGCCTTCTGCACGGCCTGCCGTTTTGCCGATCACCTCAATCGAGGAGGCCATCGCCGTGCCTGCCATCAGCAGGATTGCCGCACCGAGGAAAATCTGACGCATCAACGCACCTCCGTCTCACTACGGCAGCGGTATAGCGCAGCTTCGTTTCCATCCCGTCAGGGGAAAGGGTAAAAATTTAAGGAACGTAGCGGTTTATGCTTTGTCCGAGGCTTTTTCGCGCTCGATCGCGCGCCAGCCGATATCGCGCCGGCAGAAGCCGTTTTCCCACCGAACTCTGTCCAGCAGGGCATAGGCGCGGCCCTTCGCCTCGGCAACCGTGCCGCCTGACGCCGTGACGTTGAGCACGCGGCCGCCGGTCGCGACCAGCACGCCGTCCTTCATGCCCGTGCCGGCATGAAACACCTTCTCGCCCTCGCCTGCCGCCGGCAGCGACTGGATCGGTGTGTTTTTCTCATAGGCGCCGGGATAGCCCTTCGAGGCCATGACCACTGTCAGGGCCGGATCGTCGCTCCATTCGGCGCTCACCTGATCGAGCGTGCCATTGGCGGTGGCAAGCAGCAGCGGCAGCAGATCGCTCTTCAGCCGCATCATCAGCACCTGGCATTCCGGATCGCCGAAACGAACATTGTATTCGATCAGCTCCGGGCCCTTATGAGTGATCATCAGTCCGGCGAAAAACACGCCGGAGAAGGGATGCCCGCTCTCGGCCATGCCGCGGATTGTCGGCTCGATGATTTCCTTCATCGTCCGCTCGACCATTTCGGCCGTCATGACCGGCGCTGGCGAATAGGCGCCCATGCCGCCGGTATTGACGCCGGTATCGCCCTCGCCCACCCGCTTGTGATCCTGGGCGGTCACCAGCGGCAGCGCATGTTTTCCGTCGCAGAGACAAAAGAAGCTTGCCTCCTCGCCATCGAGATAGGCTTCGACGACGACTTCGGCGCCGGCCGCGCCAAAGGCGCCCTCGAAGCAGTCGTCGACGGCAGCAAGCGCCTCATCGAGCGTCATCGCAACCGTCACGCCCTTGCCGGCGGCCAGCCCGTCAGCCTTGACGACGATCGGTGCGCCCTGCCCGCGAATATAGGCTTTCGCCTTCGGCGCGTTGTTGAAACGCTGGTAGGCGCCGGTGGGAATGCCGTAGCGGGCGCAGATGTCCTTGGTGAAGCCCTTGGAGCCCTCGAGCTGGGCGGCGCCGGCGGAGGGGCCGAAGACCGCCAGGCCGTCGGCGCGCAGCCGGTCGGCGAGGCCGGCGACGAGCGGGGCCTCGGGGCCGACGACGACGAAATCGATCGCCTTGTCCTTGCAGATGGCAGCGACCGCTTCATGATCGTCGATATTGACCGGCACGAGGACGGCGTGTTCGCCAATGCCCGGATTGCCGGGCGCGGCGTAGAGTTCGCTCAGCAACGGCGATTGCGCCAGCTTCCAGGCGAGCGCGTGCTCGCGTCCGCCCGACCCGATCAACAGAACCTTCATGCGCGACCCTTTCCTGTTCCGTCAGGCGGTTAAGGGCCACGGGCTGAAAGGTCAAGCGGGAAAGCTTACCAGCCCCCGCCTCCGCCGCCTCCGCCACCTCCGCCAGAGGAGCCGCCGCCGGAAAAACCGGAGGATGAACTCGACGGCGGCGGCGAGGGGATCGTCGACGCGATGGTGGACGCCATTGACGAGGAGAAACCGCCGATACGGTCGGAGAAGCTGCCGCTGTTGAAATCACCGGAATACCAGGAGGGCGAATAGGCCGCGGCCGCGCCGGCGGCGGCTGCCGCGAGCCAGGTCTCGAAGGTGCGCGACCAGGGCTTTTCGACGCCCAAAGCCACGGCATAGGGGAGCAGGGTCTCGAAATGCTGCGGCGACATTTGGGGAGCGCCGGCCATATTCATGCGGTCCTTCTCGGCCAGCGTCAGGTATTGCCGCAGGCCGTCAACGCCGTCCATCATCCTGGCGCCGAGCGGGGTCGGCGCGCCCATGATGAAGACATAGAGGACGTTGAGCAGCACGATGCCGCCGACGGCAAAGAGCATCGGCGTTTCGTGCAGCTCCACCAGCGACGAGGCAAGCGTCAGGACAATGATCGCCAGGATGCTGACGCCGACAAAAACGCCGACCGCTGCGGCGATGACGGCCATGACCTTGGCGAACAGCGATCTGCCGTGGTGCAGCGACTTGACCAAACCGGCGACGAAGACGGAAATGAAGACCGAGATGGCAATCGGGATCAGCATCAGTGCGATCGTGTCAGGCTCCAGCGAGCCGAAGACGAACAGCGCCACCAGGGCGGCGGCGCTGAGCGCGATGCCGCCTGCGGTATAGCCGATGTTGGAATTGTAATATTTGCCGCGATGTTCCTTCTCGATGGCCGAACGGAAGGACTGCCCTACCGATTTTACCCGCTCGCCATTGGCCTTGTCGATCGTCAGCGTCCTGCCTTCGCCGCCGGCCACTTTCAGCAGTTCGGCCTCGCCGGCCTGGAACTTCTCCTTGCCGAGCGCCTTGCCGGTACCGCGAATGACGATCGAATTCTTCAGGTCTTCGAGCTTGACGTAACCGCGGACCGCAAGATTGAGCGCCGTGGCGGCAAGCGCCGTCCAGCCGCCGCCGGAAAAGCCCCTATTGTCGATGTAGTTGACCAGCGCCGGCGAGATGCCGTCAGGCGCATCCCAGCGCGGCACGACGACGCCCCGGGCGGGATCGCGACCAACCTTCAGCCAGGATCTGAGGTAGTAGGCGAAAACCAGGATCAGGCCGCCGAAGCCGATGAAATAATTGCGGTTGTCCTTCAGCCACCAGGTGCTTTCCATATCCGCGCTCGGCGGATCGATCGAGCCCTTCGGCATCCGGATCGCAAAGGTCAGGCCTTCATTGGGGCCAAGAGGCGCGGTGGTGGAAAAGACAAGGCCGGCGCTGCTTTCGCTGACACGGGCGTTCTTTCCAGTCGCGCCTTGCGGGCCGGTGAAGAAGATCGTCCCCGTCGCAGCGACACCCGGCGGCAGCGTCACCGTCGCCGTCGCGGAGCGGATCGGAAAGATCCAGCCATTGCCGGTGACGTTCCAGTAGAGTTCGTCGTGATCGTCGAAGTAGCGGATCTGGCGGTTGGTCCGGTAGGTGAAGACGTAGCGATGACGACCCGGCGTCACCGTCACCTCGGCGGAGCCGGCATAGATGCGGATGCCGCCCGATATCGATTCGGTATGCCAGGGCTCGTCCGCGCCGTCGCGGCTGACCGACACCATGTCGAAATCGACGCTGCGGCGACGACCTCCGGCGTCGGTGAAAAAAAGCGGAAAGTCCCGGAAGATGCCATGATTGATCCGGTTGCCCTCGGCATTGACGGTGATCGTTTCCCTCACCGTCATCGCGCCGCTCTTTTCCAGCGTGATGTCGGAGGCGAAGCTGTCGATCACCTCGGCGGCAAAGACCGCCGGCGCGGCGAGCATCAAGATGAGCGCCAAGCAGAATCCGAAAAACCGACGCCCCATTCCTCTCTCCCTGCCGGCGGCCCCGGCCGCGCTTTTCGTCAATCATTGTCCTGATAGGTCACGCCGAGGGCGGCGAGCGTCCGCCAATAGGCGGGGAACGTCTTGCCGACGCAATCGGGGTCGAGAATGGTGATGCCATCGATCTTCAGTCCGGCGAGCGCAAAGCTCATGGCGATGCGGTGATCGGCGAAGGTGTCGATCTCGGCCGGAAGACGCTGGCCGGCGAGAGCAGGATCGGAATGGACGATCAGATCGTCGCCTTCCTCGACGGCCAGACCTTCGCGGATCTTGTTGAGCCCGGTGGACAGGGCGCGGATGCGGTCGCATTCCTTGACGCGCAGATTGGCAATGCCGACGAAGCGGACCGGCGTCTCGTTGAAGGCGGCAAGCACGGCGATCGTCGGAACGGCATCCTGCATCTGCGAGCCATCGATTTCGGCCGGCAGATGCGGGAACTTGGCGATCGTCTCGTAAGCCTTGGCATCCGGCTGGGTGAAGGCATCGTTCGGTACGCCGAGATCGATCTTGCCCTCGCTCAGCACTTCGGCCGCCCAGAGGTAGGTCGCGGCCGATGCATCCGGCTCGATGACGAAATCGGCGGCGCGGTAGCCGGTCGGTTCGACGCGCCAGGTGACGGGGCTGGTCTTTTCGACCTTGGCGCCGAAGGCCCTCATCGCCGCCGTGGTGAGATCGATATAGCCAAGCGCGCCGATATCCTCGCCGACCAGTTCGATGTCGACCGAACGGTCGCCGCCGGCCGCCATCATCAGCAGCGCCGAAACATACTGGCTGGACAGCCCGCCATCAATCAGGATCCGGTCGGCCTCGAAGCGGCCGGTGCCCCTGACGGTGACCGGCGGGCAGCCGGTCTCGGCGGTGATGTCGATGCCGAGCGTGCGCATCGCTTCGACCAGCGGGCCGATCGGGCGCTTGCGCATGTGCTCGTCGCCGTCGACGATGACGGTACCGTCGACCAGAGCCGCAGCCGCCGTCAGGAAACGTGTGGCCGTCCCGGCGTTGCCGAGGAAGAGCGGCGCCTTCGGCGGCATGAGCCGGCCGCTGCCGGTGACGACGAAAGTTGTGTCGTCGGGCTCGTCGATCGCAACACCCATGGCGCGCAGCGCATCGGCCATATAACGGGTATCGTCGCTCTTCAGCGCGCCGGTCAGCCGGCTCGTGCCCTCGGCAAGGCCGGCGAGAAGCAGGGCCCGATTGGTGATCGACTTCGAGCCCGGCGGCATGGCGCGACCGGAAAGCGGCCGGCCCGGCGGGATGATCGTGAGTTTGGCTGTGCGTGTCATGCTACGTCTTCCGTCCATGGGCGAGCTAAAGCGCGTCGCCACCTGCCCTTGCTCTTAATCGGTTTTTTGCAAAGGCAAAATGCCGGATCGTCAGAATTTGACGCTGGGGACGGCGCGATCGGCCTCGTTGGTGATCTCGAAATACTCCCGCTTGGCAAAACCGAACTGGCCGGCGACGAGATTGGAGGGAAAGCTTTCGACCTTGACGTTGAGGTCGCGGGCCGCGCCGTTGTAATAACGCCGCGCCATCTGCAGCTCGCCCTCCAGAGTTTCGAGCGACGCCTGCAGTTCGGCAAAATTCTGGTTGGCCTTGAGATCGGGATAGGCCTCGGCGAGCGCGATCACCCGGCCGAGCGCCTGGCCGAGCAGGCCTTCCGCCTGCGCCCTGCCGGCAACGTCACCCGATGGCACGGCCTGCGCCTTGTTGCGGAGCGCAACCACCTCCTCGAGCGTCGACTTTTCATGGGCGGCATAGCCTTTGACCGTCTCGATCAGGTTCGGGATCAGATCGGCGCGCCGCTTCAACTGCACATCGATGCCCGACCAGGCTTCCTCAGCCATCTGCCGGGAACGAACCAGGCCGTTATAAATGAAGACGATGTAAAGCGCGATGACAACGATAAGAGCAAGTATCACATACATGCAGATGAGCTCCCCGATTTGATGATCGCACGTTAGTGATTCGGCGTGACAAAGTCATCGTGGTGCGGTCGTTCTTCGCAGATTTCAATCAGACCTTTACATCACTGTCCCTCTAAGAACTGCTCCGCCAATCCGGAGCATAGGTTTCCATCTTTTCGCTTTCTCGCCAAAGATTGAACCGCTCGGTCCAGCGTTGCTCGACGCTCAGGGCAACGGCGAAAGGAAGATAGTGCTCGTAGCATTCGACGGACATTGCCGGGCCATCTATCTCGCCGCGAAAATAACGATTCAAACTAAGGATGTTATTGCGGATCCGCCGCTGCTTCGACGTTGGCATGCGCGACATCGCCAAAACCGCAATAATGCCGGCAATGTGCAGCAAGATCGCCATCAAATATGGCCACTGTTCGCTGATCACCTCAGTCGTACCGATATAGACAAGTGCAGCGATCACCGTCACCGGAAGCCCCACCATCAAACCAAGCGCCTGTTTGAACTGCTCGGCGGTGCCGGTCGCGACGGGAAACCGCTCAGGATGGCGGAACATGGTTACAACCAGAAAAACAATGAACAATAACCCTGAGATGGCGGCGGAATAGAGCGAAAGACCCGTAAGGTAGGCGACGGCAATGCCAAGAGCCAGAATTGTCGCCGAAGTCGCCAACATTGCTCGATCTACGCCACCTCTAACTTTCCGATATTCCTCTGCGACAATCTGGTGCAAGTCACGTTCGAAACCATGGAGGGCATGTCTGACCCTGCGCCGATCGTTGACTGGCCTCTCTCCTTCTATTCGACCAAATACCGAACGCGTCACAGCTGGAAGACCATACCATCTGGCGCGCGCCACCTTTCCCTTCTTGCGCACTTGCCTGGCTGACAAATCCGAAGCTTCGGCATCCTCATCAAGGCTGGAAATGCGAAGCATTCTTTTCACTGCGAGATGGCAGGCAGACGCCATGAAGGCTGCCTTTGCAGCACCGGGCTTCCAGTTCAAAAACAAATAGGCGGCTAAAGCAGGCGATATGCTCTCCGTCTCCTTGCTATCGACAGCAATTGAAGATGCGGGCAATCGCCAACCCCGCCACCTACTGAGGATAAACAGACCGGCGAGGAGCAGTCCCAAAATGCTTATGAATGGGAGAAAGTGATCGGAAAGCCACCACTCTACCCGCTTGCCACTCGTCATGGTCACAAAGGTCCCAGCGGGATATTCGATCTCGATGTCTGGCAGGACTCGATCCGCTTTACCAGCTGGAATAGACACCGAGATCTCATTCGGTGCGCTCCGCACCATGTCATAGGCGGCCGTCCGATCCTGTTGCGAAGGGCGCAACGTTCCGCCCGGCGGCAGCTTCAGAGTAAGCGTCTTTTTCGCGCCCTGACCGTGCACGCGGCCCATATAGGCCGGCAGGAAGAGAACCTCGCGGTCGCCTTCCTGACGAACCAGGCGTCCGAGCCAGTAAGCGATCTGGATCTTTGCAAGACCGGTGGGCAGATCTGCAGAGCAGTCTTTGCAGTGCTCGGCTCCTATATAGATCGAGTAGCCCGGCACATTATTTTCCCGAGAATAGTATTCGTCGAGTCCGTCGCGCCGGGCTGCGGCCAATTGGAAATCTCGCCAGTGAACACCACCCGCCGCATCCACGAAACGTTGAGGGATATCGACGTAGACCCCGCCGTAATTCATCGCCATTTTTACCGCGATGTCGAAGTGCTCCGACACAAAGGCAGTGCCGTCGGTGTAGACTTCGACCGTACTGTTTGCCGACTGGACGGTGAACTCCTTGTCAAAATCGCTGCACGACGTCAGAACAACCAGTATGGAGCATAAGATGGGCCATGATAAAAGACGCAACATCCTGGCGGCGAAATTCTCATCTGAAAATTTAAAGTAAAGAATATCGTTCTTCAAAAGAGATACCGAAGCTTGCGTTGTCGCAACACCTGACAACGTAGTGATGGTTTGCGCAATACAAAAGAAGGCTGGCCTTGCACCGACGAAAATTTTCGAGACTGCCTACGCCGTCTGGCTCGTCAGCTGACGCCGCCGGCGTCAGTCAGCAGGAACGTTTCGCCGCAGAGAACTTTGGGCAACAAAGACGCAGGATTCTCGGCTGTCGTCAAACACCGATATGCGTGCGAATTCGAGCCGCCGTCTGCTCCGGCGAAAGGTCCGTCGTATCAATTTCGACTGTGTGTTCAGCCAGTCCGCGCAACAGTTTATGGTTTGCCCGGAGCTGTTGCAGCTTCGCCGGATCCGTCAGCTTGAGCGCCTCGGATCGGCCGGGAGAGATGAGGCGCCTGGCATTCTCCTCCGGCGCGCAATCGAGGAGAACCGCGACCAGATCCGCGCCTCTGGCGGCAGCCAGATCGACATACGAGGAGAACATCGCACCATCATGCTCGTCATCCGCAAGAGCATCGGTAAAGACGAAGCTTTCAGCCGGATCGGCGTGCAAGGCGTGGTCGAAAACCGCTCGTCGAATCTGCTTACGCAGTGATGCATGCAGAGGATTGCTGCGGGCGAAAAGAACTTCGGCCGGATTGAGCAGCGTGTGATTGTCGATGAGCCGCGCGCCGAGGCTTCTCGCCAGCAATCGGCCGACCGTCAGCTTCCCGGTGCCTGGCCAGCCGTTGAGATGGACGATACGGCCGGCAGGCTTTTGCGTCACGCCGCCTCTTTCGACAGGTTGACGCCGCCGGCGTCGGTCAGCAGGAAGGCTTCGCCGCAGGCCTTGGCGAGCGTGCGCACCCGCAGGATATAGCTCTGGCGCTCGGTCACCGAGATGACGCCGCGGGCGTCGAGCAGGTTGAAGACGTGGCTGGCCTTGATGCACTGGTCGTAAGCCGGGAAGACGCATTTGTGCAGGCGCTGGTTGTCGCTTTGGCCGGGAGCGCCGGCATCGAGCAGCGCCCGGCATTCCTTCTCGGCATCGACGAAGTGGCGATGGAGCATCTCGGTATTGGCGAATTCGAAATTGTGACGCGAATATTCCTGCTCGGCCTGCAGGAAGACGTCGCCATAGCTGATCTTCTCGTCGCCCTCGCGGCCGTTGAAATTCAGATCATAGACGTTGTCGACGCCCTGGACATACATGGCGAGGCGCTCGAGACCATAGGTCAGTTCGCCGGCGACCGGCGCGCATTCGATGCCGCAGACCTGCTGGAAATAGGTGAATTGCGAGACTTCCATGCCGTCGCACCAGCATTCCCAGCCGAGGCCCCAGGCGCCGAGCGTCGGGCTTTCCCAGTCGTCCTCGACGAAACGGATGTCGTGCAGCAGCGGATCGAGACCGATCGCCGCCAGCGAGCCGAGATAGAGCTCCTGCAGATTGGGCGGGTTCGGCTTCAGGATGACCTGGTACTGGTAATAATGCTGCAGACGGTTCGGGTTTTCGCCATAGCGGCCGTCGGACGGGCGCCGCGACGGCTGCACATAGGCTGCCTTCCACGGCTTCGGCCCGAGGGCGCGCAGCGTGGTGGCCGGATGGAAGGTGCCGGCGCCGACTTCCATGTCGTAGGGCTGCAGCACCGCGCAACCCTTGTCCGCCCAGTAACCATGCAGGGTCAGGATCAGCGCCTGGAAGGAGCGCTTCGGGTTCATATGGTCTGGGATGGCTGACATGAAACGGCACCGATTGCTTGGGAATTATCGGCGCGACAGGTGCCATGGTGGGCGGCAGGGGTCAAGGGTTTTGCGGGGGCGAGGAGCTGTGCGGAGACACACGAGGCTTTTCGCCGAGACCTATTCGTCATCCCGCTTCAACCGATATTCCCCGGTCACGGGATCTTTGACCAGCGTGCCGATCGCGCCGGTCTGGCGCTCTTTCTCGGCGCGGCGGGACTTTTCGGCGAGCCTGCGGGCATCGGAGACGAAGCGGCGGTAGAGCCACCAGGCCGAAAAGACCAGCACCAGGATGGTGATAAGCTGTGCCATGCCCTCTCTTGCTCCTCTCAAAGCCCGAAGCGGCTCCACAATGCTCTCTCTTCCGCCACTTCGACAAGTCCCGTTGCGAGACCTGCCCCCGCGCCTTCGAGTGTAACAGGCGATACGCCGGGAATGCGGCGGCCGAAGAGGCCGCGGCCGGCGGTGACGAGTTCCAGCCGGGTCTTCTGGCCGTAGCGCCGCTTCAATTCCTGGCGCATGTCGCCGATACCGTCGATGAGGCCAAGCTCGAGGCCGCGCGTACCGCTCCAGAACAGGCCGGAAAACACCGTCGCATCATCCGTCAGCTTGCCGGCGCGGCGCTCACGCACCATTGCGATGAAGACCTGGTGGATTTCGAGCTGCAGGCTCTTGAGGTACTCGATATCCTTTTCCTTTTCCGGCTGGAACGGATCGAGGATCACCTTGTTTTCGCCGGCCGTATAGACGCGGCGCTCGACGCCGATCTTCTTCAGGAGCTCGGGAAAGCCGAAACCGCCGGAGACGACGCCGATCGAGCCGACGATCGAGGTGGCGTCGGCGATGATCTCGTCGCCGGCAAGCGCGATCATGTAGCCGCCGGAAGCGGCGACATCCTCGACGAAAACAAGCACCTTCTTCTGCTTTTCGCGGGCGAGCTCACGAATGCGGGTGAAGATCAGGCGGGACTGAACAGGCGAGCCGCCTGGCGAATTGATTGTTATGGCAACCGCCGGCGCCTCCTTCATGGCGAAGGCCTTTTCCAGGACCGGGGCGACATTGGCGAGATTGAGGGTGGGCCTGAACTGGCCACCGCCGCTGATGATCGCACCCTGCAGCCTGACGACGGGAACGGTGAGGCCCTCCTTGCGGAACCGTTTCGGCAGCAGCTTTTTCAAGAATCCGGCCATTTCCCATCCTTCGCTTCGGCTCGCGCGATCGTCAATCCGCGATCGCATCCATGTATGCGCTGGAACGACAAACGCAATGGCCGCGTTCCTGAAAAACATCGGATTGATTTTCTTGTTGCGAATGACTTGCATTATCATTCTAATCGGTCATAGTGCACGGACGATAAACAGGTGGAAATGGCATGGACGCCCTCAATCCCAATGCAAAAAGCGGCTGGCGGCACGAACGCGGAGAGGCGTCGCTGTCGGACGTCTACCGCACTGTGGGCACGGGGCGTCACAGCTCGATATGGCGCCGGGCGGCGGCCTTTGCCGGGCCGGGTTACATGGTCGCCGTCGGCTACATGGACCCAGGCAACTGGGCGACCTCGCTCGCCGGCGGCTCGAAATTCGGTTATGCGCTGCTCACCGTCGCGCTGCTTTCCAACGTGATGGCAATCGTGCTGCAATCGCTCTGCGCGCGGCTGGCGATCGCCTCCGGCCGCGACCTCGCGCAGGCCTGCCGCGACGCCTTTCCTAAATATGTCTCAGTGCCGCTCTGGGCCTTTGCGGAAATCGCCATCATCGCCACCGACATTGCCGAGGTGATCGGCACGGCAATCGGCCTCAACCTGCTCTTCGGCATCCCGCTGGAGCTCGGCGTTCTCATCACCGCGCTGGACGTCTTCCTGATCCTCTTCCTGCAGAAGCTCGGCTTCCGCTGGGTGGAAGCCTTCATCATCGCGCTGCTCGGCGTGATCGCGCTCTGCTTCGGCGTGCAGATCTTCCTTGCCGATCCGCAATGGGGCGCCGTTATTACCGGCTTCTTCCCGACAACCGAAATCGTCACCAATCCGGAGATGCTCTATCTCGCGCTCGGCATCCTCGGTGCGACGGTCATGCCGCACAATCTCTATCTCCATTCCGGCATTGTGCAGACGCGGGCCTATGGTCACACGATCCCTGAGAAGAAGGAGGCGCTGACTTATGCGACGATCGACTCCACCGTCGCGCTGTGTTTCGCGCTTCTGATCAATGCCTCGATCCTGATCCTTGCGGCCGCCGCCTTCAATGCCAACGGCAAGACCGACGTCGTCGAGCTCGGCAATGCCTATGCGCTGCTGTCGCCGCTGCTCGGCCTCGCGATCGCGCCGACGCTCTTCGGCATCGCGCTTCTGTGCTGCGGCCTCAACTCGACGGTGACGGCGACCCTTGCCGGCCAGATCGTCATGGAAGGCTTCCTGAAGATCCGGCTGAAACCGTGGGTGCGCCGGCTGATCACCCGCGCTATCGCCATCGTGCCGGCGGCGGTCGTCACCATCTGGTACGGCAACCAGGGCACGGCCGAACTCCTGATCCTCACACAGGTGGTGCTCAGCCTGCAGCTTTCCTTCGCGGTCTTTCCGCTTGTGATGTTCACCGCCAGCCGGGCCAAGATGGGCGAACTCGTCGCGCCGCGCTGGCTGAGCGGCACCGCCTATGTGATCGCCGTCGTCATCGCCGGGCTGAACGTCAAGCTGCTCTTCGACTTCGTCAGCGGCTAGCGATTGACGATCGAAGCCTGGCATAGGCTGCCCGGCCATTGTTGAAATCGTCGACCAGAGGGGAGAACTTGTGGCTCCCCTCTTCGTGCATGATGAGGGCCGCGCGTAGCGACAGCCGCGCACGCGAGCCCTTGATGGCGGTCACCAGGATGCGCACGGCATTTTCCCCGGCGCGTGGATGGATGGCGGTGATCTCGATGCCGCCGAAGCGCCGGCCGCAGGCATCGATGATCTCGGCGATCGACGGAGGCCTGGCGATCAGCGACAATTGCCCGCCCGGGATCATGATGGCGCCGGCCGTGCGGATCCAGCTTTCGAACAGGCCGTCGGTCATCGCATGGGCTTCGGCCTTCAGCGCATCGGGTGTGCGCCGGTCGCCGGCATCGTTGAAGGGTGGGTTCATGATCACGTGGTGGAAGCTTTCATCGGCAAGGCCGGCATCGTTGCGCGCCTTGGCGGTCAGCGTCACATCGGCCTCGATGACACTGAGGCGGGCTGCGAGATGGGCATTTTCCGGCAAAAGGATGCTGCGGCGGGCATAATCGGCCATTTCGGCCGAACGCTCGAACAGCACCACTTGCGTCTTGACAAGGCGCGAGGCGACGGCAAGGCCGGCAGCACCGGCGCCGGCGCCGAGATCGGCAACTTTGACCGGGCGATCGTCGGCGACAAGGGCGGCCAGCAGCATCGCATCCATGCCGGCGCGATGCCCCCTGCCCTTCGGCTGCACCACATGAAAGGCGCCGCGATGGAAGGCATCGATGGTTTCGGCGAATTTACCGGTCATCGCCCGCTCATGTCCTGTCGCGCAGTTCGCCGCCAAGACCGGCGTCGATCAGGATACGGCGGGCCCGGTCGGCCATTTCCTCATCCACCAGCAGGCGGCGCGGCAGCATGCCGAGCGAGCCTTCCAGAACGCTCATCCCCTGATCGGCGATGAAGCAGTGAATTCCGGCATCCTTCATCAGGCTCTCGGCAAAGGAGAGCAGGACGGGATCGTTGGCGCGGATAAGTTCATGCATTTGCCGTCTTTTTCCTTCCAATTTCGGCTGACGCGACAATTCACCCCTTGCCGCGCCCATCGCCCCTTTCTATTGTCAGATGCAATGAATGAACAGGAGTCCGGGTCGTTGGGCGTGGTCATACCGCTTGAAGAAAGCAAAAACAAACTGGCATCCATCAAGCCGTTGGTCGATCTCACCAGGGCTGACATGGAGCGGGTGAACCAGCTCATTCTGTCGAAAGCCGGCTCCGACGTGCAGATGATCCCCGAAGTGGCGAACCATCTGATCTCATCCGGGGGCAAGCGGCTGAGGCCGATGCTGACGCTGGCGGCCGCCTCGCTGTTCGACTACCGCGGCGAAAACCACATCAAGCTCGCCACCTCGGTCGAATTCATGCATACGGCGACGCTGCTGCATGACGACGTCGTCGATGAAAGCGACCTGCGCCGCGGCAAATCGACGGCTCGGATGATCTGGGGCAACCAGGCAAGCGTGCTGGTCGGCGATTTCCTGCTCGGGCAGGCCTTCCGCATGATGGTCGATGTCGGCTCGCTCGATGCGCTCGACGTCTTGTCTTCCGCTGCTTGCGTGATCGCCGAAGGCGAAGTGCTGCAGCTTTCCGTCGCCAAGAACATGGAGACGACGGAAGACGACTACCTCTCCGTCATCCGCGCCAAGACGGCGGCTCTCTTTGCGGCTGCCGCCGAAGTCGGGCCGATCGTCGCCGATGCCGGCCGTTCCGGCCGCAATGCGCTGAAATCCTACGGCATGAATCTCGGCCTCGCCTTTCAGCTCGTCGACGACGCGCTCGACTATGGCGGCAAGGCCGCCGATCTCGGCAAGAATGTCGGCGACGATTTCCGCGAAGGCAAGATCACGCTGCCCGTCATCCTGGCCTATCGCCGCGGCACCACGGAGGAGCGCGCCTTCTGGCGCGATGCGATCGAGGCCGGCAACAGCAGCGACGCCAACCTGGAAAAAGCGCTGGGGCTGATCACCAAATACGGCACGCTGAGCGACACGATCAATCGGGCGGTCCATTACGGCACGATCGCGCGGGACGCGCTGGCGCCGCTTCCCGATACGGTATGGAAATCCGCCCTGATGGAAGTGATCGACTTCTGCATCGAGCGCGTCAATTGATCGAACGCCGCGATCGAGGCTGATTTTCTTGCAGCGCCGCTCCAAAAAAGCCATCCTGTTATGAATCAGTGATGACGACTGATTTGCGACCGGCAGCGGCCGGACGCTCTCGAAGAAAGGTTTCCTAATGCGGCAGAGAATTGCCATCCGTCTTCTTACGAGCGCAGCCCTGGCGGCTGTCCTTTCGCTCGGCGGCGTTGCCGGCGCGAGTGCCGAAGATGCGGCCAAGGCGGGCGATGCCGGTAAGGCCGAGAGCTTCTTCGATGCCGATAGCGTCACCACTTTCTCCGGCGCCTTCCTCGCCGCGCGCACGGCCGATGTCGATCACGATTACGAAACGGCGATCGCGCTCTACAAGAAGGCGCTGCAGATCGAGCCCGGCAATCCCGAGATTCGCCAGCGGCTGATGATCTCGCTGCTGCTCAACGGCGACATCAAGGAAGGCGTCAAATACGCCAATGATCTGAAGAGCGATCCCTCGGTCGAGCGCATCACCACGATCGTGCGCGGCATGGATGCCGTACGCCGCGACGACTACAAGACCGCCGAGTCGATCCTGAAATATAAGGGGCCCAACGATCTCGACCGGATGATGAATGACCTGCTGCTCGCCTGGGCCCGGGTCGGCGCCGGCCGCGGCAAGGAAGCGCTCGCCATGGTCGAGAAGATGAAGGGGCCGGACTGGTTCCGCATCTTCCAGAATTACAATGCCGGTGCGATCGCCGTCGTCACCGGCGACGTGAAATCGGCCCGCCAGCATCTGAACGACGCCGTGCTCGACAAGGAAGGCGGGGCAACGGCGCCCGACACGTTCATGCGTGCGGTGATGGCGCTTGCCCGCCTGGAGGCGGCGCAGGGGAACAAGCAGAAGGCGCTCGATGCCGTGTCCGTCGGCGATAACCTGCTGCCGAATTATGCGCCGCTGAATGCGCTGCGCGACAGTATCGAGAAGGGCGAGAAGCAGGAGCAGCAGGTCAAGACCGCCGAAGAAGGCGCCGCCGGCGTGCTCTTCTCCGTCGGCGGCGCGCTGAACCGCGACGGCGCCGAGGATATCGTCTCGCTCTACCTGCAGACCGCCAACGCGCTCGATCCCAACAGCGCCGATACGCTGGTGCTGCTCGGCGGCATCGCCGAAAAGCAGAACCAGATGGACCGCGCCATCTCCCTCTACAAGAAGGTGCCGGAGAATTCACCGATGCGGCGCATTTCCGAGCTGCAGCTCGGCCTCGCCCTTGCCCAGGGCGGCAAGGTCGACGAGGCACGCAAGCACCTGCAGGCGCTGATCGCCTCCGACCCGAAGGACATCCGCAGCTACCTCGCCTATGGCAGCGTGCTCTCCGACGCCAAGGATTACGAGGCGATGGCCGCCAATTACGACAAGGCGGTCGAAGCGATCGGCCCAATTCCCGGCCGCGCCAACTGGAGCGTCTTCTTCCAGCGCGGCATCGCCTATGAGCGGCTGAAGAAGTGGGACCAGGCCGAACCGAACTTCCGCAAAGCTCTGGAGCTCAACCCCGACCAGCCGCAGGTGCTGAACTATCTCGGCTATTCCTGGATCGACATGAACCGGAACCTCGACGAAGGCCTCGCCATGATCAAGAAGGCCGTCGATCTTCGCCCTGACGACGGTTACATCATCGATTCGCTCGGCTGGGCGTACTTCCGTCTCAACCGCTTCGACGACGCCGTCGACGAGCTGGAGCGGGCGGCACAGATCAAGGCCGGCGACGCGACGATCAACGACCATCTCGGCGATGCCTACTGGCGCGTCGGGCGCAAGCTCGAAGCCGTCTACCAGTGGAACCGGGCGCTCGCCTCCGAGCCTGAAGCGGCCGAAATTCCGAAGATCAAGGAAAAGGTCGCAAACGGCCTGCCCGCTAACGACGATGCCAAGGCGGCCGACAAGAAGCAGCCGGATCCGGCGCCGGTCACGCCGCCGCCGGTCGACAAGAAGTCCTGACGGGCGCCACCGATGCCTGAGCAGGGCTTGGCCAATGCTTTCGGCGTCACCGAAGAGGCGCGCGCGAAGATCAATCTCGCCCTGCATGTAACGGGCCAGCGGCCGGACGGCTATCACCTGCTCGATATGCTGGTGACCTTCGCAGATTGCGGCGACCGGCTGGGCTTCCTGCCGGCGCAGGCTGACGCCTTCACCCTATCGGGCCGTTTCGGCGAGACGCTTGCCGACGACGGCGGCACCAACCTGGTGATCAGAGCGCGCGACCTCCTGCGCGACGTCGTGGGCACCCTTGCGTTCCCCGTTCATATCCACCTCCAGAAGAACCTGCCCGTCGCCTCGGGCATCGGCGGCGGCTCGGCCGACGCGGCGGCGACACTGCGGGGGCTGATGCGCCTCTGGGGCACTGGATTGCCGATAGAGACGCTGGCTGCGCTGGCGCTGAAGCTTGGCGCCGACGTGCCCATGTGCCTCGAGAGCCGGCCGCTGATTGCCCGCGGCATCGGCGAGGAGATCGAAGCCGTGCCCGATCTGCCGGCCTTCGCCATGGTGCTTGCCAACCCATTGAAGGGGGTTTCGACGCCGGAGGTTTTCCGCCGACTCAAGGCAAAGAACAATTCACCCCTGACGCTCGCACAGACCGCAGGCTGGCTTACGGCGATCGGCGCGGCTCGCAACGACCTGGAGCCACCGGCGCGCGAGGCCGTGCCCGAAATCGCGGCGATCTTGGCGATGCTGTGGACCGAGGGCGCTCTTCTTGCCCGTATGTCCGGCTCCGGCGCTACCTGCTTCGGGATCTTTGCCGACATGGCCGCGGCGCGAGATGCGGCGGCGGCTCTTCACGAGGCGCGGCCCGACTGGTATTTCCAGGCGACGGAAACGGTTTCGGGAGGCATGTGATGGCAGGTTTGGACGAAAAACGGCCCTTCATCGCCGTCGGCATTGCGGTTCTCACCGTCTCGGATACGCGCACGCCGGAGACGGACAAGTCCGGCGATACGCTGGCGGCGCGGATTGCCGAGGCGGGCCACAGGCTGGTCGAGCGGGCGATCGTGCCCGACGACCGGGAGGAAATCGCCACCCAGGTCAAAGCCTGGACCGAGCGGGAGGAGATCGATGTCGTCATCACCTCGGGCGGCACCGGTTTTACTGGCCGAGACGTGACGCCCGAGGCGGTGGAGCCGCTGTTCGAAAAGCGCATGGACGGCTTTTCCGCCGTCTTCCACCGTATTTCCTACGATAAGATCGGCACGGCGACGATCCAGTCGCGCGCCACCGCGGGTGTTGCCAACTCCACCTTCATCTTCGCCCTGCCCGGCTCGCCCGGCGCCTGCCGGGACGCCTGGGACGGCATACTGAAAGCACAGCTCGACTATCGCAGCATGCCGTGCAATTTCGTCGAGATCATGCCGCGCCTGGACGAGCATCTGAAACGCGGCGCGCAGAAATAGACTGGAGCTGCCGTTCCAGCGCCGCGGTCGCGCCGTCGAAAATCCGATTCAGACTTTCGGCGCCGACGCGCTGGCATTTGTCATGTGGCAATGCCCGGCAGAGCCGGCATCGAATCCCAGCCATCACCCGACAGCAAGATGCAGCTTATGCCGTGGATATCCGTGACCACGAGCGTCCAGGTGCCGCTTTTGGCGGCATAGACCTCAAGAACGGCGTTCTGATTGACCAGCCCGACGGCGGTGAGCTTCTCACCGAAATTCTGGTCGAGGAAACTGACGACGTCGGATCGACCTGCGCAACTGAGCATCGTCTGCGATGCTGCCGAATGCGGATGCGCGATCGCCAATGTCGGCAATATGACGGCCAGCAGGCCGCAGATCATACTGCGTACGCCGTGGATACTACCGCCTGGCATGACGCACCTCCTTTCGCCGGGAACCCGGCAGAAGAGGAGTTTTTCGCCGACCTGTTCTGCCGTTCACCGGCATTCCACGGCACCCGTTGCGAAGCGCGGCGCTTCGGCGGCGCCATGGACGAATTATAGCGCGAAATCCGATTGGGCGCCATCTTTGCGCGATGATGGGAAGCAATCACCAAAGCGCGCTTGCGGCGAGACCAGCCCCTCATCCGGCTGCCGCCACCGACCGGGGTCGAGCCACTGGTCTCGACGTCCTTCGGACCCCCGTAAACGGAGCGAAGGAACCATGCCGCAACCTCGCCATCACCACCAACCTCTCGCCGGGCACGTCCCCTCTCCCCGTTTTCAAGGGGCAGGGTTAGGGTGAGGGGCACTTTTTCGGACAGCGTCGATGCAGGGATGGGCATTCTACCGCGCGGCACGCGCCACCCAGGAAGGAATCAATTCACTTGCGAGCTTGCGCGGCTTCTGGCCCTTGGCGAAGTCGGCAACAGGCATCCCGCTTCTGGCGGTGGCGAGCGCCTGGTTCTTCGGCATCAACAGCCCAAGCTCCAGCGGCGGCCGGGCGCGGGCGACGCGCTGGAAGAAGGGGCGTCGATAGCCGCGCGACGCAGTAAAGCACGCCGGCGTCTTGTTCAGCGCCACATACTCGGCGATCTCATCGATCCAGCCGGCCTGCGGCCTGGCGCCCGGCTCGACGAAGAGCAGCCATTCGCCTCGGGCCGAGCGAACGATATCCTTGATATCCCATTGTGAATGGAAACGGCAGCCGGCGGCGTCGGCGACCCGCGAGGTGCCGTCGCGCGAGCCGTGATCGAGCACGATCACATCGCTGACGAGCCCTTCCACCGCGCCTGCCACCAATACCGATAAGGTCTGCGCCAGTTCGGATTCCTGATCCTGGCATTCGAGAACAACCGTCAACATCGATTATTCATAATGCGCCGCACAATTTTTTGCCAGCATCCTTTTCCTGATTTTGTTCTTGCATTGTTCTCGTTTTGCCGATAGGAATTTAATCATCACAAACGGGCGGAGGCAACGGCTTTTCGCTGCGGGAGAATCCGATGAGAGAGCAGTCCCTGGCAGGGCAGGCCGCATTCGCGCCTGCCAATACGGCAGATATTGCCGATGCGATGATCGTGTCGTCCGGTCTCAGGGTCGAGGGCGACCGGCGGCGCGGGCGCGGAGCGGGACTGAACCCGACAGGGCGGTTCGAAGCGCTGCAGCGGGAGACGTTCGACGACGGCTGGCAGACGCTGGAAGAGCTGCCGCCGTTCAGGACCGAGGTGCAGATCGAAAAGCCGCGCACCGCGATTACCCGCAACGAATCTCCGGATCTTTCGTTCGACCGCTCGATTAATCCCTATCGCGGCTGCGAGCATGGCTGCATCTATTGTTTCGCCCGGCCGACGCACGCCTATATGGGGCTTTCGGCGGGGCTCGATTTTGAGACGAAGCTCTTCGCCAAGCCCGATGCGGCCAAGCTGCTAGAGCGGGAACTCGCCAAGCCGGGCTACAAGGTGCGGGTGATCGCGATCGGCACCAATACCGACCCCTATCAGCCGATCGAGAAGGAATGGCGCATCATGCGCGGCATCCTCGAGGTGCTGAACAAGGCGAACCATCCGGTGTCGATCGTCACCAAGTCGGCGATGATCCTGCGCGATCTCGACATTCTTCAGGAGATGGCCGGCAAGAACCTGGTGCGCGTCGGCATCTCGGTCACCACGCTCGACCGCAAGCTTGCCCGGGCGATGGAGCCGCGCGCCGCCACGCCGCCGCGACGGCTGGAGACCATTCATGCGCTCTCGGAGGCAGGCATCCAGACTGCCGTCATGGCCGCCCCGCTGATCCCGGCGCTGAACGATCACGAGCTCGAGCGCATTCTCGAATCGGCGAAGGCTGCCGGCGCCGCCGAGGCGAGTTATGTGATCCTCAGACTGCCGCTCGAAGTCAGCCCGCTCTTTCGCGACTGGCTGTTGCAGCACTATCCCGATCGTTACCGGCACGTGATGTCGCTGGTGCGCTCGATGCGCGGCGGCAAGGATTACGACGCCGAATTCGGCAAGCGCATGAAGGGTGCCGGCCCCTATGCCTGGCAGATCGCCCGGCGTTTCGAAATGGCGGCGAAACGCTTCGAGCTGACGCGGCGCAGCGTGCCGCTGCGCGACGATCTGTTCGTGCCACCGGATGGCAGCGGCGTGCAGTTGTCGCTGCTCTGATTTTTTAAGCTTGCGCATCGGCTGCTCAGAAAAACTGCCCTGTTTCGAGCCCCGAGCGCAATTCCTGCGGATGGCCTTGACCGCCACCATCCGCCGGACCGTCCCCGGCCGCCGCCCTGATCCGGGGACTTGCGGGAAATCGGGTTGGCGTGCGAGGTTCAGCCGCATGAAACGTCGCACGCCACCCGATTCTCCCCTGCTTTTCGACACGGTCCCTCTCGTGCCGGATTTCAAGCTCGAGCTCAAAGCCCGCAAGGCCGGTCACTGGCCGGTCGCCGGCGCCGACGAGGCAGGCCGCGGGCCGCTGGCGGGGCCTGTGGTGGCCGCTGCGGTCATTCTCGATCCGAAGCGCATCCCTGAGGGCCTCAACGATTCCAAGCAGCTCTCGGCGCAGCGGCGCGAGGAACTCTTCGTGCAGATCCTGGCGACCGCGACGGTTTCCATCGCCTCCTCCAGCTCGACCCGCATCGACGAGACGGACATTCGCAAGGCGAGCCTGGACGCGATGCGTCGCGCCATCTGCAGCCTCGCCATTCCCGCAAGCTACGTGCTGACAGATGGGCTTGACGTGCCGCCTGGCCTCGATTGCCCCGGACAGGCGGTGGTCAAGGGCGATGCCCGCTCGGTCTCGATCGCCGCCGCCTCGATCGTCGCCAAGGTGACGCGCGACCGGATGATGGCGAGGGCGCATAACGTGTTTCCCGATTACGGTTTTGCCGCGCATGCCGGCTACGGAACGGCGCAGCACCGCGCCGGCATCGAGAAGCACGGCCCCTGCTCACTGCACCGGATGAGTTTTCGGCCGCTGCGCAACGGCGAGGACGGTCCTGAGATGGACGAGTTGATTTCCGAATAGGCTGCAAAAGAAAGGGCCGGCAATTGCCGATCAGGGACGCCGCACTGCAGCTCCGCACGCGGCCAAGCAAAAACAAGCGCTATCAACAAGAAAAAGGCCAGGACATGCCCGGCCTTTTTCTCATTCTATTCAGAACCGCTCAGTTGAGCCGCGTCTTGACCTGTCCGACGGCGTTGCCGAAGAGCTCGGACTGGACCTTGCCGTCGGCCTTCTTGGCGAGCACCGTCTCGGCGGCCGCGATCGCCAGGTCGACGGCGGCGGAACGCACCGCCTTCATCGCGTCGGCCTCGGCCTGCTTGATCTTCTGCTCGGAGAGCGCCGTGCGGTTGGCAACGAATTCTTCCGTCTTCTTCTTCGCCTCGGCGGTCAGCATCTCGGCTTCGCGCTCCGCTGCGGCAACGATATGGGCGGCTTCCGCTTCCGCTTCCTTGCGCTTGCGCTGGTATTCGGCGAGCAGATGCTGAGCTTCCTCGCGCAGGCGCTTGGCTTCAGCCAGTTCATTGCGGATCTGGTCGGCTCGGTCGTCGAGCGAGCGCGCCATCATGCCCGGAACCTTGAGATAGACGACCAGCGCCAGGAAAAGGATGAGGCCGACAAAGGCGAAGAAAGTCGCGTCGAGGTGAAAAATATCCATCGATCAAGCCTCCTTCTTGGCTGCCGCGACGGCGGCGGCGACATCTGCCTGAGCAGCGGTGCTGCCGATCAGCTGTTCGACGACGGCGGCCGCCGTTTCCTCGGCAATGGTGCCGACGTCGGCGAAAGCCTTGGCCTTGATGTCGGCGATACGGGCTTCGGCAGCCTTGATCTTTTCCGACAGGCTCGCCTCGACGGTCCGGCGATCCTCTTCGGCCTTGACCTTGGCAGCGTCGCGGGCGGCGGAGCCGATCGCGTGGGACTTGGCGCGGGCAGCGGCCAGTTCGCCTTCATAGGTCTGGACGGCGGCGTCGGCTTCCGCCTTCAGGCGGCCTGCTTCTTCCAGGTCCTGGGAGATGCGCGTGTGGCGCTGATCGAGGATGGCCCCGATGCGCGGCGCGATGACCTTTTGCATAAGGAGGTAAAAGACGCCGAACGTAATCACCAGCCAGAGCAGCTGAGATGCGTAGGTCGTCGAATCGAAAGGCGGGAACGGGCCGCGGGCGTGTTCGCCTTCGGCAACGCCGGTCTCGGTATGGACCTCGCCTGCGGCCGGAGCGGCGTGCGCATCCGTGCCGGTCGCTGCCGCCGGTGCTTCTTCAGCGTAAGCCGGGGTCACAAAAAACATGCTCACCTCCAGGTGGACTGCAAATGCAAAGGATCACGGCTTGCGGTCGCAGGCCGTGATCCATCTATTCGCCGATATCAGACAGCGAAGAGGAGGAGGAGAGCGACGAGCAGCGAGAAGATGCCCAGAGCTTCCGTAACGGCGAAGCCGAATACCAGACGGCCGAACTGGCTGTCAGCGGCAGACGGATTGCGCAGAGCGCCGGAGAGGTAGCTGCCGAAGATATTGCCGAGGCCGAGAGCCGTACCGGCCATACCAAAGCAAGCCAGGCCTGCACCGATGAACTTTGCTGCTTCCGCTTCCATGTTGAACTCCTTTGAAATGGTTGTTGCGGCGAATGACTGACGCCCTGGAGACGTCGTTGTCGTTATCCTTAGTGCCCGCCCGGATGGATTGCGTCGTTGAGGTACATGCAAGTCAGCACCGCGAAGACGTAAGCCTGAAGGAAGGCGACGAGGAACTCGAGACCGGTCAGGGCGACGGTCATGATGAGGGGAAGAACGGCGCCGCCGATACCGACGGCACCAAGGGTTCCAAGCGAGGCGACAAAGCCTGCGAACACCTTCAGCGTGATGTGACCGGCGAGCATGTTGGCGAAAAGACGAACGGACAGCGAAATCGGACGGGACAGGAAGGAAATGATTTCGATCGCGACGACCAACGGCAGCAATATGCCCGGCACGCCCGAGGGCACGAAGACATTCAGGAAGTGGAAGCCGTGCTTATAGAAACCGTAGGCGAGCACCGTACCGATGACGAGGATCGCCAGCGCGAAGGTGACGATGATCTGGCTGGTGATCGTGAAGAAATAGGGGAACATGCCGAGCAAGTTCGCTGTCAGCACGAACATGAATAGCGAGAAGACCAGCGGGAAGAACTTCATTCCCTGCTTGCCCGCGCCTTCCTTCAGCATGTTGGCGATGAATTCATAGGACATTTCCGCGACCGACTGCGAGCGACCCGGCACGATGGCGCGGTTCGAGGTCGAGAAATAAAGAAAGCCGGCGGCAACGGCTGCCGAAGCGACCATGAAGAGCGATGCGTTGGTGAACGAAAAATCAATTCCGCCGATTTCGATCGGGACAATCTTCTGGATCAGGAACTGATGAGTCGGATCGCTAGACACCGCTTGTTCTCTCTCTTTGGCCCGCAGGACGCGGGGTCATTGCACTGGACCGGGACCGGCCCTCTATTTCTTATCGTCCTTGTCCAGAGGGTGGGCCACCACCCCCGCAGAACGCAGCACGTTCAAAACGCCAGCACAGAATCCGAGAAGCAGAAGAACAATCAACCCCCAAGGCGCCGTGCCAACAAAACGGTCGAGAAGATAGCCAAGGACGGCACCGACGACGATTGCGGCAATGAACTCGCTGGAGAGCTTCATCGCCTGGGCATAACCTTTGCGGCTTACCTCGGCTTGGGCCTCGCTTGCTTGTTCCACTCCCGCCTCAGCGCGCTTGGTCGCGAGTTCCGCTCCCAGTTGCGCACGGCGCTTCTCAAGACTTTCCTCGCGGTCATCCGCCATGGATCTCTCCTCGCCTGCCCGTCGCCCGCACTCCCGCTACCCCGGTCATTCGGACCCCGGACGCGAAGGTTGAGACCCTTCCGGCCCGTTCTGAAGTCGCGCGCAACATAGTTTTAGGGCTTGGTATAGTCAAGGCGTAGACGGCTTCTGTCCAGCCAGAAAATAAATTCGTGAAATCAAAGGGATAAGTCGATTTCCGGCCGAGCGCGCAAATTCGACGGAAAGAATCCGCTTTTGGGGGCGAAAAATCGGCCTGGCCCCAGCGCTTTATCTCAGCTCCAGCCGCCACCATAGGTGCGATAGAAGACGTGGAGACCGATGCGGCCGACCTTCTCCATGGTCTTTGCCCATTTCGGCCTGACATAGACGGCATGGTAGTGTGTTGCCGAACCTACCTGCGGCAGCCAGATCTTGCCTGATGTCACTGCCATGGCCACGTCGCGGGCCACCCGCCAGTGATATTGCGAATTCACCCGGTCCCTGATGGCGTCGCAGGCGAAGGAAAACTGGCAGCGGTTGCGCCAATCCTCATTCTGGTAGACGACGCCGCAAATGCTCTTGGGATAGGCGGGGTTTCGAACGCGGTTGAGGATAACCTGAGCGACGGCCGCCTGGCCCTTCACCGATTCCCCGCGCGCCTCGAAATAGATGCCGGAGGCAAGGCATTGCTGCTCGCGGGCGGAAAAGACGCTCGGCGGCAGCACGCTTGCGGCCCAGGCGTGATCGCCCGGACCGATCTGGGGGACGAAGCGGCCACTCTCGGGTTCGGTCAAGATCGAATCGAAGGGCGACTGGCGGGCGTAATCCGGTGCCGCCGGCGCATAGGCGGTGGCCAGCACGTCGGCCTTGTTGCTGGTGACAAGGCTTGCGAGCATCGCCGGCACGCCGACCTCCGGCATCACCGGCTGCTTCTTATAAAAAGAGGTGGCGATCTCGATTTCCCTGCCCTGGATCTTCGGCTTGACGAAAGCCGACCTGTCCTTGAGATCGAAGTTCGGGGTGAACAGCATCTTGGTGCGCTCGAGAATGGAGCCGGCGGAAAAATCCTTCGGCGGCTGCATCTTCTCGACGGCGACGACGCGGCCTTTCTTCGTGCCGCGAATGACGCAATCCTCGTCCGGCGTGTCCTCGTGACCCTTGTCCTTGGCCGTAAAAGCCACCTTGCGGCCATCTGGCAGCACCATGCCGGCGCCTGAGGCGATCGAGCCGGTCGCTGCCGGGCCGGCGAAGGCGAGCTCGGCCTGATGGATGGAGCCGGCCGGCGAATTGGTCAGCACCATGCGCCAGCTCTCCCCCTCACGATCGAGACCGGCGAGCATGGTGGCGAGATCGGCGTGGGAAGCAACGCTCGGGAAGATCAGCCAGCCGGCAAGCCCGAAGATAGCGGGCGACACCCAGTTCTCGGGAAGAAGACGCAGCTTGCTACGGGAAGGGCTCTTTCGACGCAACACGAACTCCGTGCATGGAACGCGGGAACATGCCATCGAAAATCACTCATTAACCTTGACGTCCGGTTAACGGGGTGTGCCGGAAAGTGACTATGAGCGCCTTTGGATATTCTAATGTGGCGGATAGTTTCGTCCATCCAGAGCCGCTGCGCTCCTTCTGGCCTTATAGCTCTGCAGAGCGAGTTGGACGGGAACGCATCCCCCAATCTCCGTTGTCCTCGACCTTGAGCCGAGGACCCGTGCCGCTGCTGGCAGGTCCAGTGTGGATGCTCGGCTCAAGGCCGAGCATGCCGGAGGTTGAGATGGCGGAAGAGCCGTTCAAAGCGCGGTCACCCCCGTCAGCAATCTCGTCCGCACCCATCAAATAATAACGTGCGAGCCCAGCTCCACGACGCGGTTGGCCGGCAGACGGAAGTAATCCGAGGGGTTGGCGGCGGCGTTGGCCAGCGCAATGTAAAGACGGTCCTGCCAGTAGGGCATGCCCGACTTGGCATCCGGCACCAGTTTGCGGCGGCCGAGATAGAAGGAGGTCGACATGATGTCGAACTTCAGTCCGGTCTTGCGCAGCGTCGCCAGCGCCTGCGAGACGTTCTGCGATTCCATGAAGCCGAAGAGCAGCTCGACGCGCGAGAACCGTTCGGAAATCGGCTCGACCTTGTAGCGGTCGTGGCTCGGTACGCGCGGCTTGTTGACGGTGCGGATCGTCAGGATGACGTTGCGGTCGTGAAGCACGTGGTTGTGCTTGAGATTGTGCAGCAGGGCGGCGGGGGCCGATTCCGGATCGCTGGTCAGGAAGATCGCCGTGCCCGGAACCTGCGCCGGCGAATGCTCGCTCTTGCGCTCGATCGAACTGACGAAGGAAGCGAGCGGAATATCGGTGTGCCGGGTCTTTTCCATCAGGATCGCGGTGCCGCGGCGCCAGGTCCACATGACCACGGTAAAGGCGGTGGCGATCAGGATCGGGATATAGCCGCCATCGTGGATCTTCAGAAGGTTGGCGCCGAGGAAGATCATTTCGAGGACGACGAGCGGCGCGAGCGCGATCACCGCAACCGGCAGCGACCAATTCCAGCGGGCGCGGACGAATTCGAAGGCCATGATCGAGGTGACGACCATGGCGCCGGTGACGGAGATGCCGTAGGCGGTCGCCAATGCGTCCGACGTCTTGAAGCTCAGCACCAGGAAGATGACGCCAAAGAACAGCACGGCGTTGACCGACGGCAAGAAGATCTGTCCCGTGTTGGTTTCCGAGGTGAAGAGGATTTCCATGCGCGGCAGGAAGCCGAGGTTGATGCCCTGGCGCACCAGCGAAAAGGCGCCGGTTATGACGGCCTGGCTGGCGATGATTGTTGCGGCGGTGGCGAGGATGACGACCGGCAGCAGCGCCCATTGCGGATACATCAGATAGAAGGGATCGGACATCGTCTCCGGCTTGCCGAGCACGAGTGCGCCCTGCCCGAGATAGTTCAGCGTCAGCGCCGGGAAGACCAGCAGGAACCAAGCCCACTGAATCGGGCGGCGGCCGAAATGGCCGAGATCGGCATAAAGCGCCTCGGCGCCCGTCACCGTCAGGAAGACCGCGCCGAGAACGACGACGCCGTAAAAACCCTCATGCAGCAGGAAACTGACGGCATAATAGGGGTTGAAGGCGGCGAGGATGCCGAAATCGTCGGAGATATGGGAAATGCCGGCGGCGGCCATGACGAGGAACCAGACGGCGGTGATCGGCCCGAAGAACTTGGCGACGGCACCGGTGCCGCGCGATTGCACGACAAAGAGCAGCGCCAGGATCACCACCGAGATGGGCACGATATAGTCCGCCAGGCTGGGCGTGACGAGTTTCAGACCCTCTACGGCCGACAGCACCGAAAGCGCCGGCGTGATCATCGCATCGCCGAGGAACAGGGCAGCGCCCATCAGTCCGAGCAGCATCAGCAGTGCGGTATGGCCGTTGGCGGTCTTCATCAGAAGGGCGAGCAGCGACAGCGTGCCGCCCTCCCCGTCGTTGTCGGCGCGCAGCAGGAAGAGAACGTATTTGATGGTGACGATGATGGTCAGCGCCCAGATCATCAGCGAAATCAGACTAATGACCTCGAAACGGGTGACACCGTCATGGGCGACGGGCTTCAGCGCTTCCCGAAACGCGTAGAGTGGGCTTGTGCCGATATCGCCGTAGACGACACCGACGGAACCGAGCGCGAGATAGAACAGCTTGCGCGGCGTCATATGGCGTTCGTGCGGAGGATGGCTCTCTTCGGACATGAAATTTCAACAGGCTCCTCAGAGCCAGCCTTTCCAGCGAAAGAAGAAAAAGGGGATGACGGCCGATATTACCATCAAAGTCAGCGAATAGGGATAACCCGCCGTCCAGGCCAGCTCGGGCATGACATGAAAATTCATGCCATAGATCGAGGCGACCAATGTCGGCGGCAGGAACACGACCGAGGCGATCGAGAAAATCTTGATGATCGAGTTCTGCTCGATGTTGATCAGACCGAGCGAGGCGTCGAGCAGGAAGGTGATGTTGGCAGCGATGAAGGAGGCATGCTCCGACAGCGACTGGATATCGCGCGACACGGTGCGGCAGAGTTCCTTCGCCTCGCGGTCCTGCTGGATCGCCGGGATGGTGTGAAAGAATGTCATTAGCCGGGAAAGCGAGCCGAGGCTGTCGCGTAGCTTGCTGATCATACGATGATGGCCGGCAATATCGCGCAGCTTTTCCTCAAGGTAATTCGACGGCTTACGGACCTTTTTAGCCCGGTCGCCGAAGACGTGCGTCGACAGGATGTCAATGCGCGAGACCGAGGTTTCCAGGATTTCGGCGGTCCGGTCGACGATCGTCTCCAGGAGCTTGGCGAGAAGGGCCGCACCGCTGCGCCAGTTTTCCGGCAGCCGGTGCAGGGCGGCGATGAACAGCGCAAAGGATTTAGGTTGGGCGTATCGGATGGTGACCAGACGGTTTCCGGCCAGGATGAAGGCGACATCGGTCAGCGTCGGCGCGTCGGTATCCGCCTTCCAGACCAGCGAAGCGGTCATGAAGACGGCGTCGTTCTCGATATAAAGGCGAGCCGACGGTTCGATGTCCTTCAGATCGTCGCGGGTCGGAACTCCGATACCGAGGACCTTTTCGACATAAAGCTCCTCCTCGCGGCTCGGCTCGATCATGTCGATCCAGACGATATCCTGGGGAACGGATGCCGTCTGCGAGAGATCGCGGATCTCGACCGATCTGCAATTAGAACAATAAGCGGTGATCACCGGCAGCGTCTCCGATGCTCACGCCACTTCGTGGTCATCATCTTCATTGCAAGCCTTTCCATCCGTCCGCCATCGCGGCAATGCGAGGGTGGCTCGTTCCAGGTCCAAACGGAAGCGGATCAAGAAAGTTCATACAACTCCGGCTGCATCCGGCCTTGAAGCCAGCATGCCCATTGTGCTCAACCGCATCGCAGTACCCATCCTTCGACCTTGCAGGCGGGCCGGACCTTCGAAACGAAGACGGCCGTCATGAGCATCTGCAGCAACGCCATCATGGCGCCGCGGCATATGAAGCAAAGCCGTGAAATAATCAAGACATCTTCCGTGAAGTGCGCCTTTTCACCACGTTTCCCGCACAATTCGGAGTGATCGCAACGGTGATTCGGCGGTTCAGCGCTTTGCTGTCATCCGCGCCCTGGCCCGGAAGTCGTGCCCATAGCCGGAGACGTCATTCGAAGACGATCGCCGGCGCCGGCCGCTGGGGTTGGCCGCCGAGCTGCTGCCACACCTTGGCGGCGATGCCGCGATAGATGCCGGCGACGACGCCGTTCGGATCGGAGGCGACCAGCGGCGTGCCGGCGTCGGAGGTTTCGCGGATGTTCATCGTCAGCGGCACCTCGCCGAGGAAGGGCACGCCGATGCGCTCAGCCTCCTTGCGGGCGCCGCCGTGGCCGAAGATGTCGTAGCGGGTGCCGGTGTCGGGCGCGATGAAATAGCTCATGTTTTCGACGATGCCGAGCACCGGCACCTCGACCTTGCGGAACATGTTGAGGCCCTTGCGGGCATCGATCAGGGCGAGATCCTGAGGCGTGGAAACGATGACGGCGCCGGCAAGCGGCACCTGCTGGGCCATCGTCAATTGCGCATCGCCGGTGCCGGGCGGCATGTCGACGACGAGGACGTCGAGCTCGCCCCATGCCACTTCGCGCAGCATCTGCATCAGGGCCGACTGGACCATCGGCCCGCGCCAGATCATCGCCGTCTCCTCGTCGACGAGGAAACCCATCGACATGACCTTGAGGCCGTAATTCTCCATCGGGTTGATGATGCGGCCATCGATCTGCGTCGGGCGGCCGGAGATCTTCAAGAGCCGCGGCATGGAGGGGCCGTAGATATCGGCATCGAGAATGCCGACCCGGAGACCATTGGCGAGCAGGCCGAGCGCCAGGTTGACGGCGGTGGTCGACTTGCCGACCCCGCCCTTGCCGGAGGCGACGGCAATAATGGCGCCGATGCCGGGGACGGCGATCTTGCCGGCGCGGGGCGGCTGCTGCTGCGGCGCATGCGCGTGGTGCCCGTGATCGTGGCCCCCATGATCATGACCGGCGTGACCGTGAGGCGGATTCGGCACGGGCCGGGCGGCGGGCGCGGCGGACGCCGCCTTTCTGTCCGCGGTCAGCGTGACGAGCGCACCTTTGACACCCGGCATCTCCTTGATGACGCGCTCGGCGGCAAGCCGCATCGGCTCCAGCTCCTTGGCGCGCTCGGCCGGAACAGTGATGGAGAAATAGACCTTGCCGTCGGAAATGAAGACATCGGAGACCATGCCGAGCGCGACGATGTCGTGTTCGAGATCCGGTCCGCGCACGGTCTTCAGCGTTTCGAGAACCTGTTCCTTCGTGACGTCGGTCATTCCACCCTCATTGCTTCTTCTCGCAGACTACGGCGCCGCGCGTCTTTCATTGCGCACACATGATTTTAGTCCTAGCCGATTCCGACCAAGGCATGAAATCATGCGGTAGAGATAGTGGAGCCGCCCGCCTTCGCCAAACAAAATCATCGGGAGGAAAATCAATTCGCGGGCTTCGAAAAACGCCGGCGGGGACCCCGCGAATCCGTTGCGGCCATCAAGTCCGCCGGGCTTTTCGCCCTGATGGCCGCAACGGTCTCTCTCCCCGAGAACCGGCGCAATGCGGGGCGAACTAGCGCAAGCCGAAAAAAAGGCCAGAGAAAAGTGATCAGGAAGAGGAATTCGTGAACAGCTGCGAACGAAGCGGTGCCGAAAGGCAACAACCGCCTCCGACGCCGAACGCCGGGAGAGAAGCGGCGTCGGCGTCGGACAGCGGTGTGTCGGCCGCGCCATTTCCTGGCGCTGGTCATCAAAGTCCCCTCTGGACCTCTGGCAACAAAGATGCAGAAAGCGTGCCAGATGAAAAAAATCGGAAAAGCGCGGAGAAGTGCCGGGGCAGCATCCCGGTTTTGCCTAAGCACTGAGCGGCCGGCCACAGCGCGCCGCCATCTTTGCAACTTATTTGATCAGGCCGATCCGCAGCGCCTTGGCGACCGCCTGGGTGCGGTTGACCGTGTCGAGCTTCTTGGTGGCGCGGTTGAGGTAATGATTGACCGTATGTTCGGACAGCGCCAGGATTTCGGCGATTTCGGCGCTGGTCTTGCCGGCCGCCGTCCAGTTGAGGCAGTCGATCTCGCGGTCGGTCAGCGAGTCCGTCATGCGCGCATCGAGGTTGCGGATTTCGGCAAGCCTGTCGAAGACATGGATGGCGATATAGCAAAGCTCGCGCATCTCGGCGGCGCTGAAGGGTTCACGATCGCCCGAGAAGGAGACGGCGCCGCGCAGGCCGGAGGCCTCATGGGTTGGGAAATAGGCGCCGCGCATCATCCTGAAACGCTCGAACAACCCCGTGACCAGGGCGGACTTGCCGTCGTCCCGCGACCAGGTCCCACGCGACATATCGTAAAAGAACGGCCGCGTCGATGTCCTCAACCGCCTCAGAACCGGGCTGTTCACCATCAAGCCCTCTTGGTCGTAAATCGCCAGAAGCTCGGCCGGCCAGCTGGTGATCACTGTGCTGGCTTGAAGATCCATAGAGGTGATCGGCGGCAGGTTGAGAACCATGAAGGCGCGGCTGCGATACGCTTCCGTCACGCGTTTCATGAAACGGAAGATATCGAACTGGGTCTTCAGCCCAGCTATTTCCTGAACATAGTCGTCTTCTTCAGTGGATACCTGTGACAAGGGTGCCATCACATTTCTTCATCTTCGACACAGCAATCGGGAAAATTCCATGCGAATTCTGCCGCCGCATGGTTGGATTGTATCGGGAATTACAATCTTCGGTTTGAGGAAAATGTGCCATATGCTCAACATTGGGCACATGACCGCTGCATGATTGTAGATTTTCGCGCAGTAGTTGTCCAGATTCGCTAGGGCTCGATATCGCGCTCGTCATAAGCATGCTCCGCAAATCACGTCCAGCAATGGTACGGTAGATGCCTGTTCCGTCAGCGGCGCGGGCCGAGACGGACACGCATGCCTTCCATGATCTTTCTCGCCGCCCGCTGAACGGGAACGGCCCACTGGTGCAGAAGTTCCATCGACAGCCGATAGGCCGGGCCGGTGACCGAAATGCCGCCGATGAAGGTTCGATCCTCCGACCAGATGGGTGCGGCGACACAGCGGATGCCGGCCTCGTGCTCCTCGCGGTCGAAAGCATAGCCCTGTTCGGCAATCTCGCGGACTTCGGCGGCAAGCGTCTCGGCCGAAGCATGGGTCGAGGCGGTAAAGCGGGTGAAGCTCAGGCCGGCGAGGAGATCGACAAGAGTTTCGGGCGGAAGCAGCGAAAGAGCGGCCTTGCCGACGCCGGTGCAGTAGCAGGGCGACGCATTGCCGATCTGTGAATACATGCGCACCGGCTGACGGCCTTCGACCTTGTCGAGATAGATGATCGACTGTCCCCGGAGAACGCCGAGATGCACCGTCTCGCCGGTCGCCTGCTGGAGTTCGCTCAGGTGCGGCTCGGCAACCAGGCGGAATTCGTTGCGCGCCCAGCTGCGCGCGGCAAAATCGAGCAGGCGCAGGCCCGGCGCATAACGGCCGTCGCCATCGAACTCAAGCAACCCCTCCTCCACCAGGTGGCTGAGCTGGCGATGCAGCGTGCCGCGCGGCTGGCCGGCGAGCGCCAGGATATCGGTGAAGCGCAATGGCGCATCCGCGTGGGTGACGAGATCGAGGAGAACCATCAATTTGCCGAGGGTGCCGGTCTCGCGCGCTTGGGCCATGCCGTCGCTCGAAGTCATTGTCTATGTGCCATTGAATCGGTCCGCCCTTGCAAGCATGCGCCCTTGACAGAAAGGCCAGCATAATCCGATAATTCCACATAGTCAAATTAAGTTCCAAATAATGGAACACCAGAGACCGGAGGAGACGGTGAGCGCGGTGGCAGCACAATTTCCCGAGTTCAAGGATCGCGTCGTGCTCGTGACCGGCGGCGGATCCGGCATCGGCGCGGCGATCGTCGAAGGTTTCGCACGTCAAGGCGCCAAGGTCGCCTTCATCGACATTGCCGAGACGACCGGCACGGAACTCGCGGAAAGACTGTCGCGGGAAACGGCGCATCCGGTGCTCTTCTACCATGCCGATCTGCGCGACATCGAGGCGATCCGGCGCACGGTCGATGCCGTCGTTCAGACATCCGGGCCGATCCGCGTGCTCGTCAACAATGCCGCCTGGGATGACCGCCACGAATTCGACGCTGTGACCGAGGCCTACTGGGACAACAATCAGGCGGTCAATCTGCGGCACGTGTTCTTCACCTCGCAGGCGGTGGCGCCGTCGATGCGGTTGGCCGGCGGCGGCGCGATCGTCAATATGTCGTCGATCGCCTTCAAGCTGAACATGGGCGGATTTCCCGCCTATGCGGCAGCGAAAGCGGCAGTTGTCGGACTGACGAAGAGCATGGCCGGCCGGCTCGGGCCGGAAAATATCCGGGTCAACTGCATCCTGCCCGGTATGATCGTCACCGAGCGGCAGATGCAGCTCTGGCTCACCGAGGAAAGCATCGCACGCTCGGTCGAGCAGCAATGCCTGAAATTCCCGCTCAAGGCGGAAGCCATCGTCGGTCCCTGCCTGTTTCTTGCATCCGACTGCGCGGCGGCGATGACCGCCCAGTCCCTGATCGTCGACGGAGGCGTTTTGTAATGGCTAATCCCGCTTATGTCGCGGTGGACTGGGGCACCAGCAGTTTCCGGCTCTGGCTGATCGGCAGGGACGGCGGCATCCTTGCCGAACGCCGCAGCGGCGAAGGCATGACGAGCGCGGCAAAGACCGGCTTTTCCCAGGTGCTATCAGCACATCTTGCCGCCATCGAAGCGCCGGAAAGCCTGCCTGTCATCGTCTGCGGCATGGCCGGCGCAAGGCAGGGCTGGGTCGAAGCCGGCTATATCGACGTGCCGGCGCCGCTCGCCTCGATCCTCACCGCGGCGGTCCGCGTGCCGGGTGAAAGCCGCGACATCCGCATCCTGCCGGGCCTTGCCCAGCGCGATGTGGCGAGGCCCGACGTCATGCGCGGCGAGGAAACCCAGCTCCTCGGCGCGCTCGGTCGCGCGAATTCGGCGGCGCAGGCAGTCTGCATGCCCGGCACGCATTCGAAATGGGTGCATGTCGTGGACGGCAAGGTCACCGGCTTTTCGACCTTCATGACCGGCGAACTTTTCGACGCGATCAGCAAAAACACGATCCTGTCGCATGCCGTGTCAGGTGCCGAACAACAGCCGGCGGATGCGGCTGCCTTCGAGGCGGCCGTATCGGCGGCCTTTGCGCATCCCGCACTTGCCTCCAATCTGCTGTTTACCGCTCGTTCCGGCCAGCTGCTGCACGGGATCTCCGCCGCGGCCGCGCAGGCCCGGCTTTCCGGCACGCTGATCGGCCTCGAAATTGCCGGCGCGCTGCAAGATGCCGCCAACGGCACTGGCATCACCCTCGTCGCCACCGGACGCCTGCAGGCGCTCTACGAGCAGGCCTTCAACACCCTCTCCCTTGCCTTCACCGCCATCGACGCCGATGCGGCCGTGCGCCGCGGCCTATCGGCAGCCGCCGAAGCCATCTGGCCGAATTGAGAAAGCTGACACGATGAACCGTATCCCCTTCCCCGACATGAAGCGTCCGCTGATCGCCATCCTGCGCGGCATCCGGCCCGACGAGACCGAGAGCGTCGTCGGCGCCCTGATCGAAAACGGCCTGACGGCGATCGAGATTCCGCTCAACTCGCCGGAGCCGTTCGAATCCATCGAGATCGCCGCGAAGATGGCGCCGGCCGAGGTGCTGATCGGCGCCGGCACGGTACTGACGGTCGAGGCGGTCGACAGCCTGAATGCGGCCGGCGGCACGCTGCTCGTCACACCCAATGTCGAGCCCGAGGTGATCATCCGGGCGCGCGACTATGGTATGGTGACGATGCCCGGCGTCTTTACGCCGACGGAGGCCTTAGCGGCAGCGCGCGCCGGCGCCACCGGTCTCAAATTCTTCCCGGCGAGCGTGCTTGGCCCCTCCGGCATCACGGCGATCCGGGCGATCCTGCCGCCGGAACTGACGATTGCCGCCGTCGGCGGCGTGTCGGACAAGAATTTCGCCGATTACACCAAGGCCGGCATCTCAGCCTTCGGCCTCGGCACCAGCCTCTATAAGCCCGGAATGACTGCGGCAGAGGTTGCCGAGCGCGCCAAGGCGACCATTTACGCCTATGATGCAGCCATGGGAGCGTGAACGCATGACCGACATTTACGAGTTCGAAGGCAAGACCCTTTGCAACACCAATTCCGTTCTCGGCGAAGGACCGGCCTATGATCCGGACAGCAATACGGTCTGGTGGTTCAACATCCTCGGCAAGGAGCTGCACGAGCTCAGACTCGCAACAGGGGAGAAAAAGGTCCATCCGCTGCCCGTAATGGCAAGCGTGCTGGCCCGCATCGACGCCGAACGGCAGCTGATTGCGACGGAGCAAGGGCTTTTCGTGCGCGACGTGGCGAGCGGCAACCTCACCTTCTATGCCGCGCTCGAAAACGACAGGCCGGAGAATCGCTCGAACGACGGCCGCACCCATCCGTCGGGGGCACTCTGGATCGGCACGATGAGCAAGCGGGCGGAGAACCAGGCCGGCGCCATCTATCATGTCGCCGGCGGCAAGGTGACAAAGATCTTCAACGGCATCAGCATTCCGAATTCGATCTGCTTTTCCCCGGACGGCACGATCGGCTACTACACGGATTCCCGCATCAACCGGCTGATGCGCGTCATGGTCGATCCGCAGACCGGCCTGCCCTCGGGCGAGCCGATCGTGCTCGTCGACAGCATGAACGAACCCGGCGACATTGACGGCTCGGTGGTCGATGCCGACGGCTATATCTGGAATGCCCGCTGGGGCGCCGGCGTCGTCGATCGCTACAATCCCGATGGCTTGCGCATCTCGCGCTACAAGGTTCCCGCCGTCCAGCCTTCCTGCCCTGCCTTCATCGGCGCCAATGCCGACCGGCTGGCGGTAACGACGGCCTGGGAAGGGCTTGACGAGGATGCCCGTTCGGCTCAGCCGAGTGCCGGCGCGCTTCTGGAACTCGGCATCGAAGTCAAGGGCGTGTTCGATCCCGTCTATGTGCTCTGATTGCGGCGTCGGCCAGCCGCATTCAAGGCGCTCCCAAGCGGGGGCGCCTTTTTTCCTCTCGGCCCCGTTCGCTAATAAAAGTTCCGTGATAATCGAGAAATTTTCCGTGTTTTCAACCGGAACCAATCGGCGCACCACTCATTTTCCCTTCGAACCGGCGCGGCAAGGATGATGCATTGCCGAGTCAGCGATCACTCTAGGGAAATGAAAGTAGGTTCGAAATGACACGCAAACTTTTGACGACCGTTGCCGCTGGCGCGCTGTTTGCCACGGCTTTCGCACCGGCGGCATTCTCGCAGACGGCGCCGCAGCCTGCCGATCCCGCCGCCACCAATCAGGCAGCGCCGGCCGACCCGGCTGCCCCCAAGCCGGTCACCCCTGATGTCACCAAGCCCGCAGGCGACGCTGCACAGGCTCCGGCTGCAAAACCGACCACGGATGTAGCTCAAGGTACCTATCTGACGGAGCAGGCTCCGGACCAGATCAGCGCCAACACCTATATCGGCCAGTCGGTCTACAACGGCAACAATGAAAGCATCGGCAGCATCAACGACCTTATCCTCAAGAAGGACGGCGGAATCGTTGCCGCAATCGTCGGCGTCGGCGGCTTCCTCGGCATCGGCGAAAAGGATGTCGCCGTTCCGATAGACAAGATCACGGTTGCCCAGAACACCCAGGACGGCAGTCTCAAGCTGACAACAAGCGAAACGGCCGAATCGTTGAAGGCTGCGCCCGAGTTCAAGACACTGGCAATGCAGTCTGCAGAAAAGGCCCCGGCCGCAACCGGTACCGATACGACGGCAACCGGCTCGACCACGCCTAAGTAAACCGCGCGCGGTAGTATAGCGTAGGCGATGGCGCTCCTAGGGGCGCCATTGCTTTTTCTGATTGCATGTTTCACGCAATTCACCACGCAAAACCGCTGCGCACTTTTGCCTGACGCGATCCCGGGGGCAAAACCGCTGCGCACTTTTGCTGGGATTGGCTTGTTTGTTCCACGCAATCCCGGGCGCAAAACCGCTGCGCACTTTTGCTGGGATTGGCTGTTTGCTTTACGCAATCCCGGACGCAAAACCGCTGCGCACTTTTGCTGGGATTGCTTATGCGCTGACGCGCTCGGCGGGCGCCATATCGTAATAGTTCTCGTGCAGGAAGCGCAGCGTGGCGATGCCATCGGCCGGACGGCCGAAATGGTAGCCCTGGCCCATGCCGCAGCCGAGTGTGCGCAGCTTCGCCGCTTCGGCATAATCCTCAATGCCTTCGGCCACGACTTCAAGCTCCAAGCCTTCGCACATGGAAAGGATCGCCTTGATGATGTGTTCGGAGGCGCGGTCGGAATTGATGCGCGAGACGAAGGCGCGGTCAATCTTGATCTTGTCGAAGATGAAGTCGCGCAGACGCCCGAGACTCGACTGGCCGGTGCCGAAGTCGTCGAGCGAGATGCGCACGCCGGCGGCGCGCAGATCGGCGATGATGCGATGGGCAGTATCGGCCGAACCCATCACCGCCGTCTCGGTGATCTCCAGTTCCAGGCGGTGCGGATCGAAGCCGACGCGACCGAGGATCGACAGGATGCTGCCGCTCGTGCCGGGATCCATCAGCTGCGCCGAAGAGAGGTTGAAGGACAGGAAGAGTTCGCGCGGCCAGGACAGGGCTGCTTCGGCGGCCTTGCGAAGCAGGGCCTCCGACAGCGCATCGATGAAGCCGCGCTCCTCGGCGAGCGGTACGAAGACGCCGGGGGACACGAAACCGAGATCGGGATCGTTCCAGCGGGCAAGCGCCTCGAAGCCGACGACCTGATTGTTGGCAAGCGAGACGATCGGCTGGAAATGAACGTCGATCGCGTCGGAGATGATGGCATTTCTGAGCGCCTGCTCCAGCTGTGTCGCGCGCTTCATCTCTTGGGCGATTTCACGCGAATAGACGGTGATCTGGCCGCGGCCGCGGCGCTTGGAACGATAGAGGGCGGTTTCGGCGCTCTTCAACAGTTCTTCGCAGTCCTCTCCGGCGAAGGGATAGATGGCGAAGCCGAAGGAGGCAGACAGACGCACATTGCGGTCGCCGAGGTCATAGGGCGCCGACAACACCTCGCGGATCATCTGGCCGAATTTCTCGGCGCTTGCCCGCTCGAAAATCAACGGCAGCACGAAGGCGAACTCGTCGCCGTCGTGACGGGTGACCAGCGCTCCGTCCGGAATGCAAGCCCGGAGCCGGTGGGCGACCTGGCAAAGGATCTCGTCGCCGGCCGAGGAGCCAAAGAGATCGTTGATCGGCTTGAAGCTGTCGAGATTGGCGATACCGATGGTGAAGGGCGCGGGATCGCCGGCGCGCTCGGCGGAGATTTGCAGCACCTTGTCGCGCATGCGATTGCGGTTTCCCAACCCGGTCAGCGGATCGGTATAAGCCATCGCCTGAAGCTCATTGTGACTCACGGTCAAGGAAGCTGTTTCCGCCGATTTCATCATCCAAACCCGAGCTTCCCTCCGCAGCCGGGGAGAGAATGACCGGCATTTCTTAACAATTCGCTAGTAATCAGCCGCCTTGACGAACTGATCTACCCCAGATTTGGGGAGGTTGCGGTTTATGGGAGACGTCGACCGGACTTGCGTCTCATCCGCTCGCTCGAACCGGCGCAGCCCCTTCCGTCAGGTATTTCTGAAATATCGTCTCCAGCATGTCGGGACTGACAGGCTTCATGATGACGTCGTCCATGCCCGATTTGGCGCATTCGGCGCGATCGCGCTCGAAGGCCTGAGTCAGCACGCCGATGATCGGGGTGCGGGCTGCGCCGCCGGCTTCCTCCATCTGGCGAATCAGGCGCGCCGCCTCGAAACCGTTGAAGCCCGGCAACGAAATGTCCATCAGCACCACCCCGGGCCGGTGTTCGGCCCAGAGGCGCACGACCTCGTCGCCGGTCGCCGCGATCATATGACGATAGCCGAGGCCCTCGAGGATCTGTGAAAACACGATCTGGTTGATATCGTTGTCCTCGGCGACAAGAACCTGCAGGCCGACCGTATCGTCGGAAATGCTGATTTCCCAATCCGTATCCGCACCGCCGCCGCTGTTGCGGCTGTTGCGGTTGAAATGGCGGGCGATCTGGAAGGTAAGTTCGTTGGCGATCTGGAACCCGTCCATGACGAGCGCCGGAATTCCATATTGTTCGGCAAGCTCGAGGCAGCGCATGCCCATCTGATTGTCGATGATCAGCAGATCGAGCGAAATGCCGGAGGAGGTGGCGATTTCCAGGAACCGCTCTTCTTCATCCTCGCCGCGCACCGAGCAGGATTCGAAACCATATTTCGTCAGCGTCCGCAGAGCGGCGGTCTCGGCAGCGAGGTCGGCGGTGACGACGAGGATCTTGCGGCCGGAGAAATTCTCCGGAACGATCGCCTCCATCGCTGCCGGCTCGCGGCGCTCCACCGCGCTCGGCACTGGCACATAGGCGCGGCGATAACTCTGGTTGGCGGAGGCGGTGATCGCCGAGGCGCGGTCGAACTCCTCGAGATCGGCGCCGTCGCGCGGCAGGTCCTGCATGGTCGACACCAGGAAATAGCGGCCGGGCTTGCCGATGCGGTGCTTGCGGCTGACGATGTCGCGCTCGATGCCGTCGCGGGAAATCTGCCGCTGGCGGGAGATCGACATCTCGCCGGTTTCCAGCACGTGACGATCGCTTTCCTCGAAGCGCTTGGCGATCTCGGGTGAGAAGAGGTCGCCGCTCTTGCGCCCGAGCACCTCGTCGGCGCTCCTCTGGTATTTCTCGCAAAAGGCGAGGTTCACCGCGACATAGGTGAGGTTGCGATCCTTGACGAAAAGCGGGAACGGCAGGTTATCGAGAATGTCTTCGGTGAGCTGCACCCGCTCCAGGTCCGAGCGCCACTGCTCCTCGCGCTTCTTGTCCTCGGAGATGTCGGAAACGACGGTGACGCCGTAACCGCCCGGCAGCCTGCGCTTGACGAAGCGGACCCAGCTGTCGGCGCCATGTCGCTCGACGGATTCGAAGCGCTCGCGCCAATGCGAGGCGATCTTCTGCGACAGCCAGTCCTCGCGACTGAGCGAGCCGCTCTGCTTGATATCATATTGCTGGCGAACGCCGGTATCGTAGATCGCGCCCAGGAAATCGCGCAGTCGGATTCCGGGCTTCAGCATCTCGGACGGCAAGGGGAAGAATTCGAGAATCTGGCGGCTTGCGAAGATCAGATGATCGTTCTTGTCGTAGATGATGAACGCTGCCGAAAGGCTGTCGCACACCGCATCGAAGAGCGCCGTCTGCAGATCGGCCCCGGCGAGCGTCCCGTCGGTCTCTGATGATGTGTCCGCCTTTTCGAAGCCGGCACTCATTCCATTTCGTCCCACATCTGTTCGATTTCGCGGCTTCCGGAGGTGTGTGATTAGAAATGCCATTTTTCTGTTAAAACCGGCTTAACACTACCGATCCCCGAATTCGGGGGAGCCGCGGATCACAGTTTCGCCAAGCGATCCGAGACCCCTTCCCTCCAGCCCGCGAATCCCCGAAAATAGCCCATGGCCATCAGACAGCTTTCCGAAACGCTCATCAACCAGATCGCCGCCGGCGAAGTCATCGAACGGCCGGCGAGCGCTGCCAAGGAATTGATCGAGAACGCGCTCGATGCGGGGGCGACGCGCATTGAGATCGCCACGGCAGGCGGCGGCAAGGCGCTGCTGCGGGTCAGCGACAACGGCTTCGGCATGGACGCCGCCGATCTGGAACTGGCAATCAGGCGCCATTGCACCTCGAAGATCTCCGAGACGCTCGAGGATATCAGAACGCTCGGTTTCCGCGGCGAGGCGCTGCCGTCGATCGGGTCCGTGGCGAGGCTCAGCATCGCAAGCCGCAAGCGCGACAGTGCCGGCGGCCACGAGATCGCCGTTGCCGGCGGCAAGGTCTTGCATCTCAGGCCCGCCGCCGCCAATCCCGGCACGATCGTCGAAGTCCGCGACCTGTTCTTCGCCACGCCTGCCCGGCTCAAATTCCTGAAGACAGAAAAGGCTGAAGCCGGCGCCATTACCGAGATCGTCAAACGCATGGCGATCGCCTTTCCCGCCGTGCGCTTCGTGCTGTCCGGCTCGGACCGCGCAACGCTGGAATTTCCGGCGACGGGCGACGATCATCTGGCGCGCATGGCGCAGGTGCTCGGCAAGGACTTCAGCGACAACGCCATTGCGCTCGACGCCGAGCGCGAGGAGATCGCGCTGACCGGCTTTGCCGGCGTGCCGACCTTCAATCGCGGTAACTCCGCGCATCAATATGCCTTCGTCAACGGCCGGCCGGTGCAGGACAAGCTGATCCTCTCGGCGATCCGCGGCGCCTATGCCGAGACGATCCCGTCCGGGCGTTATCCGGTGGCGGTGCTGTCGATCGCTCTCGATCCGGCCCTCGTCGACGTCAACGTGCATCCGGCCAAATCCGACGTGCGCTTCCGCGACCCGGGCCTGGTGCGTGGCCTGATCGTCGGCGCCATTCGCGAGGCGCTCGCGCGCGACGGCAGCCGGGCGGCAACGACTGGCGCAAGCGATATGCTGCGCGCCTTCCGCCCCGGTTTCCAGCCCTATGGGCAGCAGCCACAGGCGCCATGGTCGGCAGAGACCTCCCCTTCCCGCCCCTACCAGCCGGCACCGGCTTTTTCCGAACGGCCGCAGGCATCCTTCGACGGCCTGTCGATGCCGACCGCACGGGCCGAGCCGCAATTTTTTCCGGACCCCGTGTCTCCCGGCCTGGCCTCTCCTAGCCCGGCCGCGCCCGAAACCGTTGGGCGTTATCCGCTCGGCGCGGCACGGGCGCAGATCCACGCCAACTATATCGTCGCCCAGACCGAGGACGGGCTCGTCATCGTCGACCAGCATGCGGCGCATGAGCGGCTGGTGTTCGAGGCGATGCGCAAGGCGCTGCATTCGAAGCGGCTGGCCTCGCAGGTGCTGCTCATCCCCGAGATCGTCGACATTCCGGAAGAGGATTGCGACCGGCTGATGCTGCATGCGGCAGAGTTTGCCGAACTCGGTCTGGCGATCGAGCGTTTCGGTCCCGGTGCGATCGCGGTGCGCGAAACACCGGCCATGCTCGGCGAGGTCGACGCCCATGGCCTGATCCGCCAGCTTGCCGACGAGATCGCCGAATGGGATACGGCATCGGGCCTGTCGGCCAAGCTCGAATATGTGGCGGCGACCATGGCCTGCCATGGATCGGTTCGCTCCGGCCGGCGGCTGCGGCCGGAGGAAATGAACGCGCTACTGAGGGAAATGGAAGTGACGCCCGGCTCCGGCCAGTGCAATCACGGCCGGCCGACCTATATCGAATTGAAGCTCAGCGATATCGAACGGCTATTCGGCAGAAGCTGAAAAAGCTGGCAAAGCCGCCTTTGCGGGAGTATGGCAAACGGATGACAGACTGTAGGGAACGGAGCGCATGAATTTGTTCGAAGGGCACGGAAACCGCGAGGCGAAGATCCGCTATCTCGACGGCGATTTCCAGATTCTCTCGCCCGGCTCCTATGTGGTCTGCGCGATGACCGGAAAAAACATCCCGCTCGACGAGCTGCGCTACTGGAGCGTCGCCCGGCAGGAGCCCTATGCCGACGTTATATCTGCAATCGACGCCGACAAACGCGCCGGCGTGCTGCCGAACCAGCGGCGCTAGGGAGACGTGTGCCGATGGGTGGTCGGCGCAGGCATCTGACCGAGGGAATCGGCGATCAATTGCATCCCGAGCCCGGGGGCTGCGATTTCGCCAATCGAGCGGTCAGATGTCAGGCCCGCCCGGCGAAGGACGAGCCGTTTGCTTGACCAGATGCCCGCAAGGCATCGACTACGGCGTATGCGCTCTCAACAAATCGCATAGAGAAGCAGCTACTTGAATTTCGCCATGTTCTCAGCCGTCACGAGCGCCGCGCCGGAGTCAATTAATGATTCAACTTTCTCGCCGCGAATAGACTTTACCAGCGCATCCACGCCGAGTTCCGCCATCTTGGTGGGAAACTGCGCCACTGATGCATCCTCAATTCCATTCTTCAGCGCTTCCTCTTCGCCGCAGCAGAAGTCGAAACCGACCAGCACAATCTTGTCACTGGCAATGCCCGCGTTCTTGATTGCGCGTGCTGCGCCAGCAGCGGGGGGGCCGCAAGCGGCATAAATGGCCTTGAGGTCCGGGTTTTTCGTCAACAGATCCTCGGCGACACTGATCCCGAGTTCCTCGGTGCAGTTGGTTGCACCTTTCCCGACGATCTTGACGTCAACGCCCTTCAGTCCTTCGAGCATACCCTTCACACGGTCATCGAGCGCCGGTACACCGGGCACGCCCTCGAGTATCCCGAGCGTATCGCCGTCATGGAGCACGGTTTTGAGGTATTCCCCCGCGATTTTGCCTGCGGCGAGGTTGTCGGTGGTGGCAAGCGCTGTCCTGCCGTTCCAATCCGGAATGTTGTTGTCCATCAGCACGACTTTGATACCGGCCGCTACCGCCTTGTCCAGGGCCGTCGACACGGTGGGATCGACGGGCGTGAGGGCGATGCCCTGCACCCCTCGTGTCACCATCGACTCAATCTGCGCGATCTGGCCTTCGATGTCGGTTGCGGACGTACCCTGGCCGTAGATGATCTCGACGCCCGGATTTCTCTTGGCGTAATCTTTCGCTGCGTCTTCCATTGTTGCGAAGAACGGTACAGGGAACTTGGTTATAAACCCGAGCTTCACTGGCTCCTCCGCCAGGGACGGGACTACAGAGACGACCAGGAGCGCAACAGCTCCCAGCAGGGATTGCGGTTTCATGATTACACCTCCCGTGTTTCGACCGCCCTCTTCTAGAGCGCGATCTCGTTTTCCGCTGCCCCAACCAAGCAGCGATCCCCTTAAGCCTCCGCACCGACGATCATCGCAACAACGTCCTGCTTGTTCGCCTCTGTGGGCTTCACTTCACCCACCTTGCGACCCTGCCGGAGGACAACCGCCCGATCGGCGATCTCGATGACATGCTCCATGTTATGGGTGATTATGATCACGGCATTGCCGTCGGCTTTGAGCTGATTGATAATGTCAAGAACCTGGCGAGACTCGCGAAGGCCGAGCGCCGCGGTGGGTTCGTCAAGGATCACCAGTTTGCGCGCAAAAACAATGGCACGTGCGACCGCGATCGCCTGTCGCTGTCCCCCAGACATCAGTGCGACCGGTGCGTCGAATTTCGGCAGCTTAACCTTCAGGCGATCGATGACGTTCGCTGCTTCCCGCTTCATTTCGCCCGTGCTGAGAAAGCGGAGCGGACGCGGCAACCAGGAGGGGAAAGAGATCTCCCGACCGCAGTAGAAATTCTGCACGGGGGTCAGGTTGTCGAAAAGCGCCAGATCCTGATAGACGGTTTCAATCCCGGCGCGGCGGGCGGCCGCAGTTGAATGAAGCGATACCGGAGCACCATCTATAAGGATCTCTCCTTCGTCGAGACTATGGAGCCCGCTGATGCATTTGACGAGTGTCGACTTGCCGGCGCCGTTGTCACCCAGGAGAGCCGTTACCTCACCTGAATAAGCATCGAAACTTACATCCTTCAGGGCATGGATTGCGCCAAAGCGCTTTTGGGCATTTCGAACCGAAAGTGCCGGTGTGGTGGATGCCGGGTTCATTGCACTGCCGCCGATTGAAGCACGCGTGCGCGCGACTCGAGATGGTTACGAAACACGTCAGCTTCGACGGCGATGACGATGACGAACCCAATCGCGATCATCTGAAAGAACACGTCGACGCCGAGAAGGTTAAGCGCATTGCGGATGACGCCGATCAACACGGCGCCCATTAGGGCGTGGCCAAGGTGGCCTCGTCCGCCAAGGAAGCTGGCGCCACCGATGATCACAGCAGCAATCGTGTCAAGTTCCAGGAGATTGCCGTAGATCGGCGAGGCGGCACCGGTCCGCCCGGCAAGCAGCACCGCGCCCACGCCGGCACAAAAGCCAGAAACGATGTAGGTCGAGAGCAGAACGCCTCTTACCGGGATGCCCATGCTTGTCGCGGCGTTCGGCGAGCCGCCGACGGCATAGATCCATCGGCCGCAGACCATCGACTTCGTCAGGATCAGAAAAACGATCCCGAACATCCCGATGACAAAAAAAGAATTGGGTACGCCAAGCGTCGTCCCGCCGCCGATGGCGGTAACTGCATCCGGCATCCCACGTATGGTCGTGTGACCCGGAGCCAATTCGAGGGCCAGACCGCGGCAGATGCTCAAAGTCGCAAGCGTGATGATAAAGGGATGTGGCAGTCGACCATAGACAAAGACCAGGCCGTTTATAGCGCCAACGGCAGCACCGGCAAGCAGCATGGCCATGATGACGATGAACGATGAGTCAACCTGCTGGTAGACAAGTCCGCCAATGACTGTCGCCAGTGCAAGGTTCGAGCCTACAGAGAGGTCGATGCCGCGCGTCAGGATGACAAGCTGTTGGCCCATTGCCACCACAGCGATCACTGCTGTCTGCGCGAGGATGTTCCCGAGGTTTACCGGTTTTAAAAAAGCCGGGGTGACAATACTGACCACGGCGATAAGCATAATGAGGATTAACAGTGGACCCAGGCTCAACAGCTTCAGTCCCAGTGCGATGCCAGATTGTCTCGGATGGAAGGTTGCGTCCTGCGAACCACCAGGCCGGGACGAATTTTGAGGCAGCGTCCTGGAGTCTTCCAAATTCCCCGAGCCTCCCTGGTTTTTTATACATAAGAAACATATGATACACGTACGTCAACTTGTTTTTTATGGATATCTAGTCAGATCAGCAGTTGTGCCATGAGAACCGATACGACTTTCAAGCGGGCGTTCAACGATATGATCGACATTGTCCGCACGTTCGATCTTGGGGAGGAGTTACCCTCCGAAAATGCACTGCGCGCCCAGCTCGGCGTAAGCAGGACAACAGTGCGAAAGGTGCTGGCAGGAATGTCCGCACGTGGAATCATCGTATCTGAAGCGCACAGGCGGATCGTCCGTGAGCAACCGCTGCCGATAGAACGCTATCCACGCGAAGAGACCTTGGCGATTTCGGAACAGGTCGAAACAAGCTTCATGGACTGGATGTTGCGCGGTGATGCCTGCCCGGGCACAGAAATCAACGAGGCGGAACTAGCTCGTAGGTTCGGCGTCGCAACAACGATCGTCCGTGAGTTTCTCAATCGATTTCAGAAATATGGGCTGATCGAGAAACGCCCCAACGCAGGCTGGGTCTTCAAAGGGTTCACAGCGAGTTTCGCACTCGAACTGTTTGAGATCAGAGAAATGTTCGAAATGCGTTCGGCGCGGCTGTTCGCGGCCCTGCCCGACAGCTCGCCGGTCTGGAAGCAGCTCCACTCTACGCGGAGCGCACATTTGGAACTGCTCGCCGATATCGACTCCCGGTATCAGGATTTCTCGGAATTGGACAGCCGGTTTCACCGGCTGATTACGGCAGTTGCACCAAACCGATTCATTGAAAGCTTCCAAGACGTGATCGCCATGGTGTTTCACTATCACTATCAGTGGAACAAGCGTGATGAACGGGCGCGGAACGAGGTCGCCATCAGGGAACATCTTGCGCTCATCGAAGCCCTCGAAAGCCGCAATATCGCGTTGATCGATCACGCCTGTCGGTTGCATCTGACGTCTGCTCGCGAAACTTTGCTTCATTCGATCGCATGATCGGGTTGCAGGCAGATTTAGGCGGCCCAGGTGGTTCACAGCAGCCAGTTACGGCCGCTCGGCCGTTCCTGAAGTTACTTTAGCCCCAGCCTTCAATTCCCTGAGGCGCCGATCACGGCAGGCAATGATTGCCCGGTCGATGATCAGACCCGGGGCGAGATGATCCTCGAAGACCATGTCGACCTCGATCACCTTGGCCTTCTGCGCCAATTGCTCCGCCTTGCCGTGATGACCGGAGAGGCGAACGAAATCCTTTGAGGTGGTGACGATCAGGAGGTCCTGGCGTTCGGCCGTCGTCAGGATATCGTCGATCTCCTCCTCGGTCAGGTGTTCGTGGTCGCCGAAGGTCTTGGCGACCGTGATCTCGGCGCCGCGCGATTCGACGGTGCGGAAGAATTTGGCGGGATCGGCGATACCGGCGAAGGCAAGCACCTTGATGCCGGCAAGCCTGTTGTCGCCGCGTACCTTCAGCGATGCGGTGAAATAGGGCTTTGCCGCGCGTGCCGCCATGCGGACGATGCCATCGGCAGCATTACCGCCGCCTACCTTCAGCAGTGCCGTCGCCGAACTCAGCTGCTGGCGGATCGGCGCGCGGACCGGGCCGGCCGGCACGATATGGCCGTTGCCAAGGCCGCGCGTCGCGTCGATGACGAGCAGCGCATAGTCGATCGCCAGCCGGGCGCTCTGAAACCCGTCATCCATGATGATGAGGTCGGCGCCTTCCGCGACCAAGCGCCGAGCGCCGTCGACACGCCGGCGGGAAATCACCGTTAGCGCCTCCTGGGCGAGCAAAAGCGGTTCATCGCCGACGGCGACCGCCCGGTGATGATGGGGATCGACCACCGTCGTCACGTCGAGCGAGCCGCCGTAACCTCTGCTGAGAAAGCCGGGCTTCAGGCCTTTCGCCTTGGCGGCGCGGGCGAGCGTCAGCGCCGTCGGCGTCTTGCCGGCGCCGCCGACGGTGAAATTGCCGACACAGATGACGGGAACGGAAACCGAAGCGCGGCGCGCATGGGCCATGCGATGGCCGGCGATACGGCCGTAGAGAAAGGACAGCGGCGCCAGCAGCCAGGCGCGCCAATCGGCTTTCCTCCACCAGAACGGCGGCGCTTCTGAAATCATTTTGCCGTCCCGCTCCCCGCCCGGCCAGAGAATTCGTTTTCCCGGCGGGATTGAGAGGTTAAAATCGATGAAAATGCAAGCCTTTACGATCAGGCCGGCTGCAGATCGGGCAGCAACGTCTCAAGGGCGGTGATATCGTCGAGCACATGATCGGCCGCCGCGGCAAGTGAATCGCGCGAGCCGGTTCCCGTCAACACGGCGATCCTAAGTCCCGTGCCGGCATTCAGGCCCATGTGCAGATCGTGGTTGTTGTCGCCGACCATGGCGACCTCGGATGGCAAAAGCCCGGTCGCAGCGCAGAAGCCGAGCACCATGCCCGGCTCCGGCTTGACGCCGAAGCCGCTGTCGTAGCCGGCGATATAATCGACATAGCGGGCGAAACCGAAGCGCTCCGCCGTCTGGCGGATGGAGCGCTCATTGTCGCTGGAGGCAACGCCGAGCTTGAAACCGCGCCGATGCAGCCTTGCGAAAAAGCCGGCAAGGTCGGTCACCGGCACGGAAAATTCAGCGGCGCCGGAAAAGAGGTCGTCGAGACGGATCGTCAATTCCCCGATATCGATCATCGATCCGGCGGCGACGAGCCCCTCGGCGATCTGCCTTGTATTGCCGGCGGCGAGCAGGCTGTCGGGAACGATATGGCCGCTCACCGGATCCATGCCGCAGGCAGACAGCAGCCGGTCGGCCAGAAGTGGGTCGCCCTCAGCGGCGATGCGGGCAAGCTCGCGATTGACCGGCAGCCAGCTCTCGTCATAGTCGAGCAGCGTGCCGTCCTTGTCGAAGAGGATGCCTTTGATATGCGCCGGGCCCGACATCGCGTCTCCTCAGACCTGGGCCGCGGCCTTGGGCAACAAACGCGCCTTGACCGTCAGCGGATTGATATAGGGTTCGAGCCCCTTCACCGTCGCCGATAGTGCGCCCCGCATCTCGTGCACGGTGGCGACGCCGGCCTCGATCATGGTACGGCGGGCTTCATCATTGGTCAGCAGGTAATGCACGCCCTTGGCCAGCATTTCGGTATCGCGCACCATGCGGGCGCTGCCGCTGCGGGCGAGCTTCTGATAGGCCTCGCGGAAATTCTGCACATTGCCGCCGGAGAGGATGGCGCAGCCGAGCATGGCAGGCTCCAACGGGTTCTGACCACCCTCGGCAAAGAGCGAGCGGCCGACGAAAGCGATTTCGGTCAGACGGAGATAAAGCCCCATTTCGCCGATCGTATCGCCAAGGAAAACATCGACATCGGCCGACAGGACATCGTCACGGGTGCGGCGGGCGACCTTCAGTCCCTGCTTGACCAGCGCCGCCTCGATCTCGTCGCTGCGCTCGGGATGGCGGGGCACGATGATCGTCAATTGACGATCGCGCTCCTTCAGGGCGCGATGGACGATGCCGGCGGCATTCTCCTCGCCGTCGAAGGTGGAGATCGCCGCCCAGGTCTTGCGATCGCCGATCTGCTTCCTGTAGCGGGAGAAGACAGCGCTGTCATAAGGCGGGGCGTCGGTATCGACCTTCAGATTGCCCGAGGTGATGACGGGAACGGCACCGAGATTGCGGAACCGCTCGGCATCGACATCGGATTGGGCAATGACGAGGGCGAGGTTTTCGAACAAGGCCTCCGCAATCGACGGGCGGCGGCGCCAGCGGGCAAAGGAGCGGTCCGACATGCGGGCATTGACCAGGATCTGCGGGATGCGGCGACGGCCGAGCTCCAGCACCGTCGCCGGCCAGATCTCGGATTCGGCGATAATGGCGCAATCGGGCTGCCAATAGTCGAGGAAGCGGCTGACGGATGGTTTCAGATCCAGCGGCACATATTGATGGATCGCCTCCTGGCCGAGGCGCTCGGCGGCGAGCCTGGCGGAGGTGATGGTGCCGGTGGTCAGGATGACATGGATCTCGCGGCGGCGGATTTCGCGGATCAGCGGAATGACGGCATTGGTTTCGCCGACACTTGCAGCATGGAACCAGACGAGCGGGCCTTGCGGCCGGTTGGCGCTCGGATAGCCGAAGCGTTCCAGGCGGCGCGCCCGGTCTTCCTTGCCCTTGGCCGTGCGGTAGGTCAGATAGAGGCCGACGACCGGTGAGGCCACGGTTCCCGCCAGACGGTATGTGCTCAGACCGAGCCGCGCCATCCGGGAGCTCATCGCGCCAGCCTCCGACCCAAGACGATCGACATCAAACCCATTCCCTTATTATCGTTGCGGCCGGAATGGCCGATCAATTTGTTCAGAATGCGTCAAACGATCCGGATCGACGGGCGCCCGATGCACGAAGGCCCGTTCGGCTGGCGGCGGCTGCCGAGGTCAGTTGCCCCCAGCCTTTTGATGCGGATCGAGCAGACGGTGCATGTGGACGATGAAATAGCGCATATGCGCATTGTCGACCGTCTGCTGCGCCTTCGCCTTCCAGGCCGTCAGCGCCGAGGCATAGTCGGGAAAAATGCCGACGATATCGAGACCGTCCAGATCACGGAACTGGACGTCTTCGAGGCTTTCCAGTTCGCCGCCAAAAACGAGGTGCAAAAGCTGCTTCTTGTCACCGGAGTCAGTCATTTTCTTGTTCTCTTTCTGCCGAATTCCTCCGCCACCTCATCTGCGGGATTTTGACGGAAACGTCAACCGTCTCCTCGCCCGGCAAAAGCCGTTAGAAACTCATCGATCCGGGCCGTCGGCGCCGCACAGAGCACCTTATGGGTGACGTCCGCCCTGTTATAGACGATCGGCTTGCCGTCGAGATCGACGAGGCGGCCACCGGCGCAGGCCAGAACGAGATCAGCGGCGGCAAGGTCCCAGTCGTGCGAATTGCCCTTGACGAAGGTGGCTTCGAGGCGGCCGTCCGCCACCATGGCGATGCGATAGGCGAGCGATGGAATATATTTTTCGCGCCTCACGCGGTCACGGAACGCCGGCGGAAACGTCCTCAACAGGTCTTCGCCGACCGCAAGCCGGCTCACCTCGTCCGGCCCGGCGGCGGAAACGGCGAAGGGCACGCCGTTCTTCAGCGCCACGCCGCCATCGACCGCTTCGTAGAGCTCTTCGAGCGCGGGCGCATAGAGCACACCGGCGACCGGGCGACCGCGATGCACGACCGCGACGCTGACGCACCAGACCAGCTGCCCACCGAGGAAGGCGCGGGTGCCGTCGATCGGATCGACGATGAACAGCGTCTCGCACGAGAGGCGGTCAGCATCGTCCTCGGTTTCCTCCGACAGCCAGCCATAATCCGGCCGCGCCTTGCGCAGGATCGTTTCAAGCGTCTTGTTGGCGGCGAAATCGGCGGCGCTGACGGGAGAGCGGTCGCCGTTCTTCCACCAGACCTCGGGAGACTGGTTGAAGAAGCCGAAGGCGACCGCGCCGGCCTCCTTGGCAGCATCGGCGATCAAGGCGAGATCGCTCTGCCAACGCAGCTTTTCCCTATCGCTCATCCGTCAACCCATTTCCTGCCGCCCGCTTCTCACTGTCCGGCGAGCGTCATGCCTTCGATCGCGAAGGTCGGAGCCGCGACGCCGAACTTGCGGTCGATGTCATTTGCCGGCGTCAGGCGCATGAACATGTCCTTGAGGTTCGAGGCAATCGTCACCTCGGACACCGGGAACGTAAGTTCGCCGTTCTCGATCCAGAAGCCCGTGGCGCCGCGGCTGTATTCGCCGGTGATCATGTTGACGCCGTGGCCGATCAGTTCGGTGACGTAAAAACCGTTGCCGGTGCTGCGGATCAGCTCCTCCGGCGAGATCTCGCCCGGCTCAAGGGCAAGGTTGGTGGAAGACGGCGTGACGGCGCTGCCGCCGCGCACGCCGCGGCCATTGGTCCGCAGGCCGAGTTCGCGGGCCGTCGAGGTCGAGAGGAACCAGTGCTTCAGGACACCGTCTTCGATCATGACAAGCCGCTCGCCGGACACGCCCTCACCGTCGAAGGGACGCGAGGAAGGCCCGCGCACGATCAGCGGATCGTCGGTGATCGACAGCCCTGACTTCAGCACCTGCTGACCCATCCTGTCGCGCAGGAAGCTGGTCTTGCGGGCGACGGCGGCACCGTTGATCGCACCGGCGATATGGCCGACGAAACCGCGGGCGACGCGCGGATCAAAGACGACCGTGACATTCTTGCCAGTCGGCACCTGGCGCGGATTGACACGCTTGACCACCCGTTCGCCGGCCCGGCGGCCGATTTCGGCGGGATCGTCGAGTTCGGCGTAATAAAGCCGGCTGTCGAAATCATAGTCGCGCTCCATGCCGGTGCCTTCGCCTGCGATGACGCTGACGGAGTTGCCGAAACGGGAGGCCATGTAACTGCCTTGGAAACCGTGCGATGTGGCGAGAACGAGGCCGCCCATGCCGGCCGACGCGCCGGCGCCGGAGGAATTGGTGACGCCCGTGACTTCAAGAGCTGCCGTCTCGGCGGCAAGAGCCGCCTCGCGCAACATCTCCGAGGAGACTTCGGTGGCATCGAGCAATTGCAGGTCGGGATAGGACTTGGCAAGGTTCGCCTCGTCCGCCAGGCACGCATACGGGTCTTCCGGGGAAACCTTGGCCATGGCGACGGCCCGTTCGGCCAGCGCCTGGAGATCGAAGCCCGGATTGGCCGAAACGCTGGCGACGCGCTTGCCGATGAAGACGCGGAGCGAAAAATCGTCGCTTTCCGACGATTCTGTCCCCTCGACCTTGCCAAGCCGGACGCTGACCGATTGCGAGCGAGAGCGAACGACGACGGCGTCGGCAGCGTCGGCGCCCGCCTTCCTTGCCAGATCGATCAATTGACTTGCGCGGGAAAGAAGTGTCGAGGAATCGATTTCAGAGGACATGATTTGGCCTTTCCTTCGGCATCCATTTATTGTGCACTCTCCCTGGCATCAAGGCCGCCGCCGCCGATTCTTTGTCAGGGCTGCCAGGATGTTTCCCGCCGTCGAAAGAAATTGCCAGCATGTCAGCGCCCAACGACCTTTTTTCCGAAACGATCCTGCTGCTCGGCGGCGCGGTGGTCGCCGCGCCGATCTTCAAGAAGCTCGGGCTCGGAACGGTGCTGGGTTACCTCGCCGCCGGCATCGTCATCGGCCCCGTCTTCCACGGCATCACCGATGGCGAACAGATCCTTGCCGTGGCCGAGCTCGGCGTCGTCTTCCTGCTCTTCATCATCGGCCTGGAGTTGAAGCCAAGCCGGCTCTGGCAGATGCGGCGCGATATCTTCGGTCTCGGCACGGCGCAGGTGGTGGTAACAGGGCTGGCGCTGACCGCGCTCGCCTGGTTTTCCGAAGTTCTGGATTGGCGCGGCAGCATCGTCGCCGGTTTCGGGCTGGCGCTGTCCTCGACGGCCTTCGCCATGCAGATCCTCGAGGGCGACGGCGACGTCAACACGCGATACGGGCAGCGTTCCTTCTCGATGCTGCTGTTCCAGGACCTGGCGATCGTGCCGCTCTTGGCGCTGATCACCGTTCTCGACGGCAGCGGCAAGGGCAGCAATACGCCGCTCACCGATTTTGCCGTGGCCGTCGGTGCGGTGGCGGCGATGATCGTCATGGGGCGCTACCTGCTGACGCCGCTCTTCCAGATCATCGCCCGCACCGGCGCGCGCGAGGCGATGATCGCGGCGGCGCTCTTTGTCGTCATGGGATCGGCAAGCCTGATGCAGCTTGCCGGGCTGTCGATGGCGATGGGGGCCTTCCTGTCCGGGGTGATGCTGGCCGAATCCTCCTACCGGCACGAACTCGAGGCCGATATCGAGCCTTTTCGCGGCGTACTGCTCGCCATTTTCTTCATCGCCGTCGGCCTGTCGCTGCAGCTCGGCGTTCTCGTCGACAACGCGCTCTTTGTTATCGTCACTGTGCCGATCGTCATGGCCGTCAAGGCGATCATTATCTACGGGCTCTGCCGGATGTCGGGATCGCCGCACAATGACGCAATCCGCATTGCTTTCCTGTTGCCGCAAGGCGGCGAATTCGGCTTCGTGCTCTTTACCACCGCGGGCGTCGTCGGATTGATGTCGACGAGCACCGCATCGCTGCTGGTGGCGATCGTCACGCTGTCCATGGCGCTGACGCCGATCGGCGCGGCGCTGTCGAAGCGGCTGCTCAACGGCGATGAACAGGAGGAGCTGGACGAGGATTTCGAAGGCGCCGGCGCCGACGTGCTGATGGTCGGCTTCTCGCGTTTCGGCCAGATCGCCGCCCAGATCCTGCTTGCCGGCGGGCGCAGCGTCACCGTCATCGATTTTTCCGCCGACCGTATCCGCCAGGCTTCCTCCTTCGGCTTTCGCATCTATTTCGGCGACGGCACCCGCAAGGACGTGCTGCGCTCGGCGGGCATCGACCGCGCGAAGATCGTGCTCGTCTGCACCCAGAAGAAGGAGATCACCGACAAGGTGGTGGAGCTGGTGCAGGCCGATTATCCGCAGACGCGCCTCTACGTACGCTCCTACGACCGCATCCATTCGATCGAACTGCGCAACAAGGGGATCGATTACGAGCTGCGCGAGACACTGGAATCGGGCCTGCTGTTCGGAAGGCGGACGCTGGAGGCGCTCGGCGTCTCCGAAACCGACGCTTATGAAATCGGCGAGGACATCCGCAAGCGCGACGAGGCGCGGCTCGCCCTGCAGGTCTCCGAGGGGCTCCAGGCGGGGCGCGACATGCTGTTTTCCCACCCTGTCCGTCCCGAACCGCTGGTCAAGCCGAAGCGCGCCGCCGATCCTTTCGAGGATGATCCGCTGGCCGGAATCACGGATGCGACGGCGGACGCATAAATCAAATCCGCAGGCGCGACGCTCGAGCGGATCGACAAGCGGAAGGCACGGAGGTTACTGCCAGAATCTGTCAGCATGCCTCTCTAGGGTCCTCCTGACCGACACACAGGAGGCTAACATGATCGACAGCAACAGCATTCTGCTTTTCGTAACCGACGCGCCGAAGAGCGCCAGCTTTTATGCGCGGCTGCTCGGGCAGGATCCCGTCGAAGCCAGCCCGACCTTCGCCATGTTCATTCTGCCTTCGGGGCTGGCACTCGGACTGTGGGGCAAGGCGGGCGTCGAGCCTGCTCCGGCTGCGGCGGGCGGCGGCTGCGAGGTCGGTTTCAAGGTTGCGACAGCAGACATGGTTGATAGGCTCCACACCGAATGGCAGGACAAGAGCGCGCCGATCCTTCTGCCGCCGACCAACCTCGATTTCGGCCGTAGCTTTGTCGCGGCCGATCCCGACGGGCATCGTCTGCGCGTCTACAACGTGGCGGAGGACTGAGCCATGTCGCGCAGCTGGATCGCTGTCGCATCAGCAAACCATGTCCGCATCGGACGCAAAGCCGGGTTCATGCAAGTCTGTCACGGCAAGGCCGCTCCGCTTAAGCGGAGCGCGCCAGGCGACCGCGTCATCTACTATTCGCCGACCGAAACCTTTGGCGGCACCGATCGCCTGCAGGCGTTCACGGCCATTGGCATGATCGAGGAAAAGGAGGCATATCAGGTGGAGGTTCACCCGGGCTTCCGCCCCTGGAGACGGGATGTCGCCTGGTGGCGAGCCACGGAAGCACCCATCCGGCCGCTGCTCGGTCGGCTATCTTTCACCAGCGATCGGGCTGGCTGGGGATATCGACTGCGCTTTGGTCTCTTCGAAATCGACAATGATGATGCCGAGCTCATAGCCGAAGCAATGTTCTCTGAACCGCTCGCTCATGTCGCGCGGACGCGAACAACGGTGCCCATGCAAGGTTCTTTAGCGTTTTAGCCGCGCTTCGATCTCGCGGTCGAGGGCGAATTTCAGGTCGTCCTTGACGCCGACGGACATGGCAAGCACTTCGCGGGCTTTGAGGAAATCCATGACGCCGGTGCGGCCGACCGTCGGGCGCAGGAAGATATGCGGCTGGCAAAGCTTCAGCTTCAGGGAGATCGCCGTCTGCATCATCAACTGGCCGGAACCGAAGATGCTTTCCATGCGGTTCGGGATATGGGTGCCGTCGCCTTCCGGGGCGCCGACGACGTCGATGCCGACGACGATGTCGGCAAGATCCATCAGGCATTCATAAGGGACCGGATTGCTGATGCCACCATCGATCATTACGCGGCCGCGCAGGCGCACCGGCATGAAAACGGCGGGGATGGAAGACGAGGCGGCGAGTGCCGGAAACAGCTCGCCCTCTTTGATGATCACCTCGTTCTGACCGTAATAATCTGTCGTGATGACCTTCATCGGCACCAGCAGATCTTCAAATCGGGCCGGCAGCTCGGAGGGCAGGAAGGCTTTCAGTATCCGTTCCAGATTGAACTGGCCGATGCGGATGCCCTTGGCCACCGCATCGCGCACCGTTGTCGGTCGCATCCCCCAGATGCGGGCAACGACGGCCGTCTTGTTGCCGACGGTTGCCAGCGCATGTTCGCGGATTTCGGCGCCGGACATGCCGGCGGCCATGCCGGCCCCCATGATGGCGCCGATCGACGAACCCGCAATCGCAACCGGGCGGATCCCGAGTTCGTCAAGGGTTTCAATGACATGGATATGGGACAGGCCGCGCGCGCCGCCGCCGCCGAAGGCAACCGCGACTGTCGGCAAATCGCTGATCGCAGGCAGTTTCGGACTGATGATCTCTGCCTGCTGCACGCCCCGCCCCTGCGCCTATTGCGGCTGATATCGGAAGAAATGCACCCTCGTATCGCCAAAGATGCGGCTTTCGAGGAAAACATAGGAAGGGTGGACCGAAACGACAATGTCGGCGCGCTCTTCGAGCACCGCGATCGCCCCCGGCCGCAGCCAGCCGCCGATGGCGGCCGCCGCCATCGCCTTCTCGCCGAGGCCTTTGCCATAGGGCGGGTCGGCAAAGAGCACATCGAAAGGCTCGAGATTGCCGACGCTGCCGAGATTGGTCGCATCGCGGCGCAGGATGCGGGTGCGTCCGTGCAGGCCGAGCGCATCGATGTTTTCCCAGAGCAGCGCCCTGCCCTGGATGCTGTTTTCGACGAAGAGCGCGTGGCGACAGCCGCGCGAGACGGCTTCGAGGCCGACGGCGCCGGTGCCGGCGAAAAGATCGAGGATCCGGGTGCCGTCGACGCATTCCGGATAGGCATGGCTCAATATATTGAACAGGCTCTCGCGTGTCCGGTCGGCGGTCGGCCGGATCTCGTTGGATTTTGGCACGGCGAGAGGCCGTCCGCGAAACTCACCGCCGACGATCCGCACCGCGCGTCATTCCCTTTCCTCGAGCACCACCTCTGGACGGACCGCCCGCGGGCCTGTCACCGCCCGGCCTTTCACCGCCTGGCTTGGCGCCCTTCGGTTTGCCGGAAAAATTCTTGGGTCCGCCGGACCCGGCGCCAAAGCTCTTGCCGCGCGGCTTATCGCCCGAAGGCTTGCCGCTCACAGCCTTGTCGCCGAACGACCGTTCGCCGCGCGGACGCTCGGAGCGACCCTCGCCGGCGAAGCTTCTGGCTGTCCGCCGGCGCTCGTCACCCTCCTCGCGCGGCTTGCGATCGCCACGCGGCTTGCCGGCGAAAGGTCGATCGCCCCGCGATGGACGATCGCCGAAGGGGCGGTCGCTGCGCGGACGCTCAGAACGGCCCTCGCCGGTGGAGACTCTGGCGGCACGAGGACGTTCGTCACCATCCGCACGGGGCTTGCGATCGCCGCGCGGCTTGTCGCCGAAAGGCCGGTCGCCGCGCGATGGGCGATCGCCGAAGCCGCGGTCTTCGCGAGCGGGACGATCCCCGAACGAGCGCTGGCGGCCGAAGCCTTCGACCTCATCCTTGCGGCGGGGCTGCTCGCTCGAACGGATCCATTCACCGTCCTCTTCCCGCACACGGTTGATCGGCGTGCGCGGGCGATCCTCGATGCGATCGAAAGCATTGGTCTTTGCCGCCGGCTGCTCGCCGCGCCGGCGCGCAGTCTGCGCATTCTTGGCGGCCTTGGCCGCCGCCTTCTCGCCGAGAGGCCGGGCGCCGGGCGCCATCCAGACATTGGCGCTGCGGCGCTGGCCGAGCGGCTGGGCGCGCTTCGGCTTGTCTTCATCCCTGCGGCCGCCGTCGCGGCGATCGTCGTCTCTGCGCCCGCCGTGGCGGTCGTCACGTTTGGTGTCGAGGCGGCTCAGCGCCCGCTCACGCTTGTCCTCCTGGCGCCGCGGCCGTTCGCGCTTTTCCGGCGCCGCCGGTGCCGCGGCCTGTTCCTCTTCCTCGGCGGCGACAGCCGGGGCGTTGTAGATCGGCGCGTCGAAATTCGCCTTGGCTTCCTCGATCAGGCGCGGGCCGAGCTGGTCACGCAATGTGCGGCCGCGCACCTCGACGACCTGGCCTTCCGGCAAATCGCCGAGCTGGAACGGCCCATAGGAAATGCGGATCAGACGGTTGACGTCGAGACCGAGAGCGCCGAGCACATTCTTGATTTCGCGGTTCTTGCCTTCGCGAAGGCCCATGGTGATCCAGACGTTTGAGCCCTGGGTGCGGTCGAGGGTTGCCTCGATCGATCCATAGAGCACGCCGTCAACGGCGATGCCGTCCTTCAACTTGTCGAGCGCTTCCTGATCGATCTCGCCATGCGCGCGGACGCGGTAGCGCCTCAACCAACCGGTCGCCGGCAGTTCGAGGGCGCGGGCGAGGCCGCCGTCATTGGTGAGCAGCAGCAGGCCTTCGGTGTTGATGTCGAGCCGGCCGATCGACATGACGCGCGGCAGCTCTTCCGGCAGGTTGTCGAAGACGGTCGGACGGCCTTCCGGATCGGCATTGGTGGTCACGAGGCCCGCCGGCTTGTGATAGAGCCAGAGCCTAGTGCGCTCGATGCCACGGATCGGTACACCGTCGACCTCGATGCGGTCGGCAAGTGTGACGTTGACGACGGGGGTTTCGAGAACCGTGCCGTTCAGCGTCACACGGCCTTCCATGATCATGCGCTCGATGTCGCGGCGGGAGGCGACGCCTGCGCGCGCCATCACCTTGGAAATGCGCTCGGCCTTGGTGTCGCTTTCGGCTTCGGCCGCCGCCGGGCGCGCGGCCGCGGCCTTCGGACCGGCTTTCGGCCTGATATCCCGTGAAAGGGGCTTTGCGCCCGGGCGTTTTGGCTTGTCTTTGGGTGTCATTTGCTGTTTGCCTGCCTTTTGGGCCTGTCTATCAGGTCACGCATCTGCGGTTAAGTGGAAATTCTTGCGATCGTGAAGACAAATCGTTTCATGGAGATGGCGCTTGAAGAAGCGCGCGCCGCAGGAGTACGCGGCGAGGTGCCGATCGGCGCGGTCGTCGTTGTCGACGATATCGCCGTTTCACGCTCGGGAAACCGCACGCGCGAACTCAAAGACGTCACCGCGCATGCCGAAATCGCCGCAATCCGGCTCGCCTGCGAGACGCTTGGGCAGGAGCGCCTTGTCGGCGCCGATCTCTATGTGACGCTCGAGCCTTGCACCATGTGCGCGGCAGCCATCTCGTTTGCGCGCATCCGCCGGCTCTATTACGGCGCCGAGGATCCGAAGGGCGGCGCCGTCGACAATGGCGTGCGATTCTATGCACAACCGACCTGCCATCACGCTCCCGAGGTCTATTCCGGCATCAACGAGGTGCAGTCGGCCGAGATCTTGCGGCGATTCTTTGTGGAACGGAGAGAGGCGCCGTAGTGCTCAGTGCCCGCCGCCATCTTCGGCTTTTGCGCTGATAGCTGCCCCTCACCCTAACCCTTTCCCCGCTCGCGGGGCGAGGGGACGTGCCCTGCGAGACGCTGGTGAGGAACGGAGACGGTGTGGCATGTCCGTTCGCCCCGCGAGCGGGGTCCGAAAAACGGGCGAGGCCCGTGGCTCGACGCCGGTCGGTGGCGGCAGCCGGATGAGGGGCTGCCATCACCGATCTCCTGCGGCGGCGCTAAGCGCTCGGAAAACCGCTACTGCAGGAAGTTCCACCACTGCTTGCCGGAATTGGCGATTGCCGCATCCTTCTTGCGCTTCTTCTGCTTCTTGAGCTCGGGCTCGCCGACGTCGTCGAGCTTTGCCGGGTCGTCGACGGTGCGGTAACCGGGCGGCGGATCGGAAATATAGCGGCGCTGATCGAGGTATGAGCCCTTCTGCAGGGCGCGGGCCTCGCGATAGGCCTGGGTCTGGGCTTCGGTCGTGCGCCGGCCGCCTTCGATGGCGGAGCTCGCCAGCGGCGAGCGGTAATTCGGGTTGTCCGAATTGGCGTCAGCCTCGGAAACGAGGCGGGCGCGGGTCTCCTCCGGCGATTCAAGCCATTGCGGATTGTCCTTGTTGGCCACCGTCGGCTGCGGCGCGATAAGGGTCTCGCGCTGCCCCTCAGCCGGCAGCACCAGCGTCGGACGCGGCGTATATTTGACGCCCTTGTTCTTCGGGTCGGGCCCGGTCAGCGACACGGACTGGCCGAGATCGTCGGTCAGCTGCTCCATGGCCGTCTTGTCGGTGCCGTAGGTCGGGCTGCTGGCGCAGCCGGACACCAGGGAGCATCCCACCATGACAACAGACAGGCAGGCGCCTACACGGAACCAATGCGTTGCGAACATGAAAACCCTTCCAGCCACCGGTGCAATCGTCGCCCTACCGGACAACCGTCCCCTGACGCAAAAATCCGGCCATTTTCAGGCAGCTTTTACCGGATGAACGCCTCGAAGGCAATTCACCCGGCAAATATCTTCAGGCGCGGATGCCGAGTTCGCGCAATGCGGCGGCGTCGCGCGCCGAGACGTCGGGATACTCCGGATCGGAACCGACATCGGTGGTGATGCGCCAGGAACGCGCGCATTTGACGCCTTCGGCAAGCCTCGGCACGACGGCAACATCAGGCACCTCGGCAAGACGGAAAGCGTCAGCCGGGCCGGCATCCGTCTTGATCGTGATGCCAGAGGTGATGCAGACTTCGCTGAAGTCCTGGCCCTCGAGCGCCTTGCAAAGCGCCGCGTCGGCGACATGCACGACCGGAGCCGCCTCGAGCGAGGAACCGATGCGCTTGTCCTTGCGCTCGATTTCGAGCGCGCCGGTCACGACGCTGCGGATTGCGCGGATCTTTCTCCACTTCTCGGCCAACGCATCGTTGCGCCATTCCTTTGCGACCGGAGCGAACTGCTCCAGATGCACCGAGATGGCCGAGGGATTGCGCGAGAGCCATGCCTCTTCCATGGTGAAGGGCAGCATCGGCGCAAGCCAGGTCACCACGCAATCGAAAATCATGCGGATGACATAAAGCGCCGAGCGGCGGCGAAGGCTGGAGGGCGCATCGCAATAGAGCGCATCCTTGCGAACGTCGAAGTAGAAGGCCGAGAGCTCGACATTGGCAAAGTCGATCAATGCGCGGGCGATCTTCTTGAAGTCGAAGGCATCATAGTTCTCGCGCACGAGTTGGTCGAGCTCGGAGAGACGGTGCAGCATCAGTTGCTCCAGCTCCGGCAGATCGGCAAGCGCAATGACCTCGCCCTTGTCGTGGGCGAGCGTGCCGAGCATCCAGCGGATGGTGTTGCGCAGTTTGCGATAGGCGTCGACATTGGTCTGGATGATCGTCTTGCCGACGCGGAGATCATCGGCATAGTCCGAGGTCATCACCCAGAGACGCAGGATATCGGCGCCGGCATCCTTCATCACTTCCTGCGGGGCGGTGACGTTGCCCTTCGACTTCGACATCTTCTCGCCCTTCTCGTCCATGGTGAAACCATGGGTGAGGACGGCGTTATAGGGCGCGCGGCCGCGGGTGGCGGCCGATTCCAGGAGCGAGGAATGGAACCAGCCGCGATGCTGATCAGACCCTTCGAGATAAAGGTCGGCCGGCCATTTCAGGTCGGGGCGGTCTTCCAGTGTGAAGGTGTGCGTCGAGCCGGAGTCGAACCAGACGTCGAGGATATCCATGACCTGCGTCCACTTGGCCGGATCATGCTCGTTGCCGAGGAAGCGCTCCTTGGCGCCTTCCGCGAACCAGGCGTCTGCGCCCTCTGCGTCGAAGGCATTGAGGATGCGCTGGTTGACGGCCTCGTCCTTCAGGACTTCGCCCTGCTCATTCACGAAGACGCAGATCGGCACGCCCCACGCTCTTTGACGGGAAAGCACCCAGTCCGGGCGCTGCTCGATCATCGCGCGCAGACGGTTCTGGCCAGCGGCCGGCACGAAGCGGGTGTCATCGATCGCGCTCAGCGCCCGATTGCGCAGCGTCGTCCCATCCGACAGCGTCTTGTCCATATAGACGAACCACTGCGGCGTGTTGCGGAAGATCACCGGTTTTTTGGAGCGCCAGGAATGCGGATATTGGTGCTTCAGACGGCCGCGGGCAAAGAGCGCGTTCCGATCGATCAGCGCCTTGATGACGCGATCATTGGCATCGCCCTTCTTGCCGTTGTCGTCGATCACGCGTGCGCCTTCCAGACCGGGGGCATCGGCCGTGTAGAAGCCGCCGTCGTCGACCGGAAACGGGATCTTGGTCTCGATGCCGCGCGCCTCGATCTCACGGGCATGCGCCATCCAGACGTCAAAGTCTTCGCGGCCGTGGCTCGGCGCCGTGTGCACGAAACCGGTACCGGCATCGTCAGTGACATGATCGCCCTCGAGCAGCGGGACTTCGAACTCGTAACCGCCGTCGAGGCCTCTAAGCGGATGCGCGCAGGTGATGCCGGCGAGATCGGCAGCCGTGACGTCGGCGAGACGCTTGTACTGCAGCTTTGCCTTGGCAAAAGATTCTTCAGCCAGCTTGTCGGCGAAGATCAACCTTTCACCCGGGCGCGGGCCGAAATCGTTCTCGGCGGCCGTGACTTCGTAAAGGCCGTAGGCGACACGTGAGGAATAGGCGATCGCGCGGTTGCCGGGGATCGTCCAGGGCGTGGTCGTCCAGATGACGACGAAGGCATCCTTGAGGCTCTCCGAGCCCTTCGCGACCGGGAACTTCACCCAGATCGTGTCGCTTTCATAATCGTGGTATTCGACCTCGGCTTCGGCAAGCGCGGTGCGCTCGACGACCGACCACATGATCGGCTTGGAGCCGCGGTAGAGCTGGCCGCTTGCGGCGATCTTCAGCAGTTCACCGGCGATACGGCTTTCCGCATGGAAGTTCATCGTCAGATACGGGTTTTCGAAGTCGCCGACGATGCCGAGGCGCTGGAACTCGTCGCCCTGGACCTTGATCCACTTCTCGGCATAGGCGCGGCACTCGCGGCGGAACCCGATCATCGCCGCCGGCTCGCTCAGGTCGGGCTTGGCCTTGCCCTTGGCGCGATAGTTCTCCTCCTCGATCTTCCATTCGATCGGCAGGCCGTGGCAATCCCAGCCGGGCACGTAGTTGGCGTCATAGCCGCGCATCTGGAACGAACGGTTGATGACGTCCTTGAGGATCTTGTTCAGCGCATGGCCGATATGGATGTTGCCATTGGCGTAGGGCGGGCCGTCGTGCAGGACGAATTTCTCGCGGCCGGCGGCGGAGGCGCGCAGTTTCTTGTAGAGATCCATCTGCTGCCAGCGGGCAACGAGCTCCGGCTCCTTCTGCGGCAGACCGGCGCGCATCGGGAAATCGGTTTCGGGCAAATAGAGGGTCTTCGAGTAATCGATCTTTTCGGCGGTTTCGGTCATGTTCGACAATCGTTTTTGGCGGCCCAGGGAGGGGCGCAACGGACGTGAAAATAGGTGGCGGCGGAAGCGCCTGCTCGCAAGCGCCAAAAACCCGGACCTCCCGGCCGCTTAGCGCGCGCGGAAGGCCGGGCCGATAATTCGTATCGTGGTCGCCAGCCGAAATTTCGTCATAGCGCCGGTTCATAGGCGTTTTTGCCGGGAAAAGGAAGAGAAGAAATCGCAGGCCTGGCAACCCAGGTCAGGGCCGATTCCACCATGCGGAATATCCCGAGCCGTGACGAACTCAGGCGAAACACAGTTTCCGATCAAGTTCGCCGAGCGGCACGACGCCCGCCAGCAGCGCCCTCGCCTCCTCCTCGTCGCGTTTGATCTGGGCGACGAGCACATCGAGGCCGTCGAATTTCAGCTCGGGCCTGATATAGCCGAAGAAGGAGACGGCGCAGCGCTGGCCGTAGAGATCGCCGCTGAAATCGAAGAGATAGGTTTCGAGCAGCGGCGCGCCGTTTTCCGTGACGGTCGGCCGGCGGCCATAGCTGGCGACGGCATCGTGGAGCATTCCGTCCTGGCGGCGGAAGCGGACGGCGTAGATGCCGGCGGCGAGTTCGGCCTCGGGCGGCAGGCGCATGTTGGCGGTGGGAAAACCGAGCTGGCGGCCGAGCTTTTCGCCGTCGATCACCTCGGCTTCGACAGTGTAGCGGTAGCCCAGCATGCCGGCCGCTTCGCTGACATTGCCGTCCTTCAGGAGCGCCCGGATGTGGCTCGAAGAGACGACGTCGGCGTTCTCGTCGCGGAAGGCATCGATCAGAGTGACGCCGAAACCATAGGTCTGGCCGGCATTCATCAGAAAGGCAGGACCACCTTCGCGACCGCGACCGAAATGGAAATCGAAGCCGGTGACGACCTCGGAGGCGCCGAGCCAATCCTTCAGGATCGAATGGATGAAATCGTCGGCCGAGCGCTGCGAAAATTCATAGTCGAAGGGATATTCGATGACCGCATTGAAACCAAGGGTTTCCAGGATGCGGGCCTTGAGCGGCGCGGGCGTCAGACGGAAGACCGGTGTCTGCGGCCGGAACACCGTGCGCGGATGCGGCTCGAAGGTCAGCACCAGGGCAGGAATGCCGCGCGCCTTGGCGATTTCGAGCGCACGGTTCAGCACCGACTGATGGCCGCGATGCACGCCGTCGAAATTGCCGATGGCGATCACCCCGCCCTTGAGATGGGCGGGCAAGGGTTCGCGGGTTTCATTGCGGTGGAAGACGGTCATCGGCTGGCTTCTCTTCATGCAAGACGCGGCATCCACCACTTCGGCGCCGCCTTCTCCCGATCGAGATAGGCGTTGAGGATCGCTTCGTCGGTCTCGCCGTTCAAGGTGTATTCCTTCGCGTGAATACCGCCGCTGATGTAGAGAAGATCGAGACCGAAATTCAAGGCGCCGCGCACATCCGTCGGCATGCCGTCTCCGATCGCCAGCACGCGGTCAATGGAAAAATCGCCGCGAAGCTCGCGGGCGGCCGCAAGCGTCGCTTCGTAGATCGGCTGGTGCGGCTTGCCGGCAATGCGGGTTTTGCCGCCTAATTGCTCGTAATAGGCGGCCATGGCGCCGGCGCAGGGGATGATGCGATGGCCACGTTCGACGACGAGGTCGGGATTGGCGCAGATCATCGGCACGTCGCGTGCCTGAAAATCCAGAAGCATGTCGGTGTAATCCTCGGGCTTCTCCGTCTCGTCGTCGAAAAAGCCGGTGCAGACGAGCGATTGCGCTTCGCCCGCCGGCCGACGTTCGACGCCAATGCCTTCGAGAAGCGCCTTGTCGCGCTCGGGGCCGAGCAGAAAGACCGTCTTCGGCCCTTCTGAAATCAGCCCGCGAGTGACGTCGCCCGAGGTGACGATCCGGTCATAGGCGCTGTCGGGGACTCCGATATGGCGCAACTGCTCAACCACCTGCCAGGAAAGGCGCGGCGAATTGGTGATGAGGACGACGGCGACGCCGCTCTCACGCGCGGCTTGAAGGGCGGCGGCGGCCTTCGGAAACGGATCGACGCCGTTGTGAACCACCCCCCAGACGTCGCAGAGCACCACGTCGTAATGCGCCGATATCTGCGAGAAGTTTTCTATCCGCCTGGCCATGCCGATTTCCCGATTTGCTTCAGTCACCGGTGACATTGCAAAGGCGCAAGGCGATGGCAAGGCATTTTCTTCACCTTGGCAGACAAGAGCGCCGGCAATCCCGGCCAGAGCGAACGGCAAGGTCGGGCGACGTTGCCGAACGCAACGGTTAGAGAACATTTCAATGACAATCTCCGATAATTCACCGCCTCTTCACAATTCCGGCACAAAAATTCGTGATTGCTCTCATTGACTCCTCTCGGAGCCATCCCTAAATGCTCGAGCGCTAGCACTCACCTTAGAGGAGTGCTAACACTTATCCATGTGGACCGCTCCGGTCCGCGAATGTCATTCGATCGAGGGATTAGACAATGGCAAGCACCAATTTCCGTCCGCTTCACGACCGCGTCGTCGTTCGTCGCGTCGAGTCCGAAGAGAAGACCAAGGGCGGCATCATCATTCCCGACACCGCCAAGGAAAAGCCGCAGGAAGGCGAAATCGTCGCCGTCGGCTCCGGCGCACGTGACGAGTCCGGCAAGGTCGTGGCTCTCGACGTCAAGGCTGGCGACCGCGTTCTGTTCGGCAAGTGGTCCGGCACTGAAGTCAAGATCAACGGCGAAGACCTTCTGATCATGAAGGAAGCCGACATCATGGGCATCATCGGCTGATCGGCCGATCCGCTTTCCCGAAATGGCTGACGGGCGTTTCGCCCGAACAAATCGAATTCAGGAGTCACAAACATGGCAGCTAAAGAAATCAAGTTTGGCCGCACCGCGCGCGAAAAGATGCTGCGCGGCGTCGACATTCTCGCCGATGCAGTGAAGGTCACGCTCGGCCCGAAGGGTCGTAACGTCATCATCGACAAGTCGTTCGGCGCTCCGCGCATCACCAAGGACGGCGTTTCCGTCGCCAAGGAAATCGAACTCGAAGACAAGTTCGAAAACATGGGCGCCCAGATGGTCCGCGAAGTCGCTTCGAAGACCAACGACATCGCCGGCGACGGCACCACGACTGCAACCGTTCTTGCCCAGGCGATCGTTCGCGAAGGCGCCAAGGCCGTTGCCGCCGGCATGAACCCGATGGACCTGAAGCGCGGCATCGATCTCGCCGTTGCTGAAGTCGTCAAGGATCTCCAGGCCAAGGCCAAGAAGATCAACACTTCGGAGGAAGTCGCCCAAGTCGGCACGATCTCCGCAAACGGCGAACGTCAGGTCGGTCTCGACATTGCCGAAGCCATGCAGAAGGTCGGCAACGAAGGCGTCATCACGGTTGAAGAAGCCAAGACCGCCGAAACCGAACTCGAAGTCGTCGAAGGCATGCAGTTCGACCGCGGCTATCTCAGCCCCTACTTCGTCACCAACCCGGAAAAGATGGTCGCCGACCTCGAAGACGTCTTCATTCTCCTCCACGAGAAGAAGCTCTCGAACCTGCAGTCGATGCTCCCGGTTCTCGAAGCCGTCGTCCAGACCGGCAAGCCGCTCCTCATCATCGCTGAAGACGTCGAAGGCGAAGCCCTTGCAACGCTCGTCGTCAACAAGCTGCGCGGCGGCCTGAAGATTGCTGCCGTCAAGGCGCCTGGCTTCGGCGACCGCCGCAAGGCCATGCTCGAAGACATCGCCATCCTGACCGGCGGCACCGTCATCTCCGAGGACCTCGGCATCAAGCTCGAAAGCGTCACGCTCGACATGCTCGGCCGTGCCAAGAAGGTTTCGATCTCCAAGGAAAACACCACGATCGTCGACGGTTCGGGCGCCAAGTCCGACATCGAAGGCCGTGTTGCCCAGATCAAGGCGCAGATCGAAGAAACCACCTCCGACTACGACCGCGAGAAGCTGCAGGAACGCCTTGCCAAGCTCGCTGGTGGCGTTGCCGTCATCCGCGTCGGGGGCTCGACCGAAGTCGAAGTCAAGGAGAAGAAGGACCGCATCGACGACGCCCTCAACGCGACGCGCGCTGCCGTTCAGGAAGGCATCGTACCGGGCGGCGGCGTTGCCCTGCTCCGTTCTTCCGTCAAGATCTCCGCCAAGGGCGTCAACGACGACCAGGAAGCCGGCATCAACATAGTTCGTCGCGCTCTGCAGGCTCCGGCCCGCCAGATCGCTGAGAACGCTGGTGACGAAGCTTCGATCGTCGTTGGCAAGATCCTCGACAAGGATCAGGACAACTACGGCTACAACGCCCAGACCGGCGAATATGGCGACATGATCGGCATGGGCATCATCGACCCTGTCAAGGTCGTTCGCACCGCCCTGCAGGATGCCGCTTCCGTCGCATCGCTGCTGATCACCACCGAAGCCATGATCGCCGAGCTGCCGAAGAAGGACGCTCCGGCTATGCCGGGCGGCATGGGCGGCATGGGCGGTATGGACATGATGTGATAGGCCTCCGGCCTGTCACAACATCGTCCATGAAACCGCCCATCATTCAAAATGGTTCAGCGCGTAAAGCGCGCTGAACTGGCGGTATGGACATGATGTGATAGGCGAAAGCCGTCACTGAAATCCATTCCGGCACATCCGGAACAGGAAGGGCGGCCCTCGGGTCGCCCTTTTCTTTTCGCCAAAAATGATTCGATCCGTTGCGCGCTATTTTATGCTGCGCAGTGCGTCCGCGCTCGCGAAGCTTTCGTCAGGCTTATGTCGCCGCTCATTTCCTATGCGCGGGAGATTGCTTACGGGGGGCAGGCTTTCTCCCGCAAGCGCAGCGAAACGGGTCGAAAAGCGCTGAAACTGATCACTTCTGGCCGAAGACGCGGGGATGCCGACATTTCCCGCAACTGATGCCGATCCGAACAGCCCTTAAAAAGCCGTTGCCGTTTGTGCAAAAGCTCCTATAAATCCGCGCTGCAATTGATGCGCGCCCGGCGATGATTTTCGCCATCAGACGAGCGCGAGAAGGCGATGCCATAGTTGCGTACTCGAGAGGATCCGGTCCGGAGACTCGAACGGCCGTAACGATCGCCGGTGTAGGCGCGGGCATTATGCCCCTGTCCCATGATCCTGTTTCTTTGTGTTTGCCGAGCGTGCGGCGTCGGAGCCGCATCCGAACTGGGGAACGCCTTGTTTAAGATCGCCAAAGCCAATGCAGCCGTGCCCTTGATGACCGGCTCCCTGAACGACAATCATCAAAATCACCAGATGCTTGCTCAGCTGTCAGTTTCCGAAAGCTGGACCGGAGATTTTTCGACCGGCCTGATCCGTCTCGGCAAATGGAGCGCGATGCTGCACGGCATCTCCGCCGATGAATGCGGCCTGCTGAACCTGATCCGCTGCTACGATACCAAGGATCGCAGCCACGTGCTGGAGCTGTTCGAGCAGGCGGCGACGCACTGCTCCTCTTTCTGTTTTTCGACGACGATCATCACGCGGAACGGTTTCCGTCAGCCGCTGTTCTGCATGGGGGAGTCGAGCGGGCTCGAGGAGAAATACAGCGGCCGCATGGCCGGCGTCTTCATCTTTCCGCGCTTCAAGCTGCAAGACGCAACCCAGATCACAAGCTGGCAGTGAAGACCGGCGACGCGAGATAAAGGCCGCCTCCGGGCTCAGCCACTAACGTAAAACGTGGAATCGCTAAATTTGCGGTTCCCTAAGCCTATCGCGTGAACCTAACTTCACGTGGCAGGCTTTCGGGCATTGGCTTCTGATTTGGTATTCGGCGCATAGCGGGCCGCGAGAAAGCTCGTCTCGACCAGTATCGGTCACCGCGATGCGGCCGGCATGACATCAGCACCATCCATGACATAGGTCGCGTAGCGATGGTCGCGGATCAGGCTTATCTTTTGCCCGCGCCATTCGAGCAGCATGAAATAGGAAGGACCGCCCGACGGTTCGGCCGATACCAGCAATATTTCCCGGCCTTCCAGCCAGGCCGGTTCGAGCCTGACCGGCGGATATTGGGCATAGTAGGTGAAGAACCGACCGACGTCGGCGGCACCCGAGATTTCCGGCCGTCGCGCCTGGCGAAGCCGAACGTCATCGGCCAGCAAGCGACGCAGCGCGTCCCAATCTTGGGCGTTGAAGAGCGCTGCAAAGTTCTGGGCCTCGGGACTTGGCGACGGCGCGACCTCAGACCGCACGTCGGAGATCGCGCGCAATCGCGTCCTACCGCGCGACAGATGGGCCTTGACGGCATCGACACTCAGTTCCAGCAGCGCTGCGATATCCGCAAGCGACTCTCCCAGCACATCCTTGAGGATCACCGCGCTGCGTTGCGGCACCGGCAATTCTGCAAAATGACCCAGGGCGATACTCACCGTGTCCCGCCGGATCAGCGCGTCCTCCGGGCCGACGGCGCTGATATCGGCCAGATCAAAGGCCATCTCAAGCGGCTCCGACCGGCGCGTACTGCGCTGGCGCAGGGCATCTATGGCTCGATTGTGGACGATGCGAAACAGCCACGGTCGCAGCCGCGTGCCCGGTGGGATCGAGCCGGCCGTCGCAAATACCCTGACAAACGCGTCCTGAATCACGTCCTCGCCGTCGATCACCGAACCCACCAGACGAGCAGCATAACGATGCAGTTGGGGGCGAAGCGCGTCCGCTTCCCTGGCCAGGTCTTCGAGCAGAGTTTTCCTCTCTTCGGCCCCGAGAGCTGGGTCTTTCGTCATTCGATGACCGTCACACCCGTATCACCACGCACGGCATAGACCATGGCCTCGGCGAGGCCGGAATCGCCGATCAGTTCGGCGACCGTATCACCGAAAGTCCGCGGCGTCATGTCCGGCCAGGTGGCGGCCTGCTCGGCAAATGTCCGACCCGCCTTCGCAGCATAGGCCCCAATTCCGGTATCGCCCACACCAGTTCCAACGAACATCTGCCGGGGAACGATGACCCGGAACCGCAAGCCCAGGCCGAGTTCGGCCGACAAGTCTTCGGCATATTTTGCAATGAACCACTGCGCGCGCTTGGCGCCGGCATAACCTCCCGATAGCGGCGACCCCTGCACGGCGGCTCCGCTGGAGACCAGGACGACGAGCCCGCCCGGCGCCATTGGCAAAGTCAGGGCAGCCTGTACCCAATGCAGCGCGGCCTTGACGTCCACATTCCAGTTGGTCGTGAATGCCTCCCAGCCAATGCGGTCGATCCGTTCCATGGACGGTTTCGCACCGGCATTCATGATGACAACATCAGGTCGCGTCTGCTCCATGATCCGCCACGCCGCGTCGGCATCGGTCGCATCGGCGGATATGGCGGTGACGGCCGGTTGCTTAGCCGGCCGCTGCTCAGCCGTCGCGTCTCGGGCGACCACGGTGACTTCGGCCGCGCGAGCAACGAATGCCTCGGCGAGCCCACTCCCCAAGCCGCGGCTCCCGCCGACGACCACGATTCGCTTTCCTTCCAGATCCATTTCTCAGTCCTTAGTCGGGTTGGTTTCGACCGTTCGACGACGGTCGCAACAACGACGCTTCAAGGAGGTGAAAAGAGTCATCGCCATCTGCGATTTGTGGAAGCCGGCGTCAAAAAAGCCTGACTCCGACCGAATGCCGCCGGGATTGCGGTCGTCAGCCGAAGCGGATCGCGTCCTTGATACGGGGTTTGCCGGTTTCCAGTCGGACTACCGCGCCGAACCTCCACATCTGCGGCGATCGCGAAGTTCGGGCGATGCGGGTTCTTGCAAAAGCTGACGTTCACTCCCCGGGAGAGAGAGGCAATCGAAGCCGCGTTGAGTGTCCGAAATCTCCAGCTTGAGTAATACCCCCTTAGTGGCTGGGCCTCAGGGCGGCCTTTTGCATTTTCCGGCGGATCGTCCGTTACTCCGGTTTGACCGGAATGTTGAGGCCTCTGGCGCTTGCCGGGCGGGCGATGCAGCGCTCCAGCCAATCGGAGACTGCGGGGAATTTCGCATAGTCGAGAATCTCACGGCCGCCATAGAAGATGTCGGCGCCGCGGACCCAGGTGAAGGTGGTGATGTCGGCGATCGTATATTGATCGCCCATGATCCACTGACGGCCCTGCAACCGGCCTTCGAGCACGCCGAGCAGGCGTTTGGATTCATCGCGGTAACGCTCCACCGGATAGGAATTATTGGCGACCTTGTCGGCGGCGAATTTGTGGAAATGGCCGAACTGGCCGAGCATCGGACCTATTCCGGCCATCTGGAAAAACACCCACTGGATGCATTCATAGCGGCCGGCGGCATCGGCGGGGATGAGCTTGCCGGTCTTTTCGGCGAGGTAGAGCAGGATGGCGCCGGATTCGAACAGGCCGATCGGCTTTCCCCCAGGCCCGTCCGGATCGATGATCGCCGGAATGCGGCCGTTCGGGTTCAGGGATTCGAATTCCGGCGACTTCTGCTCGTTTGCGGCAAAGGAAATATAATGCGGCTCATAGGGGAGCCCAAGTTCTTCGAGGGCGACCGATACCTTCACCCCGTTCGGCGTCTGCAGGGAATAGAGCTGGATGATATCGGGATTTTTCGCCGGCCAGCGCGTGGTGATCGGAAATGCGGAAAGATCTGCCATAGGGGACTCCATGTTTGGCGGCGACCATAGAAGACGATGCTCCAGAAAGGCAAGCGACGGCATCGTTCCATATTATTGAACGAAGCGTCTGCTTCCGTTTATCTTTCCATAACGGCAGAAAAAGGCGACATAGAACGCATCAGAGGTCCAACAGGTGCCGGGGCACCAAGATCTCCAGAGCCATTCAAACGGAGACAATGTCCATGTCGAACGCCAACAATGTCATCATCCTGATCGCCCGGATCCTTCTTTCCTTCATGTTCATCTTTGCCGGCTTCGGCAAGGTCACCGATCCGGCTTCCACTGCCGGCATGATCGCCGGCGCCGGCCTTCCGGCCTCCACCGCGCTCACCTATCTCGCCGGTCTCTTCGAACTCGCAACCGGCATTGCCGTGCTCGTCGGTTTCCAGGTCCGCATCGTCGGCTGGCTGCTTGCCGTCTTCTGCGTCTTCACCGGCGTGGTCTTCCATCTTGCGCCAGTCAACGTTCCCGATTTCCCGGCCGCCGCCAACGGCTGGATTAACGGCCTGAACTTCGTCAACTTCCTGAAGAACATCACGCTCGCCGGCGCCTATATCATGCTCGCAACCAATGGCGCCGGCGCCTACTCGCTCGACGCCCGCCGCGGTGCCTACGCAGCCGCCTGATAGCAGTTGATATCCTCCCAAAAATGCAAAACCCGCCGTCATCCGACGGCGGGTTATTTTATGCCTTGATGACCGGGATCAGAGGGCGGCGCGCACCGCCTCGATGATCGCCTGCACCGCCGGCTCGCCCGCATGGCTCTCCTTGCGGGCGCGCACGAGGCAAGCCTCTGAATGCAGGATGATGCCGTCCTGGAGCACCTTCAGATGATTGGCGCGCAGCGTCGAGCCGGTGGAAGTGATATCGACGATGATATCGGCCGAGCCGGAGGCGGGAGCGCCTTCGGTCGCGCCCAGGCTTTCGACGATGCGATAAAGCTGAATGCCGTGCTGGCTCGAAAAGAACTGCTGGGTCAGGCGCCAATACTTGGTGGCGATGGCAAGGCGTCGACCGTGGCGGGCGCGGAAATCGGCGGCGACATCGCCGAGATCGGCCATGCTGTCGACATCGAGCCAAATCTCGGGCACCGCGACGACGACATCGGCATGGCCGAAGCCGAGCCGGGCGCAGAATTCGACGCGCTTGTCGGCCTCGGCAAAGCCTTCCCGCATCAGATCCTCGCCGGTGACGCCGAAATCGACGGTGCCGTTGCCGAGCTCGCGGGAGATTTCCGACGCCGACAGGAAGGTGATCTCGATATCGTCCCAGCCTTCGACGCGGCCGCGATAGGAGCGGTCGTTGCCAACCGCCGAGATCGGCAGGCCGGCCCGCTCGAAGATCGCCGAAGCGTCGTCCTTCATCCGGCCCTTGGAGGGAAGCGCGATGGTGATCGTCATGCGGCTGCCCTTTCGGTTTCGATGCGGTCGAGCCAGAAGGAGAAGCCGACGGCCGGAATGCGGTCCGTCGCGCCGAGGAAGGTCAACAGCCGGTCGAAGCGGCCGCCGCCGGCCAGGACCGCGCTCGAGCCTTCCACCGTCACCTCGAAGACGAGGCCGGAGTAATAATCGAGCGGACGCCCGAAAGCGGCGCGGTAATCCAGGCAGGACAGGTCGACGCCGGCATCGGCAAGGGCGGCGACGCGGCCGTTGAAGCGCGACAGCGCATTGCCGAGCTTCAGGCCGGCAGCGTCGGCAAAGCCGGCAAGTGCTGCGGACGCATTGACGAGCGGCACGTGCAGAGACAGGAACTCTTGCAGCACATGGAAGGCCGCATCGTCGAGACGCGTCTCGGACAGGATGAGCTTTTCCTTGAGCCGCCGGGCGATCTCCAGCGGCGAGCGGCTGGCATTTGAGGAATAACCGGTCGCCTGCATCTCGTGCTCGATATGGGCGACCAGCGCCTGCTCGTCACCTGACACAACAAGCCTGGCGATATCGACGTCAAGACCGGTGACGAATTGCGGGCTGGCGAGGCTTGCCAGCAAGGCTTCCAGCTGCGTCATATTGCCGAAAGCGTGGATCAGGCGCTTCTGCCAGCCGAGCGGCAGGCCGAGCGCCTGAACGACCGCTTCGAACACCGCCTGATCGCCCAACGTCACGGCTAAGCGCCGGCCCGGCAGCAGGCGGGCGAGAATGCCTGTGGCGTCACCAATGGCGCGGGCATCGGCGCCCGGTATGTTGATGTCGCCGAGATCCTCGATGCCGGCCTGGTAGAATTCATTGGCGCCTTCGCGGCGCTGGCGGAAGACTTCGCCGAGGTAGGCGTAACGCTTCGGCGTGCCGGTTGCCGTCTCGATGTGGCGCAGACAGACGGGAATGGTGAATTCGGGACGCAGGCAGAGGCTGGCGCCGGTTTCGCTTTCCGTCATGAAGATACGGCGGCGAAGATCCTCGCCGGCGATATCGAGGAACGGCTCGGCCGGCTGTATGACCGGCGTATCGATGCGCTCGGAATTTCGCGAAGCGAATTCGGCAAGCAGGTCGTTGGAGAATTCCGGGAGGTTGATCAGGGGCATGCTGCGCTCCGAACAACAGGCGAAGGGCGTGCCGGAAGGCACGTATATGTCTCAGACATCACCGCCAGCCCTCTTTCGATCCTCCGCCTGCGCGGCAAGGATTTCCCTCACCTTGGCGACGAGATCGGCTTCCATAACCGTCTCCTGCGCCACGCGGGCTTCGCGCCAGCTGGCATTGTCCTCGATCTCGCCGGAAAGGCGCTTGCCCTCGATCAGATCCTTGATCTGCACGACGCCTTCAGCGCGCTCGTCGCCGCCCTGGATGATGGCGATGGGGCAGCCGCGGCGGTCGGCATATTTCAGCTGGTTGCCAAATTTCTTCCAGTTGCCCTGGAACATCTCGGCGCGAATACCGGCGGCGCGCAATTGCTGCGTCATCTTCTGGTAGCGGCCCATCGCCTCGACATCGCCGTCCATGACGGTGACCAGCACCGGCTCGATCACTTCGCTGGCGCCAAGCTTGCCGAGGTTCTTCAGCGCCGTCATCAGCCTGGAGACGCCGATCGAAAAGCCGGTTGCCGGAACCGGCTGGCCCATGAAGCGGGAGACGAGGCCGTCATAACGACCACCGCCGCCGACCGAGCCGAAAACGACCTTGTCGCCCTTCTCGTTGGTGACGTCGAAGAGAAGCTCGGCCTCATAGACCGGGCCGGTATAATATTCGAGGCCGCGCACGACGGAAGGGTCGATCTTGATTCGATCGGAGCCGTAGCCGGCGCTCGTGACGAGCGCACCGATGAAATTCAGCTCCTCGACGCCTTCGCCGCCCTTCGACGTTCCGGCGACGAGTCCGGCGAGGCGTGCGGCGCTTTCGACGTAATCCTTGATGCCGACGAAGAACAGAACCTTGTCGATCTGTTCCTGGTTGAGCCCGGCGCCCTTGGTGAAATCGCCGGATTCATCCTTGCGGCCGGGACCGAGGAGTAGCGAGACGCCTTCCGGGCCGAACTTGTCGAGCTTGTCGATGGCGCGCAGCACGTTGAGGCGCTGGCCGGCCTTGTCGCCGCCGCCGAGGCCGATCGCCTCCAAGACCCCATCCAGAACCTTGCGGTTGTTGACGCGGATGACATAGTCACCGCGCTTGATGCCGAGGGCTTCGAGCGTATCGGCCATCATCATGCACATTTCGGCATCGGCCTGAACGCCAGGCGCGCCGACGGTATCGGCGTCAAACTGCATGAACTGGCGGAAACGGCCGGGGCCCGGCTTCTCGTTGCGGAAGACGTAGCCGGCGCGATAGGTGCGGTAGGGCAGCTGGATCTCGTTGAAATTTTCAGCGACATGGCGGGCAAGCGGCGCCGTCAGGTCGTAACGCAGCGACATCCATTGCTCGTCGTCGTCCTGCAGCGAGAAGACGCCCTCGTTCGGCCGGTCGCTATCGGGCAGGAACTTGCCGAGCGCATCGGTATATTCGAACAGCGGCGTTTCGACAGGATCGAAACCATAATGCTCATAGACTTCCCGGATCTTTGCCGTCATCTCGTTGACGGCGCGGATATCGTCGGCCGTCCGGTCGACGAAGCCGCGCGGCAGGCGGGCCTTGAGCTTTTGCGGTTTCTTCTGCTTGTCGTTCATTTCCGGGAATTCCGCTGACTGTGACAGTGGCGGTGTCCTAGCGGATTGGGCGGGGAGCGGCAAGGGCGGAGGGCCTTGATGGCGCTGCCAGAATCGATTGAACGATGAGGCATTGTTCAGAATGCGGATATGATCATGATCACCGAGGCGCTCCTCTATGCCGCGACATTGCCACTGACCGGCAAGCGCCATCGGAAGTTCATCCGCAATTCCGTCAATCTCTGGTCGCGGGCCGGACGTTGCGCCGGGGATTGGGCCGACCACGAAGAGAAGAGCCGCAACGCAATCCGTGCAGCAGCGGCCGGCCTCAGGCAGAGGCGGACCGCCGTCGTGCTCGGCTCCGGCCTGTTGCGGGATGTGCCGATCGATGAGCTGGCACGCGATTTCGACACCGTCGTGCTCGTCGATCTCATTCATCTCGCCTCGGTGCGGCTGTGGCTTGCGGCCAAGGGCTATCGCAACGTCCGGCTGATCGAGCGCGATCTCTCCGGCTACGACGATTTCGCCGCCGGTCAGGAGCCCGAACCGCTCGCCTTCCTGCGTGGCGTGCCCTATCTCGATTTCGTGGTTTCCGCCAATCTCTTGTCCCAGATCGGCCGCGGCGTGAAGCGACGCCATGAGGCCGAGGCGGCCGGTCGAATGCCGGAAGACACTGTGGAGAGGCTGGTCGCTGCGCATCTCAGCGGCCTTTCGGGACTTTCCTGCCGGCATTGCCTCGTGACCGACATCGCCTATGCCGTCATCGACCGCAACGGCAAAACACATGAGGAGGCCGACCTGCTGCACGGCGTCACCCCGCCGCCGGCGAAAGCGATCTGGACATGGCCGGTCGCTCCGCTCGGCGAAGAGAGCAGGAATTACCGGATCGAACACAAGGTCATTGCCGGCTGGTGATCCGGATGGGGCCGTCGGGCAGCACTTGGCGTGCAGCAGGCATTCACCTATATGAAACACCATGCGCATGATCGCCCTCATCACAATGTTTCTCGGCTGGCTGGTCTACGGCGCCATGTCCGCATGGGCTGGCTGTCCGACATGCGCGTCGATGAATGCGCCGGCCGCCGGCGGCAGCATGCACCATGAAATGGCTGGCATGCCGATGCCGAAAGAAGCAGGCAAGGCCGGTTCCTTGAAAGACCCTTGCGCCAGCGGAAACTTCGCGCATATGCCGCTTTGCGCCGCCTGTCTTATGCTGCCGGCGGCAGTGATGACCGTGGCGGGCGGAAAATCCAATTTCGGCTATCCGGCGCCGCCGCTTGCCCGCGCCCTTGATGACAACAGGCCTGCTCCACAGGCACCGCCTCCCCGACTGGTCTGATACCCGCATTTTCCATGCAGATGGGCGGCTTCGGCTGCCCGGGAACTCTATTGTCAGACAGAGGAAGGAACTCTCATGTCTTTGAAAATCATCGCCCTTACCGCCATGCTTGCCGCTTTTGCCGCACCCGCTTTCGCCGAAGACAAGCCCATGGATATGAGCGAGCCAATGGGCAACCACGACGCGGCCAGCCACGCCTTCAGCGAGGCGAACGACAAAATGCACAAGAATATGATGATCAAGTATAGCGGCGACGCCGACGTCGATTTCGTCCACGGCATGATTCCGCACCATCAGGGCGCGATCGACATGGCCAAGGTCGAGCTCCAATACGGCAAGGATCCCGAAATCCGCAAGCTCGCCGAAGCGGTGATCAAGGCGCAGGAGGCCGAGATCGCGGAAATGAACGCCTGGTTGAAGGCCCACGGCAAGTAGTCAGCCGTTGCTGAAGGGGAACGCCCGATAGGACAGGCGTTCCCCGGACCTTAGAGTGGTGAGGTCAGTCCTTCGGCTCGAAGTCGGCCGGGCGGCGACCGGCGCCTTGTCGCGACAGCATCCAGCCCGGATATTCTGGGGCAAGTGCGCTCACCTCGTCGAGCCTCTGCATATCACCTTCGTCGAGTTTCAGCCGGACGGCGGCAAGGTTCTGGTCGAGCTGATCGACACGCTTGGCGCCGATGATGACCGAGGTGACGAAAGGCTTGGCGAGGATATAGGCGAGCGCGACGGTCGCGACGCCGACACCATGCTTCTCGGCGATCTCGCGCATGACGGCGACGCAGGCCCAAGCCCTGTCCCTGTCGACCGGCGGGAAATCGAAACTGGCGCGGCGGCCTTCGCCATTGCCAGGCGCGCCCGGACCATATTTGCCGGAGAGCAGGCCGCCGGCGAGCGGCGACCAAACCATCAGGCCGAGCTTTTCCTCCTGCATCATCGGCACGATGTCCCGTTCGAGATCGCGGCCGGCGATGGAATAATAGGCCTGCACCGTCTCGAAACGGGCAAAGCCGCGGCGTTCGGAGACACCGAGCGCCTTGGAAATACGCCAGGCCTGCCAGTTGGAAACACCGATATAACGAACGAGGCCGCGCGAAACGAGATCGTCGAAGGCGCGCAGCGTTTCCTCGATCGGCGTCACCGTATCGGTCGCGTGGATCTGATAGAGGTCGATATGATCGGTCTGCAGGCGCTTGAGGCTCGCCTCGACCGAATCCATGATATGGCCGCGCGAGGCGCCGCGGTCGTTCGGCTTGTCGCCCATGATGCCATAGACCTTGGTGGCGATGACGACGTCCTTGCGCGGCACATCCAGGTTCTTCAGCGCCTGGCCGAGCAGCCTTTCGGATTCGCCGGATGAATAGACATCGGCCGTGTCGATGAAATTGACGCCTGCTGCCAGCGAGCGCTCGACGATCCGGTCGGCGGCATTCTGGTCGACATCGGCGATGGCGCCCCACATGCTACCTTCTTTGGCGTCGCCGAAGGTCATCGTGCCCAGGCAGATTTCCGAGACGAAAAGTCCGGTATTTCCGAGTTGATTGTAACGCATGGTCGAAAAAATCCTTTGTGTCTGCCGCAAGAGGGACTTGCGAACGGAAGAACTTCATCTTTTGATTATTGGCCTGCGCGCGACAGGCACAGCCGTGGCTGGCTGCTGGGTGAGGCCCATTCGATGTAGTGCGACGGCGACGCTTTTCAACGCCAAGCCTTGTCGCATCGGAGGCTGACGCCCTTGTCTCGACATAGCCCTTGTCTCGACACAGGCGGCCGATAGATTGACGGCCATAATTGAAGAGGTGCGCATGTGACGACGCGAGCACTGACGACGATCGGCTTCGATGCCGACGACACGCTTTGGCAGAACGAACAACATTACCGACTGACCGAGGCCTATTTTACTGAGCTTCTTGCCGATTTCGCTGAAGGCCCGAAGATTTCCGAGCGGCTGCTGGAAGCCGAGAAACGCAATCTTCGCCATTACGGCTTCGGCATCAAGGGCTTCACGCTGTCGATGATCGAGACGGCGATCGAGATCACCGAGGGCAAAGTGCCGGCGAGCGTCATCGCCAAGATCCTCGATACCGGCCGCGACCTTCTCAGCCATCCGGTCGAGATCATGCCGCATGCGCGCGACACGTTGGAGGCGCTTGCCGGCAAATATCTGCTTGTCGTAATCACCAAGGGCGATCTCTTCGACCAGGAGCGCAAGCTTGCCCAATCCGGGCTCGGCGACTTCTTCGATGCCGTCGAGATCGTATCCGACAAGACGGCCGTCACCTATCGCCGCATCTTCGCCAAGGTCGGAGACGGGCCGGAGCGGGCAATGATGGTCGGCAATTCGCTGAAATCGGATATCGTGCCGGCGATCGCAGCCGGCAGTTACGGCGTTTTCGTGCCGCACGAACTCACCTGGGTGCTGGAACATGTGGACGAGCCGAGAGAAGCGCCGCGCTTCCGAAAGATTGGCCATCTCGGCGAATTGCGCGAGCTGATCGATGGGCTCGCATAGCGGGCCCAGGCGACACGCATTAAGCCAGCCTCATTTCGCCTTGGGAGGCGCCTTCGGAAACAGCGAGGGCGAGTCCGGCTCAGCCGGCGGATGCTGCGGGGCGGCGGTCAGCGGCTCGATGAGGATGCTGAAGGGGGCCCCGAGGCCGCGGCGCGGCGAGACCTTGGAGTAGTAGGGACGCAGCAGCCAGGTGGTGTTTTCCTTCACCGTCGTCTGAAAGCTCATGCCGTCCTCATCGGTGCCGAAGAAAGCTTCGTCGTCGGGTTTCGACAGGTCGAAGATCGCCAGGAAGGCGAACTTGCTCTTGGTGGAAAAATCGATCTTCACGTGCTGACCGGCGCGCACCGGCAGCGTGTAGACGTGGCCGCTGCCGAATTTCGTCCATCCCTTGAGCTGCATGGTGACGGCCGGAAACTGCAGCTTCTCCAGTTTCTCACCGGGATCGAGCTGCGGCGTCTGCGCCGCGGCAAAGGCCGGCAAGAACAACAGGGCAAGGGCGGCGATCGATATTTTCACGGACAGATCTTTCATGGTCGAACCAGGACGGCGCGCATCGCCTCCACCTCGGGCCGACAGAAGCAGCCCTCCAGATGATCGTTGACGAGGCCCATCGCCTGCATGAAGGCATAAACTGTGGTCGGGCCGACAAAGGTCCAGCCGCGTTTCTTCAGATCCTTCGAAATGACCACCGATGTCGGCGTCGTCGGATTGGCGACGATGTGCTCACGGTCGACCACAACAGGCCGCTCATTGTGGCCGGGTTCGTAGCGCCAGAAATAACGGGCGAGCGAGCCGAATTCGTCCCGAAGCTCGATGGCGCGCCCGGCGTTGTTGATCGTGGAAACGATCTTGCCGCGATGACGGATAATGCCGGCATCAGCCAGGCAGCGGGCCACATCCTTCTCACCGAAGAGGGCAACCTTCTCGAAATCGAAGCCGGCGAAGGCGGCGCGGAAATTCTCCCGCTTGCGCAGGATGGTCAGCCAGGAAAGACCGGATTGGAAACCTTCAAGGCAGATCTTCTCGAACAGGCGAATATCGTCCGTGACGGGGCGGCCCCATTCCTCGTCGTGATACTTGAGATAGTCCGGCAGGTTGGCGTGCCAGTGGCAGCGGCTCCTGCCGTCCTCGCCGATGATGATGCCAGTCGTGCTCATGTCCGCTTCATTCTCCGGGATCCGCGTCGTTCTCCGGTCATGATTCCGGCTTTACCATTTGCAAACCGTCTTTCCAAACCGATCGGTAACCCTGACGAAAAGTTTATTCGGCCGGTCGGTCTTTCATGGATCGATCTTTACCATTCGCTGGCGGATGGAGTGGCAGCGTCTTTGCGAGCGGAACATCTCCGCCAGGCGGACCCATCCCGCCAGTCCATTTTCGGTCATTTGTAGAGAGTTCGTCCGATGATGAAACACCTTTTTCTTGCCTCAGTCTTCTGCGGCATCTTCTCCACGGCCGCCATTGCAGACGACCGCTACGCCACCCGCCCGCCTATTATCCTCAGCCCCGATCTGACCGCACCTTGGATCAATCAGCTCGGCGGCAAGGTCCGGCCGGTCGTCTATCAGCGCCCGGTCGTCCAGCCGCAGCAGCGCGGCCTCTTCCAGCGCCGCGTCACCCGCCAGGCGCAGCAGCCGGCCCCTCAGACGGTTTCGGCGATCAATCCCGGCATACCGGCAATCCGCCACCCAATCGAGCCGCAATATCTGCCGCAGATGGTCGATTACGACACCACGGAAAAGCCTGGAACCATCGTCATCGATACCAACAACCGCTTTCTCTATCTCGTCATGAACGGCGGCAAGGCACGGCGCTACGGCGTGGGTGTCGGCAAGCCGGGCTTCGAATGGGCCGGCGTCCACAAGATCACCCGCAAGACGGAATGGCCGGATTGGACGCCGCCTTCCGAAATGATCAGCCGCGAGGCCGCCAAGGGCCACTATCTGCCGGCGCGCATGGACGGCGGCCTGGAAAATCCGCTCGGCGCGCGCGCCATGTATCTCGGCTCGACGCTCTACCGCATCCATGGCACCAATGCGCCCTGGTCGATCGGCAGCGCCGTTTCTTCCGGCTGTATCCGCCTGCGCAACGAGGACGTCGTCGATCTCTACGACCGCGTCAACGTCGGAACCCGCGTCATCGTCATGTAACGGCGCACGCAAAAGCTGGAGCACCAGCAAGAGTGTGCAGTGGTTTTGCGTTGAGAATTCAGTAAAAACAAAGAGATGGAGCATTTTCGTGTTTCGGAGAAATACGGAAATGCTCTATGAAGCCGCTAGGACAGGTGGCTCCACTCGTCAAAATGGCTTTATCCGGCCATGTCGATCTTGAATCGGGCAGAAGATCATGTAGCTTCGGGCGGACTTGCTTGAGGGGAATCGACTAATGATCAAAGTGATGCCGGGACTGGCCGCGGCCGGACTTGTCCTGTCCTTGATTTCTACATCAGCCATCGCCGCGCCTGCCGGCCCGGCTTCCGACAATGCACGGCATCCGGCGCAGATCATGCGCGTGGCGCAGATGCCGAAATATGTAAAGCCGCAATTCAAGCGCAAGAAAGTGCGCCTGGTGACGACGGAAGTGGCCGGCACTGTCATCATCGATACCAATAACAAATATCTCTACCTGGTCGAAGGCAACAACCGCGCGACCCGCTACGGCATCGGCGTCGGCCGCGACGGCTTCGGCTGGTCGGGCATCGTCAAGATCGGCCGCAAGGCCGAATGGCCGGCCTGGACGCCGCCGGCCGAAATGCGCCGCCGCGAAGCTGCCAAGGGTCACATCATCCCCGCTTACCAGGAAGGCGGCGAGGACAATCCGCTCGGCGCCCGCGCCATGTATCTCTACCAGGGTGGCCGCGACACCATCTTCCGCATCCACGGCACCAACCAGCCCTGGACGATCGGCCTCAATATGTCTTCCGGCTGTATCCGCATGATGAACGAGGACGTGATGCATCTTTACGATCGTGCGCCTGTCGGCACCAAGGTGATCGTCATCGGCCCCGGCAACAAGCAGGGCAATGTGGCTTTCGAGGACAGGGGTATCGACGTGCTGCGCACCATGTTCGGCGGCTGAGCAACACTTGTCAAAAAACGAGGGCGCTTTTTAGAGGCGCCTTTTATTTCTCTTGGACTTTGCGGCGGAAAGCTGGCAGACGTGCCTAGGAGTGGACATATTTGCAATATCGGGGCTATTCAATGACATATGCGCTGCGTTCTTCCGCTTCCCTGCTTGCGGGCATCGCGTTTTTCACATTCTGTTCGGCAGCATCCGCCTCGGCGGAAGATCTGCAGTTCTCCATTTACGGCGGTTACCAGACCGCGCCGCACAGCGGCGTCGATCTTTCCGACGGCACGCATTTCACCGCCGGCTGGGAAGGCAAGTCCTTCGGCGCGCCGCCCTATTACGGCGGCCGCGTCACCTGGTGGCTGGAGAATTTCAACAAGCCGAACTGGGGTATCTCGCTCGATTACACCCATGACAAGGTCTATGCCGACGACGACACGCTCGCCAAGGCCGGCTGGTCGCATTTCGAATTCACCGACGGTCTGAACCTGCTGACGGTGAACGGGCTCTACCGCTTCCAGGATCCGAGCCGCCGCTGGACGCCTTATCTCGGCGCCGGCATCGGCGTGAACATTCCGCATGTCGAGGTGATTCGTCCCGAGGGCAAGACCTGGGCCTACGAATTCGGCGGCGTGACGCTGCAGGCCCAGGCCGGCGTCGATTTCAAGGTGACCGACCGCTGGTCGACCTTTGTCGAATACAAGGGCACCTATTCGCGCGTCGACGTTCCGATCGACAGCGGCGTTGACCTGAAGACCAACATCTTCACCAACGCCGTCAACGTCGGCGTCTCGTTCCACTGGTAATGAATTGAATTTCGGCTGCGGCGCTATTTCGTGCCGCAGCTGACCTTGCCCTCGGCAGCATAAGGTTTGCTGCCGCCTTCGATGGTCAGGGAATAGGTGCCGCTGAAATTCGACGCCGGCTTGCCACGGACGCCGGCGACCACCACCAGATCCAGCGTTGCGCCGCCAGTATCGTCACCGCCGCCGTCGAAGACCTCCAGAAGCAGTTCGCCATCGCGCGACCAGTGATTGCTCAGATGCTGCGATTCGAACAGACGTTTGGCAAAGGTCGCTTGCGCGGGATCCTTGACAACAAGCGCACCGCGGAAATGGTTGAGCCTATGGCCGGCATCGCTTGCGAAACCGCTTTCAAGGGTGAAGCGCGCCTGCGCGTCATCGGCGGAACAGAATAGGCGGCTGTCGGCATGGGCCGCGCCTGCCGCACCGAGCAGTCCCGCAAGTACAATCATTCCCCGCCACATTGCCCAACCTCCCGGGAGCGGCCCGAATGGGCCCGCATTCCCGTCAGCCTAACGGCAAACCGGTTAATTTTTCCGGCATAGCGCCGCCATAGGCCCAGTCGAGAAGCTCGACCGTATGCAGGATCGGGATCTCGGTGCCGGCGGCGATCTGGGTGATGCAGCCGATATTGCCGGTGGCGATGATGTTGGCCTTGGTGGCCTCGATGTTTTTGACCTTGCGTGCCTTCAGCGCCGCCGAAATCTCCGGCTGCATGATGTTGTAGGTGCCGGCCGAGCCGCAGCAGAGATGGCCTTCGGCCGGATCGCGCACGGTAAAGCCCGCCGCCTTCAGCAGTTGCTTCGGCGCAAGGGTGATGCGCTGGCCGTGCTGCATCGAGCAGGCGGAATGATAAGCGACCGTGATGCCCCTCGGCATATGGGCCGGCAGGTCGAGGGTCGCCAGATATTCGGTAATGTCCTTTGCCAGCGCCGAGACTCTGGCCGCCTTTGCGGCATAGGCGGGGTCGAGGCGCAGCATGTGACCGTAATCCTTGATCGTCGTGCCGCAGCCCGATGCGGTGATGAGGATCGCATCGAGGCCATGGCTGTCGATCTCGCGCGTCCAGATATCGACATTGGTGCGGGCGCTTGCGAGCGCCTGTTCGGCCCGGCCAATATGGTGGACCAGCGATCCGCAGCAGACCTCGCCTTCCGGCGCCACGACCTCGATGCCGAGCCGTGTCAGCAGCCGGATCGCCGCCGCGTTGATGCCGGGATCGAGCACCGGCTGGGCGCAGCCGGTGAGAATCGCCACCCGGCCGCGCCGCCCCGCCTCGGGCCGATGGATGCCGGGTTTTGAAAAGTCTGAAGCCGCCGGGATGCGGCGCGGCGCAAGCGCCAGCATGGCGGCAAAGGGCTTCAGCGCTGCCCCCCGCATCAGGCCGGCAAAGGGGCGGCCGAGACGGGCGAGATGGAGCGCCAGCCGGAAACGGCCGGGATAGGGCAGTACGGTCGCGAGAATGGCGCGCGTCAGCCGGTTCGTGAACGGCCGTCTGTAAGTCTTTTCGATATGGGCGCGGGCGTGATCGACCAGATGCATATAGTCGACGCCAGAGGGACAGGTGGTGACGCAGGCAAGGCAGGAGAGACAGCGGTCGATATGGGTGACGACCTCGGCATCGGCGGGGCGGCCGTTTTCCAGCATGTCCTTGATCAGGTAGATCCGCCCGCGCGGGCTGTCGAGCTCGTTGCCGAGCGTCACATAGGTGGGACAGGTGGCAGTGCAGAAGCCGCAATGGACGCACTTGCGCAGGATCTTTTCGGATTCGGCGACATGGGGGTCGGCGAGTTGCGATGGGGTGAAGTTGGTTTGCATCTAGCGGGACCTCCGCTTTGGGGGCGCTGTGCCTGGGGCACCCCCCTCTGTCCTGCCGGACATCTCCCCCACAAGGGGGGAGATCAGATGGGCGCAACGGTTTCCCCAAACAGCCACCGTGGAATTACTTCGATACGGCAGAGAGGGACCGGTGATCCAACCTCTTGCCAATCTCCCCTCTTGTGAGGGAGATGTCCGGCAGGACAGAGGGGGGTGGACCACGCGCAAACTCATCTTCTCACCCCATCTTCCCCGGATTGAAGATCCCCGCCGGATCGAACTTCTCCTTCACCCGCCGCGACAGCATCGCCACTGCCTCCGGCTCCGGATGGAAGGCCGCCGTTGCCGCCCTCGCCGCGTCCGAAGCACGGATCAGCGTCGCATGGCCGCCACCGAGCACCTTGATGAAGCGGCGGACCAGATCTGCTTCGGGGTCCGCCTCCATCCTCATCCAGACGAGACCGCCCTGCCAGTCGTAGAAGGCGTCGACGCCGGCTTCTAGACGAAGGGCCGCGACCAGCTGGTGGCCGGCTCCCGGCGCGACCGAGACGCGCCAGACCGGCCGCGTCGTACCGTCGGCATAGGGTAATACATCACGGATTTCTCGCCAGAGCCTCTGGCTTTCCGGCTCATCCAGCCGCGTCACCGTGGCAAAGGCCGACATCGCCGCCGCAAGCTTTTCCATGCGCACGCCGACCGAACCGGCCAGGCCCTCAACGCGCAGAACCGTCGCCTCGCCCTCGGGCAATTTGCCGGCAAGGAATTTCCAGGTCACCGTCAGCGGCAGATGGGCGGCACTGGAGACCTCGACCGGCAGCGCCATCGCCGCCGCCATGGCATTGGCCGCTTCGGCATCGTTGAGGCCGGAGAGAACCAGCGTCTGTTCCGTCTTCGGGCGCGGCGGCACGCGGAAGGTCAGTTCGGTGAGAAAACCCAGCGTTCCATGCGAGCCGGCGATCAGCTTGACGAGATCGAGGCCGGTGACGTTCTTCATCACCCGGCCGCCGGCCTTGATGATCTCGCCCCTGCCGTTGACGAAGCGCACACCGAGCAGGCTGTCGCGGGCCGCTCCGGCAACGAGGCGGCGCGGGCCGGAAACATTGGCGGCGAAGACGCCGCCGATCGTCGGCTCGCCCGACCTGCGCATGATTGGGCGATGATCCATTGGCTCGAAGGCAAGCATCTGGCCGCCTTCGGACAGTGCCGCCTCGACCTCGGCAAGCGGCGTACCCGAGCGGACCGTCATGACCATCTCGCCGGGATTGTAGGCGATGATACCGGAAAGCCTGGTCGATCGCAGCCGGTCTTCTGATGCAACGGCATTGCCGAAACCGGAGCGCGTATCACCGCCACAGACAGCGAGCGGCCGGTTCGTCTCCGCATGTGCGAGGACGATCGCCGCCGCCTGTTCCTCGCTTGTCGGCATCAGATCGATCATGCGGCAGGGCGCCCTTCGAGCGGGAAGACCTTCGACGGGTTGAGGAGCCAGCCCGGATCGAAGGCGGCGCGCACCGCCATCTGCTGGGCGAGATCGGCCTCCGAATATTGATGGCGCATCAGGTCGCGCTTTTCGATGCCGACGCCATGCTCGCCGGTGAGGCAGCCGCCGGCATCGACGCAGAGCTTGAGGATATCGTTGCCGGCGGCTTCTGCGCGGGCGGCATCCTCGGGGTCGTTGGCATTGAAGAGGATCAGCGGATGCATGTTGCCGTCGCCGGCATGAAAGACGTTGGCGACCCGCAGGCCGTAGTGATCGACGATCTCGGCAGTTCTCTTCAGCACATGGGAAAGCTGGCTGAGCGGCACGGTGCCGTCCATGCAGATATAGTCGGCGATGCGGCCGGTGGCGCCGAAGGCGGATTTGCGCCCCTTCCAGATCAGCGCCGCCTCGGTGGCCGACTGGCATTCGCGCACGGTCTTCACAGCATGGCGGCGGGCGATCTCGACGATGTCTTTGAGGGTGGCGTCCATTTCGGCGTCCGAACCCTCGACCTCGACGATCAGCAGTGCCCCGACATCGAGGGGATAGCCGGCATGGGCGAAGGCCTCGCAGATCTCGATCGCCGGCTTGTCCATGAACTCGATGGCAACCGGGATGATTCCGGCGGCGATGACATCGGCAACGCAGGCGCCGGCCTCTTCCGAGCTTTCGAAGCCGAAGAGCACCGGACGGGCGCCTTCCGGCTTGGCGATCAGCCGCACGGTCGCCTCGGTGACGATGCCGAGCTGGCCTTCGTGGCCGCAGACGAGGCCGAGCAGGTCGTAACCGGCCGCGTCCAGCGCCTTGCCGCCGAGTTCGATCACCGTGCCGTCGACCAGCACCATTCTGACGCCGAGCAGATTGTTGGTGGTGACGCCATATTTCAGGCAGTGGGCGCCGCCGGAATTCATGCCGATATTGCCGCCAATCGTGCAGGCGAGCTGCGAACTCGGATCAGGCGCGTAGAAAAAGCCGTCGGCCGAGACGGATTCGGAGATGTTGAGATTGGTGACACCCGCCTGAACCACGGCGACACGGTTCGGCAGATCGATTTCGAGAATGCTGTTCATCTTCGACAGGCCGAGCACAACGGCATCCTCCTGCGGAATGGCGCCGCCGGAAAGCGAGGTGCCGGCGCCGCGCGGCACCACGGGAATGCCGTAGCGTTGGCAATAGCGCATGACGGCCGCCACCTCGGCCGTGGTGCGCGGCAGGGCGACGGCAAGCGGCAGGCGGCGATAGGACACGAAGGCGTCTGTCTCGAACGGCACAAGTTCGCGCGCCTCATGAACCAGGCATTCCGGTTGCAGAAGATCGGCGAGATCGGCAACGATCCGGGCGCGGCGCGCCAGCACATCGGCGCGCGGGGCGAGAAACGGAATGGCGTCGGACATGATGTCCTCCCTGACCCTGACGACCGGAAGTCACAGCGGTAAGATGACAGCGGGAAGGGCCGCCAGCCTCTGTCGCCGGTGAACCGGCTTAGCACTTTCCCGAAAGTGGCGCAAATGCTAAGCACTTATGCCAAAAGGGGAAAAAGTCTGAAAACCTTATGACCAATCTGGGTGATCTCGAAATTTTTGCCAAGGTCGTTTCGACGGGAAGCATGTCGCTCGCCGGGCGGGCGCTCGGCTGTTCCCCAGCCGTCGTCTCCAAGCGCATCAAGCGGCTGGAGGACCGGCTCGGTACCCGGCTTTTGCAGCGCACGACGCGGCAGATCTCGCTGACGGAAGCCGGACAGGGTTTTTACGACCGCGTTCTCGGCATTCTCGCCGGGTTGGAGGAGGCCGAATTCTACATTTCCGGCCGCTCGGCGCAAATGCACGGCACGCTGAAGATCTCGGCGCCGACCTCCTTCGGTCGCATGCATATCGCGCCGCATCTGAAGGCGTTCATGCAGGCGCACCCGGAGCTTGCGATCAACCTGGTGCTGACCGACGAATTCAGCGACATCGTCGGCGGCGGTTTCGATCTGGCGATCCGGATTGCCGAACTGACCGATTCCAGCCTCGTCGCCCGACGGCTGGCGCCCGTGCGCCGGCTGCTCTGTGCTTCGCCGGATTACCTGGCCGCGCATAGCGAGCCCAGGCATATCGACGATCTGAAACACCATCGCTGCCTGCCGGCGCACAATAACGACACCTGGCGGCTGAACGGGCCGGACGGAGCCCTCAGCCTGCGGCCAGACGGCATGCTGATCACCAATTCCAGCGAGGTGATCCGCGAGGCCGTCATCGCGGGGCTCGGGATCGCGCTGCGGTCCACCTGGGATATCGGCGAGGAACTGAAGGCCGGCCGTCTGGTGCAGGTGCTGCCCGCCTATGAGGGCTCGCACAATGTCGCGCTCTCGGCCGTCTATCCTAGCCGGCAGTTCCTGCCGGCCAAGGTGCGGCTGTTCATCGACTATCTGAGCGAGCTTTACGGGCCGATCCCCTATTGGGAGCGCTGATGGCGGCCCGTAACCGCGGCACGAAAGTGCACGAAGCAAGGCAGCGGTGGGACAGCGAGGCATGGTTACCACATTTTCAAAAATGCTGGTGGAACAATTCGTCCCGCCATTGATTAGGGGTCCGGACGAAGCCATATTGTACACCTGTGCAACATGGCGCATTCGAAACAGGATGTGACGGTTTTTTTGAGCCTGCCCCAGCCCGATTTCCCCTATGAACGGCGGTTAAATCATGTTTCGGACCGTCGCGGCTTTGGATTGTGTCAGCGTTCCGTGATACACGCATATGAGTGATTCCTAACAACCACTGTAAAGGTGACCCGACAATTGACTCTTCTCGCCCGATTGGCCTCCGATGTGCGACTGATGTTCCGGCGCCCGCCGCGACAGCAATATGGTGCGCTCTGCTACCGGTTGAAGAAGAAGAGCGGTGAAGTCGAGGTACTCCTGATGACGAGCCGCGACACCGGCCGCTGGGTCATTCCCAAGGGCTGGCCGATGAACGGCAAGTGCGCCCATGAGGTCGCCCTGCAGGAAGCTCTGGAGGAAGCCGGCGTTCGCGGCTCCGTCGAGGCGGAAACGCTCGGTTCCTACACCTATCCGAAAGTGCTGCGCGACGGTGTGCAGGTGGTTTGCAAAGTGCAGGTCTATGCGCTTGAGGTCACCGACATGGCGAAGAACTTCAAGGAAAAAGGCGAACGCACCATCGAGTGGGTCTCGGTCGACGAGGCGGTGAGCCGCGTGCGCGAACCGGAGCTTCGCAACCTCTTCCTCGCCTTCAAACAAAAGATGACCGACAAGCTTTCAGTCAGACCGGCGAAGCGAATTCCGGTGGCCAAAAAAGGTCCGGCGGCCAAGCAAATTCCAGCGGAATGAATCCTGCCATCTTGCACTGCTAGGAAAGCAGCGTAGAAGCAGCTTCATCCCTCAGGAAAAAGAATGCCGCCCCGTCCCGCAGTTCTTACCAAACGCACGCTCGATAAAGACCTCGATAAAATCACCTATGTCGAGGACGCGGCAAAGCACGTTGCGCGACTGCTGGTGGCACCCGGGCTCGGGCTGATTTTCGTCGGCCTGGTCATGCTCTTTGCCGGCGTCTATGTCTTCGACCGTCCGGGCGCCGTACTCGTCGTGGCGGCAGCGGCCCTTGCCGGCTACATGGCGATGAATATCGGCGCCAACGACGTGACCAACAACGTCGGTGCGGCCGTCGGTGCACGCGCCATGACGATGGGCCAGGCGCTGGTCATTGCTGCGATCTTCGAGGTCTTGGGCGCCACGATCGCGGGCGGCGAAGTGGTCAAGACGATTTCCTCCGACATCGTCGATGCTGGCCAGGTGTCGCCGGCGGTGCTCGGCTGGATCATGATGGCGGCGCTGACCGCAGCCGCCCTTTGGATCAACCTTGCAACCTGGATGAACGCGCCCGTTTCCACCACGCATGCGATCGTCGGGGCGGTGATCGGGGCCGGCATCTCAGCTGTGGGGCCGGAGCCGGTGAATTGGCGGGTAATGTTCGAGATCGCCTCGAGCTGGATCACCTCGCCGCTCCTTGGCGGACTGATCGCGGCCGGCCTGCTCTATCTCGTCAAGACGCTCATCATCTATCGCGACGACAAGATCGCGGCGGCGCGGCGTTGGGTACCGGTGCTGGTCGCGACGATGGCTGGCGCCTTCATGGCCTATATGGTGCTGCAGCTGTCGCCGATCGGTAGATTTCCGCCCTTCACCGTCATTCTGATCGGGATCGCCATCGGGCTGGTGACCTGGCTTATCGCCCGGCCGCTCGTCCTCGTCCAGGCGCGGGATCTTGAAAACCGCAACAGTTCACTGCGGGCGCTGTTCCGGCTGCCGCTGATCGGCTCGGCGGCGCTGCTATCCTTCGCGCATGGCGCAAACGACGTTTCGAACGCGGTCGGGCCGCTTTCGGCGATCGTCCATTCGGTCGGCATCGGCGGCGTTGGCGGCGTCGGCCATTCGCCCCTCTGGGTGATGCTGATCGGCGCCTTCGGCATCTCCGTCGGCCTGCTGCTCTTCGGGCCACGGCTCATCCGCCTCGTCGGCGAGGAGATCACCAAGCTCAATCCGATGCGCGCCTATTGCGTCGCGCTGTCGACCGCTTTCACCGTCATCGTCGCCTCTTGGCTCGGCCTGCCGGTCAGCACCACCCATATCGCCGTCGGCTCCGTCTTCGGCGTCGGCTTCTTCCGCGAATGGTATACGCGCCATTCGAAGCGCCGCATCGCCTATATCAGGCGCAAGACGGAGAGCTTCGATATCGACGAGCCGGAGGAGCCGAATATCCACGAGAGGCGGCGACGCTATCTGGTGCGGCGCTCGCATTTCATGACGATCATCGCCGCCTGGATCATCACCGTGCCGGTTTCGGCAGCGCTTGCGGCGATGATTTATTGGGTTATGTTCGCGCTCTTCGTTTGAGATCCCGAGTTTTTTCCAATGCGCGCCAATTTCCGCATGCAACGACTTTTCGTCGACGCGCCGCTTTCCAGCGGCGCCGTCGTGGAGGCGAATGCCGACCATTTCAACTATCTCGCCAACGTGCTGAGGATGGAGGACGGCACAGACATCCTGCTCTTCAACGGCCGCGACGGCGAGTGGCGGGCGACGCTGTCCTTCCCGACGCGCAAACGCATCCTGCTGACGGCAACCGAAGAGACGCGGCCGCAGCCGGCGGCCACGGACCTGCACTATCTCTTTGCCCCGCTCAAAGTCGGCCGCATGGATTATCTCGTGCAGAAAGCGGTGGAAATGGGCGCCGGGCTGCTGCAGCCTGTCATGACCCAGCATGTGCAGGGGAAGATCACCAATCTCGACAAGCTGCGCGCCAATGTCGTCGAGGCGGCGGAGCAATGCGGTATTCTCGGCATCCCCGCCGTGGCCGAGCCGGTGAGGCTTTCCGACCTGCTCGACCATTGGCCGAGCGAGCGCCGCATCATCTATTGCGACGAGGGTGACGCCGGGCAAAACCCGCTGCCGGTGCTGGCAGCCATCCAAGAAAGGCATCTCGCTCTGCTCGTCGGGCCGGAAGGCGGCTTTTCGGAGGATGAGCGGGCGCGGCTTCGAAGCCTCGATTTCGTCACTGCCATTCCGCTCGGACCTCGCATCCTCCGGGCCGATACGGCCGCTGTTGCGGCGCTGGCAGTGGTCCAGGCGGCGATCGGCGACTGGACATGACCGGGAAAACGGGTTGACGCGGAAATCACTGCTGTTTTTTTGATGCGTCGTTGAAAGAATTTCACTTGCAACATACGTGGCTTGGGTCCTAATCACCTTCCAATTGCCCGGCCCCCTGGGCGCCTTTTGAATACAGGTACCCCGCATGGCCCGCGACACTACCGACCAGACACCGCTATCTTCCGTTCAGGAATTGACCGATTACATCGCCGCGGGCAACAAGCCGCGGGAGCGCTTCCGGATCGGCACCGAACATGAGAAGTTCGCCTTCTTCCGCGCCGACAACAGCCCGGTTCCCTACTTCGGCGATGCCAGCATCTCGGCCCTGCTTACCGGCCTGCAGAAAAAGAGCGGCTGGGAGCCGATCATGGACGGCGGCAACATCATCGGCCTTGCCGAGCAGCACGGCATGGGGGCGATCTCGATCGAGCCCGGCGGCCAGTTCGAACTGTCAGGCGCGCCGCTGGAGACAATCCACCAGACCTGCAGGGAATCGAACCAGCACCTGGCGACGCTGCGCGAGATCGCCGAACCGATGGGCATCCGTTTCCTCGGCATCGGCGGCAGTCCGAAATGGACCTATGCCGAAACCCCGCAAATGCCGAAATCGCGCTACGAGATCATGACCCGCTATATGCCGAAGGTCGGCACCAAGGGCCTAGACATGATGTATCGCACCTGCACGATCCAGGTGAATCTCGATTTCTCCTCGGAAGCCGACATGCGCCAGAAGATGCGCGTCTCGATGAAGCTGCAATCGCTGGCGACCGCGCTGTTTGCATCCTCGCCCTTCACCGAGGGCAAGCCGAACGGGCTGCTCTCCTGGCGCGGCGATATCTGGCGCGATGTCGACAACCAGCGCTCGGGCCTGCTCGATTTCACGTTCCGCGACGATTTCGGCTTCCGCGATTATGCCGAATGGGCGCTCGACGTGCCGATGTATTTCATCGTCCGCGACGGGCACTATCACGACTGTACCCATGTGACCTTCCGCCAGTTCATGAACGGCGCGTTGAAGGGCGAGGTCGCCGATCCGGCGCCGACGATGGGTGACTGGACAAACCATCTTTCCACGCTCTTCCCGGACGTGCGAATGAAACGCTTCCTCGAAATGCGCGGCGCCGACGGCGGCCCATGGCGGCGCATCTGTGCGTTGCCCGCTTTCTGGGTCGGCCTGCTCTACGACGATGCGGCCCTTCAGGCCGCCGACGAGCTGACGAAGGATTGGAGCTTTGCCGAGATCGGCGCCCTGCGCAATGCCGTTCCGGCGCAAGGGTTGAAGGCCGAGTTTCGCGGGCATGCGCTGCTCGAGGCGGCGCGCGAGGTCGTCGGCATCTCAAGGGCCGGCCTCAAGGCGCGCGGCAGGCTTAACGGCGAAGGCCAGGACGAAAGCATCTTCCTGGCGCCGCTCGACGAGGTGCTTGCCAAGAAGGCGACGCTCGCCGAGGATCTGCTGTCGCTCTATCACGGCCGCTGGCAGGGTTCCGTCGAACCGGTCTTCGAGGATTATCAGTACTGAGATCGTCCTAAGCCCCTCTGACAAAAAGCCGTTTGCGTATTACCATTTCCGGATATAGTGACGTCACAACGCGTCACGACTCGGGGAAAGGGACCTCCATGCTGCCACTCTTCGATATGATGATGCAGGCGCAGAACGGCGCGGCGATGGAAGCGATCGCCCGGCAATTCAACCTGGCGCAGGAACAGGCGACGAAGGCCATGGCGGCGCTGATGCCGGCCTTTTCCGCCGGCCTGAAGCGCAGCACCGGCAATCCTTACGATTTCGTCGGGCTGATGCAGGCCGTCGCCTCCGGCAATTACGCGCGATATTTCGAGGATATGAGCCGGGCCTTCACGCCGGAGGGCATTTCCGACGGCAACAACATCCTTGCCCAGTTGTTCGGCTCCAAGGAGGTTTCGAGGGCGATCGCAGCCCAGGCCGCCCAGATGACCGGGATCGGACAGGACATCTACAAACAGATGCTGCCGGTGCTGGCCGACACGCTGATGGGCGGGCTCTTCAAGCAGACGACCGGCCAGATGGCCTCTCCTGTCAACCCCTTCGCCAACACGGCGATGGGCGAGAGCATTCAAAAATGGCTTGAGAGTACGGGCTTTGCGCCGAAGCCGAAGGCAGCCCCGGAGTCCAGCATTTTCGACAATCCCTTCACGCAGGCGATGCAACTGATGTTTTCGATGCCGAAACAGCAACCGGCGCCTGCCCCGAACCCATTCCTCGACAATCCTTTCGCCAAGGCCTTCCAGGAGATGATGGCCGGGCTCGGCCAGCAACCGGCAGCCCAGCAGCCTACCGCGAAGACGCCGGAGGCTCCGAAGGAAGAGGCGAAGGTCAATGCCGACAGCTATGCGGAGATGTTGAACGCCATGTTCGACAGCGGGCTGGAAGTGCAGAAGAGCTACCAGAGGAATCTGGAGGCGATTTTCGAAACTTACCGGCCGAAGCCTTCGCCTGACCCTAAGACATAAAAAGACCCGGCGATGGCTGGGAAAGCCGATCGCCGGGTCAAGCGGCAGGGCTATTGGCTATCACCCTGCGGGGAAACTTGCGCTCCTACTCGTCGCAGGAACGGAAGAACTGCAGGCGCCAACGATTGCGCGCCGAACGCGTCAGATGTTCCGACGGATCCTCGAAAAACGTCGAGGCCAGGAACGCCGAGGTCAGATCGGCCCTGGTGAGGCCGATATCTCTCAGCTGCGTATCATTCAGATCATGCAGCGCGTTGATCTCCATGCGATTGCGAAACACGCGAAAGAGGAAGGTCAACGGGGCGAGGCCTGCCGCCAGACGCTGGGAAAACGTCGGGGTAAGCTTGCCGCAGTCGAGTTCTAGTGTCCGGTCTGTCGTGTGCATCGAACTCTCCTTTCTTTCGGGGCACGCAACAACCCACCCCTGCCGCGAGGTCGTGCGGAAGGGAGCAGGCTGAATTCGGCTCGGACAGGCAGGGTGTCTGTCCTTCACTTTGCTTGATTTGCATCCCGAAGATGCCAAAGACCTATTGATCAGTCCAACGAATGTTTCTAATGATTATCATCAGCTATCTTTATAGGTGAACCCATGTCCGCGCCTCTTGATCTCGACCAGTTGCAGACTTTCATCGCCATCGTCGATTCCGGCAGCTTCACCAAGGCCGCCGACAGGGTCTACAAGACCCAATCCGCCGTCTCCATGCAGATGCGCCGTCTCGAAGAGCGCATCGGCAAGCAGCTGTTCATCAAGGACGGCCGCGGCAATCGGCTGACGGTCGAGGGTGAAAAACTGCTCAATTACGCCCGGCGCATCATCCGCCTCAACAATGAGGCGATCGCCGCCTTTGACGACAACAGGCTGGAGGGGACGCTACGCATCGGCACGCCGGACGATTACGCCGACCGCTATATGCCTGAGATCATCGGCCGTTTTGCCAAGACGCATCCGAATGTCGAGCTTTACATCGTCTGCGAGCCGTCGATGGACCTTGCCGAGCGCATGCACAAGGGCGAGCTCGATATCGCCCTCGTCACCCACAATCCGCGCGAGCGCATGTCCGATGTGGTCAGAACCGAGCCGCTCTGCTGGGTCGGCTCGGCCAACCATCCGATCCGCGACGATGCGCCGGTGCCGCTAGCCGTTGGCCGCCGCGACTGCCAATGGCGCCAGCTTGCCTGCTCGGCGCTCGATGCCGTCGGGCGCGAGCACCAGATCCTGTTCACCAGCTGGTCCTGCACCGTCGTCGCCGCGGCCGTGCTTGCCGGTATGGCGGTCTCGGTGATGCCGGAATCGGCGCTGCGGACGGGCATGAAGGTGCTGAGCCAGGCCGACGGTTTCCCGGCGCTGCCGCCGGTGCAGATCGGCATCATGAAACGGCCTGGCGTCTCGCTGTCGCTGATGAACGCAATCACGGCCCATATCACTGCCTGCCTCGACAACATCACGCCGGCTGTCGTCGACGACGGGCTGGAAGCGGATGTCAAATCCGCCCAGGCGCGCCTTTATCCGCGGCTGAAGGCTGCCAATATGGTGCCGAGCTGGTAGAAGTCCTCAGGCGACGCTCGCGGCAAAAAGGGAGGCGCGGATGACGCGTTTCCACTCGCCGAGCATGCGCTGCGCTATGGCCTCTTCGCTGACGGCCGCAAGTCGGATGACGGCGCCGATCAGGTGGCTAAAAAGGTAAGTGCGCGCGAACATTTCCTCGTCGCAACGGTCGGGAGCCAACCGGCGTACAGCGTCATCGAAGATACCAGCGACGCGACCGCTATGCTCGATATTCAGCCGAAGCAGATCCTGATCGGTCTCGGTTCCCATCCAGACGCCGAGATAAACGGGATCGTCGCGATAGGATTCGTAATACCAGTCGATGGTGGCGCAGACGAGATCGAGGGCCTGGTCGAGGGACTGCACGTCGCTGAACATCGCCGCCGTCTTCGCCTGAATCGCCGAAGCGTGCTGGTCGAACAGGGCTTTGACGATCGCCGCCTTCTCCGGGAAATACTGGTAAACCGAGCCGATCGGCACCTTGGCGGCGACCGCGAGTTCCGTCATCCGCATGGCGCTGACGCCCTTTTGGGCGATTATCTTGGCGGCGGCAGCGAGGATAAGATCCAGCCTCTGGATGCTACGCTCCTGCTTCGGCTTCCTGCGCAAGCCGATGCGATCCATGCTTTCCGCGCCCATGTCGTTCCCATTCTTATTGTTTCGCGCCGCAGGCTATCTACCACCACCGCGTCGAGCGGATATGACATTGCAGGCCTTCATCAGCGGTAAATGGAAACGCTCAGATTTTAACGATAGGCAAACGCGTGAGAAATCAGGCTCCTAGGCCGCATTGCTCTGATTGACGAGGGCGCAAAAAACGTCAGATAGTTGTAAAATCCGGCAGATTGCCGCCTGCGCACATCGCCGTCAGCCCATCGCCATCCAGATGGCGAGCCAACCCCACATGGCTGCAAGCACCAGATAACCGGCAGCAAAGATCGGGCTGCGGTAACTGAGATCATTGCTGGTGACGTGAATGGCGGCATGAGCGTAACGCAGAGCGACGAAGAGCCAGGCGAGGCCGAGGGCGACAAGATTGTCGGCCTCGGCGATATAGAGAAGAATGCAGCAGGGGTAAAAGAGTACAGGCAATTCGAACTGGTTGGCGAGGCAATTCTTGACGACAAGGCTTTCGGCGGGTTCGTCACGATTTTCGCGATAGTCCTGTTTGCGGATCTTTCCGACCCGCACCATTTTCCCGCGTCTCAGGCCAAGAAGCGCGTAGAGACCATAGACCAGGGCCACATGGGCAAGGAGTGGCCAGAAGATTTCATAGCCGGTCATGATCGCCACTTCCTTTCCGCTTTATATGCCGTTGGCAGCATTAGCGGAAAGGATAAGCGGATGCCAGCGGCTCGCCGCTGTGCAACCGCAAACCCGATATTGTCTTCACACCTGGGCGCTGCCGCCATCGACGAAGAGTTCGGCACCGCTGACGAAGCTGGAATCCTCCGAGGCAAGGAAGAGTGCGGCAGCGGCAACTTCCTCGGCGCGACCGACCCTGCCCATAGGCACCTGGGCTGCCAAGGCGTCGAGCAAGCCCTGCTGCTGCGTTGGGTCCTTGCCCGCCAATTCGACCAGTCCAGTCGTTTCCGTCGGGCCAGGACTAAGCGTGTTGATCCGAATGCCGCGATCCTTCAAGTCGAGGATCCAGTTGCGCGCAAAGCTGCGCAAGGCGGCTTTCGATGCGGCGTAAACGCTGAAGGCGGGTGTGCCGGTCGAGCCTGCGGTCGATCCCGTCAAGATGATCGATGATCCTGGCGAGAGCAGCGGCAAGGCCTTCTGCACCGTAAAGAGAACCCCCTTCACGTTCCGATCGAACGTGTCGTCATACTGCTCTTCAGTGATTTCGCCGAGGGGCAACATGGAGCCGCCACCGGCGTTGACGAAGAGCACGTCAATTTTCCCGGATTCTGCCTTCACCCGTTCATAGAGGCGATCGAGGTCGGCGAGATTGGCTGAATCCGCCTGAATTCCCACAACCTCGCCGCCTATCTCAGCGATTGCTGCATCGAGAACATCCTTGCGGCGACCCGTGATAAAGACCCGGGCGCCCTCGGCTACGAAGCGCTTGGCCGTTGCAAGGCCGATGCCCGAAGTGGCGCCCGTGATAACCGCAATCTTTGCGTTCAGTCGTTGTGTCATTGTCGTCTCCTTGGTTCGACTGAAGCTGAGATATGGACGAAAGCATCGTTGCGGAATAGAAAGAGTTGAAAGCCATTGTTTCAGGAATGAAATGACAAAGTTTCCCGATTTCGAGGGTCTGGCGATGTTTGCGAAGGTCGCGGAAGAGCGTTCCTTCCTTCGGGCTGCGCAGACGCTCGGCGTGTCGGTGCCGACCGTTTCGCGAGCCGTCAGCCGTCTTGAGCACAGACTCGGCGCCAGGCTCTTCAACCGGACGTCCCGGCAGCTGGCGTTGACCGAATTCGGCCTGCGACTGGTCGATAGCGCCGCACGAATCTATGCCGAGGCCGAGAGGGCGGAGGACGCTGCCCGGGAGATTGCCACCCGGCCGAAGGGTCTCATCAGGCTTGCCGCACCGATGGCCTTCGGGACGCGCTGGCTTGCCCCGGTCCTGCCTGATTTTTTCGAGCGCTTTCCGGAGATTTCCATCGACCTGCACATGAGCGATGCCGTCGTCGATATCGTGGGAGAGGGTTTTGATGCCGCGCTCAGAATCGCAGTACTGCCGGATTCGTCCTTGGTCGCGCGAAGGCTGACGCCGGTGGATCGCTTCATTCTCGCTGCACCCGCATATCTCGACCGGTACGGCGTGCCGGAACATCCGCGCGACCTAGCGGCTCACCATTGCCTGGGATACGCCTATAGGGCGCGACAGGATGTCTGGCGCCTGCGCAACAGTGAAGGCAAGGAGGAGGTCATCGTGCCAAGTGGCTCTCTCAAGGCCACAAATTCGCAAGCCTTGGTGCCAATGGCGCTAAGCGGCCTCGGGATCATCGAACTTCCGGAGTTTCTCGCGCATGACTATCTGATAGACGGCCGGCTGAAGCCGATTCTTCCCGACTGGACACTGCCGACCGGCGCACTGTATTTCGTCACACCTTCCGCGCGGAACCGGCCAGCGAAGGTCGAGGTACTTTCCGATTTCATGATGGCGAGACTGTCAAATCCGGTTTGGCGGCGAAGGAGCTGATAGCCACTTCAGTCCTGGCGTGGCGACAGCCAACGGGCAATTGCAAGCCGGGCCGCGACGATGAAGCAGATAGCGAGGCTTGCGAATTTCAACCGCGTCATCCACGGCAGCACGTGCATTGCAAGACCTGCGGACGCGCTGTTGCCGAAGGCAATCAGACTGGAAATGTTCTCGCCGTAGTCGGAGATGCCGTAGATGAAAGGCAGCAGAGAGATCGCCTTGGCTATGAGCGGATGAAGTGACCGGCCGAACCACGAGCCGACGGGACCAAGCCTGAGGAAGACGACGAACAGCAGCGCCGTCAGCAATGCCGGAAAGATCAGCTCCGGCCCGAAATACATGGCGCTGAGCAGTTTGGCCGCCGTCTTATTTTCATCGAGCAGCTTCTGCATGTGGAAGACGGTCGATTCGTCGTAGCCGGCGAAGTAGGTGTCGAGCACCGCCTGCCCGGTTTCGTGCTTGAAAGGAACGACGAAGCCGAAGGTCGTCCAGGCGAGCACGGCAAGGCAAAGGGCGGCGAGCAGCGCGACGATCCAGAGCGGAATTGCGCTGCCCGCCTTCATGATCAGAGGCCGGCGCCAGGATAGTTCGGGCTCTCGCGGGTGATCGTCACGTCATGGGCGTGGCTTTCGCGAAGGCCGGCGCCGGAGATGCGCACAAAGGTGGCGCGCTCCTGGAAATCCTTCAGGTCCTTGCCGCCAACATAACCCATGGCCGCCTTGAGACCGCCGGCGAGCTGGTGGACGACGGCCGAGACCGGTCCCTTGTACGGCACCTGGCCCTCGATGCCTTCGGGCACGAGCTTCAGCGTGTCGCGCACCTCAGCCTGGAAATAACGATCGGCCGAACCGCGGGCCATGGCGCCGACGGAGCCCATGCCACGATAGGCCTTGAAGGAACGGCCCTGGTAGAGATAAACCTCGCCTGGGCTCTCGTCGGTGCCGGCGAGGAGCGAGCCGATCATGACGGCAGAAGCACCGGCGGCGATCGCCTTGGCAAGGTCGCCGGAGAATTTGATGCCGCCGTCGGCGATGACGGGCACATCCTGATCCTGGGCGGCCTGGACGGCCGACATGATGGCGGCGAGTTGCGGAACGCCGACGCCGGCGACAATGCGCGTCGTGCAGATCGAACCCGGGCCGATGCCGACCTTGACGGCGTCGGCGCCGGCATCGATCAGCGCTCGGGTGCCGTCATAGGTGGCGACGTTGCCGGCCATGATCCTGACCGAGTTGGAAAGCTTCTTGACCCGGGCGACAGCATCGAGAACACGCTGCGAATGGCCATGGGCGGTATCGACGACCAAAAGGTCGACGCCGGCCTCGATCAGGCGTTCGGCCCGCTCGAAGCCGTCATCGCCGACGCTGATGGCGGCGGCGGCGCGAAGCCTGCCCTGCGCATCCTTGGAGGCGTTCGGGTTCAGCTGCGACTTCTCGATATCCTTGACGGTGATGAGGCCGACGCAGCGGCCTTCGGCGTCGACGACCAGCAGCTTCTCAATACGATGCGAGTGCAGCAGGCGCTTGGCTTCCTGCTGATCGACGCTCTCCTTGACCGTGACCAGATTGTCCTTGGTCATCAGCTCATGGATCTTCTGCTCCGGATCCGAGGCGAAGCGGACGTCGCGGTTGGTGAGGATGCCGACGAGGCGGCCGGACTTCTCGACCACCGGGATGCCGGAGATGCCATGCGATTTCATCAGGGAGAGCGCTTCGGCAAGCTTCGCCTCCGGGCCGATGGTGACCGGATTGACGACCATGCCGCTTTCGAACTTCTTCACCTGGCGGACCTCTTCGGCCTGCTCGATCGGCGTCAGGTTGCGGTGGATGACGCCGAGGCCGCCGGCCTGGGCCATGGCGATCGCCAGCCGGCTCTCGGTGACGGTATCCATGGCCGAAGAGAGGATCGGGATGTTGAGATCGAAGTCGCGGGCGATGCGGGTTGCGATATTCGTCTGGCCGGGCATGACCTCGGAATGGCCGGGCTGCAGCAGCACGTCGTCGAAGGTAAGCGCGTCCGCGCCGGTTGCCGTTTCAATGATGCGGGCCATGGCCAAATTCCTTCAGTTAAGAAAATGCAACCCGTCCCGGAAACGAATCGTCCGCCCCGGCGGTGTGCATGAGTTGCTTGGAAGTTGGCGAGGGCTGGTAACACGTCTATGACAGGAAGGAAATAGCAAAAAGCCCGGCGTGGCCGCCGGATCGTCATGGGAGCCATGCATCTACCGCATCGGCCCGAAAATCGGAATCGATTTCGGAAAGCACGATGCGTAGATTCAAAGTGTTACAGCGTCCCTTGCGCGTCTGCCAAGACGCGCGGCGCGGGAAAGCGCATCGCGTCAAACTTCATTCATGCGATGCGCTTTAGCTCTTTGTTTTTACGCATGTCGTTATCCCGGAACCGCTACACACTTCCGGACGACATGCGGTAGATCAAATGTCGAACTGATAGGTCTTCGCCACGAAGCGATAGCCGCCATCCTGCCTTTCGGCGAAACCGACCGCGGGGAACGGCATGTGGTAACCGAGGAAGGCGATCTTGTCGGTGGCGATCATGTCGAAAACCTTACGGCGGCTGGCCGCCGCCTGCGCCTTGTCCATATCGAAGCGCACTTCCCAATCCGGGCGCAGCAGCGACAGAATATAGTGGTTGGCCGTATCGCCTGTCAGCACCAGGCGCTTGCCCTCGGATTCCACATGGAACACCATGTGGCCCGGGCTGTGACCGGCGGCCAGCATCGCCGTCATGCCGGGCGCAATGCTGTCACCGTCCTTGATGAAGGTGGCTTTTTCGACGAGCGGCGTCAGGTTGGCAAGCACGGCCTTGTGGCCGCCTTCGGCGGGCGTGCCTTCGCGTGATTTGTTCGACCAGAAATCATATTCGGCCTGACCGATGACATAGCGGGCATTCTTGAAGGCGGCTGCGCCATTTTCCATGAGACCGCCGATATGATCGCCGTGCAGATGGGTGAGCGCCACGAGGGTGACGTCGTCGGCCGAGTATCCTGCGGCTTTCAAGCCTTCGGCAAGCCGGCCGGCGCCACGCGCCCGCCCCGCTGCACCGAAGCCGGTATCGACAAGAATGACATCCGCGCCGGTATCGATGAGGGCAGGCGTATAGCCGCTCAGGAGCTTGTCGGCCGGCAGGAAGTTTGCAGTCAGCAATGCCTTGACCGTCTCGGGATCCTGATTGGTGCCGTAGGTTTCATAGGGTTTTTCGGAGATGTTGATGCCATCGCGCACCACTGTGAATTTATAGGAACCGAGCTTGAATTGATCGATCTCGGGCAAAGGCATTGCATTCATATTGCTGCTTTCTCCAGTCGCGGCCGCCACGGCCTTCTCTCTTAAAATCACCGGCGCAGCCAGCAGCCCGAGGCCTGTGGCAAAAAACGTGCGCCGCCTTATTGGCGTTGAGATTGCCATGTCCACTCCCCTTTGATGCGCGGCGCGCCATCGCGCCGACCCGACGATCTGGCCGTATTTCCTGCCCGGGTAGGTGAACATAGGTCAATGTTGATAGGGAAGGATGTCGGGCAAGCCATCTCACGCAGACGTGAACCAAACGTTCCATCGAAGCGGATTGAAGGATTGGCAGGCCCGGGAAGTGAGTCTACACAGCAAATGCCTTTCCTGCTCCAATCCGCAGCCTATCAAGGCTCCCGCCTATGAACCGCATCGTCCCGCTGATCCTTGCCGTCGCTCTCTTCATGGAGCAGATGGACTCCACCGTGATTTCGACGGCGTTGCCCGCAATCGCCGGGGATCTCAATGTCGGGCCGATTACGCTGAAGCTGGCGCTGACCTCCTACATGGTGGCGCTGGCGGTGTTCATCCCGGTCAGCGGCTGGATGGCCGACAGGTTCGGCGCCAAGAAGATTTTCCGGCTTGCCATCTCCGTCTTCGTCATCGGCTCGATTTTCTGCGCCTTCTCGTCCAATCTCGTCGAATTCGTGTTTGCCCGCTTCCTGCAGGGCATGGGCGGCGCGATGATGACGCCGGTCGGCCGCCTGGTGCTGGTGCGCACGACGAAGCGCAGCGATCTGGTTTCCGCCATGGCGCTGCTGACGATCCCGGCGCTGGTCGGCCCGCTCACGGGCCCGCCGCTCGGCGGCTTCATCACTACCTATTTCAGTTGGCATTGGATCTTCCTGATCAACGTGCCGGTCGGCATCATCGGCATCTGGCTTGCAACGATCTTCCTGCCGGAGGTGGAAGCGATCGCGCCGCCGAAGCTCGATTTCACCGGCTTCGTGCTCACCTCGCTTTCAGCCGCCGGCGTCGTCTTCGGCCTGTCGGTGGTCAGCCTGCCGGCCCTGCCGCCGATCATCGGCATCACCGCGACCTTTATCGGCCTTGCCTGCGGCGTCCTCTACATCAGCCATGCGAAGCGCCACCCAGCGCCGATCCTCAACCTCAACCTGTTCAAAAATCCGACGTTCCGGGCTTCGACCATGGGCGGCAATCTCTTTCGAATCTGCGTCGGCGCCATGCCGTTCCTGACACCGCTGATGCTGCAGCTCGGCTTCGGGCTGACGCCGTTCCAATCCGGCCTCATCACCTTTGCCGGGGCGATCGGGGCGATCACCACAAAGTTCATGGCCAAGCGCGTTTTCGCCGCCACCGGCTTTCGCACGACACTCGTCGGCGCCGCCATGGTGACGACGCTTGTGACCGTCATCACCGGCTTCTTCACGCCGGCAACGCCGCACCTCGTCATCATCGGCGTGCTGCTTCTCGGCGGTTTCTCCCGCTCCTTCATGTTCACCGGCGTCAATGCGCTTGCCTTCGCCGATATCGATGATGCCGAAGCCAGCCAGGCGACATCGATGAGCTCCGTCATGCAGCAGGTCAGCCTGGCGCTCGGCGTCGCGGTGGCGGCCGCAATATTGGAGACCTCGATCTATATCAGGGGCGAGGCGCTTGATGTGGCCGATTTCCATCTGGCTTTCTACATCTTTGCCGGACTGACGGTGATTGCGACCATTCCCTTCGTCCGCATGGATCGCAACGCTGGCGCCCTCGTTTCCCGCCATCGCTCGAGAGGCGTGAAGCCGTCGGCCATCGAAGCCGAACAATCGATGGTGAAATAGGCCGGGCTTTATTCGGGACGTTCGCAGACTGCACTAAGCTTGTTGCCGTCGAGGTCGCGGACGTAGGCCGCATAGAAATGGGCATGGTAGGAGCGCAGGCCAGGCCCGCCTTCATCCGCCGCGCCCGCCGCAATCGCGGCTGCGTGGAAGGCATCGACAGCCGCCCGCGTTTCGGCCGCAAGTGCCACCATGGCGCCGTTACCGGCAGTCGCCCGGTGGCGATTGAACGGCGTCACCACCCAGAAGCGGCAGCGCGTGTCGCCTTCGGCGGAATAGCCGATCTCCTCTTCTGTATGACGCTGGCGACGATAGCCGAGCGCACCCAGCACGGCGTCATAGAAATGACCTGCGCGATGAAGATCGTTGGTTCCGAGCGTGATGTAGAGAAGCATGGGATCATCATCAACCGGGATGGACCCGAGATCAAGCTTGCTCTGCGTCAGCTTCCGCTTTGCGGCCTTTGAAGCCCTTGGCCAGCAGGAACATCTCCACCGATTCGGCGCGTGACGAGTTCGGCTTGACATGGACGACTTGGCGGAAATTCTGCTTCAGCATGGCGAGCAGATCACGCTCGGTGCCGCCCTGGAAGGTCTTGGTGAGGAAATGCCCGCCCTCTCCCAGCACCTCGACGGCGAAATGGGCCGCAACCTCGCACAAATGCATGGTGCGCAGATGATCGGTTCTGTGGTGGCCCGTGGTCGGCGCGGCCATATCGGAAATGACGAGATCGGGCGTGCCGCCGACCGCCTCCATCAGCTTTTCCGGCGCGCTCGGATCGAGGAAGTCGAGCTGCAGGATCTTGACGCCGGGAAGCTGGGCCATTTCGAGGAAATCGATCGCGGCCACACGCACGTCCTCATCCGTCGAACCGGTGACCTTGGCGGCGATCTGTGACCAGCTGCCGGGAGCCGCACCCAGATCGATGATGCGCCTGGCGCCGCGCAGGATGTGGTATTTCTCGTCGATCTCCAACAGCTTGAAGGCGGCGCGGGCGCGATAGCCTTCGAGCTGGGCGCGCTGCACATAGGGATCGTTGATGTGGCGCTGCAGCCATTGGCGGGAGGACGCCTTCATCTTCTTGTTCTTGACGCGCTGGCCGAGCTTGCGGCCGGTGCGGTTTCCCGCGATCGGTGCCTTTGTCATGCCCTTCCCCTTATTTCGCCCGCTGGCCGCGGCGGTTGCGATGGCGCCGCCACACGCCGTCATCGGCCATCATGTCGGTGAGCAGGCCTTCCCTCAAGCCGCGATCGGCGACCCGCATGCGCGGGCTCGGCCAACGGCGGCGGATCGCCTCCAGAATGGCGCAGCCGGCAAGCACCAGATCGGCCCGGTCCGGCCCGATGCAGGGATTGGCGGCGCGGCTTTCGAAATCCCAGGAGAGAAGCTTCGCCTGCATGGCGGAGACCTCGTCATCCGAGAGCCAGATGCCATCGACCTTGCGCCGGTCATAGCGCGGCAGGTCGAGATGGACACCGGCAAGCGTCGTCACCGTGCCCGACGTGCCGATCAGGTGGAAATCGCCAGTCTGGGCGATCTCGATCTCCGGGCAGTCGAAGCATCCGAGCATGGCTTCGACCTCGCGCACCATGCCTTCGAAAACATCCGGCGTGACGTCGCGCCCGCCGTGACGCTCCGACAGCGTCACGACGCCGACCGGCAGCGAGGTCCAATGGGTGATGTGATTGGCGAGCCGGCTGAAGCGACTATCGCCGATGCGGATGACGGCGATCTCCGACGAGCCGCCACCAATATCGAAGAGGACGACGGAACGAGTCTCGCGGCCAACGAGCGAGGAGCAGCCGGAGACCGCGAGGCGTGCCTCGGTCTCCCGGTCGATGATCTCAAGCTCGAGGCCGGTTTCGGCGACAACGCGGCCGAGGAACTCCGCGCCGTTGACCGCCTGACGGCAGGCCTCGGTGGCGATCAGCCGCATGCGGCGGATCTCCCGGTTCCTCAGCTTGCCGGCGCAGATCCTCAGCGCCTCGATCGCCCTTTCCATCGCCTCGTCGGAGAGACGGCCGCTGGCGGCAAGACCCTCGCCGAGCCGTACGATGCGGGAAAAGGCATCCACGACGCGGAACTGGCCCGGCCGGGTCGGCTGGGCTATCAGCAGACGGCAATTATTGGTGCCGAGATCGAGCGCGGCATAGAGTTCTTCCGGCCATGCGTGCTCGCCGGCCTGACGATCCCCCTGGTGACCGTGGCTCTCCTGGCGGCCTTTGCGGCCGGCGCCGGCGCCGTTCTGCATCTCGCGCGGGACGGCACTGCGCACCGTCTCTTCGACGCGGCTTTCCTGCAGGGGCACATGGGAAGGCTTTGCCGATGACAGCGGCCGGCCCTGCAGCCCGCGCTTGCCGCGATGCTTCCGGCGGTTGCGCCGGCTCGATGCCTGTTCGCTGTCGGGCCGGGCGGCTGCCGCGTCCTGTTCCACCTTCTGGTTTTGAACTGAACTATCCTGCGAAGCGCCTTGACCGCCGCGACGACGGCGCTTGCGCTTGCGAGCCGGATGTCCGGCCGCATCTTCCATGGGGCGCGCAGGCTGCCCGGCACTGCCGGGGAACTCATGCGAAGCGGGATGGGCGACGCTGCGGGTTTGCCCGCCGCGCTTGCCCTTGCGACGCCTGGACTTCTTGCCGTCCCTGCGCCCTGCCGCCGTCGCCCCGTCAAATTGCGGCTTCGCGCCGCCTTCGGGGTCTTCCACGTTGTTTTCCACCGCGCCGCGCAAGTCCCGGAGGTATGCAGCAGGCGCTCGTTTGATTTTTGCGTTGCCGCAAGAATATCAGCGCCCGCCAAAATCACCAAATTCTTTTTTGACAGAGGGCTTTGCGGAAGAGTTTCACCGCCGGCCTGAGAAGGCCGATTTTTTTCAAAACAGGTATTTGCAATCGCCGGGCTTTTGTTTATAAGCGCCGCACACCAGCCGAACCGCCCGCCGGTTCGCTTGCTGGGGAATAGTTCAATGGTAGAACAGCGGACTCTGACTCCGTCGATCTTGGTTCGAATCCAGGTTCCCCAGCCAATTCTCTCCATTGATTTGTTGACTCATGCCGGATTTCGTTTTGGCATATTGGCGACCTGATGCCAAGAACTGACGCCCACTGGTGAACCAGGCACTAGCGCCCCGCAACCGACCCCTTCGGGCGAAGACAGGGGTTTCGTCATGGCAGTGCGCCACGAGGTCAAGAACTCACTCGCCGCAGAAACTCATCTTCTATCGGCGGCCGCACATACCCGCCGCTTTCGTTCATTCCTGTCCGGGCAGCCGTCTTTCACTCAATTTTCAATTTTCCGATCACAGAAAAGCTCGGATGATCGGCCGGAAGCTCACTACGCCGCCGTCTGCTCACCCGCCTTCCGGCTTTCCCACTCCTGTAGCGTCGGCGTCTTGATATCGAACTGGTCACGCGTTCGGGCATAAGTGTGGCCACCCATACGGCCAACCGCATCCATCATCTGCTGATCGATATGCAGGTTTGATGCGTTGACCGCATCGCTACGGACAAACACGCCGACGACCTCGCCGAGGATGATCTCGCGGGCCGGGCCGACCTGCAGAGTTGTGTGACGGCGGCATTCAAGTGCGGCCGGGGCCGCGAGGATACGGGGGCTTCGCACCATCTGGCCGGGCATGGTCGCAAGACCCGCCTCCTCCATCTCGTTCACCTCCGGGCCGAACTTGATGGCGCAGACCTCCATCTGATCCACCAGTGCATTATCGCAGATGTGGACGGTGAACTCGCCGGTCTCCCGGACGTTGCGGGCGGTGTCCTTGAACCGCATGTCGGCATAGTTCTCTACGCCGATGGCGACGATTGCCGGATCGTGGGTCAGAACATTGAAGAAGCTGAACGGGCCGGCGTTCGGCTGGCCGTCCTTGCTGACCGTCGTCACCAGCGCGATCGGGCGCGGAATCACGGTGCCGATCAGGATCTTATAGCGCTCGCGTTCTGTGAGCGTGGCGAAGGCGAAATGGGTGTGGTCTGTCATATCAGGCCTCGGCAGCGATGCGGTGGGTTTCAAGCGGAGTATGGCGGGAGAGGTTCTCGAACCCATCCTTGGTGACGACATACATGTCGCCGACATTGCAGCCGGCCGAAAGCGGCTCCAGCCATTGCGTATGGAGCACGAAGACCATCCCTTCTTCCATCCGGTCGTAATTGTGGGAGGAGATGTTGAAGCTGTTCTGCCCTCCGGCCATGCCGACCGAGTGGCCAAGGTTGGGATTATGTGGCCCGTGCGTCGCCGGGTAGACGTGCATGAGTTTGCGGCCCTGCGCCTCCCAGTCGATGTTCTTCACATACTGTCGCGGGATGAGGCGGGCGCTGCCATCGTCCATCGGAGCCCAGTTGTAGGGCATGGTGCGCGCTTCGGGCGAGGTCAGCATGCCGCGCTCGATCATTGGCTCGAAGGCCGCGTTGTTGACGTCGCGCATCAGGGCACCGGGGCGGATCAGCTTTTCAGCGCGCTTGACGCCCTCGGTGCAGGCTTCGAGCACCTCTTCCTGCCGTTTGGTGATCCCGCCGACCGCGATCATGCGGGCGGTCTGGGCGGTGTAGCCGCGATAGGTGACATTCGAGACATAGAGGTTGATCAGGTCGCCCGGCCGCACGACATGGCCGTAGGGCTTGCCGCAATGGGTGCCGAACTCGTTGATGCCGATCTGGTAGCCGTCGCCGGTCTCGCCGCCGTAGGAGAGTTGCGCCTGGGTGAAGGCGGCGTAGATTTCATGGTCGGTGACGCCGGGTTTCGCAACATGATAGGCAGCCTGGGTGGCGATGCTGATGAGCTGGGCGGCGGCGCGGAACATGGTGATCTCGCGCGGCGAGCGGACCTTCTGCATCCGGTCGAGGATGGCGTTGTCGGCGACGAACTTCGTCTTCGGCATCAGTTCTTCGAGCGCCGCCCAGAAGGTCAGCGAGGTGCGGTCGCCGATGCGGCCGATCTGCGCCTTCGCGAGCCCCATGCCGGCCAGAAGATCGGCGCACTTCTCGGCGGTCTTGACGACGCTGTCGCCGGGACGGTCGGCATATTCGCGGCCGATCGGACCGATCTGCCAGATGTCCTCAACCAGCACCGGCTCGCCGCCCGGCGGCAGAAGCACGGACTGGGTGAAGAAGGAGAGCAGCGTCAGCGGCTTGTCGGCATCGGTCGGGATAATCAGCACACCCTCGCGCATCCAGTCGCAGATATAGCGCAGATAGTGGTTTGACGTGTGGAACCAGCCGACGCCGCCGGTATGGACGATCAGCGCATCATGGCCGGCTTCCACGGCCTGGCGGCGGATGCGGCGCAGGCGATCCTCGAATTCCTCGACCGGCAGCGGCAGCGGCGCGTCGAAATCGAAGTCCGGCTGGAAATCGGCCAGCAGCGATCCGACGCGGTAGGATCCTGACTTGGTTGCGCTAGGGGTCATAGAGTGTTTCCTTCCAGATTATTCTTGAGCTTGATCAGGCCTGCCGCGGCGCGAGAACGCGCCTTGCGACGAGCATGACGATCAGGGTGAGACCGATGAGGATGCCCGAGATCGCGGCGACGCGGACGTCGAGCGACTCCTCGATCAGCGCGAACATCCGGAGCGGCAGGACTGTCGTTTCGGCATCCGCGAGGAAGAGCGAGACCGAGACATTGTCCAGCGACTGGATGAAGACCAGGAACGCGCCGGCAAGAATGCCCGGCATCAAGAGCGGCAGCGTCACCCGGCGAAGCGTGGTGAACCAGGATGCGCCCATCACGGTCGATGCCTCGGCGAGCGACGGATTGAGACCCTGCGCGACGACGGAGGCAGCGCGATACATCAGCGGCCCGAAGACGACGACATGGCCGGCGACGGTCAGCCAGAGCGACGGCTGGAAGCCGATGAAATTGGCGACGATCAGGGCTGCCAGACCATAGACGAGGCTGGGCAGGACGAGTGGCGACAGAAGCAAAGGTTCGATCGCGCCGACCGTCCCCTTGCGCATCCGGCTCATGCCGATGGTCGCGGGTACGGCAAAGAGCAGCGAGCCCATAACCGCAAGGCCTGCGATCTTCAGCGAATTGAAGGCAGCCGCATGTTCGGTTGCCGAGCGGACCGGATCGAGCAGCGCCTCATACCAGCGAAGCGAGAAGCCTTCAGGCGGGTATTTCAAGGTCTGGCCCGAGGTGAAGGACATCGTCAGGGCAATGACGATCGGCGCGACGAGATAGATCACGGCGAAGGTGCCGAAACCGAAAACGATAACTTTGTATAGCAGACCGGGGATGGGATTTTCACGCCTATGAGTAAGCTTGGGATTAGCCATGGCCGACAAGCCTCCTGTGACGGGAAATCATGGTCATTGTGACGAGCAGGCAACCGGTGGAGAGCAGCAGCACGACGGCAATCGCCGAAGCCAGTGGCCAGTCAAACAGCGTGCCGACCTCGCGGTAGATCAACTGCGGCACATAGACGTTGCGCGCGCCACCGATAACGACCTGTGTGACGAAGGAACTGCTGGTGCTGGCGAAGACCAGTATCCAGCCGGCCAGCAGACTCGGCAGCATGAGCGGGACGAGTACGGTGACGAAGATGCGCCATGGACCGGCACCGGAAACCTGTGCTGCTTCGGTATATTGAACCGGCGTGCGCGACAGGATGGCGACTAGGGGCAGGATGATCAGCGGCAGGTCGATCTGGCACATGGCCATGACGAGGCCGAGTTCGGTGAACATCAGGGTCATCGGCCGACCGATCAGCCCGAGCCCGAGCAGCGCCTCGCTGATCGGCCCCTGCCGGCCGAGGATGACGATCCAGGCGAAGGTGCGTACCACATTGCTGGTCAGCATGGGAATGAGCGTCAGGAAGATGATGACTTGGCGCGCCGTCTTGCCGCTATGCCAGTAGAGAAGCGCGATCGGCACCCCGAGCAGCGTCGTGGCAAGAACCGTCTCCAGGCCCAGCCGGGCGGTATTGACGAGGACGCGAAAATTGAACGCGTCCCCGAAGAACCGGCCATAGTTGGCCAGCGTGGCCCCGTCCGGGCCTGTGAAGCTGAAACCGACGAGGACGGCGAGCGGCGTCGCAAAGAACGCCACCGACAGCAACAGCATCGGTACAACGTATGGAAAACCGCCCGCCTTCATCATGCTCCCCTCAGCCTGCGACGAGAGCGTCGAACTGGCGGATCCAGTCGGCGCGGTTCTTGTTGATGGCGACCCAGTCCGGATAGACCATGTTGCCGAGCTGCTCGCGCGTCACATAGGCTTCGATCTCAGGCGTCAGCGCGACGTCCTTGTTGGTCGGGAACATCTCGGTCGGCGGCAGCTTCAGCTTGTCCTGCGCAGCCTTGGAGATGGCGGCATCCATATAGGCATAGGCCGCATCGAGGTTCTTTGCGCCCTTGGTCAGGTGGATGTTGACCGGGGCTGCCGGCGCGCCGGTTTCCGGGGCGACATATTCCGCCTTGAGGCCCATCGACTTCAGACGGGCGACATTGCCGGTCGAGCACATGAAGACCGCGATCTCGCCCTGCTGGAACAGCGTCATCTGGTGGTTGGTACTGTCGACGACGCCCTTCAGGTGTTCCGGATGGTCCTTGAACAGCTTGAAGACCGCATCCATGTCGTTCGGGCCGGAGCCAAAAATCTTCGCCATCTCCGTATAGGCCATGACGGCCGTGTTCGAACCGAAACCGGCCCAGGAGACGAGGCCGCTGTAGGCCGGATTTTCGAACAGGTCGCGATACCCCTTCGGGCGCGGAACGAGGTCGGGATTGTAGGCGATGCCGTTGACCTCGATCGTCACCGTCGGACCGTATTCGCCCTGGAAGGCCGGATCGAGCATGCCCCAGTTCTTGAGACGGCTCGGGTCGATCTTCTGGATGATGTCGTTTTCGATGGCCACGGCCATCTGACCGGGCGACATCAGCAGCGTATCGTAGGGCGGGTTGCCGGGGCTCGCCATGACCTTGGCGAGCTGGTCCTGCGCCATCGACGGGGCGATGGTCAGGCCGTAGCCGGCTTCCTTGACGAGCGGGCCCAGAACGCTGCGATAGCCGTCTTCCCAGTTGCCCGGAAAGGTCGCGGCAATGGCGGTCTCGCCGGCCGCCGCACGAGCGGCGAATGGCATTGCCGAAGCTGCAGCAACGCCGGCAGCGAGAAGGCCGAAATGGCGGCGGGTCATTTTGAAGTCGTTCATGCTGTCACCTCTGTCGGTTGTTGTTGATGTCATTCAGTCATAGGCATTCACTGGATGCTTTCCGGTTCGGCCGGAAATGCGTGACACCTGCGGGTGTCGATCTCTGCGAAAAGCTGGGCCCCGATGTCCGGAATGGCGGTGCCGGGACCGCGAACCTCGGAGGCGCGCAGGCCCGTGCCGTCGTCGAGGACGAGGTCGTGGATCAGGGAGGGCCCGAGCGGCACGGAAACGGTGATGCGCGCGGCAAGCGCGTTCACGCCTGACTGCGTCATCAGGCGAACCTCTTCGGGCCGGAAGGTGATCGTGACCTTCGAGCCCGTGGTGAAGCTCAGACGGCGCGGGAGAACGAGGGTTTCGCCGCTCTCCAGAGCAATCACCGTGCTGCCGTCGCCGAACTCGGCAACGGTCCCGCGCAGGAGATTGGTCTGACCGATGAAGGTATTGACGAACAAGGTCTTCGGCCGATCGTAGACGGCCATCGGCGTATCGATCTGCTCGACGTTGCCCTTGTTCATCAGCACCAGCCGACTGGCGAGGCTCTGGGCCTCTTCCTGGTCATGGGTGACGATCAGCGTGGTGATGCCGAGCGTCTTCTGGAGATGAAGGAGCTCGACCTGCAGGTCGAAGCGCAGTGCCCGGTCAAGAGCGCCGAAGGGTTCGTCAAGAAGCAGGAGCGACGGGCGGCCCGCCATCGCGCGGGCGACGGCGACGCGCTGCTGCTGACCGCCGGAGAGTTCGCGAGGCAGGCGGTTGCCATAGCCATCGAGCCGGACAAGCGCGAGCATCTCGGCGACCTGTGCGTTTCGCTCCGCGCGCGGCACCTTCTGGCAGGCGAGCGGATAGGCGATGTTCTCCGCAACAGTCAGATGCGGGAACAGCGCATAGTTCTGGAAGACCATGCCGATCCCTCGCGCACGGGCGGAAACATTGGCAAGGTCGTCGTCGCCGAGCACGATCCTGCCCGCCTTCGGCTGGATGAGGCCGGCGATGGCCCTCAGCACCGTCGACTTGCCGCAGCCGCTTGGCCCCAGAAGCGCGACAATCTCGCCGGCCTCGATTTCGAAGGAAATGTCGCTGACGGCATTCTGCCCGCCATAGCTATGGGTAACGCCCCGAACACTGAGCCGCTTGCGATCGGCCGTCTTTGCGATGTCTAGCATGTGGCTTCCCTGACCTTGCGTGGTTGTGACGAGCGCTCCGACACCGGAGCATGTTGCAAAGGGAATTGCAAAGCCCGTGCCAGATTCGAAGCAGGACGAGCGGAATAAACTCAACTATCTGATTATAGGAACCTTTTTATGATTTAGGAAGTTTCGCAACTTTCTTATTATAAATTTCCGTTATTTATTTCGGAAGATATTTTGTCTAAAGTTTCGTCATAAATGTTCGATGCAGTGCAGAATTCTGCTCATTTATCGCCCGCCGACACGGTGCGTCGGGCGAGCCACGAGCAATTTCGCAGGTGTTTCGCCATCACGCAGGGAATGAGGATGAAGAGAACGGCGAGACCTCAGGCAAATTTCGCTCAGAAAATCGACGTAAGGATGATTTTTTAATCACAGTAAATTCGAATAATTATGCGAAATAATATGCGAAACTTTATTCGGAGAAGTGGAGATTAATAATTATTGATGTAAATTCAATCGCTTGATGCCGCAAATTTAAAACTGGCACGGTGATTGCTTGGAAGATCCCAGAGAATTCACGCATGGCAAAATCTAAAAAAAGGGGATCCCATGAAGAACGTGCAGACAATCCTGAAGACCGGCATCGCCACCGCGCTCGTTACCCTCATGACGCCGTCGGCCCATGCGGCGGAGAGCGTGGCCGAGAAGATGGAAGCGGCTGACGTTGCCAAGCTCCCCGGCGTGGTGCCGACGAAGAAGCTGGCGGATGGCCTTCCCGTTTCGATCAAGGCATCAGGCGTTCTGAAGGTTGCGACGGATCTGACGCCGCCGATCAGCTTCCACGACGATGACGGCAAGCTTGTCGGCATCGACGCCGATATCGCCGCAGCCCTCGGCGTGATCCTGGGTGTCGATGTCCAGATGACGGATGTCGGCGCGGGTGCTGCCATCGTTCCCGCCATCCTGTCCAAGCGCTTCGACATGACGATCTCCGGCATCAATGACGATGTCGAGCTGGAAAAGCAGGTCGATGTCATCGACTACATGTACGACGCCACCACGATCATGACGATCAAGGACAACCCGCTCGGCATCAAGAGCATGGAAGACCTCTGCGGCAAGAAGGTCGCCGTTCCGGTCGGCACCTTCCAGGGCAGGATGGTCGAGGCCGCCTCGGCGAAGTGCAAGACGCCGATCGACATCATGGCGATCCCGAAGATGCCCGACGTGCTGCAGGCGGTGCGCACCGACCGTGCCGACGCCACCGTCAACGGCTATGCGACCAGCGTCTACACGACCGAGCACCAGACGGGCAACGGCAAGGGCCTGCAGGCGCTTCCCGATATCCGTCTTGCCGTCGGCTATCTCGGCATGCTGACGGCAAAGGACAATCCGGAGCTCCGCGACACCGTCGTCGCCGCCCTGCAGCAGATGGTCGACAGCGGCGCATACGAGGCGATCATGAAGAAGTGGAGCCTCGGCCCGCTTGCCGTCAAGACCGTCAAGGTCAACGACGCCGCCAGCATGCCCGCAGAGTGAACCTCATGACACTGTTCACCACGCAGACAACGACAATGAGCCTGCCGCCACCGGCCATGAGGTCGATCAAGTGGGGACAGTTCGCAACCGGTGCCAGCGCGATCCTCGCGCTGGTCCTCCTCGGCAGCGTCGTCGCGCAGAGCCAGAGCGTTCAGTGGTCCGAGATTCCGCGCTATCTCGTGCATCCCTCCATCCTGCGCGGCGTGCTTCTGACGCTCGAGCTGACGGCCGGCGCCATGGTCTTCGGCATCGGCCTCGGCTGCCTTCTCGCCATCATGGCAACGTCGACGAACATCGTCCTGAAGGCGATTGCCGCAGGCTTCGTATGGTGGTTTCGCGGCGTGCCGCTGATTGTCCAGATCTTCCTCTGGTTCAATATCGCGCTCTTCATACCGCAGGTCGGGGTGGGACACTACAGCATCTCGATCAACGACCTCGTCACGCCGGCGCTTGCAGGGTTCCTGGCGCTCGGGCTGCACGAGGCAGCGAACATGTCGGAAATCATCCGCAGCGGCCTTCTTGCCATCGACCGCAGGCAGCGCGAGGCGGCGACGGCACTCGGATTGAAGCCTCGCCAGACGTTCCGGACGATCATCCTGCCGCAAGCCGCACGCCTCATCGTCCCGCCGACCGGCAATCAGGCGATCGGCATGCTGAAGGCGAGCGCCATCGTCTCCGTCATCGGCATGCAGGACCTGCTGACGCAGGCGCAGGTCATCTACGCCCGCAACTTCCTGGTGATCGAACTGCTGTTCGTCGCCTCCATCTGGTACCTCGCGATCACGACGGTGGCGTCGATCGGCCAGTACTATCTCGAAAAGAGCCTCCAGCCCAAATTCCGCAGCGGCGCCGACAAGCTCCGCGACGCGAAACGCGCCTGAGGACCCGTCAAAAACGAAGGGCGCCGCCAGAGCAGCGGACCCGTCAGGAAACAGCAAGGAGCATGACATGAAGCTTGGCATCGACAATATCAAACTGCCGGAATCGAAAAAGCGAGGCCCGCTCGGCAGCGTCGACCATGTCAAGGAGCTCGGGCTTTCGGGCATCTTCTTCTCGACGGCACTGGACATGAGCCCGACGCTCGACATGGGTGAATTGCGCGAAATCCGGGCGCGGGCCGACGAGCTCGGCCTTTACCTGGAAAGCGGCATCGGCAAGATCAATCCCTATTGCAGCGCCGAGGAGCCGGCTCTCAGGGCCGCCGGCGGCGGCGACATCATCGCCGGCTTCACCCGCATGATCGAGGCGAGTGCCGCCATCGGCTGCCTCGAACTCTGGGTCGCGCCCGGCAACTTCAAATCCGAATATCGCGGCCGGCTCGCCAATGACCGCTTCCGGACCGATATCACCTGGGAAGACCAACTCGTCGGCATCGAGAAGGTGCTCCAGAAGCTTGCGCCTGTCGCCCGCGCGCATGGCGCGCACCTGAATATCGAGACCCACGACGAGATTACCTCCTTCGAGATCCTGCGGCTGATCGAGAGCGTCGGCTCCGACTGCGTCGGCGTCGTCTTCGACACTGCCAATGGCCTGCAGCGGGCCGAGCATCCGGTCTTCGCAGCCAAGCGCCTCGCCCCCTTCGTCCGTCAGACGCATATCAAAGACGCCTATGTCGGCCGCGCGCCCGGCGGCCTCGACTTCCAGACCCGGCCCGTCGGCGGCGGTATCGTCGATTTCGAGACGATCCTGCCGATCCTCGCCGAAGCCAACCCCGCGCTCAACCTCTCGCTGGAGGTTGCGGCCTCCGTCGCCGACAAGCCGCGAAAGGCAAACCCGCGCCAGTGCATCCAGATCGACGATCCGATCTGGCGCGCCGGCCATCCCGATCTCACAGCCGAAGAGCTCGGCGCCTACATGGCGCTGGTGGACGCCTACGAAACGCGCGTCGCCTCCGGCGAGGTCCCGGACTGGGAGGCCTACGAAGCCAGCCAGTACGGCTACCCGAGCTACGAGCATCAGTCCTACGGCTTCAACGAGGCAATCGCCTTCATCAAGCAGTCGGCGCGTCACATCGAGGCGATCTGCAAGGACAAGGGCATCACGCTGAATTCGGCAACGGCGGACAGGAAGGCGGCCTGATCGCCCGAAATAACGGAGGCTGGCCGTCTGACTTCACCGGCTTACGGTGGAAACATCGAGTTGCGCACAAACATTCTTATGGAAAAAATTACGGCGCACCGATATCGGATATGTCACGGCATCTGGTGTGACCCGGAGGCTGCCGTTAAGCCTGGAGAGGAATGATGAAGAAGACGCGTCGTCAAAGCCTGAAACCGTCCACGACCGCCAACGGCGCGCCCGACACTGTTGACAATGACGACGTGTCTGAACGCATTCGCAACACGCTGGCCGCCGCGATCGGCGAAGGCGCGCTCAAGCCGGGGACCAAGATCCTCGAAGAAGCGATCGCCGAACATTTTGGGGTCAGCCGTACCGTCGTTCGCGGCGCGCTCGGCGTGCTCGAAAGCGACCATCTGCTGGAACGCAAGAGAAATCGAGGAACCTTCGTCGCCGAGCCGAGCATTGAGCAGGCCAAGAGCCTGTTCGAAGCACGGCGGAAGTTGGAGCGGCTGCTGCTTGAACTCGTCATCATGCGCGCGACGTCAGAACAACTCGATGCGCTGGAGAGGCTGACGGACGAGGAAGAACACATCCATCACCACGGCGACGAGAAATCGAAGACCGTTCTTTCCGGAAAATTCCACATCGTCCTCGCCGGCCTCGCTGGAAATCCCGTGCTGACGGAAATGCTTTCCAAGATCGTCGCCCGCCTGTCTCTTGTCATGTCGCTCTACGAAGAAGACCGCGAGGACGACTGTGGCGCCGACCATCACCGCATGATCGTTGCGGCGCTAAAGGCGAAAGACCTTGCCAAGGCGCAGGACCTGATGGACCACCATCTCGCGGACATCGAGGGGCGCGTGCGCCTGACGGAGGGACAGGGCGATCGGCATACTTTCCTCGCAGTGTTGGAGAACTTTTCGTGAGTTGCGCCAGCGGTCGGCGCCGGAAATTATTGCCGCTCGGCCGTCCTGTTGACTGATGCCCAAAGCCAGGGCACAAAGGTGGCATCCACGGTCGCTCGCGGCAGGAAAACAGTAGGAATTTCAAAGCTTTTTCGCTAAGCCATTGAAATCATGAATCCAGGTTCCCCAGCCAATTCTCTCCCAGTCCTTTAATTCCGTGATTTTCCAGTCATGCCGGATATCGTGTTGGCGTCATTGGGGACCTGATGCCCAGAACTGCAGCCCGCAGCTGATGCCCACGCGAGTGAGCGCGGCCAGCGTCCCAGCGGGCAGGCAAGGGCAACGCACGCTTCGAATACGAGCGGGACGTCATGCTTTGGCATCTCGAAGACGCGGCGCGTTGTAAATCACTCCACTGGTTCCCCTAGTCTATGATGTGGTAGCCGCCGTCGATGTAGATGGTGTCGCCGGTGATCAGCCGCGCTGCATCATGAGCGAGGAAGGCCGTTGCCATGCCGACATCGTCTATCGACACAAGGCTGCGTGTCGGCGCCCTTTCCTCGGCCTTGCTAAGAAGCTCGTCGAATTCCGGGATGCCGGAGGCAGCCCGCGTCGCCAGCGGGCCTGGCGAGATGGCATGCACCCGAATGCCCTTCGGCCCGAGTTCGGCGGCGATGTAGCGCACGGCGCTTTCGAGCGCCGCCTTGGCGACACCCATGACGTTGTAGTTCTTCACGACCATCTGGCTGCCGTAGTAGCTCATGGTGAACAGCGTCCCGCCGCGTTTCATCAGGGGTTCCGCAAGATGCGCCATGCGAATGAACGACCAGCAGGAAATGTCCATCGTCTTCAGGAAGCCTTCACGAGGCACGTCGACCACTCGCCCCTGCAGAGTATCCTTTGGCGAAAAGGCAATCGAATGCACCAGGAAATCGAGCTCGCCCCATTGCTCGGCTATCCTGTCGAACACCGCCTCCAATTGTGCCGGCAGGGAAACGTCGAGCGGCATGAAGATGGGCGCTTCCAGCGCCTCGGCCAGCGGCTCGACATGGGGCTTGGCCTTGTCATTGAGATAGGTCACCGCGAGCTCGGCGCCGAGCGCACGGAAGGCTCTGGCGCAACCCCAGGCGATCGACTGGTCATTGGCGATGCCGACCACCAGCCCGCGCTTGCCTTCAAGAAGCTTGGCCTTCACATCAGGGATCATCATCAGCCCCTCTCCCGGGTCATGGGTTGCCCATCATGCGGCGAGCAATGCGTATGTATGCCGCGCGATCATCAGTTCCTCGTCGGTCGGCACGGCATAGATGGCGAGCCTGCTATCGTCGCCCGAAATCAACAGCTCGCCGGCGGCGTTTCGCCTGCTGTCGAGCTTGGCGCCTAACCATTCCAGCTTCCTGCAGATCCGCTCACGCATGACCGGCGAGTTTTCCCCGACCCCGGCGGTGAACACGAAAGCGTCCAATCCGCCGAGAGCGGCCGCGAGCATGCCGGCATTGAGGCCGATGCGATGTACGAAATGATCGAGCGCGAGTGCCGCACCCGGCTCCTCGCTCGCCAACAGGTCGCGGACGTCGTTGCTGGCGCCCGAGAGGCCCTTGAGGCCGGATTCCCTGTAAAGAAGGTCCTGCAGCTCAGCTGCACTCATGCCGCGCTGCTGGAGAAGATAGAGAAGCACGCCCGGATCGATCTGGCCGCATCGTGTGCCCATCGGCAGGCCATCCAGAGCAGTGAAGCCCAGTGTGCTCTCCACGCTTTTTCCGCCGCGGAGCGCGCACATCGAGGCACCGCTTCCGAGGTGGGCGACAATGACCCGTCCTCGGCCAACGTCCGGCGCGATCTCGGCCAGCCTTCCGGCGACATATTCGTAGGACAGGCCATGAAAACCATAGCGCCGGACACCCTCTTCGAAATAACGCGCGGGAATGGCGTAGTGGTCAGCCATCGGATCATGGCCGCGATGGAAGGCCGTGTCGAAGCAGGCGATCTGCGTTAGCTGCGGCTGACGCTCCAGCAGTGCGCGGATCGGCGCGAGATTGCTTGGCTGGTGCAACGGCGCAAGCGGCGTATAGCGCTCCAGTTCGTGCAGCAGGGTTTCATCGATGCGCGCCGGGCGCATGTGGTTCGGGCCGCCATGGACGACCCGATGGCCGACGGCAATCAGGCGGCCGTCGTGCCGCTCGCGCAGCCATTCGCCCACAAGGCGCATCGCCGCAGGCAAATCGGCAACGGTCTCGTTTGGATAGCTTGCGTCCGCCAGCCGCTCGCCGCCGGCACCCTTGATGGCCAGGCGCGGCGCAGTGCCGATGCCTTCCATCTTACCCTTGACCAGTCGCGTGAGCGAACCCGAGACCGCGAAGACCTCGAACTTCAGGCTGGAGGAGCCGGCATTGACGACGAGGATGGTGTCCATTGCATCATCCCCCCTGTATCGGCGCCGTGCGGCGGCGCGCATCGGCCAGCAGGACGCCGACGGCGCAGGAGGCAAGGCGCGCCAGCACGGAATCTGCCCGCGACGTCAGGATGATCGGCACGCGCGCTCCAAGCACGATGCCTGCTGCATCTGCCTTCGCCAGGAACGTCAGGTTCTTCGCCAGCATGTTACCGGATTCGAGATTGGGGACGACGAGTATCTGGGCGTGGCCGGCCACCGGCGACTGGATGCCCTTTATCCGTGCAGCCTCCGGATCGATCGCATTGTCGAAGGCAAGCGGCCCGTCGAGAATGCCGCCCGTTATCTGTCCGCGCTCGGCCATCTTGCAAAGAGCAGCGGCGTCGATCGTCGAAGGGATCTTCAATGTGACCGTCTCAACCGCCGAAAGGATCGCCACGCGGGGCGTGCCCAGGCCGACCTGGGTGAAGAGATCGATGGCGTTCTGAACGATGTCGCGCTTGGCATCGAGATCCGGCGCGATGTTGATGGCCGCGTCGGTAATGAACAGCGTTTCCGAATGGTGCGGGACATCCATCACGAAGACATGGCTGATCCGCCGCGCCGTCCTCAGTCCCGTGGCCGATGACGTCACGGCGCGCATGAGCTCATCCGTGTGGAGGCTTCCTTTCATCAGCAAATCAGCGCCGCCTTGGCGGATGATCTCCACCGCCTTCGCCGCCGCCGCGTCGCTGTGCGGCGTGTCGACCAGCTCGAATGGGGAGATATCGATGTGATGCGCGTCTGCAATTGTGCGCACCTTTCCCGCCGGCCCGACCAGGACCGGACGGATCAGTCCTATCTCGGCTGCCTCGACGGCGCCGCGCAGCGATGTCTCGTCGCAAGGATGGGCGACGACCGTCGTCATCACAGGAACCTGCTTTGCCTTGGCGATCAGCCGCTCATACTTCTGATGCGGCACGTACTCTTTCCCAACGTCGTCTAAATCCTGCATCTTCACACTCCATGTTGAAGGGCGGGCTCAGTCCCTCGGCTTCAGCATCTTGTCGGCTAACTTGCGCGGCGAACAGGCTTCCCCGGGGTGGCCTTCGCCGGCGACAAGACAGGTTCCGGCAGCGTCTCTCCGGAAAGGCCGAATATCCCGACAATCCTCTTCCAGCGCTGTTCGGCTTCGCCGGAAAGCGCGCCGCGCACGTTCAAGACCTCACGCAGGGAAGACAAGGCCTCGCGGCGAACACTCTCCTCCGCCGGCAATAGCCGTGGGATAGCGCTCACGGCAGCCTCTTCGTCGATCAGCAGCATGAGGAACTGGTCGCGGATCAAGGCCTTGAATTCCGCGAGCGTCATCGCCGGCATGCCGTCCTCGGTGCGCCGCATCCGGCGAATGGCGGCAAAGCCACGCTCATCGGCTGCACCATTGGCCATGGCGACGTAGAGCAGGCTGCGCGCCAGACCTTCCCGAAGTCCGCCGTCCTCCATTTGCGCCTTGAGTTCCTCGATCCTCTCCTTGAGAACCTGCGCATGCAGCGCGGTCTTGCTTGCTCTGCGCTGCGGCCTGGTGTCAGACGGATCGATGCCGACTGCCGCCTGCAGGAGCGGAGACCCGTAGACGGAGAGGAAGGTCGCCTCGCTCAGCGCCTCGATCCCTTGACGCCATGCATCCAGCCCCGCAACGACCTGGCGTGAGAAGGCTTGCTCCAACGCCAGGAAGGGATTGTCGGCACGAACGGGACGGCGCTCTTCCGCCACATCGAGGGCGAGATCTGCAATCGGCGCCATCCAAGGATTGACGTCGCTAAACACCTCGTATTGCAGCCGGAGCGGATGCATCTCACGCAGATGCTTGGCCGCCCAATCCGGCGCCATTGCGCGGACGAAAGGCTGAAGGAAAGTCCGGTAGAGGGACAGGTTGATCTCCGAGACCTTCGCAACGGTCGCAAAACGCCGGTCATCCGCGGCGTTATTGCAGCCGAGCGCGCGGATATCGTCCAGCGTCCTTGCCTCGCAGCGCATGATCCAATCACCCTCGACGAGGTCCCCGCCTACTGTCTCAGCGGTCTTTGCCTCGAAAATCGCCTCGTAGAGCCCGGGTGGCAGCGCATCGATCAGATCGATATTGCTGGAGAATTCTCCATGCTCCTTGCGGGCAACGCTCGCGGACACGAAAATTCCGAGGTGACCGATCGTTTCGTGCACCGTGTAAACGATCGTCTGGCCGTGTGAGCGTATCTCGTTCACATCGTCATAGAGATCCAGAATCCAGCCGAGCGCCTGCGCGGGCGGCGTGACGTTGTCTCCCTTCGAGCAGAAGACGACGATCGGCGTGCGGATGTTGCGAAGATCGATCGCCTCGCCCTTTGACGTCTTGATGCGGCCCGCGGCAAGATTGTTGCCGACGAAGAGTTCGTCGACGATGAACTGGATTTCCTCCGCGTTCAGATTGACGTGACCACCCCACCACTGCTCGAAACCGAGATAGCGTGGTGCCTCGGTGTCAATCTTCGAATAGAGGTTATATTGCTTGGTCCATAGCGTGTTGGCCGGATTCTGGTTCTCGAAATTCTGCACCAGCCATGCGCCGTCGAACTGCCCGTGTCCGAGGTCGCTGGTGAGTGCGGTCATCCAAGTACCGCCAAGCAGTCCGCCGGTATATCGCATCGGATATTTGCCGCGTTCACCCGCCCAGTAGGAAAGTGGCGCGCCGGCAATGATGATCGAGCCGAACAGTTCTGAGCGCATGGCGGCCAGCATCATGACGGCCCAGCCCGCCTGGCAGTTGCCGATCACGCATGGCTTGGCGTCGGCCTGCGGATGCAGCGATATCACCTTCTCCAAAAAGATGGCTTCAGCCAGTGCAATGTCTTCGATCGTCTGTCCCGGCATCGGCTGCGGAAGAAAGCCAATAAAATAGCACGGGTGCCCGGCTCTCAGTGCAACGCCGATCTCGCTGTCAGCCTTGAAGCCACCGATGCCCGGCCCGTGTCCAGCTCTCGGATCGACCACGACGAAAGGCCGGCGCTTTTCATCAATCTCTACCCCCTCAGGCGGGACGATCCGAACCAGCGCGTAGTTGACGGGCTTCTCGAGCGAACGTCCGTCAAGCACGACCTCGGGCGTGAAGCTCAGGACATGCGGCGCGGTTGCTTCCGCATGGGCGCGATACTGGTTGCCGCGCTTGCGCATGACGTCCCAGAACAGCACGCTGCGCTGGGCGGCATCCAAAACATAGTCGAGGGCGTAACCGGCCGGACCGAACTGCGTGGCGAAACCGGCTGTGGGAAGATAGGAAGAATGCCGCATGCCAAATCTCCTGTTCACCGCTCTTGGCCAGAGACTTATACTTGGATGATCATATTCTTGATCTGCGTCCGCTCTGTGAATGATGGCCGCGCTGTGGGCCATGCACGCTCTTAGCACATGCAGCATAGGCGCAGCGTGGTGCCGGACAAACGTATCTTACGGTAGCATACGCGGCGGCGCGGCTGGCCTCATGAGACCGCAGCGGCTGGGGCGCCGCTCGGCATCAGACTTTCCGCAGCCGGTATTCTCGCTCATGCGTCGCGGGTCGAACTCGACATCGCGGATCATCGACCCTGTTACAGGGCAGCGAAGGCCGACTTCGCTCATCATATCCGGGATCCGCAAGTGTCTCCATCATCGTGACCCTCGCCGTCGCCGAGGCACAAGGGGGCATCCACGGTCGCTGGCGGCGGGACACTGAAGGATCTCAAGGCGCCTTCGATAAGCCATTGAGCCCAGGCGCGAACCCCCAGCCAATTTCCCTCAAATCTGCGATGAGCTCGGTTCCGCCGATAACATAGAACAGACAGCCTTGAGCTGCGGCTATTCAAAGACAATGAGGCTCGCAGGGGTTGGCGGCATCGATTTGACCGTGACGCCGGTGAGGCCGGCCAGTTTTGCCATCTCGGCCAGTTCGCTTTGCTTGTAAGCCTGGCCGGCCGGTGTGCTGACGAGCATCTCCCAGGAGAAGGCCGCTGGAAAAGGCGGCGACACGCCATCTTCATTCGGCACGAAATCGACCGCGACGATCCGACCATCCGCTGCAAGGCTCGCGATGATCTTTCGCAACAGCGCGGCACATGTCGGCAAATCGAAATGGTGCAGAAAATTCGGAAGCAGGACGAGGTCATAACCAGCGCCCCAGTCGATCTCGAAGGCACTGCCGGCGATCGTCCGGTACCGGTCCGCGACGCCTGATTTTTCCGCATTCTGCCTCGACAGCTCCAAGACGGCGCCCCAGTCGACGGCGACGATCTCCGCGGATGGAAAGGCCCTGGCAATTTCGATGCCGAAGACGCCTGGGCCTGCAGCGATGTCCAGGACCTTCTTGGGAGACATCGCCCAGCTGGAGATTTCCCCAGCCAGCAGTTTGGCGCTGAGCCCGGTGAAAGAGCCCATGCCACGCGCAAACTTCAGCCAGACGGGGTTGTCGGGCGACATGTTCGCAAGGCCCATCGAACCGCCGTTTCGCACGACGGACGTCGGATCGCGCAGAAAATTATCGAGTACTTCTGGTGCGGCGGCGAACTCGACGGCAGAGCCCATATAGGCCGGCGAATTGCGATCGAGGAACGTACTGGTCGAGGGCGTCATTTTGTACTGTTCGCCCTCCTTGGTCAGGAAGCCATGGACCACAAGGTAATCGCAGAGGATGCGCACGCCACGCTCCGAGGCGGCTGTTGCCGACGCCAGGACTGCCGGCGTCTTGCCCTCGCCAATATGTGTAAAGAGATCAAGTTCGATGGCCGCCCTGATCGCTGCCGTCTTTCGGCACGCAAACAGCGCATCGACCACAAGTTCGGGCGACACTGCGCCGGCATGGGCGTGCTCGATGCTCGTTTCCATGGAACCCTCCCAAGAAATTCGACCGATCTTGCCTGGCAGCGCCAGCAGCGGAAATTATGCGTATATTCGCCCCTCCTACAATACCCACCGCGCTAACCCTATCGGGTTCCCCGCCGCAATGATCGGGCTTGCTGCCGGTCGCCGATATTGTTCGAATTGCTCTTCCTCGCCGGTGGACTGTAATTCGGACCGGCTTTGGCGTTTATACCGACGCGTGGTGAAGCTTAGACACCAATGCGTTCCGGACCCGCCGGCCAGGACCACGAGGCAATCGGAGGCTCGGCGACAGCGCTGTGTCGCGAATCAATGTGGGACAGAGAAAGTGCCGGCCCGCAGGAACTCGGGCATCAGGCCGCTGGATCAGATCCGTTTTCGCATTCGAGAAACCAAGCGTAAGTGGCTCTAATGCCGTCCTCAAGCGAAATGCTCGGTTTCCAGCCCATGTCCTGCAGCTTCTTGTTGCTCATCAGCTTTCGCGGCGTGCCGTCGGGCTTGGAAAGGTCATGGACGATCTCACCCTCGTAACCGACGACGCGGCAAACCAGACGCGTCAACTCGATGATTTCAAGATCCGTGCCCGAGCCGACATTGACATGCTGTGCGCCCGAATAGGTTTTCAGCAGAAACACCAGCGCGTCGGCGCAGTCGTCGACGTGAAGAAACTCGCGGCGCGGGGTTCCGGTGCCCCAGACAACCATTTGCGGGTCTCTGCGCAATTTCGCCGCATGCGCCTTGCGGATCAGCGCGGGCAGGACATGACTGGAGTTCAGGTCGAAATTATCGCCAGGTCCGTACAGGTTGGTCGGCATCGCCGAAATGTAGTCACGGCCATATTGCTTGCGATAGGCTTCCGCGAGCTTGATACCGGCGATCTTGGCAATGGCGTACCATTCGTTGGTCGGCTCAAGCGGACCGGTCAACAGAGCCTCTTCAGGAATCGGCTGGGGAGCGAGCTTGGGATAAATGCAGCTTGAACCCAGGAAGAGAAGCCGGTCCACCTCCGCCCGGTGAGCGGCTTCAAAGATGTTGGTTTGAATGATCAGATTGTCGGAGATGAATTCGGCAGGATAGCTGTCATTGGCGAGGATTCCGCCAACCTTGGCTGCGGCGATTATGATCGCGTCCGGCCGGGTTGCTTCAACAAACTTCTCGACCTGGTCTTGGCGCTTCAAGTCGACCTCGGCGCGCGTGGCCGTGATGATCCTGCAATTTTCGGATTGAAGCCTGCGCACAAGAGCACTGCCGACCATACCGCGATGACCGGCAACCCAGATCTTCTTGTTCGATAAGTCGTACACTCAGACCTCTTTCCGGCTGCCTTGAGCCTTCCAGTGCTTGATATCCTCGCGCACCATCTCAGCGGCGAGTTCACGAACCGGGGTCTTATGGTGCCAGCCCAGATTCTGACGTGCCTTGGTCGGGTCGCCAAGCAGAAGATCGACTTCCGTCGGGCGGAAATACCGGGGATCGATTTCCACAAGGCAAGCGCCGGAGGCGGCATCATAGCCCTTTTCGTCGACACCGGATCCCTTCCATTCCAAGGTGATGCCGACATCGGCAAAGGCCCACTCGACAAACTGGCGCACACGCGTCGTCTCACCCGTCGCCAAGACGTAGTCATCCGGCTTGTCCTGCTGCAGCATCAGCCACATGCCCTCGACATATTCGCGCGCATGGCCCCAGTCACGCTGGGCGTCAAGGTTCCCCAGGAAAAGCTTGTCCTGAAGGCCGAGGCTGATGGCAGCCACCGCCATCGTGATCTTGCGCGTGACGAAGGTCTCGCCGCGAAGCGGGCTTTCATGATTGAACAGAATGCCGTTCGACGCGTGCATGCCGTAGGCCTCGCGATAATTAACGACGATCCAGTAGGCATAGAGCTTGGCTGCGGCATAGGGGGAGCGCGGATAGAACGGCGTCTTCTCGTTCTGCGGCACTTGCTGCACGAGACCGTAGAGTTCCGACGTCGACGCCTGGTAGAACCGGCTTTTTTTCTCAAGACCCAGGATGCGGATCGCTTCGAGCAGCCTCAACGTCCCGATACCATCGGCATCGGCCGTATATTCCGGCGTTTCGAAACTGACGCCGACATGGCTTTGTGCGGCCAGGTTGTAGATTTCGTCAGGCTGAGTCTGCTGGACGATCCGCAGCAGGTTGGTCGAGTCGATCATATCGCCATAGTGAAGGACGAAGCGTGGGTGGGCCTCATGCGGATCCTGATAGATATGTTCGATGCGGCCGGTGTTAAAAGATGAGGACCGCCGCTTGATACCGTGCACCGTGTAGCCTTTGCTCAGAAGCAATTCGGCCAGATAGGCACCATCCTGACCAGTCACCCCAGTAATAAGCGCGGTTTTCGTCATTTTTCACGTCGTCTTTCGATGCAATCTTCGGGAGGTGTTTATGGAAACGACCGAACCAGCGCAACCCCAATGTGACCGACACCGGGGACAAACGAAATTCAGCATTGTCGATCTCTTCGGTTGACGGGGGATTGGCGCAATGAGACTAGAGCGTTCCATTTATCAGATGTCCAAAGGGAAAGACATGATCTTGGTGACGGGAGGTGCCGGCTTTATCGGTGCGAATTTCGTGCTCGACTGGCTTGCGCTCCACGATGAACCGGTCGTCAACCTTGATGCCCTCACCTATGCCGGCAATCTTGAGAACCTTAAATCCATCTGGAGTGACCCGCGTCATGTCTTCGTCAAAGGCAGCATTGCGGACTACGACCTTGTCGAAGCACTGCTCCGTTCCCACCGGCCTCGCGCCATCCTGAATTTCGCTGCCGAAAGTCATGTCGATCGATCGATCCATGGGCCAGAAGAATTTATCCAGACCAATATTGTCGGCACGTTTCGTCTGCTGGAGGCAATCCGGGGATTTCTTGCTTCACAGAATGAAGACTTCCGGGAGAGCTTTCGCTTCCTCCACGTATCGACGGACGAAGTCTATGGTTCGCTTGCTCCCGACGAGGCCGCTTTCAGCGAACATCGCAAATACGAACCCAATAGTCCTTATTCCGCGAGCAAGGCAGCGAGTGACCATCTGGTTCGCGCCTACCATCACACCTATGGCCTACCCGTTCTGACGACGAACTGTTCGAACAATTACGGTCCCTATCATTTTCCGGAAAAGCTTATTCCCCTCGTCATCCACAATGCTCTGTCGGGGAAACAGATTCCGATCTACGGAGACGGGATGCAGGTGCGCGACTGGCTGTTCGTCAAAGATCATTGCAGCGCGATCCGGCGTGTTCTGGAGAGAGGAAAAGTCGGGGAAACCTACAATGTCGGCGGCAGGAATGAACTGACGAACCTGTCAGTCGTCAATACGCTCTGCGAAATTCTCGATGAATTGACGCCCCTGCCAAACGGCGCAAGCTACAAGGCCCAGATTTCCTTTGTGCGTGATCGGCCAGGTCATGATCGTCGTTACGCCATCGATGCGGCAAAGATAGAAAGGGAGCTGGACTGGCGCCCTAGTGAGACCTTCGAGACGGGCATTCGCAAGACCGTCGAATGGTATCTCGCCAACGATGCTTGGGTAGAGAATGTGACAAGCGGCAGCTATCGACAGTGGATCGATCGGCAGTACCAATAACGAGGCGAGGAGAAGCGAGGCTCCTCCCCGCAATCGTGACATCAGTACCTGATGAAATTGTGCAGGAAGCTTATGACCGGCCGGGGTACATTGCTTTGCACCCATCGGCGCGCCTTAACCCGGAAAAAGGGACGAATGCCGCCGGAAAAGCCGGGAGAAACCGTCTTGATCGCTTTCAGGGCTTGCCTCAGAGCGCGTTCATAGACCCTGTAAGCAGCGTCGGGCTCCTCGCAGACGGCGGTGTAGAAAGCCGACAGCCGATCGAACATGCCATTGGTCAGCAACTGAAACTGGTGGAAGTGATAAAAGATCAGCGGCGAACCATCGACCTCGATCCTGCCTGATGCATCCTGCGAAAAATGCAGCTTTTCGTAGTTCCAGGGCGCGATTCCGGCTCCGGGATGCTCGATGATATGGCAATTCGGGTAGAGATCCGGCCATTCATCCAAATACTTCTGATCACCCATCTTGCCGTCTTCCAGGCGATAGTAGCACCATTCGATGCACTGCTCGCGCCAGCGAGTGAGGCAGCGCATTCCCTCTTCGTCGCGCCGGAAACTCACCCATTCGACGCAGAAACGGCCGTTAATTTCGCGATTCTGCAGCCGCGGAGCAAAACGGTGTTCGATAATGGCGATGGAACTATTGCCGATTTCGTCGAAAATCGGACCGAGCGGTGAATAAAACAGCAGATCGGAATCGAGGTAGGTGATGAAATCAATGTCGGGATGCTGCTCCAGCAGGAAACTCGGCAGACACGGAGACAGGGTCCAGCAATATTCGGCGACGCCGCGCGATTTCTTGACTTCCAGAAGTTCCGGCGTCTCGAGATCAGCGAGTGGAATGCAGGTGATGTAGGACCTGTTGAGAGCGGTCAATATCTCCTGCGTCTGCTGGTCCATGCAAAGCACAAAAACATGCGCATCGGGGCACCACTGGACGAGGCTCTCCATCATGGCCATTCCCTTGATGAGATAGCCGTTGTCGAAAAGGGTACAGAAATAGTTCGTCATGATTGGGTTTGTTTCCTGCACAAATAGGTGCGCATTGCATTGCCCTTACGACTGTCGTGCGGATCCACGTTCTCAGTTAGCGTGAACGTCGCCAGGACGTGCAGGCCGCGAACTCGAAAGATGTCCAATAGCTGCGGCTCGGAAAAATGGATCTCTATGGTCTCGACGCCATAGGCCTGTTTGCGGAAATACTTGGTCGGCTCGCCATAGACAACAGGCGTACGGTGAAAAATCACGTATTCCTTGGCAACACGGGCGCTCTCTGCGATCGCCGCGTCATAATCGGGGATATGCAGCAGACAACATCCTGAGACGACGACATCGAAAGCGTCATCCTGATAGTTGAGCCGCGTCGCATCCTCCACGTCGAACGACAGCCCGGGATAGATGCTGCGCGCCATATCGATGAAAGCATCGGAGTAATCGCAGCCGCGATAACGCAGCGGCAAGCCACTCACATCAAGCACTTCGGAATAATAGCCGCTGGAACAACCGATTTCGAGCAGCGAAGCATTAGCCGGAAGATCGTCGATGCTGCGCAAAGCGGCGGTAAAGACATCGAATACATCAATGGAAGCGCCATTGCGGTATTCCTTCAGCTGGCGCTCGACGAGGGCTCTCTGGCGGGCGGGCAGATCACTTGCTTTCCAGGATGCAGCAAGGCGCGAACTTTCGCTGTCTCGACGAGCCGCCTCTATCTCGACATAGCGGGACGATACCGACGTCGTCGGCAACAGCCGATCATGCAATCGCTTCAACTGGCTCTTCATCCCCGGAAAGCGATTGAGACTTGTGCGCAGAAACGACATCAGCCCTGTTTCTCCAGATATCGTTCGAGGATCGGCACCAATTCTTCCATTCTCGACTTGTAGGTGTGGTCCTTCAGCGTCCTTGCCTGACCGGCCTTCGCGATGGCGTCGGCCTCGTCCGGGTGGTCTATATAGTAGCGGACGAGTTCTGTCGCTTCTTCCGCACTGGAATAGGCAACCACTTCCTTTCCAACCTCGAAAATCTCCCCGAGATTATCCTTCTTGTCGGTTATCAGCAGCGATCCGACACCGGTCGCCTCGTAGAGCCGCATGTTATTGGCGTTGTTTTCGGCAACATTGATATGGCGGTTGACGGTGATCCGGCTGCGCGCCAGCGCCCGATACATATCCGGACCCCAGACTTCGCCATTGTGACGTTTGCGAATCGGAGAAGAGCGCGGGAGCGTCTTCGCGCCGTAACCGAAAAACTGTATCGGCGTGGTATCGGCAAGATGTTCGAGCAAGGGTACGGCCTTGCCATGATGACGGCTTATGCCGCCGACGAAGCTCACCGGCACATCGCGCCTGATGTCGCCAAGGAGATCGAGCACCCGAGTGTCGAAGCCAATCCTGAAATATTCGGATTTTATCCCCATCTCATGAAAACGGGGTACGAAATGGGGGAAAGACGTCAGAATAAGGTCATAGGGTCGCAGAAACTCACCCGGCGGCAGCGGACAAGCGATCTGGCCGACAATCAACGGCACCGTCTTCTTCAACTCCGTCAGGGCATGCGGCGGAAAGAAGCTGAGATCCTGACAGTAGAGTACATCCGGCTTGAATGTTCGAACCCGGGCCATTGCGACCTCCAGCAAGCCAGGGAGCGCCGCCAGGCGTGCGCCAACATAAGGCAGCCTGAAAAACCGATGCGGCAGTTTCATCGCCCAAGCGCTGAACGGCTCGTTGTTTTCTTGCGCCCAGGCCGATTGAAGCGGGACACAATTGCCGATGATGTCAATGACGTCGCAACCCTGGTCCTTCAGGTGGCGCGAGTAGAAATCGGACGTGCCGAATGCGGCGGCCAAAAGAGCTTTCGTCTGTTCTAGCGAGGTCGATTTTCGGAGCTGTGGCCGCCGCGCATAGAATTGCTTCAGAAACCGCGCGTAATAGGTGTCAAATATTGCTATTTTCATGTTCACCGTCTGGTTGACTGCCGGGACGTTCCTGTGACGTTCTATAGACGCTACCGACAAGCTTTGCCGGGTTCCCGGCAATTATTGCCCCTTCGGGGAAATTTCCGCGGACGACCGCACCCGCAGCGACAATGCTATCACGTCCTATTTCTGTGCCACGCAAGATCAGGGCATTGGTGCCAATGAACACATTATCGCCAATGTGCACCGGTGCAGTCTTGATGTCCGCCTCGACATCCGAATGACGGCGCCCTTCCGGACGTATCGGATGAAAGTCCGTGTCGAAAATCGTGACGTTGGCTCCCATCAGCACTTCCGCGCCGATTGAAATCCCTACAGCCGAGACGATGGTTGCACCACTGATGCCGCTGTCTGCGCCAATGCTGATCTTCGATCCGGCGCGAATGGTCGCTATCTTCACCGGATGATTGAGAGCGAGCGCTGTAAATCGGGAATCAGAACACAGGACGACGCGATCACCGAGGTGAATCTCACTGTCAGGATGTCGTTGCAACAAAGGGGCGCCATAGAGCACAACATCGCGGCCAACGCTTACCCCGTGACGTTTCAGTTCGCCAAGCTGCCTTGCACGCATACGGGAAAAGGCGAATTTCTTAAGGCTGGTCGTGATCTTTCCCAAAAGGACACGTGCGTAAAAGAAATAGGCCATGCGGAAAGGTGCGGTCGATCTCTGCACCGGTGAACCGACAAGCGAATAGAAGATCAGGCGTTGAAACACATTGTGAGGAGAGCGCCTGCCAAACAATCGTTTTTTCCATGAATGCCTGGAGATGTCGTTTCCATATACTGGCGGGGAATAGACGATTGCTTTTGTGCTGACGATCAGAGGCACTCCGGCGCGCGAAAAGCGCATCGCGATTTCATAATCGGCCATGTAGTGCGGCAGCAGGCGTGGCCGCATACCGCCATATCTCCGAAACAAGAGGGCTGGATATAGAGTACCTCGACCGCTCAATGCATCCACGCGGTATTGGCTCTCAGGCGACCGTTGTTGCGCTTCGCTCAATTCCGAAAGGACATCCCAGATCGCGAACCTGTTGATGTTGATCCGAGGTCCTATACTCACAAGAGGTGGGTCTTTCCCCTCTTCATGGATAACGCTTCCGACGGCGGCTTCGCCATTCGCCTTGGATGTTTGCACCAGGGTTTCAACATAATCTTCGTCGAACCAGGTGTCATTATTCAGAAACAGGATATAATCTTCCGCCTTGCAAGACGGAAGGACGTATTTCAGCCCCTTCTCGATGGCACCCCCCCACCAAAGATTGCCGTCGCCTCGGATTTCGACAACATCGCCCTGCGACTGCAGGTATTCTGCCGTGCCATCGGTCGAACCGTCGTTGACAACGACGATCGTCAGCGCGTCGGCGAGAGTTTGTCTCCTGAGAGCCTCCAGCACCTTCCGGGTGTGCTCCAGACGATTGAAGACAGGGATAATGACGTTAACGCGCATCGCTAGATTTCCGGCTTCTCAAGAAACCAGCCAGTATACGACCATTCGTATTGTCCCTGAGCTGGCGTAAGGCCAACGCCCCAACGCGTCAATTCCTGCAAGGGCGGCGGTGTTGCTATTCCAAATGTCCCAGCTGGCTGGAACCTGTCCAGCACCTCGTAGCCATGCCTCGCGAAGCGATTCTGCAATTCATGCGCGTTCAAGAACCACACGGGGTAGCTCGCGCGATAGATGCGTTCCGGCACATGCTGTACAAAAGGGGCTTCGGGGATATCGACCTGCGCGCTTGTTCTGTCAACAAGGATGAACTTGACGCCTTTCGAAAGAAGGCTCTCAAGATGCTCGTGGGGATATTCGAGGTACTGGAGCACGCCCGAGAGCAGAACGATGTGAGGGTTCACAAATTCGATTGCTTCTTCGAGGCTACGAGAAAAGCTCAGAAGCCCGTCTTCAAATTCTGCTCGCCCTGCTTCTGCAAAATGAGGCTGCTCCACGACGCACCATTTCAATTCCGCGAGATGAGCGAGTTTTGACCGGTGTTGAAAATAGGAACTTCCGAGCGCGCCTCCAAAGTCGACCACTCTCAAACGACCATCGGATCTGGATGCAACATAGAGCAGCCAGGCAAGCAGCGGATGCGAGTAGATTCTCTCTCTGAAGATTACAGTGTCCCGCTCATATGAGGCACGGCCCTGAACAACTGCGCGTGTCGCTTCGACGGCTTTTGCAAGAATGGCCGGCGCATCATAGCCGGTTGAATCAGCCATTGCCGAACGCCAATCATCGTAAGGTCCGTCGAAAATGATGTTGTGCCGTCGGAATTCGGCCCAGATCTCCTGTTCGCGCGCTTGGGGCGATTCTCGCGTCACCTCAAGCAAACAGTGGATTCCCGGAAGCGCAAATTTAAGCCGTCTCATTCTTCAAACCAGGCTTGGAACGGCCGGCGCTCAAATTCGTCCAGTGCCCCACCGGGTGTGGAATTGAAGATGCGGATATCATTTGCTCGCGCGATATTCGCGATGGCTCGATATTGTCGCCACAGCCGCGCCGCCTGCTGAAAGTCGTCGTGACGGTTCGTTGTCGGGGTGCCGTCCGCATTTACGGTGAAATCTTTTCCCTTTTGCACCTTGAGGTCGAACGCGTATTCATAGGTTGCTGACAGGAAGCGATCATGGTCGACGCCGAGCAGGATGATTTCCTTGAAACCAAGATACATCGCTATCATCAAGGCCATCACCGGGACTGAATCGACACGTGGCACCGGTCTGGAGATATCGACGATTTCTACCGATGGTCTTTCGTCGAAGCTTTCGCCGAGCATGAGATAGCGGACTGTTCGTCCTGAAAACAGATCGTGTTTTCGAACCAGCTCCGCTTCCGTGGAGCTGAGGAAGAGTTCCGCGCCGCCCAGGTGCGAATGCATCTCCTCGAACCAGCGGACCACGTCCTCGGGTGTCATCAATCCGTAGGTGATTTGCGGAACACAATGATAACGAGACTGGAACTTGTCGAAATCGGAATGCAGATAGCCGTTGGAAACGGTTATCACATTTTCGCCTTGAAGCCGCGACAGATCCAAGCCCTTGACGCTCGGTCCATTTCCTAAAATGAAACAGCGTTGGCCCGCACGCAGCCCGGCAAGCTGCCTGTTTTCTGCCAGCGATCTCGCGACATCAGCAGATAACTTGTGACGATTTTTAAGCCTGCGCTTCAGCTCATGCACACCATAGGGAAGCAGCATGGAGCCAAAGGTCAAAATCTTCCTCAAGGCTGCAGCCACTTCACCACCTCAAAGACTTCGGCGTATTTTACACCGATGCGCTGGCCGGCGTTCTCGGCTTCATTGCGGAAGAAGCTCACCCATTTCCGCCCGGTGCGCTCCATCTCGGATTCATGGGCAAGGATCGCTTTTTCCTTCTGGTCCCAATGGGCGGTAATGTCGACGTAGAAATTCCCCCTGAAATCGACGGTCGAATGATACCAGTTGCTGCGATACATCAGCAGGCGGGGCACGTGCCGGCAGCTGTGCAGCGATGCGCGCGACAGTGCCAGGTGGTCATGATGGATATCGCCGACCCAGTGGGTATAGACCATATCGATCTTCAGATCCTGCACCAGCTTGAGGATCTCGATATTCAGCGGGTCGACGAATTCGATCTGGAGCGTTTTGAACTCGCCGCAAAACATCTTTTGAACGCCGAGGATTTCCATCGCGGCATCCGCTTCCGCTCTGGCGACCTGGCTGCTGCGCACGGACTGGTCATATTGGTTGGAAAAGCCGGATACGGTCGCGACATAGACGTAAACGGTGTCGCCATTTGCTGTATGGCGCGCCAGTGCACCACCGCAGCCGAGCTCAACGTCGTCAAAATGGGCACCGATCGCGAGAATATTCATTTGCAACTCCAGAGCAGGTCACGCGTGCCTGCAATACCACAATTCAGCAGTGTGTCGAGAATACTGAGATAGGGAATGAAATCGCCGAAGGGCTGTGGATAAACCGGATGGACGAAATGCTGCCACTCGATTTCGATTCCGGCTGCCTCGAACAGTTCCGGCCGCATATAGTCGCGAGCGCCGAGACCCGAGAGATAACGCGTCGCTCCGACTTTGCCCAGCAATTCGACAAGCAACTCGTTCCTATGACCCACGGGGCTTAGAGTGCTCGATCGCACCGTCGGCATGGTGATTTCAAGCATATCCAGAATACCGTCCAGGAAATGCATGTTGAAATCGGCCAAGAGGTCGAACCGCTTGCCGTAGAGGACTTCGATGCGGGGAAAGACTTCGCTCCAGCCGGCGGACTTGCGATAGTTTTCACGAAGCAACGAAAGGTTCTGGTCTATCCATCCGGTGCCCGGTGCCAGCTCCACCGCGTTGATCGGTGTGCCGAAGCTTGGCTTTCTGATTCCGACGGTGAGCCAGCGGTCGCCTTGTGCCGTCTTTATCTTGTCACGGTGCGTCCAGCTTTTGCTCGTTCCGTGGACAAACTGGACGTGGTCCAGAACGACGTAGAGGTCGGCGTTCAGAAATCGCTGAAAAAAGCCGAGATAGGACGCAAAGTCCGGCTGATGGATCACCGCTGTCAGGGTCATGCAGCCAATCTTTCCAGTAAATCGGCGACTCGGCCAACCCCGCCAAGGTCGACCTTGGTCATGGCGGTCTCGCTCATGCTCCTGATGGGAATTGCCTTTTCCAGGATGCCGAGATCGAAAGCGGAGTGATGACCGGCGAAGAGCGCTCCTCCAAGTTCCTCGAGCGCACGCCCGACCGGGATTTCAAACGGTTCGTTTGCGACCACGACACAGGGCAGGCCGGCCGCACACGCTTCGAAGGGCGTAAGACCGCCCCCGGTAATCGCCAGATCGTGCCCGTACATCTCCGCCGCAAGCGACGGCACCTGGTTCAGCAATCTGAACCGATCCGGCGGAGCCGCCGCGACGACCTCTTCAAGCTCCGCCATGTGCTGGAAGCTCGGGCCTGTCACGATGGTGACAGGGAAAGGCTTGCTGCTCAGCCATTTAGCGACGCGGACCGTCACTCCATAAGTGTCGGCGCCGCCGAGGGTGACAAGTATCGATGCAAGCTTTTCCCGAACTCGGCGATACCTGGCGATTTCAGGATTGAGTATCATGTACTCTATGCCCAGCCGAACATCTCTGCCCTTCAGACCCTTCGTGTTTTCGAACAGCAGAGCGCAGATATTCAGGTCGGCAAGTTCCGCGCCATCACCACGATCATCGAAGGTAACAAGCTTGGCGTCCAAGCGTTTGATCGTCTCGCTGTGGGATCGCTGCGTATTAAGGCGGTCGTTGATCCAGATCGGAGACGGAGCAGCGGCTTCGAGGAAAGCCTTCTCCCATCCCGTCACGGCTGCCAGATCATAGAGCGCCACGGCAAACCCGCGCTCGCGGATGATTCTCAAGGAATTCGGATGATCGTTTGCCAAAAATCGGACCGAATGACCGCGGGTGCGCAGCTCGGCGGCGAGCGTCAGCGACCGAAAAAGATGCCCCATGCCGCGTGCATGCGAACTTTCTACGCAGAAGACGAACATAGCCTGATCGCCTCTTCCGTCCCGAGCCAGGTTCCGCCCGCCTGCGCTGCGAGCGCACAGGCGCGTCTCCAGTCCTCCTCAGTATCCACCGTCAGGCGCAGCTCCGGAGAGATTTTGGCTGGGGGCACCTCGAGCCGACCAATCTTGAACAATTCGGGGCGATCCGTGAAGTATTCATTCACGTGTTCGCGATGGTGCGGCAGCTTCCCCTCGCAGTGGCTGCGCGATAGAGCTTCGAAGGTAAATATCTCGGCGCCGACGCCAATAGGCAACTGGCCAAAGGCATGGGTGTAATCGAATCCCTGCTTTTGGTGCAGATCGATCAGCCTCTCAAGCTCCTCGACGTCGGTAAAAGGATTATCTGCGGTCAACCGCACGATATCTGACATCCCGAGCGATCTCGCACACTGAAAATAACGATCGAGAACGTCGGTTTCGTCGCCGCGAAAGCAGCTAACGCCGTGCTCAAGGCAGCAGGCTTCGATAATATCGTTCTCGCTGGCGGACGATGTCGCAACGACAACCTTTGCCGGGCGCTTCAGTATCTGAAGCCGACCAAGAACATGTCCGAGAAGGGGCTTTCCGCAAATGTCGCGAAGCACTTTTCCCGGCAGCCGCGTCGATCCCATCCGCGCCTGAATAATAATTCCAAGCGTCACGCCAGATCGCTCCATTGAAGGACCGCGTCCGCATCGAGGTCGTTTGCGACCCGCCGTCCTGCGAGAGCTTCGAAATGCTTCGGTTCAATTCCTGTTCCAGGTCGCTTAACGGAAATGTCGCCGGCGGAGATGACATGGCCGGCCTTGAGCGGTCGATTGACGACAACGCTCTTGCGATTGTTCAATCTCGTCGTTGCTTCACTCGCAGCCGGCTCCTTGCGGCCACTGCCTTTCATGATCTCGAACGCTCGTATCGCGTCGACGAGCCATTTCATTTCCGTCGGATCGGCCGAAAGCATGTGGTCCGGGCCGTCGGCGGACTTGTCGTAGGTGAAATGACGCTCGATCACCCGGGCGCCCATCGCGACCGCACAGAGGCTTGCGACCGGCGTCAGCGTATGGTCGGAATAACCGATGTCGAGATCCGGAAACGCTTTCATCATCGTCTGCATTGCACGCAGGTTCACATTTTCCGGATGCGTCGGATAACTCGTGATGGCATGCAGCAGAATAAGCTTGTCGTTGCCGGCTTCCTTGATGGCGGCGACGGACTCCTGAACTTCGTCGAGCGTCGACATCCCCGTCGACAGGATGATCGGCTTGCCGGTTTTTGCCAGATAACGGAGAAAGGGAATGTTGACCGCGTCGTCCGAACCCACCTTGTGGGCGCCGACTCCACACTTCTCCAGTAGATCGACATCCGTTTCATGCGAAGGCGAGGAGAACCAGTCCAGCCCGTGCTCTTCGGCATAGCGAAACACCGCTTCGTGAAGCTCGTGGCCGATTTCATATTTGCGGAAGAGTTCGAACTGCGAGGTAACGCCGGTGTTCTCCATGTCGAACATGGCGTTGCGGCTCGACAAAGTCTCTGCGCGATAGGTCTGGAGCTTGACGGCATCCACCCCCGCCGCCTTTGCCTCGTCAATCAAGTGCTTTGCCTGATCAAACGTCGTGAAGTTTCCGCCGATCTCAGCGATGATATAGCACCGATCAGGCCGGTAATTCCGGAACATCCTGTTACTCCCTGTAATTCACGACCGGCAAAGCCGCCTCGCTCTCGCGGCGATCGCAGCCCCTAAACTATAGGCTTGGCGAGGTCTGGTCGTAGCGCGTGGAATTCGGCCGATTACTGCCCGATTTCCTGGTTTCGGTCGACGTAATTCCGCACAATGACCTGTCGGCCGCAAATCTCAGCCGTCTCATCATTGGTCTGTCTCGGCAGATAACATCTGCGGCAGACCTCGCTCTTCAGGAAGCCTTGCGGTTCCTTGTGCAGAGCGCGCACCGCGTTCATTTTTTCCCCATGCCAGATCTGGTGCACGGTTTCGGTGTTCGCATTGCCGATAACCTCGCGGTTCTCCTCGTCGTTCGAGCACTTCATGACCAATCCGTCGGCACCAATCACAAGGCGTTGGTACTGCTGCGGGCATGTGAAGTTATCGAGATAGGCGATCTCGGAATCGTTGCCGAGGTAATCGATCAACGGATTGAAAGCGACCAGATCCACATGAGGTGCAAAGGTCTCGTAGTAGAGATCGGGATTCTCCCGGATTGCCGGCCAGATACCCTGCACCTTGATCACAGGACGGTGGAGACCGCGCTCTTCCTTGTACTTCTTTATGTCCTTGATCTTGTCGAGCAGGGCTTCGAACTTGATCGGCTTGCGGATCTTCTCGTAGGTCTCACCGGTGCCGTCGATCGAAACGGTGATCCAGTCGATGCCGGCATCGACAAGCTGGGCGAAATAGTCTCTGTTGAGCTTGAAGCCATGCGTGAGGGTCGAAACCTCTTTGATCCCATGGTCCTTAGCGTAGCGCACACAGTCGGCGAAACGCTTGTGCAACGTCGCCTCGCCGCGCAGCGAGAGGCGGATCGCCGGAACCTTGCCGCCGATCTCATCGATAATCCGGCAATAGAGGTCCCAGTCCATCCGCGTCGTATTGACGTTTTTCTTGAACTCGTCGCTGATCGTATAGCACATGGGGCAGCGCAGGTTGCAGATCGACGCCAGCTCGAGATCGACGAGCAGCGGGTAATCCGAAACCTGCTGGTTCAGGGCATATTCCGACCATTTGCGACGGTAATCCGCGTATTCGGCTTCCCATCCCTCGCCACGGAATCTGTCGAACGTGGCTTCGCGCTCGTCCGTGTCCATCGAGTAGTTGCCTTTGTTGATCGGAACGTAACGCTCGTTCAATTTTACGACTCCTTCATCATCACGCGGATGCCGGCGGGCAGATCCCACTCCGGCTGCCATCCGAGAACGGCGCGAGCCCGCGTAATATCGGCCCGCACGTCAGGTATTTCATTCCGCCGAACAGCGCAAGACGACACTACTGGTAGATTAGTGCCGGCAGCTTCCTGCAAGATGTCGATGATTTCCTGCACCGAATACGACATTCCGGAGCCGATATTGATGCAGTGGTAACCTTCCGACACGTCCATTGATTTGGCAAAGGCGCTCAGGACATCGTCGACGAAGACATAATCCCGCCGCGGACCGAGGTCCATGACCTGTATTTCCTGTTTCGTTCTTACCTGATTCAGTAGCGTCGGTACCAGAAATTCCGGCCGCTGCCCAACCCCATATATATTGAAAAGGCGCAATACCACCACCGGTATTTGCTCGTATGTAGCAGCGAACTCACAGAGCTGTTCGGCAAGATATTTGGAAAGTGCGTAAGGGTTGTTCGGCTTGACCGGATCGCTTTCATGGATCGGCAGCCGTTCCGGCACCCCATAAACATAGGCGCTTGCGAAGACGAGTTTGGCCTTGTGCCGCTTGCACCAGTTCAAAGCATGCTGTGTACCGAGAACATTGGCGGCGGTGAAACTCGGGCCTTGTGTCCAGCTATCCGGAACGAATGTCCTGCCGGCAAGATGAAACAGCGTGCGCGCTGCCGGAAGCTCCTTCCAAAGGCGCTCTTCGCTAATGTCCCCATGCGTTCGCTCAAGCGCAAGCACATCGATGCCAGCTTGTTCAAGCCGCTCCACCAGACGCTTCCCGAGGAAGCCGCCTGCACCGGTGACGATGGCGTCAACCATTCAAGAACCTGGATTGCATGGTTTCGAACTCTTCGATCGCCAATGCATAATCGTCGGGGCGTCCGATATCGAGCCAATAGCCCGGAAAATCGCGAACCGTGGCCGGCTTGCCTGCCGCCAGTAGATCGAGCATCAACTGGTCAAAGCCGTAAGCGCCGCGTTGCGGTATGTGCTCGACGGCCGCCGAAGACACCATGTAGACGCCCATGCTGACTTTATACTCGGCCGTGGGCTTCTCCCGGAAGCCCGTTAGTCGTCCTGCGGCGTTGGTATCAAGAACGCCGTAGTCTATGCGATGCTGGCGCGTCTTGGACGAGATCGTGAATATATTGCCGTCCCGGACATGGACATCATGAAAATCGGCATAATTGAGGTCCGTCAGGATGTCGCCGTTCATCACTAGAAAATTCTCAGGAAGATCCTTGATCAACCGCAGCGGCCCCATCGTGCCAAGCGGCTCGTCCTCGAGCGAATAGTCGATGCGTACGCCCCATTTGTCGCCATCCTGGAAAAACGCCTTGATCAATTCGGCCTGATGATTGACGGCAAGCGTGATGTGCTGAAATCCGCCTGCTATCAGCTGCCGGATGATGACCTCAAGAATAGGATAATCGCCGATCGGCATCAAAGGCTTTGGAAGGACGACGGTATAGGGCCGCAACCTCGTGCCCATTCCCCCCGCCAGAATGACTGCGCGTCTAGACATTGAAAATATCCGCCTTATACCGCGCCAGATTCTGCGGCTGACGCAGCCATTCGATCGTTGCCTTCAGACCATCCTCCACGCTGTAACGCGGCGAAAATCCCGTCAGAGACTTGATCAGGCTGTTGTCGCAGCACAAGCGTTCCACTTCACTGTTTGCGGGACGCAAACGCTGTTCGTCGCATTCAATCTCGACGCTGACGCCGATGATATCGGCGATGAGCTGAACGGTATCGCCAATCGATATCTCGCTGCCGGAACCGATATTGACGGTCTGGCCGATCGCTTGGTCGCAGGCCGCGAGCGCCAGAAAGCCATCGCAGGTATCCTGGACGAAATTGAAGTCCCGCGTTGGTGAGAGCGCACCAAGCTTCAGGGTCGTCCGTCCGCTCAGAAGCTGTGAAATCACGGTCGGAATAACCGCCCTTGCAGATTGTCTCGGGCCAAAGGTGTTGAAAGGCCGGGCAATCGTCACCGGCAGATCAAAGCTCGAATAATAGCTGTAGGCGATCGCATCCGCACCGATCTTGGAAGCCGAATAGGGCGACTGCGCCTGCAGCGGATGGCTTTCGCTGATCGGCACAAAACGCGCGGTGCCGTAGACTTCGCTGGTCGAGGTCTGGATCGCCCTTCCCACCCCAGCGTCGAGGGCTCCTTGAAGGACGTTCAGCGTCCCATGCACATTCGTATCGATGTAGCTTGAGGGTGCTTGATAGGAATAGGGAATCGCAATCAGAGCGGCGAGATGGAAAACCGTATCCACGCCTTTTGCGACGGTGCGCATTTGCGAGGGATCGCGGACGTCTCCGAGGATCACTTCGAACTGGCCGCGGTGTTCGGATTGGTCAAGCCAGCCCCAGCTGGAAAACGAGTTGTACTGGCATAGGGCGCGAACTTCGACGCCCGACCTGACCAGCGTCTCGACAAGGTGAGAGCCGATAAATCCATCCGCCCCAGTGACAAGCACTTTCTTCATTTAAAAACACCCTCAGAATCGCGCTGGAAGAGCTTCTCCACCTCCCAAGGCAACTGGATCGCCGAAATCGACGGCTTGCGTTGCTGACCCAGCATCTGGATAATTCCGACATTGTCCTCCACGTCAAACCGAATACCCTCGGCGACGGAATAGATCGAGAACCGGCTCGATATGCCGAGCCGCAAGTAGAAGGTGCCGGTGTTGAGGAGATATCCGGGAAATCTGACGCGCGCTTTGTAATAGCCGGCTGGCCGGGTATCCAGGCGCCCGACGTCGAGTTCGGGATCGGAAAGGCTGACGAGCGTGGTGTAGCCGTCCTCCATCTTGATCTGCATCCCGACCGAGAGGCCGGAAAGAGGCTCCCTCAATTCGTATTCGACCTCGACCGAGAAGCCGTTCGACAGTTCCACGGTTTCAGAAACCTCGTCCTTCTCGTTCAATACCGCGACGCGGCATATCACCGCCTTTCCGTCGATGTCCTCGGGATTGACCGAGTAACTTGCGGTACCGCCGAATTCCGGGCGATTGAGATAGGCCTTGATCACATCTGCGGTCTCGCCCATCGCAGCAACCTTGCCATCGGCCATCAGAATCGATTTCGGGCAGATGCTGCTGATCGCGGTCATGTTGTGACTGACGAAGATGATCGTTCGACCTGCCTTCGTGACTTCCTGCATGCGTCCCATGCATTTGTTCTGGAAGTTGACGTCGCCGACGGCCAGAACTTCATCAACCAGCAGAATCTCCGGCTCGAGATGCGCCGCGACCGAGAAAGCCAGACGCACATACATTCCAGATGAATACCGCTTCACCGGGGTGTCAATGAACTCGCCGATTTCAGCAAACTCGACGATCTCATCGAATTTGGACCTGACCTCGGCGCGGCTCATGCCAAGGATGGCTCCGTTGAGATAGACGTTCTCGCGACCGGTGAGCTCCGGATGAAATCCGGTGCCGACCTCAAGCAGGCTGGCAATCCTGCCCCGTATACCTATGAAACCCGAATTGGGCATGGTGATACGTGACATGACCTTCAACAGGGTGGATTTGCCGGCACCATTCCTGCCGATAATCCCGACGATCTCGCCGTTCCCCACCTCGAAGGAGACATCATCCAGCGCTTTAAAGATGTCGCCCTTCACTCGCGACTGCTGACTCTTGTTGGAAGCATAATCGGATACAGAAACATTCGGATCGGGAAGGTTGCGCCACTTTGCCCACCAGCTTTGAAGGTCGCGATAAAGCGTGCCATGGTTGATCACGCCAAGGCGGTATAGCTTGCTGACGTGCTCGGCTCGAATAACGATATCGTTCATCAGACCGTATCCATCGCAGTTGCCTCCGCACGAGCGAAAAGCATCAAGCCGCACGTCGCGATCGCGACAGTCACAGCCAGATTGGCGAGACACAGACTGACCGGCAAAGCGGGAGAATCAAGCAGCGCCCAACGGAAGGTCTGTACCGGGGTCGTCATCGGATTGATATAAAAGAACCAGTGATACCGTTCAGGAATCTGACTAAAAGGATAGACAATCGGCGTGGCATACATCCAGAGCTGCGTCATGAATCCGACGGCATAAACCAAGTCACGAAAACGGACTGTTAGCGCCGAAACCACAAGCCCCGCACCTATACCAAGCACCGCAATATAGAGCAGCAGGAGCGGCGTCATAAATAGGAACCTGTAGCTCAATGCCAGATCGGGGGCGGCGATCTTCATCCCAACCGCAACCGTCAACAGGAGCAGGAACTGGATGGCAAATGCGACAAGCCCGCTCATGGCAACGGATAGCGGCACCACGAGCTTGGGGAAATAAACCTTTCCGAACAGGTTGGCATTTTTTGAGAAGACGTCGGAGTTATTGGCCAGACAGACGGAAAAATAACTCCAGATGATCGTTCCCGACATATAAAACAGGAAAGGTGGCAGGCCATCCGTGGAAAGATTGGCGATTTTTCCGAACACGATATAATACGTCATTGCCGTCAGCGACGGTTGAATAATGTACCAGACCGGCCCCAGAACCGTCTGTTTATAAAATGTCGTGAAATCCCGCATAAAGAACATCCAGACGAGATCGCGATATCGCCAGACGAGTCCGAGATCCGGCGCGCTGCCCTTCGAAGGCTTGATAACGATATCCCAATCTTCCTCGCGGGTGGAGGCCGATCCCTTCAGCTGTTCTGTCATGCCGCCAACTTCAGCTTTTCCGGGAGCGCAGTAAGAAGGCTGCAGACGCGCTCGATCTCATCCTTTCGATGCCCAGCCGAAATAGGCAGGCTCAGCTCGGTGGCATGCAGCTCATCGGCAATGGGATAGTCGCCGGAAAGAATGCCTTGCATTGCCTTCTGCCGATGCGGGGCGATCGGATAATGTATCTCGGTCTTGACGCCGTTATCGAGCAGCCACCGACGCAATTCGTCGCGGGCCGGATGACGTATCGCGAAGATATGAAACACGTCATACTCGGCAGGTCGACGAAGCGGCTGCGCGAGCCATTTGGGCAAATTGGCAAAATAAACATCGGCCAGTGCCCGCTTATGTTCAGTCACCTGGTCGAGGTGACGGAGTTTAACCCGCAGGAATGCCGCCTGCATCTCGTCAAGCCTCGAATTTACACCAATATAGACGTTCTCATATTTTTTCTTCGAGCCGTAGTTGCGCATATGTCTCAGGCGATCGGCAAATTCGTCATCGTTCGTGACGATGGCGCCCGCATCTCCGAGAGCTCCAAGATTCTTGGTCGGATAGAAGCTGAAGCAACCGGCAATTCCGAAGGTGCCGGTCAGCTTGCCGTCAAAGCGCGCGCCGTGAGACTGCGCGCAATCCTCGATCACCTTGAGACCATGCTCGCTTGCAAACGCCGCGATCTCGGTCATCCGGCAGGATTTGCCGAAAAGATGCGTCACGCAGATTGCCTGCGTCTTGTGTGTGAGCGCCGCTGGAAGGCGCTCCGGATCGATATTGAAGGTTTCGCGCTCGGGCTCCACCAGAACGGGTTTGTGGCCCGCGCGAAGAATCGCCAGAACAGTGGCTATATAGGTGTTGGAGGCAACCATGATCTCGCTGCCTTTCGGCAGGTCGAGCGCTTCGATCGACAGGATCAATGCATCCAGACCATTGGCCACGCTGATGCAATGTTTGCTTTCCGCAAAGGCAGCGAATTCAGCTTCGAATGAGGAGACCTCATTGCCAAGTATGTACCATCCGGACCGAATGACGCGGGATGCAACCGCCTCCAACTCTTCCATCAGCGGGCGGTTGGCCTGCGCTAGACTTTCATACTCAATCATCTCAGAGCCGTTCATAGGGGGTGTCGATGTAGTCGTCCTTATCATATCCGTGAGAGGCAAAAACCAGCAGGATAGAACCAGGACCGAAGGTCATTTCATGCCAGTCCCTTGGCTCTACCAGCAGGCACTGGTCCGGTGACGACAAGGTGACCTCTTCCCTGGCTTTTCCATCGTCCATCAAAACCATCACGCTCCCCGAAATCGCCACCAAGGCCTGCCGCGTCTTGTGATGACGATGACCGCCGCGTGTGTATCCGTCAGCACCATAGATCCAGAAGCTCCGGACCACCGGAAATGGCAGTATTCCGTCCATGACGGTCAACGCGCCTCGTGAGTCGGACATTGTCTTTAACTTAAGCAGGGTAAAAGCAGACAAGATTGATTTCCAGTTTTGCAGGTCAGCCGGGCGGGAAATGCGGAGTTGGTTCCCTCACCAGGCTGATGAGGTATCGACCGTAAGAGCTCTTTTCAAGTGGAGCTGCCAGCCTCAGCAACTGCTCGGCATCTATGTATTCCAAATGAAAGGCGATTTCTTCGGGGCAGGCAATCTTCAGCCCCTGGCGCCGCTCGATGGTGGCAATGAATTGACTGGCTTCAAGGAGTGAATCGTGCGTGCCCGTATCAAGCCAGGCATGTCCTCTGCCCAAGACGGCAACATTCAGCCTGCCGGCCGCCAAATAATGGCGATTGATATCGGTAATTTCGGTTTCACCGCGTGGCGATGGTTTCAAGGCGGCAGCAATATCAACCACGTCATTGTCGTAGAAATATAAACCGGTTACTGCATAAGAAGAGCGGGGCCTGGATGGCTTTTCCTCCAGGCTGAGGACTTTGCCCTGACCATCAAATTCCACTACCCCATACCGGTCGGGATCGTGGACTTTGTACGCGAAGATCGTCGCTTCGTCCGACCTCGCGGAAGCCGCGGATAAATCATGAGTCAGGAGGTTGCCGTAGAAGATATTGTCTCCCAGCACGAGGGCGGTTGCATCCCGCGCGATGAATTCCCTGCCAATCGAGAATGCCTGGGGAATTCCGTCCGGTGCAGCCTGCACGGCATATTGGAGATTTAATCCCCATTGGGCGCCGTCACCCAGCAACTGTTCAAAACGCGGGGTGTCCTGCGGCGTGGAGATAATCAGGATATCCCGGATGCCTGCAAGCATCAGCGTTGACAGGGGATAGTAGATCATCGGCTTGTCGAAAACCGGAAGAAGCTGCTTCGAAATGGCGAGAGTCGCGGGATGAAGTCGGGTGCCCGAGCCACCGGCGAGCAAGATGCCCTTGCGCAGTTTTTTATTCGAAGACAAGAGACCTCCTGTAAAACCTGGTAAAGCCGCGTGCATTCACGAGCCTGGCGTGGTGACCATCGCTGTTCGACACTGCTCACTACAGATAGATTGATCTGCATGCAATGCACTTACCAAGACGGGAAGTCGACCAATCGCCGGTCAATCGGACATTGATCGAGGATAATCTGCAGGACTGGATTGCGACGCCGCCTCTCCGTCTGCTACGGGTCGGCTAGATTTCGCCCCTAGAATGTGAGCAAGATACTCGTCAAAATGGCTGTAGACACCGCCGATCCACGCCCTCCTCGGATAAGCCTCATCACTGTTTGCTGGAACGCCGAACAGACCATTACCGATACGCTGCGCTCCATCGACACGCAAACCTACCGCGATTTCGAGCATATCATCGTCGATGGTGGCTCAACCGATTCCACCCTCGCCATCATCGCTTCGGCGCCGGCGGATAACCGCCGTGTGCTTTCTGAGGTGGACGGAGGTATCTATGAGGCCATGAACAAGGGGATTGGCCTTGCGAGCGGCGACATCATCGGATTCCTGAATGCCGACGACACTTTCGAGAGCAGCGACTCCCTGGAAACCGTGGCGGCAGCGCTGGACGATAAAGCCTATGACGGCTGCTATGGCGATCTCGTCTATGTTTCCAACCGGCACATCGATCGCAAGATCCGTTACTGGAAATCCCGCGCGTTCAAACCCGGTTTCTTCGCGCGCGGCTGGTGCCCGCCGCACCCAACATTCTATGTTCGGCGCAACATCTATGAACGGTTCGGGCGGTTTGACCTGCGTTATCGGCTTGCAGCCGACGTCGAGCTGATGATGCGATTTTTGGAAGTCGCGCGGATCAGAACGATCTATATTCCGCGAGTCTTGGTCAGAATGCGCTTAGGGGGCGCCACGAACAAGAACGTTCAAAATATATCGCGTCAGAACAAGGAGGTGCTGCGCGCCCTTGCCGACCACGGCCTCAAGGTCTCAACATCAATGTTCTGGGCCTTCAAGATCGTGAACCGGCTAGGCCAGTTCCTGATGCGCAATCGATCGCAGGACTGATCAGCTTAAAACCGCCGGCGTGGCGGGTCACACCGCCACCCTCCGCCGCACCCCATCCGCAATTGCCGTCATCCTGTCCGCCGCCGCATAGCCGATCAGCATAAAGGCGTGCGTCTCGTTCGACCAGTAGACGACATTCATCCCTTTGCGGTTTTCCAGATCCGGCGCCTTCGGCCCCGCATCAGATTTCACGATGCAGAGCGCCATCGGGCCGGTTTCGGGATCGAGATAGGCGATCTGGGCGAGCGCCTTACCGTCATATTGCAGCAGCAGGGCGCTTTTGAAATCGATCCCCGGGAGCGAAACCGCTTCCGGGGAGAGCGACAGGCCGAGCTTCTCGTCAAGACTGGCGAGCTGGGCGGCCTGGTCCTGCCTGCCAGGAACGGGGCCCGCGAGCGTTTCGGCGGTATAGAGCGAGATATAATCGGCGACCACGGCGCGCCATTCGCTGTTTTCGTCCTTTGCGGAAAAGCCCCTGCCGATGCCGATGACGGTGCGGTCGATGGCGATGCCGGCCACAAGCGAGGCGGCGAGCGCGCCGAGGAAGCGACGGCGGACGACCGCAGGCGCGGAGGCGGGTTTTGCGTTCTCATGCGCAGGAATGGCGGCGAGCATCGCCTCCAGTTTTTCCCGCGGGGCTTCCGAGAGGAGCGGAGCGAAAGCCTGCTCGAACGGCAGACTGGCGCGCGCCAGGAATTCCAGCCGTTCGGCGACGCTCTCATCTTCCTTGACGATGGCCTCGATGCGAGCTGCCTCTTCCGCCGTCAGCTCGCCGTCGATGAAGGCGGTCAAGTCCTCGTCGGTGGGAATGGTGTGTTTCATGCTCATGGCCGTCCCCCTGCCGGTCCGGCGCCGGAGAGCCTGGCGCGGGCGGCCGCCAGCCGGCTCATCACGGTCCCGATCGGAATATCCAATATGCCTGCAACTTCGCGATAGGACAGTCCTTCCACATAGGCGAGGAAAACCGCCGTCCGCTGCGCCTCGGGCAACGCATTTACCTGTTTCAAAACCTGCCCCGCCATCACATGCGTTTCAGTATCGTGCGCGCCGTCGAACGTCAGCGCCTCGCCGGCATCGACGAAACCCTGGCCCTGGCGCACCCGGCGCGAGCGGATCTCGTTCAGCCAGATTGAATGCAGGATCGAAAACAGCCAGCGGTCGAGCCGGGTGCCGGGAACGAACTGGCCGGCGCGCTCGAGCGCGCGAAGGCAGGTCGCCTGCACTAGGTCGTCGGCGACATCGCGCTGATGCGAGAGAACGAGACCATAACGCCAGAGCCTGGCCAGGTTTTCCGTCAGACCGCTCCTGATATCCGCTTCGCTCGCGATGGCCGCCTCCGCCGATCCTGCATCCTTGGAACCGCCTGATAAACCGGCGATTCCATTCTCGCGACTATAGGCAGGAAATGGCGCGTCCGCGACCGACATTCGGATATCCTTTTCCGGCTCCATTTCCCGCCAGTGGCCTAATCTCAGATCTTCGACGGGTCGAGGATGACAGCGTTCAGATCCTGATATTCCTCGCAAGCCATGCCGCAGATCGTCTTGATCATGTTCAATTGCTCCTTTGCGAGATCGAGCCGGCCCTTGATGACATAGGCTTCGCCGAGATATTCACGGACCTTGGCGTACTGCGGATCCATCTTCACCGACTGCAGGTAATAGGAGATGCCTTCGTCGGTGCGGCCGAGCTTGCGGGTGGCGTAACCGCGATAGTTCAGCACCTCCGCGCTGTTCTGGTCCCTGACCGTATCGAGCATGGCAAGCGCCTCTTCATAACGGCCGGCCTTGGCCAGCGAATAGGCATAGTCGGTACGGTTCTCGTCCGAGACATTAGCGCTCTGCTGCTTGACGCATTTCTTGGTCTTCTGGTCGTAGATCTCGCCCTTCTTGCAGGTCGGCATCGTGCTGTTGTCATTGCCGACAGCAAAGACCGGGCCGGAGAAGAGCGAAGCGGCAAGGCAGCCGCCAAGAAGGACGGCAGCAATACGGGCTGTCATGATCGTCATGGGAAAACTCCTGGAAAGTGACGTTGCGGGGAGAAAACACCGCTGCCCCGTGGTTTATTCGCCGGCCGCTCCATTTTCTCCATCACGGCTTCGTGAAGCCCCTGAGGCCGAATAAACCGTCCCAACCGGGTGTTTTCAGCGTTGCGCCGGGAAGACAAGGAGAATTCTGTGACCGATACCGTGAAACTCGCCAGCCTCGCCACTGCCACGCCCGAACATATCATTTTCCAAAAGCAGGCGGCCGAATCTTCAGCTCGGCTGTTTGCCGGCCGTTTCGAGGATTTCCGTCATCTTGCCCGCGTCTTCGATACCGCCGGTATTAACAAGCGCCATGCGGCGCGGCCGCTTGCCTGGTTCGACGAGCCGCACGGCTGGCAGGACCGCATGCAGGCCTATGCAGAAGTGGCGGGCGAACTTTTCGTCGAGGCAGCCAGCTTGGCGCTTCGTCGGGCCGGGCTTGAGGCTGGCGATGTCGACTGTGTCGTTACCGTTTCTTCCACCGGCTTTACGACCCCAAGCCTCGATGCGCAGCTTAGCCGCAGGATGGGCTTCAGGGCCGATATCGAGCGTGTTCCGGTCTTCGGGCTCGGCTGCGCCGCCGGCGTCTCCGGCTTTGCGATCGCGTCGCGGCTCGCACGCAACCGGCCGGGCGTCGTTGTGCTTTTCGTCTCAATCGAACTTTGCACGCTGGCCTTCCGGCTGGACGAGCTGACGCGGCCGAATATCATCGCGACGGCGCTTTTCGGCGATGGCGCCGCTGCCTGCGTGCTCTGCACGAGCGGCGGCGGCCTGGCGGAAGTCGAATCGACTGGCGAGCACCTCTTCCCGGACACGCTCGATATCATGGGATGGAAGATCGACGATGGCGGCTTCGGCATCGTGCTGGCGCAATCCTTGCCGCCATTCGCCGAACGAGAGCTCGCCCCGGCGGTCACCGCCATACTGGCGCGAAACGGCCTGAGGCCGGCAGATATCGACCGCTTCATCTGCCATCCCGGCGGCATGAAGGTGCTGGCCGCAATGGAGAGCGCGCTTTCACTGACACCCGGCACGCTCGATCACGAACGCGCCGTGCTTGCCGAATATGGCAACATGTCTTCGCCGACCGTGTTGTTCGTGCTGGAACGGGTAATCCGCGCCGGGCTGCCGGAGCGGGCAGCGATGATCGCCATGGGACCAGGGTTTTCGGCGAGCTGCGTGACGCTGCGGAGGGCGGCATGAATGTGGCCGTCGATCGCGCTCCTGACATTCGTGACGCTGCAGCGGTTGGGCGAACTCGTGCTTGCCCGGCGCAACACTGCCGCCCTGCTCGCCAGAGGCGGCCGGGAGGTCGCCCCGGAGCATCATCGCGTCATGGTGGCGCTGCATGCCGCCTGGATCATGGGGCTTTGGCTGCTGGCGCCGGGCAGGTCGGTTCAACCCTTCTGGTTTTTGGTGTTCCTGGGGCTCCAGGCGCTGCGCCTCTGGGTGCTTACGACCCTGAAAGATCGCTGGACGACGCGCATCATCATCCTGCCCGGCGCGCCGCTCGTGAAGTCGGGACCCTATCGCTTTCTCCGGCATCCGAACTACACGATCGTCGTTTGCGAGATCGCCGTCCTTCCCCTTGCTTTCGGCCTGCCAGTCTATGCGATCGTCTTTTCGTTTTTCAATGCCGCAATCCTGCATGTGCGCATAAAGGCCGAAAATGCCGCGCTGAAAAGCGCAATGATTTTGAAATGAATGCGATTTTCGTTTGCGCGGCGGGATCGGCAGGGGCATTTTCAATCTGGGAACAATGCGGAATGCAGGGGAATGACGAAGAACGCAATCGTGCTCGGCGCTGGTATCGTGGGGGTGTCCACGGCAATCCATCTTCAGCGGCGCGGTCGGCAGGTGACGCTGATCGACCGCAAGGATCCAGGCAGCGAAACCTCCTTCGGCAATGCCGGCCTGATCCAGCGCGAGGGGGTGGCACCTTACGGCTTTCCCCAGCAGCTCGGCCTTCTCCTGCGTTATGCGCTCAACAACCGCATCGATGCGCATTATCATCTCAGTACGCTGCCGAGACAGCTCGCCTTTCTCGCCCGTTACTGGTGGAATTCGAATGCCCGGCGACACGCGGTCATCACCCGGGCCTATGCGCCACTGATCGAAAATTCGATCGCCGAGCACAAGGACCTGATCGAGGCGGCGCAGGCGCAGGCGCTGATCCGCAAGAACGGCTGGGTGAAGATCTTCCGGACGGAGGCCAAGCGCGACGAGGCCCTAGCGGAGGCCGCGCTTTGGCAGAATGAATTCGGAGTGGACTATGACAGCCTGACGTCGGCCGATATCACACGCATGGAACCCGATATGAGCGTCCGTTTCGCCGGCGGCATCCGCTGGCGCGATCCCTGGTCGGTGCTCGATCCGCATGCGCTGACATCGGCCTATCGCCGCTATTTCGAAAGCCTCGGCGGCCGCTTCGTCACAGGCGACGCCGCCTCGCTCGGCCAGTTCGGCGCCGGCTGGAAGATCATGAGCAGCGAAGGTGCAATGGAAGCGGAGGATGCGGTCCTTGCGCTCGGTCCCTGGGCAGCCGTCGCGACGCGCCGGCTCGGTTATTCCTTTCCCCTCGGCGTCAAGCGCGGCTATCACATGCATTATGCCGCCAAGGGCAATGCCATGCTCAACAACTGGATCCTCGATGCCGAGCGCGGTTATTTGCTGGCGCCGATGAACCGCGGCATCCGCCTGACGACAGGGGCGGAGTTCGCAATGCTCGACGCGCCGAAGACGCCGGTGCAGCTCGACCGGGCCGAAGCCGTGGCGCGTACGATCTTCCCTCTCGGAGGAAGGCTCGATCCCGAACCATGGATGGGCGCGCGCCCCTGCACGCCGGACATGATGCCTGTCATCGGCAAGGCGCCGCGCCATCAGGGCCTGTGGTTCGCCTTCGGCCACGCCCATCATGGACTGACGCTCGGGCCCGTTACCGGCCGCGTGCTGGCGGAACTCATCAGCGGCGAGACGCCATTCATCGATATCTCGGCCTATTCGCCGCAGCGCTTCAAGCCATAACACCGAGGGTGGAGAGACCCCGGAGGGCCGTTGCCGTGATGCCGTCGATCGTATCGTCGATGTCGACGGTGACGACTCCGGGTTCGCCCGTCGGCACCTCGAGTGTCGCCAACTGACTTTCGAGTAGCGAGACCGGCATGAAATGCCCCTTGCGCTCGCCCATGCGCTTCGTCAGCAACGCCTTCGACCCTTCGAGGTAAACGAAGAACAGATTGCTGCCGGCGGCAGCCCTCAGCCTGTCGCGATAGATGCGTTTCAGCGCCGAACAGGAGACAATGATGCCCTCGCCCTTTTCCAGCGAGGCCTGCATCCGTTTGCCGATCAGGTCGAGCCAGGGCATCCGATCCTCATCGGTCAGCGGAATGCCCTTCGACATCTTCTCGACATTGGCGGCCGGATGAAGCGCATCACCTTCGAGGAAGGCCAGATGCAAGGCCTCAGCGAGTTTCTCGCCGACCGAGGACTTGCCGCAACCGCTGACCCCCATGACGATGATCGCATGGGCTCTGTTGATCCGATCGTCCTGCATGTTTCCTCTCAAACGGCGGCTCCCGCTCAGTCGAGCGGGAAATGACAGGCATATTGTTGTGCGCCTTCCCCACTTAATTCGGGAGAAACCTGGCGACAATAGTCCTGCGCCTTCCAGCAGCGCGGATTGAAGTGGCAGCCGGACGGCGGCTTCAGCGGCGACGGCAGTTCGCCCTGCAGGCGGATGCGGTTCTTCTCCCGCTCGGGATCGGCGATCGGGGTCGCCGACAGCAAGGCGGCCGTATAGGGATGGCGCGGACGGGCGAAGACTTCGGCGGCAGGACCGGTTTCGATCGGGCGGCCGAGATACATCACCATCACCTCGTCGGCGATGTGATGGACGACCGAGAGGCCGTGCGAGATGAAGAGATAGGCAAGGCCCATCTCCTTCTGCAGGTCCATAAGCAAGTTCAGCACCTGCGCCTGGATCGAGAGGTCAAGGGCCGAAACCGGTTCGTCGAGCACCAGCACCTTCGGCCGCAGCATCAGCGCGCGGGCAATTGCGATGCGCTGGCGCTGGCCGCCGGAGAACATATGGGGGTAGCGGCCGTGATGTTCCGGGCGCAGCCCGACGCGGGCCATCATCTCCTCCACCTTGCGGCGGCGGGCGCTCGCGTCGAGATCGGTATTGATTTTCAGCGGCTCTTCCAGAATTGCACCAACCTTCTGGCGCGGGTTGAGCGAGCCATAGGGATTCTGGAAGACGATCTGCACCTGGCTGCGCAGGCTGCGGTCGCCGACCCGCGCCGGCTTGCCGTCGATCAGCAACTCGCCGGCTGTCGGATCCTCGATCATCGTGACCAGACGGGCGAGTGTCGACTTGCCGCAGCCGGATTCACCGACGACGGCGAGCGTCTTGCCGGAATGGAGGCTGAAGCTGACGCCGTTCAGCGCCCTGACCGTGGCGTCGGCTTTGAAGAGACCGCGGTTGACGGTGTAGAAACGGGCGAGATCCCTGCCCTCGAGAACAGCACCCGTCATACCAGGTCTCCTGCAGTTTCAACGCGCATGACACCGGGATGCCCGAGTGGCTTACCGTCCTTCAATGGATAGTTACACAGCGCCCGCCCGAGTTCCGGTCCCTGGCGCACGACGCCGCGATCGCATTCGACCGTGGCATAGCCGCAGCGCGGCGCGAAAAGACAGCCTGTCGGGCGACCGTGCTGGCCGGGAACGACGCCGGCGATCGAGGGGAGACGATGGCCGACCTGGGCGCGTTCCGGCAGAGCCGCAAGCAGGGCTGCCGTATACGGATGATGCGGATCACGGAAGAGCGCCTTCACCGGCTGTTCCTCGACCTTCTGGCCGGCATATTGCACTTGCACGCGTTCCGCGGTTTCGGCGACGACACCCATGTCATGAGTGATCAGCACCAGCGCCATGCCCTGCTCCTTCTGCAGGCGCACAAGCAGATCGAGGATCTGCGCCTGGATCGTCACGTCGAGCGCCGTCGTCGGCTCGTCGGCGATCAGAAGCTTCGGATTGCAGGCGAGCGCCATGGCGATCATGACGCGCTGGCTCATGCCGCCGGACATCTGGTGCGGGAAGTTCGACAGGCGGTCTTCCGGCGCCGGAATGCCGACGAGGCTCAAGAGTTCGATCGAACGTTCGCGGCGCTCTTTCCGGTTGAGGCCCATATGGACGCGCAGGGTCTCGCCGAGCTGGAAACCGACCGTGAAGCACGGGTTCAGGCTCGACATCGGCTCCTGGAAGATCATCGCCATGTCCTTGCCGACGATCCGGCGGCGCTGACGGGCGGAGATGCCGCGCAGATCCTGACCATCGAACTGCATGCGGTCGGCGGTGATCCTGGCGGTCCAGGGCAGCAGCCCCATCAGGGCCAGCATGGCAACGGATTTGCCCGAGCCGGATTCGCCGACGACCGACAGGATCTCGCCCTTGTCGCAAGTCAGCGACACGCCGTCGACGGCGCGGAAAAGACCGGATGATGTCTGGAATTCGACAGTCAGATTTTCGATTTCGAGGAGCGGCATCACGACCTCTTCAGTTTGGGATCAAGCGCATCGCGCAGGCCGTCGCCCATCAGGTTGATGGCAAGAACGGTGATAAGGATGGCGAGGCCCGGAAATGTCACGACCCACCAGGCGCGCGAGATGAATTCGCGGGACTCGGCGAGCATGGTGCCCCATTCGGGTGTCGGCGGCTGAGCGCCCATGCCGAGAAAGCCGAGGGCGGCGGCATCGAGGATCGCCGCCGAGAAGGCAAGCGTCGCCTGAACGATCAGCGGCCCCAGACAGTTCGGCAGGATCGTCTTGAACATCAAGCGCAGCGTGCCCGCGCCGGCAACACGCGAGGCGATCACATATTCCTTCTCACGTTCTGAAATGACCGAGGCGCGGGTCAACCGCACGAAATGCGGCTGGTTGACCAGCGAAATCGCGATCATCGCGTTGGTGAGACCAGGGCCGAGGACCGCCACCAGAACGAGCGCAAGCAGCAGCGACGGGAAGGCCAAGATGATGTCCATCAAGCGCATGATGGCGGTATCGATCCGGCCGCGGAAGTAGCCGGCGACGAGGCCGATCAGGACACCACATATGACCGACAGTGTGACGACAACGACGCCGATGAAGAGCGAGAACCGCGCGCCGTAGATCAGCCGCGAGAGGATATCGCGGCCGACGGCATCCGTTCCGAGCGGAAAGGAGGCGTGGCCTCCCTCCATCCAGGAAGGCACGGCGAGCAGCACCTCCCGGTTCTGCTCGTTCGGCGCATGTGGCGCAAAGACCGGTGCAAAGATCGCAACGACGAGGATGATGACGAAAACAACGAGGCCGATGACGGCGCCCTTGTTGCGGGAGAAATAGTGCCAGAATTCCGCAAGAGCGGATGGCTGGCCGGTTTTGACGGTGACCGTGCTCATGGACCGCTCCTAGTGACGAATGCGCGGATTGATGAAGCCGTAGAGGACATCAACAATCAGATTGACCATCATGATGACGCCGGCGATCAGCAGAAGGCCGCCCTGCACCACCGCGTAATCGCGCTTGAACACCGAATCGACCATCCATTTGCCGATACCCGGCCAGGAGAAGATCGTCTCGGTGAGGATGGCGCCGGCAAGAAGGACGCCGATCTGCAGGCCGATCGTGGTGATGACGGGGATCATTGCATTGCGCAGCGCGTGCACGCCGACGACGCGCAGCGGCTTCAAACCTTTCGAGCGTGCGGTGCGGACATAGTCCTCACCGAGAACCTCGAGCATGGCCGAGCGCGTCTGGCGGGCGATGACGGCGAGCGGGATGGTCGCCAGCACGATGGTGGGCAAAATGAGGTAGCTGATGGCCGAGGCAAAGGCCCCTTTCTGACCTGACAGCAGGCTGTCGATCAGCATGAAGCCGGTCACCGGCTTGAAGAAATACATCAGCGAGATGCGGCCGGATACCGGCGTCCAGCCGAGATAGCCGGAGAAGAAGATGATGAGCAGCAGACCCCACCAGAAAATCGGCATGGAATAACCGACGAGGGCGACACCCATCACGCTCTGATCGAACCACGTGCCTCGCTTGACGGCGGCAAAGACGCCAGCGGGCACGCCGAGACAGACCGCAAGGATGATGGCGCAGAAGGACAGTTCCAGCGTTGCCGGAAACAATGTCAGGAATTCGCCGAGAACGGGCCGCTTGGTGACGATCGAGGTGCCGAGATCGCCCTGCAGCACTTTTCCGAGATAATCGAAATACTGCATATACATGGGCCGGTCGAAACCGAGATCGTGCATGATCTGGGCGTGCCGCTCCGGCGCCATGACGCGTTCACCCGAGAGCAGCATCACGGGATCTCCGGGCAGCAGGCGGATGAAAGAAAAGGCAATCAGGGAAACGCCGAGGAATGTCGGAATCAGCACCGCAAGGCGGCCGATGAAAAAGCGCAACATGGCAGATGTCCAATAGTTTCCGGCGGTCAGGAGGGTCCTGACCGCCGGCTGTGCCCAGCACTGCCGGGCATTTTTACATTATTCTTGTTATTCGGATACGTCGACGCCGTCGAAACGGTGAATGCCGAGCGGGTCCATCTTGAAGCCCGACACCTTCTTGCTCATCGGAACGAAGACAAGCGAATGGTCGAGGGTCGCCCAGGGGGCTTCCTTCTTGAAGATCAGCTGCGCCTGCTCATAGGCCTTGGTGCGCTCGCCGACATCGGCCGTCAGCTTGGCCTTGGTCATCAGGTCGTCGTATTCCTTGTTGCACCACTGGGCGCGGTTGTTGCCGCCGACGGCATCGCAGCCGAGCAACGTATCCATGAAGTTGTCGGGATCGCCATTGTCACCGGTCCAGCCGAGAATGACGGCGCCGTCACGCTTCACATCGGAGGAGAGCTTCAGGTACTCGGCCCACTCATGCGTGACGATCTCGACCTTGACGCCAATCTTGGCGAAGTCGGCCTGGATCAGTTCGGCAGCGCGGCGTGCGTTCAGCATGTAGGGGCGCGACACCGGCATCGCCCAGACCTTCATGCTGAGATCCTTGACGCCGGCATCTGCCAGAGCCTTCTTGGCGGCGTCCGGATCATACTTCTCGTCCTGAACGGCATCGTTATAGGACCACATGGTCGGCGGGATCGGATTCTTGGCAACGGTTGCCGCGCCCTGGAAGACGGCATCGACGATCGCCTGCTTGTTGATTGCCATGTTGAGCGCGCGGCGAACTTCCGGCTTGTCGAAGGGCGCCATCTGCGTGTTGTAGGCGAGGTAGCTGACGTTGAGGCCGGGCTGCTCCAGAACCGTCAGATTTCCGTCCTTCTTCAGTTCAGGAACGTCGGCGGCATTCGGATAGGGAATCAGGTGGCATTCGCCGGCTTTCAGCTTCTGAGCGCGGACGGCGGCGTCAGAGGTAATGGCAAAAACCAGATCGTCGATCTTTTCCTTGCCCTTGAAATAGCTTTCGTTGGCCTTGTAGCGGATGACGGCATCCGGCTGGTAGGCGACGAAGGTGTAGGGGCCGGTACCGAGCGGCTGCTGGTTCAGCTGTGCCATCTTGCCGTCGGCGGCAAGCTTGTCGGCATATTCCTTGGACATGATGGAAGCGAAGTCCATGGCGAGGTCGGCCAGGAACGGCGCTTCGGGATGGTTGAGCGTGAACTTGACGGTGAGGTCATCGACCTTCTCGACCGACTTGATCAGTTCCGGGAAGCCCATGCCGGCGGCGTATTCGTAAGAACCGCCCTCGACATACTTGTTCCAAGGATTGTCGGACTTCAGCTGGCGCTCGAAGGAGAAGACGACGTCGTCGGCGTTGAAATCGCGCGTCGGCGTGAAGAAGTCGGTGGTCTGGAACTTGACGCCGGGATGAAGTTTGAAGGTGTATTCCTTGCCGTCGTCCGAAACGCTCCAGCTGTCGGCCAAGCCGGGTTCGATCTCGGTGCCGCCATGCTTGAATTCGACGAGGCGGCTGTAGACGGTGCGCGAGGACGCGTCGAAGGTCGTGCCTGCCGTATAGAGGCTCGGGTCGAAGCCTTCCGGCGAACCCTCGGAGCAATAAACAAGGGTCTTGGACCAGGCGGACGTCGCCATGACCGAAATCAAGGCCGTCGCTGCCAGCATGACAGAGATCTTTTTCATAGTATTGTTTCCCGGTTGTTCTTTTTTGATGTCTGGAGACCCGTAGGCATCCCGATCGACGGTCGATGGAACGACATTTATCTACTGAAAGCAACGGCCTACGGAGAAAATTTTTCCAGCTGGACAATTTTAGAAATTTTTGGTCAAAAATCGGCCTCATTCGGAAATATTCGGACAAAAATGTCCGGGATTTCGTCGCATTTTGGACAATTGCGCCTCTCAGCAGCGCATGTTGGACATTTCAGCACCCCTGGGTGCAACCGGATGGCGCAAACAAAAACCGCGATCGCCGAGGCAACCGCGGTTTCATAAGTCAGACCTGTTTCTTGAAATCAGGCGGCGGGGGCAACGGCCGCCGGCTTGCGGTAGTGGTGCTCGCCGGTAATTCCGAGGAGGAAATTGATCTGGGGTCGGGCTTTGACGAGGTCATCGATCGAATATTCCGAGAGCACGCCGAAGAAGGCGTTCAACGCCTTGCGCAGCGCCGAGTTCAGGCCACAGCTGTCGACCAGCGGGCATTCGACCATGCCGTCATCCTCGAAGCATTCGGCCATGGCGAAACTGTCTTCCGTGACCCGGACGACGTCGAAGAGCGTGATCTCGGGTGCCGGCTTGCCCAGGCGCACACCGCCGTTGCGGCCGCGCACGGTTTCGACCAGACCGGCCTTGTTCAGCGGCTGCAGGATCTTGAAAAGAAAGAGTTCGGAAACCCCGTAGGCCTTGGCAATTTCCGGAATCCGGCTCAGCTGCCCTTCGTTGGCAGCACAATACATCAACATGCGAACCGCATAGTTGGTCTGCTTCGTCAACCGCATGCCGATCTCCTGACTCGTGCCTGTTCAGACGTATATAGGCGGTTTGGTAGTTTTGAACAATTCCAAAATATGAAATTCGCATTCAGCTTATGAGGCCATTTGCCGCGAGATCAATCCTGCTTCAGAGCGCCGGCATAATCCAGGATTGCCTGCTTGCGCTCGGGCGTGCCGGGGTGGCTGGACAGCATGCTGGTGCCGGAGCGATCGCCGAGTTCTTCCTCCAGCAGGTCGAAAAACCGGGCGATCGAGGCCGGGTTCATGCCGGCCTCGCCCATCAGTTCGACGGAGCGCCGGTCGGCTTCGGCTTCGGCGTTGCGGGAATAGGATAATGCGAGCAGGCCACCGCCCTGGGTCAGGATATCCTCGACCCCGGAACCGATATCGCCGGCAATCAGCATGACGAGACCGGCGACGCCCGCCGCGCGATAGAGCTGCCTGAGGCTATGTTTATATTCGACATGGCCGATCTCATGAGCGAGAACGCCTGATATCATCTCATCGTCGCCACCCGCCAGGTCCACCAGTTGATCGGTGATGATGATGTTGCCGTCCGGAAGCGCGAAAGCATTGGCACCGATCAGGCCGCCATCGCGGAAATTCAGCACGTAACGCTCGGCGCCGCCCTCGGCATTGGCGGCCACCTGCCGAAAGAGACCGGCAATTTCCGCCTGCCGGAGGTCCGTCAGGCGACTCGGCTTCATCGCGGTATTATCCAGCGTGTTGAGAGCGCCGTACGATATCGCCCCGGAGACGACAGGTGGCGTCACGAAGATGGCGACTTCGACCAGGGCCGGCAGTGCATAACGGTAGATTCCAACGGCAAGCAGAAGGACGGCGATCACGAAGACGAAGATGCGCGGATGAAATTCTTCCAGCCGATGCACCCAGCCGCTTCTGCCCGCGCCGCGAAGGAAAGCATCGATGGCATCGTTGTCCGCGCTTTCGAAAACCGAGCCATTGGCAAAGACGGCGCGCCGCGGGATCGACCCGACACGCGGCGTGAAGGAGACTTGCCCAGCATCGCCGTCAGAAAGAATTGCGTCTTCTTCGGTCACGGCGACCAGGCGGCCGCCGCGCGACCGCAGGCGCGCGGGAACGGCGCCGCTCGAATGCGGCGGAAACCATTCCCCCTTGGCAATGGTCTCTGTGTCAGAAACCAAAATCGATCCCTTCCATGCTCATATATTCCGCACCGATGGCCGCACCTGTCGTTTGAATCTGCGTGAAAACTTCCCCGATTTCGCCGTCGATGCGGATTGCCGTGTGCTCGGCAACATAACGCGCCAGGCGGACCGCCGCCCAGGGACGCATCAAGCCGAGGGTGAGCACTGTGACAAAGACATTTGATATGGCTATCCAGGCATAGCGCACTGGAGAAAGATCGCTTCGCAATTTGTGCCGGCCATCAATCCACGTCGACGACCACACCATGTTATGGACGTCAGCCCGATAGATGATGCTCGCAAGACCATACACGATGAAGACAGTGAAGAAGATTGCGTATAGTCCGACCGCCGTTAAGGCATCACCGAGTTCGCTCCTGACTCCATCTGCTTTATAGGCCTGAAGCCATCCAATCATCGTTGAACCAAGCGTAGAGACAAGGACCGCTCCCACCACGACTATCAGCGCCGGGACAACGAGCGCACCATAAAGCGCTCCGACCCTAGGATCGGTTTGGAACGGCCGGTTTCCGTAGCGGAGATTGTTCAGGATATAGCGGTTGAGCCAACGGCTGGCGACGGGTGCAAGCAGGCCTAGCGACAGGAAAGCGACGAATCCTCCGAGCAACACAGAGACGAAGGCACCGCCGGCGGTGCCGGTGAAATCAAACCGTACGTTGCGGTAACTCGTCACGCGGGCGTTGAAACGAAGGCCTCTGGCGATCAGCCAGGGCAGAGCGATGAGCACCAGGATCGTGGTTACAAGTGAGAACAGCGGATGGATCGTCGCGAGAATGTTGGCCACAACAATGAAAGCGAAGACGATGAGGCGGCCAATGAGGATCTGCTTGCCGGTGGCGTGATATTCGAAAGCGCGGCCGAGCAGGACGGTGTTGCCGTAGAAGTAACGGTTTCGCCGCACTTTCGCCCAGGCGGAATAAATCCCGAGCGTTACGATCGTCAACAGGACATTGACAATCCAGATGCCGAAATATTCGGACGCCGTGCCGGTGAACCGGGCACGCTCGAACGCATTTGCCGCGGAGCCCGCGGACACTCTGTTATCCATGATCTTTGCTTCCCCCAGCACACTTGCCCAACCACCCTTGATGGGAATCGCGGTGGACGCATTATCTGAAAAGCAAAGAGGCGCAGAAATCAACAACCTTAAATAGAAAACGGGGGCCGAAAGGCCCCCGAATTGCAGATCGATGTGTCCGGTCACTTCATCGTCGGCATGACGAATTCGGCGCCGCTCTTGATGCCGGACGGCCAGCGGGCGGTGACGGTCTTGGTCTTCGTCCAGAACTTGATCGAATCCGTGCCGTGCTGGTTGAGGTCGCCGAAGCTCGATGCCTTCCAGCCGCCGAAGGAGTGATAGGCGAGCGGAACCGGGATCGGAACGTTGATGCCGATCATGCCGATATTGATGCGCGAGGCGAAATCGCGGGCGGCGTCGCCGTCGCGGGTATAGATCGCGACGCCGTTGCCGTATTCGTGCTTCATCGGCAGCGACAGCGCTTCCTCGTAGTTCTGGGCGCGAACGACGGAGAGGACGGGTCCGAAGATCTCGGTCTTGTAGATGTCCATCTCAGGCGTGACGTGATCGAACAGGCAGCCGCCGACGAAATAGCCGTCTTCATAACCCTGGAGCTTGAAGTCGCGGCCATCGACCACGAGCTTGGCGCCTTCCTCGACGCCACGGTCGATGAGGCCGCGAACGCGGTTATAGGCTTCCTTGGTGACGAGCGGGCCCATGTCGGCCTTGTCGTCGGTATAGGGGCCGATGCGCAGCGACTCGATCTTCGGCGTCAGCTTCTCGACGAGGCGGTTGGCGGTCTCTTCGCCGACCGGAACGGCAACCGAGATCGCCATGCAGCGCTCACCGGCCGAACCGTAGCCCGCGCCCATCAGCGCGTTGACGGCCTGGTCCATATCGGCATCCGGCATGATGATCATGTGGTTCTTGGCGCCGCCGAAGCACTGGGCGCGTTTGCCGTTCATCGCCGCCGTGCCGTAGACGTAGCGGGCGATTGGCGTGGAGCCGACGAAGGAAACGGCGCCGATATCCGGATCGGTGAGGATGGCGTCGACGGCGCCCTTGTCGCCGTTGACGACATTGAGGATGCCCGCCGGAAGACCGGCCTCGATCATCAGTTCGGCAAGACGGATCGGCAGGGAGGGATCACGCTCGGAAGGCTTCAGGATGAAGGCATTGCCGCAGGCGATCGCCGGCGCGAACATCCACATCGGGATCATGCCGGGGAAATTGAAAGGAGTGATGCCGGCGCCGATGCCGACCGGCTGGCGGATCGAATACATGTCGATCGCCGGACCCGCGCCCTCGGTGAACTCACCCTTGGCGAGATGCGGGATGCCGCAGACGAATTCGCAGACTTCGAGGCCGCGAATGACGTCGCCCTTGGCGTCTTCGATCGTTTTGCCGTGTTCCTTCGAAATCAATTCGGCAAGTTCGTCCATATGCTTGTTCAGGAGCTCGACGAACTTGAAGAAGACGCGAGCGCGGCGCTGCGGGTTGGTGGCAGCCCATTTCGGCTGCGCGGCCTTGGCGTTCTCGACGGCGGCGCGAAGCTCCTCGACGCTGGCGAGGGCGACGGTCGCCTGCACTTCGCCGGTCGCCGGATTGTAGACGTTGCTGACCCGGCCGCTGGTGCCGGCGACCTGCTTGCCGCCGATGAAATGTCCGATCTCACGCATGAATGTTCCTCCTGTTTGGATGGCCTACATTCGCACTTCAATTTGCACAAATCAACGCGATGATATAAGCAACCGTTGTGCACAATTTATAGTTCTGATGCAGGCGCTGCTGCTCCCAAACTTGGAGCGGCATGCGGACAAGTCAAACTCAGGGAGGGTCAATCGATGAGCCAAAATCCGGTCGTGCGAATGGCGGATGTGGCGATCGCCGCCGACAGGCTCGACGCCTATCGGGCATTGCTGACGGAGGAGATCGAGGCTTCGGTCACGCTGGAAGAGGGTGTCCTTTCACTCAGCGCTGTTTCCATCCGAGAGGCTCCAAACCGCGTTCGTATTCTCGAAGTCTACGCCGACCAGGAGGCCTATGAGGCGCATCTGCGGACACCGCATTTCCTCAAATATAAGAGCGAGACGGCCGGCATGGTGACGTCGCTGACGCTGATCGATGTCGATCCCATTGCAATGCGGGCCAAGTGATGAACTGGGACGACGTTCGCATCTTCCTCGCCATCGCCCGAACCGGCCAGATCCTCGCCGCGTCAAAGCGATTGGGGCTTAACCACGCCACGCTTTCACGTCGGCTGACCTCACTCGAAGAGGCGCTGAAGACGCGGCTCTTCGTGCGCCGGACGAATGGCTGCGAGCTGACGGCTGAAGGCGGCATCTTCCTTAATGCCGCCGAGCGGATGGAAACCGAAATGCTCGCGGCGCAGGCCAATCTCGGCCACACCGACACGGCGATTGCCGGGACGGTGCGCGTCGGCGCACCCGATGGTTTCGGCGTCTCCTTCCTGGCACCCCGCATGGGCAGGCTGATCGAGCGCCATCCGGAGCTGAAGATCCAGCTCGTGCCGGTGCCGCGCTCCTTCTCGCTGTCGCAGCGTGAGGCCGATATCGCCATCACGCTGGAACGTCCCGAACAGGGCCGGCTCGTCTCCTCCAAGCTGACGGACTATACACTCGGCCTCTATGCCTCGCGCGACTACATCGCCTCGAACGGCAGACCCGGCGATGTCGAAGCGCTGAAGGCGCATCCGCGCATCGGCTATGTCGAGGATCTGATCTTCACCGCCTCGCTGAATTTCTCCGGCGAGGTAATGCGCAGCTGGGACGCCGGCTTTGAAATCTCGACGGCGATTGGCCAGACGGAGGCGGTGCGATCAGGCGCGGGTATCGGCATCCTGCACGATTATATCGCCCGACAATATCCGGAACTGCAGCGCATCCTGCCTGACATTTCGATCCGACGGGCTTATTGGACGACCTATCACGAAACCGCGCGCGACCTCGTCCGCGTCCGCAGTGTCGTCGACTTCCTACAGGAACTCGTCCGTGCCGAGCGCCACATCTTCCTTTAAATTCCCGAAACGTGCTTGGCCGGCTCGTCGTTCTCATCGGGGTTGGGAACAGGAGCTTCGTCGGGGAGTCGGTCCGGCTCCGGTTCGGTGATCGGCGGCACCGGCTTCCAGCCGGGCGCCGGCATCGGCGGCTGATCGGGAATGGGTTCGTTGGGCACGGACATGACCGCCTCCCTTTATGTTTGCGATGTTCGTCGGGACTATTTGTCCGACTTCAGCGTCTCGGCAGCGCGCATCGGCATGCTGTCGATGATGGCGAAGAGCTCGCCATTGGTGATCGGCTCGCTGACCTTGAGCTTGACGGTGCCGTCCTTGCCGACAAGGAAGGCGGCGAATTCACCGGTCTCCGGCGCATCGAGATCGCGGCGGATCACTTCGCCGTCGAGGCCATCGGCGGCGCCGAAAAGCGCCCGCACCTTGCCGCCCGAGACCTTCAGCACCACCATATCGCGCTCATCGACCGCGCTGCGGTCGGCCAGCAGCTGGTTTTCCTGGCGCGCCGCGCGGGCATTGTCCCTGTCGGCGAAAAGAATGAAGACGCGATTCTTCCACTGGAATGCGGCCAGGCTTTCGATCGGCGAATAGGCGCCGTTCGTCTCGTCGATCTTGGTCGCGCCGTAGAGCAGCGTTTTCGACATGCGTATTCTCCCGTCAGCTTGGAGAACGGTGAGGGATGGCATGGGTTCCATTTAATCGACAGGATCCTGGTTTCGAGCCTGCACCTGCAGATTGCACGCTGCACTTTTGCGCGACATGCTCTCTAACCCCGCTGCCGTGCCTACCGTTGATCGAAAGAGCTACGCCCGCACCGACGTCCGTCAATATCCGCCGGACTTGATTCACGCCGTTACGGGTTCAGCCCCTTCCCGAAAAAAATGCGCCGCGAGGTCCGAGCAAGGATCACGCAAAGAAGAAGTCCCACGAATGCAGGCTTGAAAGAGCAACATTTGTTAGCGTTATGGTGTTGTCGGCATCGGCTCTGATAATTGTATCATTCCCGGACTGCTCAGTTGCCGCAAAAAGCGATTCCCAGTTGGCGAAAATGCTGTCATCGATCGAGATCACGTCACTTGCTGAGCCGGTTGCGACGAAGTTTGTGATCGTATCATGGCCCCAGTTCGGCGAGTAAATGAAGACGTCGGTTGCCGCTCCGCCAGTGAGGGTATCATTGCCGGCACCCCCCGTTAGCGTATTCGAACCACTGCCGCCGACGATAATGTTGTCCAGCGCATTCCCTGTTCCGACGATAGACGTCCCAGATCCGATAAAGGTGAGGTTCTCGACATTGGCCCCCAGTGTATAGCTCGCCAGTGTCGTGCGAACCGTATCGGTCCCGGCGTCAGCAGCTTCGGCGACGATGTCGCCGGCATTGTCGACGATGTAGGTGTCGTTGCCCGCACCACCGATCAAGGTGTCCGCACCTGCTGCGCCATTCAGCGTGTCATTGAAGGCGCCGCCGGTGATCGTATTATCAAGCGCGTTGCCGGCGCCGGTGAAGCTGGCGGAGCCGGTATAGGTCAGGTTCTCGACATTGTTGCCGAGCGTATAGCTGGCAAGCGCCGTCCGGACCGTATCCGTCCCTTCATTGACATTCTCGATCACCACGTCGGTTGCGATATCGACCACATAGATGTCGTCGCCAATCCCACCCAGCATCGTGTCGGAACCAGCCCCGCCGATCAATGTGTCATTGCCCGCAGCGCCTATAAGCTTGTCGGCGGCGACACCACCTGTGATGACGTTGTCGAGCAGATTCCCTGCCCCGGTAAAGGCTGCCGTTCCGATATAGGTGAGGTTCTCGACATTGGCCGCCAATGTGTGGGCACTCAGGGTCGTGCGAACCGTGTCGATCCCCTCATTGGCGTTCTCGGTGACGAGGTCGCCGGCATTGTCGACGATATAGGTGTCGTCGCCAACACCACCGATCAAACGATCGGCCCCGCCCCCGCCATTCAGCGTATCGTTGCCGACGCCGCCCGAAAGCGTATCGGCGGCAGCGCCACCCGTGATCACGTTGTCGAGATCATTGCCCGTTCCGGCAAAGGCTACCGTACCGATATAGGTCAGGTTCTCGACATCGCTGCCAAGCGTATAGCTTGCCAATGTCGTGCGAACCGTGTCGGTTCCCTCGTCGGCAGCTTCGGTGACGATGTCACCGGCATGGTCGACGATATAGGTGTCATCGCCCGCACCGCCGATCAAGGTGTCCGCACCTGCCCCACCATTCAGCGTGTCATTGAAGGCGCCGCCGGTGATCGTATTATCAAGCGCGTTGCCGGTGCCGGTGAAGCTGGCGGAGCCGGTAAAGAGCAGGTTCTCGACATTGTTGCCGAGCGTATAGCCGGCAAGCGCCGTCCGGATCGTGTCCGTCCCTTCATTGACATTCTCGATCACCACGTCGGTTGCGATATCGACCACATAGATGTCGTCGCCCGTTCCGCCCGACATCGTGTCGGAACCGACGCCGCCGATCAATGTGTCGGTGCCGGCGCCGCCGTTCAACGTGTCATTGCCGATGCCGCCGTCAAGCGTGTCGTTGCCGGCGCCGCCGATGATCGTGTTGACGAGCGCATTGCCGGTGCCGGTGAAGCTGCCGGATCCCGTATAGAGCAGGTTCTCGACATTGTTGCCGAGCGTATAGCTTGAAAGCGCCGTCTTGATCAGATCGGTTCCTGCATTCAGCCCTTCGGTGACCACGTCGCCAACGTCATCGACAAGATAGGTGTCGTTGCCCGCACCGCCGATCAAGCTGTCCGCACCGGCCTTCCCATCCAGGGTATCGGCACCTGCCCCGCCCAGAATGGTGTTGTCGAGATCATTGCCCGTTCCGGCAAAGGCTACCGTGCCGATGCCGATATAGGTGAGGTTCTCGACATCGCCGCCAAGCGTATAGCTTGCCAATGTCGTGCGAACCGTGTCGGTTCCCTCATTGGCGGCTTCGGTGACGCTGTCGCCGACATTGTCGACGATGTAGGTGTCGTCGCCCGCACCGCCGATCAAGCTGTCCGTACCGGCTCCGCCATTCAGCGTATCGTTGCCGGCGTCGCCCGAAAGCGTATCGGCGGCAGCGCCACCCGTGATCGAGTTGTCGAGATTGTTGCCGGTGCCTGCAAACGGCCCCGTGCCGGCAAAGCTCAGGTTCTCGACATTGGCAGCAAGCGTATAGCTCGCCAGGTTGGTTCGAACCGTGTCGGTTCCCTCGTCAGCAGCTTCGGTGACGATGTCGCCGGCATTGTCGACGATGTAGGTGTCGTTGCCCGCACCACCGATCAAGGTGTCCGCACCTGCTGCGCCATTCAGCGTGTCATTGAAGGCGCCGCCGATGATCGTATTATCAAGCGCGTTGCCGGTGCCGGTGAAGCTGGCGGAGCCGGTATAGGTCAGGTTCTCGACATTGTTGCCGAGCGTATAGCTGGCAAGCGCCGTCCGGACCGTGTCCGTCCCTTCATTGACATTCTCGATCACCACGTCGGTTGCGATATCGACCACATAGATGTCGTCGCCAATCCCACCCAGCATCGTGTCGGAACCAGCCCCGCCGATCAATGTGTCATTGCCCGCAGCGCCTATAAGCTTGTCGGCGGCGACACCACCTGTGATGACGTTGTCGAGCAGATTCCCTGCCCCGGTAAAGGCTGCCGTTCCGATATAGGTGAGGTTCTCGACATTGGCCGCCAATGTGTGGGCACTCAGGGTCGTGCGAACCGTGTCGATCCCCTCATTGGCGTTCTCGGTGACGAGGTCGCCGGCATTGTCGACGATATAGGTGTCGTCGCCAACACCACCGATCAAACGATCGGCCCCGCCCCCGCCATTCAGCGTATCGTTGCCGACGCCGCCCGAAAGCGTATCGGCGGCAGCGCCACCCGTGATCACGTTGTCGAGATCATTGCCCGTTCCGGCAAAGGCTACCGTACCGATATAGGTCAGGTTCTCGACATCGCTGCCAAGCGTATAGCTTGCCAATGTCGTGCGAACCGTGTCGGTTCCCTCGTCGGCAGCTTCGGTGACGATGTCACCGGCATGGTCGACGATATAGGTGTCATCGCCCGCACCGCCGATCAAGGTGTCCGCACCTGCCCCACCATTCAGCGTGTCATTGAAGGCGCCGCCGGTGATCGTATTATCAAGCGCGTTGCCGGTGCCGGTGAAGCTGGCGGAGCCGGTAAAGAGCAGGTTCTCGACATTGTTGCCGAGCGTATAGCCGGCAAGCGCCGTCCGGATCGTGTCCGTCCCTTCATTGACATTCTCGATCACCACGTCGGTTGCGATATCGACCACATAGATGTCGTCGCCCGTTCCGCCCGACATCGTGTCGGAACCGACGCCGCCGATCAATGTGTCGGTGCCGGCGCCGCCGTTCAGCGTGTCATTGCCGATGCCGCCGTCAAGCGTGTCGTTGCCGGCGCCGCCGATGATCGTGTTGACGAGCGCATTGCCGGTGCCGGTGAAGCTGCCGGATCCCGTATAGAGCAGGTTCTCGACATTGTTGCCGAGCGTATAGCTTGAAAGCGCCGTCTTGATCAGATCGGTTCCTGCATTCAGCCCTTCGGTGACCACGTCGCCAACGTCATCGACAAGATAGGTGTCGTTGCCCGCACCGCCGATCAAGCTGTCCGCACCGGCCTTCCCATCCAGGGTATCGGCACCTGCCCCGCCCAGAATGGTGTTGTCGAGATCATTGCCCGTTCCGGCAAAGGCTACCGTGCCGATGCCGATATAGGTGAGGTTCTCGACATCACCGCCAAGCGTATAGCTTGCCAATGTCGTGCGAACCGTGTCGGTTCCCTCATTGGCGGCTTCGGTGACGCTGTCGCCGACATTGTCGACGATGTAGGTGTCATCGCCTGCACCGCCGATCAAGCTGTCCGCACCGACTCCGCCATTCAGCGTATCGTTGCCGGCGTCGCCGGTGATCGTGTTGGCGAGCGCATTGCCGGTGCCGGTGAAGCTGGCGGATCCAGTGTAGGTGAGGTTCTCGACATTGACCAAGGCGGCGATCGAGTAGGCTGCAAGCGCCGTGCGGATTTCGTCGGTGCCGGCGCTGACCGCCTCGTTGATCACGTCGCCCGCACTGTCGACCATATAGATGTCGTTGCCGCCGCCGCCATTCAGCGTGTCATTGCCGGCGCCGCCGTCCAGAACATCGTTGCCAGCGCCGCCGGTGATCGTATTGGCGATGCTGGTTCCAGTCCCGGTAAAATCGCCGGTGCCGATGAAGGTCAGGTTTTCGACATTGGCATTGATGGTCAAGGCATAGGAAGAAAGCGTCGTCTTGATCAGATCGCCTCCTTCATTCAGCCCTTCGGTGATCACGTCGGCAAGGGTATCGACAATATAGGTGTCGTTGCCCGCACCGCCGATCAAGCTGTCCGCACCGCCCTTCCCGTCCAAGGTGTCGGCACCTGCCCCGCCCCTGATCGTATTGGCAAGGTCATTGCCCGTCCCGGTAAAGGCTGCCGTGCCGATATAGGTGAGGTTCTCGAGATTGGCGGCAAGCGTATAGCTTGCCGATGTCGCGCGAACAGTGTCGATCCCCTCATTGGCGGCTTCGGTGACGCTGTCGCCAACATTGTCGACGATGTAGGTGTCGTCGCCCGCACTACCGATCAAGGTGTCCGCACCAGCCCCGCCATTCAGCGTGTCGTTGAAGGCGCCGCCGGTGATCGTGTTGGCGAGCGCATTGCCGGTGCCGGTGAAGCTGGCGGACCCTGTGTAGGTCAAGATCTCGACATTGTCGCGGAGCGTATAGGTTGAAAGCGCCGTCTGAACGGTGTCCGTCCCCTGGTTCGCACTCTCGATCACAAAATCGAAGTTATCGTCGACGGCATAGAGATCGTTGCCCGCCCCGCCCACCATCCAATCGGAACCAACTCCGCCGATCAATGTGTCAGCGCCGGCGCCGCCATAAAGCGAATCATTCCCGGCATTGCCCCAAAGCGTATTGTTCGCTTCGTTGCCTGTGATGTTGTCGTTGCCGGAGCCGGCCTGAACGTTCTCGATCAAGGACGCAACGTTGCCGTGAAACAGAAGCGCGTTGAAAATGTTGCCGCGGGCGTAGCCATTGTTCGGACCACCCCACAGATCGGCCAACTGGTCCTGGGAAAAGACCGAGTATCCGCCTGCTCGCAGGTCGATCTTGAGGGCGGTGGTATAAGCGCTCAAATCATAGGTATCGATACCGCCACCGTCCCAGATTGTTGCGAAGATCCGGTTGGCATCGGGCGTGATGGCCGCCACTCCGTTGACATAGGTGATGCCTTCGTCGGGATTCCACTTGTAGACGGTATCGCCACTGTTCGTGGTGTAGTCCGCACCATACATTTCCTGCAGGGCGGCGATGTCGAGCATCATGAAGGTTTGCGGCGCGCCATCATGCTCATACTTGTACCCACTCAAATTGTCTCCGACATAGGTGCGGTAGGTCATGATCGTGTATTCGACCGAGTCATACGCACTCGGAACAACTGTCGTATTGGCGTCATCCGGTTCATGAGCATGCTTCAAACCGAGAGCGTGACCCAACTCATGCGCCACGGTGTGGCCCGCATAGTTGCCGAACCCCGGAAAGCGAAGGTCATCTTCTGTGCCGGCATATTCGGTTCCGAACCAGACATCGCCGCTGTAGCTGCGATTACCCGGATAATAGGTCCATGCCGTCGGAGGCAGGGACGACTGAGCGAAGCGCACGGATGCGGTATCGGCGCCTCCCGCCTCAAAGTTCGCGTTCGTAAATCCCTCAACCGAAAAGCCGTCATTTGCCGCGTTTCCGTAGGATTGCTCCATAAGAAACAAGGCTGCAGACTGCTGTTGCGAAGAAATCGACGAGAAGTCGAAATCTTTCTCGCCCTCATAGGAATACGATGTCGAAAGGGTGGGAAACGCATAGGTTATCGTGCCGTCCCAGGCAACGCCGCTGATAAGCCCGTCAATTCTCTGATCCCCAGTCGTGTCGACGTACTTAATAAAAGTAATGAGGTTCGTCATAAAATCCCCGTTTGCCTATTCCATTTCGGCCGCGCCTAATGCCAATTTCCTCTGCTCCATTTGAAGAGGAAATTCAACCAAAAGCTTTATTTATATTCGAGAAGGTTTTTGATCTTGGCGACTAGCGCTTATGAGGCGCTTCCACCGCAACCTCTAACAAAGGCTAGAAGACATATTCCAGGATCCTGCGCCCTGCCCGTCCGAACCTGCGCAATTGCTCGCATGACGGCACTTAAATTGAAGTTACGGTCATCTGCTAAAATTTAGTAAGTCTCCACGCTTATCGGGAAAACGAGGTCCGAATTGTTTAAGCGCCCCTGAATGTTGTCTACGCCTCTCTTGCCACGGATCGGCTTCGCGGTTCGCATCCTTGGCAATTTTGCTTGCGTGGGGCATCGTTCCGGATCAAGTGGCGGATTGTTGCAATTGCGGAGCTCGCTGCTGCGTGCCGCATATGTGGCTCACCCAGAGGTATGGCACCATACGAGTGGGTTGTGCTTCCTGAATGTTCGAGCTGATGTGGCAAATAGGCAGCAAATTCGCCGGAAGCGTAGGCTCTTTTTAAGCGCTGCTCACTTTGCCTTCGGGATGTTGCCATCTGGTCAGGAGAGGCGCCTCGCCTACCATCCCATACGTGAAAGCCCGTGCTTTTTGGCAAGGCAAGCCAGCCTCGGTGCGGCATCACTACAGATACAGTCAAACGTCTGTACGTTTTTCGGTCGAAATGACGTCAGCCAGAACGATTTGTCTGATAGGGAGCTGACCTAGAGAGAAATGGTACGGTTGGGGGGTCTCGAACCTCCGACCTCAGGTGCCACAAACCTGCGCTCTAACCAACTGAGCTACAACCGCATAAATCACGTTTGACGCGACGGGGGTCACATACGAGGACTTGGCGATGAATTCAAGTCCCATTCCTCATCAATATACAAAAAGGCCGGACGCGGGGTCCAGCCTTTTGTCACGCAATGGTAAAACCGATCAGGCAACCTTGAAGGATGCCATGGCCTTTTCGGCGGCTTCCTTGGAGGGCTTTGCGAGCTTTTCGGCAACCTGCTTGGTGGTTTCCTGGATCGACTTCGCCTGTTCGACGGCGAGTTCGGCCTGCTTGCGCAGGAAGGAGGTCTGCAGTTCGAAGAATTCAGCCGGGGACTTGACGCCGAGCAGTGCTTCCATGTGCGAGAGCGAGCTCTCGGCGTTGACGCGCAGGACGTCGATCGCCTTCAGGCCGATCTCGACGGTGCCGGCCTGTGCCGTCTGGACGGTGGCTTCGAGCGTCTTGCCGGCTTCCTCGCCAGCGGTCTTCAGCTTGGCATAGGCGTCTTTCGACTGCTGGGCGCCCTTTTCAGCGAATTCGCGGAAGGATTCAGCCAGCTTGGACGGGTCGAAAGAAGCGATTGAAAAAACATCATCGGTCTTTATGGTAGCCATGGGTCGCATTCCTTTGGGCTAAGGCAGTTGCTGCCTGCGATCATCGAATGACGTCTATATAGAATATTTCATTGTGCATTGCAACATAAATTGTGCGACGCACAAGTCGTTAACCCTTTCGGCTGAAAGCACCCCGCTGTTCTGGACCGGCGTGCGACCTGCAGTTATTAATAAGCCGTTAATTTAGAAGGCCGACAGCGACAAGGTTTGATCATGCCCGCAGTCCAATATCCGTTCATCGATATCGCCGTGCATGCGCGGGTGCGGGAACGCTTTTCGCGCGGCGAGGCCATGGTGCTATTTTCGGCCGATCTTGCCCGCCTGCTCTGGGCAAACGGCGCAGGCGCGGAGCTTTTCGGCCATTCGGCGGTCTACGACCTGCTCGACCAGGGAGCCGATCGCACCGACATCACCTTTCGCCAGCTGGAAACGGCGGCGCGTCAGCTCGCCGATATCGGCGACAACAGAAGCCTGATGATCCGGGTCGCCAAGGGCTTCCAGCGCCTGCAGGTGCAGGCGGCGGCCGAACTGATCCGGCTTTCATCAGGCGAGAAGGCTATTCTGTTTTCCGTGCCGGTGTCGGCAAGGCCGCTAACGGCGGGCGCTGCGGCGGCCCAGATGCTGCAAGGTCTCGATGATCCCGACACGCATATGGCCGTCATCGGCGCCAATGGCGAGGTCATCGCGGCCTCGCCCGGCTTCGCCTCGCTCGCCATATCAGGTGAGACCGCAAAGGCCTTGATCAATCTTGCCGGCGCGCATCCCGATCGCCTGGTGAAGCGCCCGGTCGCCACCGGCAGGGGTTATCTTCCGGCAGCAGTCGGCAGGCTCAGCGACGAGCCGGCGCTCAATCTGCTCTTTGCCGTGGAAACCGCGATCGGTCATCTGGATCCGACCGATGCGCCCGTGCTCGACGCAGTCGATGCACCCCCGCAGGCGGCTGACGCGCCGGCGAGGGAAGAAGGCACGTCGTCATCCGAACTTCCTCCGCAAGAGGCGGCTGCGGCGACCGGCTTCGGCGAGATCGTCAATGCCGTCTCGGGAATCGAAGAGGTCGAGGAGACACTGGAGGAGATCGCCGACGACCGGGAACAGCCGGCCGAGGCGGCTGCCACCACCGCAGAGGCGGCGGTTGCGGACGAGAATCCGACCGCAACCGAAGCGGCGGAGAACGACGACGCGACCGAGAGCCGCATGGATGAGGCCGACGAGCCCGCGGCGCCCGTCGATGAGGCCGCGAGCCATTCCGCCGACGAGACGGCGGAAGCGACCGCGATGGCGGGGACACCCGCCAAGACCAGCCAAATGCCGCGCGATGAGGCGCCGGACGCCGCGCGCGAAGAGCCGGCCATCGCAGCCGACGCGCCCCCTCCCGCGTCGCTTGCGCCCGAGCCTGGTTTCGTCTTCAGGCCGAACAGCCGCGCCACCCGCTTCGTCTGGAAGATCGATGCGGAAGGCCGGTTCAACGAAGTCAGTCACGAATTTGCCGAGGCCGTCGGTCCGCATGCATCCGCTATCATCGGCTCTGCCTTCAGCGACATCGCCGCTCTCTTCAATCTCGACCCCGACGGCAAGATTTCCGAGGCCCTTGCGCGCCGCGACACATGGTCGGGGAAGACGATCCTCTGGCCGGTCGAAGGCACCAGCCTCGTCGTTCCGGTCGATCTCGCCGCACTGCCGACCTATACCCGCAGCCGCGACTTCGACGGCTTCCGCGGCTTCGGCGTCGTCAGGCTTTCCGATACGCAGGAGGATCCGCTGGCGCTCGGCCTGACGCTTGGCCCGGACGGTGTCGGCCATGATGCGGCAGGCCCCGGCCCGGCGGCCGACGCTATCAGCGAACCGGCACACGAGATTGACGCCGCGCCCGAAGCGGCCCCGGCAGAAACGATCGCGGCGGACGTGATCGAGGACCACCCTCAGATCGAAGAGACGCCTTTCGAAGCGGCCGGAGGGGAGGCCGGCTTCGAGCCGCCCACCCGGGAGAGCGCCGCCGAAGAGGTGCAGGAGAGCGCCGGTGAAGGGCTGGCGGCCGATGCCGCAGACGAACCCCCGGCGCTTCGCATCGTGGAAACGCCCAATCGCCGTTCCACCGACAAGGTGGTGCAGCTTCACAGCACAGGCGCCGCATTGACGGCCGCCGAACAGGCGAACTTCCGCGAAATCGCCAAGCGCCTGGAAGCCTTCGGCGCCCGCAGGGAGGAGCCCGACACCCCGGCGCCGACGGGCACCACCGCCACGGAACCGGCGGCTTTCGAAGAAAGCGCGGCGCCCGAAGCCTTCACCGGCGAAACGCCCGGCGCCGATACGGCCGACACAGCTTCGGCCGAGGAGATTGCGCCGCAGGAAGCGATCTTCGAGAAGGCGGCCGAGTCGTTGCGCGAAGACGGCGCCGCGGAAGAACCCGCCGCCATCACCGAGGACGAGGCGACGGAAGGGCTCGAGGAGACGGTCAGCCAGATCGAGGTTCTCACAAGCTTCATCCCGCCGCGCGTGAAGATGATTGACGGGCTTTCGGCCGGAACGGTCGACCAATTGCCCGTCGCGGTGCTTATCCATGTCGGCGATGCGCTGATCCATGCCAATCCCGAATTCATGCGGCTGACGGGCTACCAGTCGCTCGACGCGCTGCGTGAGGTTGGCGGTATCGAAGCCCTGCTGCAGCGGCGCGAACTTGAGGAAAAGGCAGCCGGTTCCGGCACCATGATGCTGGTCAAGGCCGACGACACGCTGACACCGGTGACTGCGCGGCTGCAATCGGTGCGCTGGGAAGATGCCAATGCTCTGATGCTGGCGCTGATGCCGGTGGAAGGCAAGGAGGATGGCCGCGGCGACAGCAACCGGTCCGAAGCGCGTCCGGAGCGGATGGTCGAGAAGGTCGCCAAGCTTCAGGTCGAGGTCGAGGAATTGCGCTCGATCCTGGAAACGGCGACCGACGGCGTCGTCGTCATCGGCACCGAGGGCGATATCCGTTCGATGAACCGGTCGGCGAGCGCGCTGTTCAATTACGACGAGCAGGAGACGCGCGGCAAACCCTTCGTCATGCTGTTTGCCCATGAGAGCCAGAAAGCCGTCCTCGACTATCTGAACGGCCTTGCCGGCCACGGCGTGGCAAGCGTGCTGAACGACGGGCGCGAAGTGATCGGCCGCGAGGCCGGCGGCGGCTTCGTGCCGCTGTTCATGACGATGGGCCGGCTTACCTCCTCGAACGGTTATTGCGCCGTCATCCGCGATATCACCCAGTGGAAACGCACCGAGGATGAGCTGCGCAATGCCAAGGGCGCGGCCGAAACCGCCAACGCCCACAAGACCGATTTCCTCGCGCGCGTCAGCCATGAAATCCGCACGCCGCTCAACGCCATCATCGGCTTTTCCGACATGATGGCCGGCGAGCGCTTCGGTCCGATCGGCCATCCCCGATATATCGAATATGCCAACGATATCGGCCGCTCCGGCCGGCACGTCCTCGATATCGTTAACGATCTCCTCGATATTTCGAAGATCGAGGCGGGCGAGATGGATCTTGACTTCGCCGCCGTCGGCCTCAACGAGGCGGTCTCAGAGGCCGTCGCCCTCGTCCAGCCGCAGGCAAACGGCCAGCGCGTCATCATCCGCACGGCGCTGTCCCATTCGGTGCCCGAGGTCGTAGCCGATCTGCGCTCGATCAAGCAGATCGCGCTCAACATCCTGTCGAACGCCATCCGCTTTACGCCGTCTGGCGGACAGATCGTCGTTTCCACCTCCTACGAGGCGAATGGCAGCGTGGTGTTGAGGGTTCGCGATACCGGCATCGGCATGACGCGCGCCGAACTCGACCATGCGATGAAGCCGTTCCGCCAGGTCTCCTCGACCCAGTCACGCCATCGCGGCGACGGCACCGGGCTCGGCCTGCCGCTGACCAAGGCGATGGTGGATGCCAATCGGGCGACATTCTCGATCAATTCGGCGCCGAACGAAGGCACGCTTGTCGAGATCACCTTCCCGTCGCAACGTGTGCTGGCTGGCTGATCCCTATCGACGGGGCAGAGCCGCCGGAACGCTGCACGGCAGGCAAAAAAGAGGCAGCCGGAGGCTGCCTTGAATGGGTGCTGTTCAACAAGAGCTCAGTCGATCAACGTCATGTTTCGTAAGCCCGGAGGCTTCAGGCCGCCTCGTTCATGTGCGGCCCCCAAGTTGTTTCACCTTTGACAAAGGTTTCTTAACGAAAGGTTTCCATGACAGGGGATTGCTGAATGGTGAAAGCTTGTGGTTTACGGCTCCTTATCAGTCCCTCAGTTCACTCAAATCAGCGAAGAGCCGCAGCGCTTCCGGATTGGCGAGCGCCTCCTGGTTTTTCACCGGCCGGCCATGAACGACCTCACGCACTGCAAGCTCGACGATCTTGCCGGATTTGGTGCGGGGAATATCGGCAACCGCGATGATCTTTGCCGGCACGTGCCGCGGCGAGGCGCCGGCGCGAATACGCGCCTTTATCGCCTTGACGAGATCCTCGGTCAGCGTCACACCTGAGGCAAGGCGGACGAAGAGGATGACACGCACGTCGTCATCCCATTCCTGGCCGATACACAGTGCCTCGGCCACCTCGTCCATCTGTTCCACCTGGTTGTAGATCTCGGCCGTGCCGATGCGCACACCGCCGGGGTTGAGCGTCGCATCCGAGCGGCCATGGATGACGAGGCCGCCATGCTCTGTCCATTCGGCAAAATCGCCGTGGCACCAGACATTGTCGAACCGCTCGAAATAAGCGGCGCGATATTTGGCGCCATCAGGATCGTTCCAGAACATCACAGGCATGGAGGGGAAGGCCTTGGTGCAGACGAGTTCGCCCTTCTCACCGCGAACCGGCTTGCCGCCATCGTCCCAGACGTCGACCGCAAGACCGAGACCAGGACCCTGGATCTCGCCGCGCCAGACCGGCTGCAGCGGATTGCCCAGCACGAAACAGGAAACGATATCGGTGCCGCCTGAGATCGAAGCAAGCTGCACGTCCGCCTTGATGCCCTCATAGACGAAGGTGAAACCCTCGGGTGACAGCGGAGAACCGGTGGAGGTCATCAGCCGGAGGCTGGAAAGATCGTGGCTTTTGCGCGGCGTCAGCCCGCCCTTGCGCACCGCATCGATATATTTTGCCGAGGTGCCGAAAATTGCGAATTTTTCCGCCTCGGCATAGTCAAACAACACATTGCCGTCCGGTGCAAAGGGCGAACCGTCGAACAGGCAGAGCGCGGCGCCGCTGGCGAGCCCGCTGACCAGCCAGTTCCACATCATCCAGCCGCAGGTGGTGAAGTAGAAGAGCTTCTCGCCCGCCTGCAGGCCGCAATGCAGCCGGTGCTCCTTGAGATGCTGCAGCAGCGTGCCGCCGGCCGAATGCACGATGCATTTGGGCACACCGGTCGTGCCTGAGGAAAAGAGGATGTAGAGCGGGTGGGCGAAAGCAAGCGGCGTGAAGGCGATCTCCTTGGCCTCGTAGGGCGCAATGAAGGCTTCCAGCGTCGAAGCCCCTGATGTCTTGCCCGCCACTGCCTCGGCATCGCCGGCATAGTGGACGACGACCGTGGGGACACCGAGGCTTTTCGCCACCGCGGCAACCTTGGGGCCAACGTCCTGCAGCTTGCCGGAATACCAATAGGCGTCGCAGGCGATGAAGAGCCGGGGACCGATCTGGCCGAAGCGGTCGAGCACGCCCTGCTCGCCGAAATCGGGAGAGCAGGATGACCAGATGGCGCCGATCGAGGCGGCGGCCAACATGCAGGCGATGGTCTCCGGCATGTTGGGCATCATGGCGGCGATGCGGTCGCCCTTGCCGATGCCGAGTGCCGCGAAGGCCTGCTGCAGCTTGGAGACCTGCGCGCGCAGCCGATCCCACGACCAACGGTCTTCGGCCTTGTCCTCGCCGCGGAAAATGATGGCGTCGGCCTCGCCGCGGCCGGGCAGCAGGTTTTCGGCGAAATTCAGCGTCGCATCGGGAAAGAAGCGGGCCTCCAGCATGCGGTCGCCGTCGACGAGCACCCGTGCGCCGCGTTCTCCCTTTACGCCGCAGAAATTCCAGACGCTCGACCAGAACTTCTCCCGCTCGGCCACCGACCATGCGTGCACATCCTCAAAGCCTGCAAGCGAGAGGCCGAATTCTCTATTGCAACGCTCGATGAAGGCATGGATCGGGCTTGTTGCAACGGTCTCGGCCGAGGGCACCCAAAGTGGCTTGTTATCCTGCATTCATTCTTCCTCCCCAATCCCGTCCTTATATCATGCTGCATTGCATTATAAAGTGCGACCGCCCGATCCCAAGCCTAAACGCGTCGCATAAACCGGATTCATGCGACGCGGTTCGGCTCTTCGTTTTATGATGTCGTAGTCTTGGAACCGTTGCACGCTTCCAGGCGACATGCATTGGATTTGCATAGGCCTGATATTTCATATATCGGGCGAAATCAGCGCATAACCGGTAACCGGCAGAGATCATGAGCACGTCTAGACATCGCAGGTGGCGCAGGAAAATCGGGCCCGTTTCGCGCTGGCTTCCGGCCTTCGCCCGCATGTCGACGCTGTTTCTGCTGGTTGCGCTTGCACTGTTCGTGGCCCTCAGGGTCGCAGCGCCCTATCTCATCACGACGGGTTTCGTGCGCTCCGGCATCGAGGATGCGCTGTCGAAATGGACGGGCTACCATGCCGAGATCAAGGGTAATCCGGTTCTCGAATTCTGGCCGACGCCGCGCATCACGCTGAACCAGGTCACCATCCGCCAGCCGCGCGAAAGCGGCGACAAGCTGCTCGGCAGTATTGAAAGCCTGTCGGCGGATTTCAGCCTCATCGATGCGCTGAGAGGCCGGACGAGTTTCCACGAATTCCATCTGCTGCGGCCCAACCTGGCGCTGACGCGTGACGAGAACGGCCTGATCGACTGGAGTTACGCCGGCCTGCTTGCCCGCGCGATCAGCGGCGTGCGCTACGAAAACGGGGCTGAGATGCTCGATCCCGCTCTCGATGCCGAGATCGGTGCGGTGACCGTCGAGGACGGCACGCTTGCCGTCACCGACGTCAAGAGCGCCAAGACTTACAATTTTGACAGCGTCACGGCCGACATCGGCTGGCCACGGCTCTCGGGCGCGATCTCGGCTGTCGTGATCGCCCGTATCAACGGCGTGGACCTGAAGGTGGATTTCGCCTCGCGCCAGCCGCTGCTCGCCTTTGCCGGCAAGAGCGCCGAGACGCGGACATCGCTGACGTCAAACCTGCTGACGGCCCGTTTTCAAGGGATCGCCAGCATCGCCAGCCTTTCGGCGCTTTCCGGCAATATCGCCGTCAGCATTCCCGATGTGCCGGCGTTTCTGACATGGTCGGGCAGATCGCTCCCCGGCGTCGGCACGCTGAAGAGCGCCTCGCTGGAATCCGACATCATGTCATCGGGCAGCGGGCTGCGTTTCAACGATCTCAGCCTGTCGCTGAACGAGGCGAGCGCCACCGGCGTGATGGACCTTACGACTAGGGCCGGCAGACGGCCGAAGATCGGCGGCACGCTCGCCTTCGACCAGATGAACCTGAAGCCGTTCCTCGACGCTTTCGCGCTGCGATTGGCGGCGGGTGAGGCGGAGGAAATCTCCACCGGCATCAGCGCACCGCTGCAACTGCTCGACGTCGACGTCAGGCTTTCGGCGCGGCGCGCTGAGATGGGCCGCTTCGAGCTTTCCGATGTCGGCGCCAGCATGATCGTCACCGGCGGCGAGGCCAAGTTCGATATCGGCGACAGCGGCTTCGAAGGCGGCGAAATGACGGCGCATCTGGAGGCGACGCGGCGCGACTTCGACGGCGGCGGCAAGCTGCAGCTGTCGATCCGCGATGCCGACTTCGCCGGCCTTGCCGAGCGTCTGCAGCTCAAAGGACCGCTGCCGCTTGCGACGGGATCGCTCGATCTCGACCTGCAGTCGTCGAAGGCGATCTGGACGGCCGGTCTTGCCGACGTCACCGGCAAGCTGCATTTCTGGACGAAGGAAGGCACGATTCCCGGCGTCGACTCCGGCGCGCTCAGGACACAGGCGGCCCAAAAGCCGTTCTTTCCACTGAGTGCCGCAGCCGGCAGCGCTTTCGCGTTCAACCAGTTGGAACTTCGGGCCGATTTCGCCAACGGCTCCGCCGAAATCCATGACGCCCATGTTGTCGGGCCGACGCAGACGCTGGCGCTTTCCGGCGTGGTCACCTATCAGTCCAACGGGCTGGCGCTTTCCGGTTCTCTGGAGGCGACCGATCCGGCCAAGGCGGCAGAGCTGCCGCTTCTGCCGTTCTTCGTGGGCGGCTCATGGCCGAATCCGGTGATCTCGCCGGTTCCGCTTTTTGGCGGCACGCCCCACGCGCAATAAAGAGCCCTGCGTCCAAGGCGACATGCCGCTCAGGCGCCGGCTGCCGCCGCCCGCTCGTCGCGCTCGCGCTGCACTTCCCGCCGCTTGGTGATCACGGATGCGCAGATAACGCCGACCGCGACGGTGGCGATCAGGATCGTGCAGATCGCATTGATCTCAGGCGTTACCCCAAGGCGCACCTGGCTATAGATCTTCATCGGCAGCGTGGTTGCGCCGGGGCCGGAGGTGAAGCTTGCAATGACGAGGTCGTCGAGCGACAGCGTGAAAGCCAGGATCCAGCCCGAAAACACCGCCGGCGAGATGATCGGCAGCGTGATCTCGAAGAAGGTCCGCACCGGCGGCGCGCCCAGATCCTGCGCGGCTTCCTCGATCGACTGGTCGAAGCTCAAGAGCCGTGATTGCACGACGACGGCGACGAAGCACATGGTCAGCGTCGTATGCGCCAGCGTAATGGTCCAGAAGCCGCGGTCGAGGCCGATTGCGACGAAGAGCAGCAGCAGCGACAGACCGGTGATGACTTCGGGCATGACGAGCGGCGCATAGACCATGCCTGAAAAGAGCATGCGGCCGCGGAAGCGGGTATAGCGCACCAGCGTTAGCGCCGCCATCGTGCCGAGGATGGTCGCAAAGGTGGCCGACAGCAGACCGACACGGATCGTTACCCAGGCGGCATCGAGCAGGGCCTGGTTCGAGAGCAGCGACGCATACCATTTGGTGGAGAAGCCGCCCCAGACGGTGACGAGTTTCGATTCGTTGAAGGAAAAGACCACCAGCAGCACGATCGGCAGATAGAGGAAGGCAAAGCCGAGCACGACGGAGATGATGTTGAAACGGGTCCATCTCAGCATGGCTTATTTCCCCCGCTCTTCGGCCTTGGCCTGCGCATTCTGGAAGAAGACGATCGGAATCACCAGGATCATGAGCAGGATGGTTGCGACCGCCGAGGAGACCGGCCAGTCTCTGTTCGCGTTGAATTCGTTCCAGAGCGTCTTGCCGATCATCAACGTCTGCGAACCGCCGAGAAGATCGGGAATGACGAACTCGCCAACGGCAGGGATGAAGACCAGCATGCAGCCGGCAACCACGCCGGGGATCGACAGCGGGAAGGTGACGCGCCAGAAGGCCTGGGTCGGCGTGCAGCCGAGATCCTGCGCTGCCTCGATCAGCGTGCCGTCCATCTTTTCGAGCGCCGAATAGAGCGGCAGCACCATGAAGGGCAGATAGGAATAGACGATGCCGATATAGACGGCGGTGGTGGTGTTGAGGATGATCAGTGGGATGTCGATTACATGCAGCGACAGGAGGAGCTGGTTCAGCAGCCCTTCGGGCTTCAGGATGGCTATCCAGGCATAGACGCGGATCAGGAAGCTCGTCCAGAACGGCAGGATGACGAGCATCAAAAGTGTCGGGCGGATGCGCCGCGGGGCCTGCGCCATGCCATAGGCGATCGGATAGGCGATCAGCAGCATCAGGAAGGTCGAGACCGCCGCGATGATGACGCTCGAGAGATAAGCGTTGAAGTAGAGCGGATCGTCGGTGAGATAGCCGTAATTATCCAAGGAGAAGGTCGAGACCTTGCTCCAGAAGGCACTCCAGCCATCGGCAAAGGAGAAGACCGGCTCATAGGGCGGGATGGCGATCGCCGTCGTCGACAGGGAAATGCGGAAGACGATGAAGAACGGCGCCAGAAAGAAGAGCAGCAGCCAAGCGTAGGGGATGATGATGACGAGGCGGTTGTAAAGGCGCGATGCGAAGGTTTCCATAACCTCAATCCTTCAGCAGCACGCCGCCATTCTCGTCGAACGAAACCCAGACGTCCTGATCATAGGTGAACGGGTCTTCGACGGAACGCTGCGCGTTGAGGGAAGAAGCTCTGACGAATTTGCCGCTCGGCAGCTTGATATGGAAGACGGTCATGTCGCCGAGATAGCCGATATCCCAGATCTCGCCTTTGGCGGCATTGACCGAGGCATTCGCGGGGGCCGTGCGTGCCACGCGGATCTTTTCCGGGCGGATGGCAAAACCGACCGTTTTGCCGACGGCCGGCGTCTCGGTGGCGGCCGTCCGGATCGTCAGGCCGGTTTCGACCGAAATCTCGACCGCGCCGTTTTCCGACGTCGTCACCTTGCCGTCGAAGATATTCACGTCGCCGATGAAGTCCGCGACGAAGCGGGAATTCGGCGCCTCGTATATTTCGGCCGGCGTTGCCACCTGCACGACCTTGCCGTGGCTCATGACCGCGATGCGGTCGGCCATGGTCATCGCCTCTTCCTGATCGTGGGTGACCACAACGAAGGTGAGACCGAGCGTCTGTTGCAGGTCCATCAGTTCGAACTGAGTTTCCTCGCGCAGCTTCTTGTCGAGCGCGCCAAGCGGTTCGTCGAGCAGCAGCACTTTCGGGCGTTTGGCGAGCGAGCGGGCGAGCGCAACGCGCTGGCGCTGACCGCCGGAGAGCTGGTTCGGTTTGCGTGAGGCAAACTGCTCGAGCTTTACGAGCTTCAGCATCTGCGTCACGCGCTCAGTCATTTCGTCCTTCGGCATGCCGTCCTGCTTGAGGCCGAAGGCGATATTCTTCTCGACGGTCATATGCGGAAAAAGCGCGTAAGACTGGAACATCATGTTGACCGGCCGCTTGTAGGGCGGCGTGCCGGCGAGGTCGGTGCCATCGAGGATGATTTCGCCCGAGGTCGGCTGCTCGAAGCCGGCGAGCATGCGCAGAAGCGTCGACTTGCCGCAGCCGGACGCACCGAGCAGCGCGAAGAACTCACGGTGATAAATGTTCAGCGACAGATCATCGACGGCGGTGAAATTGCCGAAGCGCTTGGTGACATTCTTGAAGGCTATGAAGGGTTTTGCAGAAGGGTCGGTCCAGGGTGCGAAGGCGCGGCGGATATTGCCCAAAGATTTCATAATATTCCCCGAATATAAGTTTTCAGCCGGCCTCCACCCCGGGCCGGTAATGAAAGGCCCGGACGTTTCCGTCCGGGCCTGGCATCGACTTACTGGCCGGTCACGACCTTCGTCCAGATTCGCGTTGCCGTGCGCTGCGTCTTCGGATCCCACGGCTTGACGGTGAAAAGGTTCTTCATCACCTCGTCGGTCGGATAGACCGCCGGATCTTCCAGCACTTCCTTGCTGACGAACTGCTGCGAGGCCTTGTTGCCGTTGGCATAGAAGGTGTGGTCGCTCGCCTTGGCGATGACCTCGGGCTTCATCAGGTAGTTCAGGAATTCATGCGCTTCGGCCACGTGCTTGGCATCGGCGGGGATTGCCATCATGTCGAACCACATCTGAGCGCCCTGCACGGGGATCGAATAATTGACCTCGACGCCGTTCTTGGCTTCGGCCGCGCGGTCGCGGGCCTGCAGCATGTCGCCGGAATAACCGAAGGCAATGCAGATGTCGCCATTGGCAAGGGCGTTGATATATTCGGACGAGTGGAACTTGCGGATATAGGGGCGCACCGCCGTCAGCAATGCCTCGACCTTCTTGAAATCCTCGGCCTTGGTGGAGTTCGGATCGAGGCCGAGATAACGCAGCGCCGTGGTCATCACGTCCTTCGGCGTGTCGAGCACGTAGATGCCGCAGTCCTTGAACTTTTCGGCGACCTTCGGATCGAAAATCACTTCGAGACCGGGCTTGGCGTCAGGCCCGAGGATTTCAGCGACCTTCTTGACGTTATAGCCGATACCGTCGGTCCCCCACATGTAATCGACGGCGTATTCGTTGCCCGGGTCATAGGAAGCGGTGCGCTGCTGGATCACGTCCCACATGTTGGAAAGGTTCGGCAGCTTCGACTTGTCGAGCTTCTGGAAGACGCCTGCCTGGATCTGGCGCTGCAGGAAGTCGGCGGTGGGAACGACGACGTCATAACCGGTGCCGCCGGCAAGCAGCTTGGTTTCCACCGTCTCGTTCGAATCAAAGGTGTCGTAAACGACCTTGATGCCGGTTTCCTTGGTGAAGTCGGCAAGGATGCTGTCGTCGATATAATCCGACCAGTTGTAAACGTTGACGACGCGCTCCTGCGCAACGGCCGGCGCGGCGGCAAGGAGCGCGGCGATGGCTGCGGCCGTCACGGTTGCGATGGTTGACCTCATGACTTCTCCTGTTTGTTCGAAGAGCCCGCATCCGCGAACCTCTTTTCCCTCTGGTTTTGCCCCGCAGACTAAGAAGGAATTTCTAACCCCACAAGCGCAAAAACTGCGCTTTCAATCATTTCACCTCACTGGAAGTCGAAGGCGCTGAGGCCCGCCACCATCTCGTCGAGCCCGAGCGGCCGCGTTACCGGCGGCTCAGCGCGGGAAAGGCAGCCGCGCCGCTCGCAAAGACGACAGGCTGAGCCGATCGCAACCGGATCGAGCGCCGCCGCCTGCCCGTAGACCACGCCATCCGCGAGGGCGGCATCGCAGCCGATCAGAATCGCGGTGCGTCTGATCCTTTCCCCGAATTCGACGCTCGGCCCCTCCAGGGTGCGCGCGACCGTCAGGAAGGAGGCGCCATCCGGCATGACGACGGTCTCGGCGAGAATCTGGCCCGGCTGCAGGAAGGCGGCATGGATATTGAGCTTTGGACAGCCGCCGCCGAAACGGGCCTGCGGAAAGCCCTGGGCGCCGGCGCGCCGCAGCCGATGGCCGGCCGCATCGATCTCGACCAGGAAGAAGGGGATGGCTGCCGCCCCAGGTCGCTGCAGCATCGTCAGACGCGTTGCCGCATGGCCGAAGGAGACGCCGAAACGCGCGCGAAGAATATCGATGTCGTAACGCGTCGCCTTAGCCGCCGACAGGAAGGCCTCGTAGGGCATTGCCAGCGCCAGGGCCGCAATGCGGGCAAGCTCGAAGCGGGCGATGCGGCGCGCCTCGGCGGAAGAAAGCGAGAGATCGTCGAGCTCGGCATCGATGGCCGGCAGCAAGGCAAGGTTTGCGACCTCGACTGAGATTTCGTGCGCACGATCGGCCGGCGACAGCCGTTCCGAAATGAAAAGCCGCATCGAATGCCGATCGAAACGGCGGCGCAGATCCGGCATGACGTGCACGGGCAAGACGCGCACAGCAATGCCGCGTTCGGCGCGCAGCCAGTCCTTCAGCCCCGCCGCAAGATCGAGGCCGCCGGGCACCGTCGCAGCAAAGGCTTCCGCCGCGGTCTCGATCCGTCCGAAATAGCCCGATCGGCGCTCCAGCGTCTCGCGCAGCTCGTCCAGCGGCAGCCGGCCGGCGGCAACGGGCGCATGCCCTTCGGCCGCCATCAGCGCCGTCAGATCGGACAGCCGCGCGGCCTGTTCGCGGTAGGCGCGATAAAGCTTGATCATGCCGCTTGCGGCATTCGGCGCCGCCTCGGCCACCTCCACCAATTCCTGGTCGCCAGGCAGTTCGCCTGATAGCAGCGGGTCGGCGAAGACCTCCTTCAGCTGCCCGAGGCTGCCGCCGGTCTGCCCCCGCAACTCCTCCAGATCGACCCGGTAGACGGCCGCAAGCTTCAGGAGCAGCTGCACCGTCAACGGCCGCTGGTTGCGCTCGATGAGGTTCAGGTAGGAAGGCGAAATCTCCAGCGCCTCGGCCATGGCGGTCTGCGTCAGCGCCAGCGCATTGCGGATGCGCCGCAGTTTAGGGCCTGCGAAGATCTTCCGTTCCGCCATGTCACACCTTTGACAAAGAACAGGAGCGTTTAATTTACAAAATTTTACAAATTCACAGCGCCCCTCTGTCAATCCTCGTCATCTTAACCTCTTTCCAGTGCAGAAATCAAAGGTTTTCCTGGCCAGATCAGCGCAAATTGTCAATCTTGTCATTCATCCATCCAAAGACGATTTTCAGTGAGGAGAGCCGCATGACCGATTTTTACAAGCTTGTCCGAAATGCACCAGCAGGCCGCTTCGACGGTATCGAACGGCCCTATTCGGCCGCTGACGTACAGCGGCTGAGAGGCTCGGTGGCGCTCAGCCATACGCTCGCCGAAATGGGGGCGGGTCGCTTGTGGCAGCTCATTCATCAGGAAGACTTCGTCAATGCGCTTGGCGCGCTCTCCGGCAACCAGGCTATGCAGATGGTGCGCGCCGGGCTGAAGGCGATCTATCTCTCCGGCTGGCAGGTGGCGGCTGACGCCAATACGGCATCGGCGATGTATCCCGACCAGTCGCTTTATCCCGCCAATGCCGGGCCGGAACTCGCCAAGCGCATCAACCGCACGCTGCAGCGGGCCGATCAGATCGAGACAGCTGAGGGCAACGGCCTTACCGTCGAGACCTGGTTTGCGCCGATCGTTGCCGATGCGGAAGCCGGTTTCGGAGGACCGCTCAACGCCTTCGAGATCATGAAGGCCTATATCGAGGCGGGTGCGGCGGGCGTCCATTTCGAGGATCAGCTCGCTTCGGAGAAGAAATGCGGCCATCTCGGCGGCAAGGTGCTGATCCCGACAGCCGCCCATATCCGCAATCTCGACGCCGCCCGGCTTGCCGCCGACGTCATGGGCGTGGCGACGCTGGTCATCGCCCGCACCGATGCGGAGGCAGCAAAACTGCTGACGTCTGATATCGATGAGCGCGACCAGCCCTTCGTCGACTATGATGCCGGGCGCACGGTCGAGGGATTCTACCAGGTCAGAAACGGCATCGAGCCCTGCATCGCCCGTGCCGTCGCCTATGCGCCGCATTGCGACCTGATCTGGTGCGAGACCTCTAAGCCGGATCTGGAGCAGGCGCGCCGTTTTGCCGAGGGTGTGCACAAGGTCCATCCGGGCAAGCTGCTCGCCTATAATTGCTCGCCTTCCTTCAACTGGAAGAAAAATCTTGACGAGGCGACGATCGCAAAGTTCCAGCGCGAACTCGGCGCGATGGGCTACAAGTTCCAGTTCATCACGCTCGCGGGCTTCCACCAGCTGAACTATGGCATGTACGAGCTGGCGCGCGGCTACAAGCAGCGGCAGATGTCGGCCTATTCCGAACTGCAGCAGGCCGAATTCGCCGCAGAGGCGAACGGCTATACCGCCACCAAGCATCAACGCGAGGTCGGCACCGGCTATTTCGACGCCGTGTCGCTCGCCATCACCGGCGGCCGGTCTTCGACTACGGCAATGCACGATTCAACCGAACATGCGCAGTTCAAACCGGCTGCGGAATGAGCGCAAGAGGAGGATAAGATCATGGCATCCATCGCACGCGTCCGGGAGCGGGCCGAGCAGCAGGCATCGAGCATGAGCGAGGATCAACAGACGACGATCCGCATGCTCGCCAACGACCTGCATCGGCTGAACCAATCCGTCATGAAGGCCGTCGAGGCCGGCGTTTCGGTCGAACTGGTGCGCTCGGCTCGTCATCACGGCGGCGACGGCAACTGGGGCGACCTGTTGATCCCGGTTGTCGTCACCAACCGGCACTGACGAAACAGCCGGCAGCTCGGGCACATCGCTCGATCTGCCCTCGATCACAGCGTCCGCGCCTCGAAAGAAGGCGCGGACGCCTTATCGTCTTTCAGTCTTTCCAGCCTCGGCATCAGCCGCGGCTTGGACGCTTGCCGGCGAAGAGATCGGCATAGCTTCGGATCAGCCTGGTCATGCGGTCGGCGACCGTGCGGATCTCCGGGCGATGGCGATCCTCGGCATTCATGACGATCCATTGGCGGTGGCGCAATTCCGGCAGTTCGCTGCCCTGGCGCTGCAAATCGGGATGGAGATCGCCGACGAAACAGGGAAGCACTGTTTTGCCGGCGCCGGCGCGCACCAGATCCGGCAGCGAACGCGGCCGGTTAACCGTGGCGACGATCTCGGCGGCGGCATGGGCATGCGGCCAGCGCAGATAGGACGAGATCGCGTCCTCCTCGCCGACGGCTATCCAGCGCTCGTCCGGTTCGGCGGCGTTGCGCCTGCTATAGACCGCATAGGCCACCTCGCCGAGCTGGCGGGCGGCAAGATTGCCCTCCTCCGGCTCGAAGGCGCGAATGCCGATATCGCTCTCGCGATAGGCAAGGCTTGCCCGCGCCTCGCCGATTGTGAGCGCAACGGCGAAGGCATCGCCCGGCATGCGGATTGCGGCGAAATTCTCCGTCAACAGCCAGGCGACCCAGGTGCCGGCGGCGATCCGGACGGTCGTGCCACCCTCCCCGGACTGCCGCCAGGCTTCGACCTTGCGGGCGGCCGCCTCCATCTCTTGAAGGTGATCGAGCAGTGCCTGGCCGTCGCCAGTCAGCCGATAACCGGTCTGGCTGCGGGAAAACAAGGTGCGGCCGACCTCCTGTTCGAGATCGAGCATGCGCCGGCCGACGGTCGCCGGGCTGAGCCCGCTTGCGGCACTGGCTCCCGTCAGGCCGCCAAGCCGGGCGACCTGCAGGAAAAGCTGATAGGAATCCCAATTCGCGTTTTTCATCAGTGAAAAACATAGCGTGGATTTGCCTGTTTATGAAGAGAAATTCGATGCTTAAATCCAGGGATGTACTCGAGTAGGAAAGGACATCCCATGTTCGATATGATCACCATCGCAGGCGTCCACGGATTTCGGCATCATTGCGGTCCGAGCAACAGCAAGGCCGACGAGGATCGGTTCTATGCCGAGTTCGGAGACAGCGGCATCATTCGCTTTGCAGCTTGGCTGACCTCGCTCGACCTCATGCTCAAGCGTGTCGCCCCAACGGAAAGACGCCGCAAAGTTGCGGCGCAATCCTGCGGCAGCGGCCGCGCTCCTCAGGCGACCTTCCTTGCGCCGCGGTGAGCGGCCGCGGGCTCTACGCCGATGCGGAAACGCTCGATCAGCGCCATCAGCGTATCGGCCTCGCCGGCAAGCAGGCGGCTTGCCTGCGTCGTCTCGGCAACCATCGAGGCGTTCTTCTGGGTCATCTGGTCCATGGCGTTGACCGAACTGTTGACCTCCTGCAGCGCGGCCGCCTGGTCGCGGTTGGCGGTGGCGATGGTCTCGACATGGCCGCTGATTGCGATGATCTCCTGGCTGATCGAAGCAAGGACGCTGCCAGTCTTCTGGACGAGCTCCGATCCGGCCGTGACTTCGCGGCTTGATGTCTCGATCAGCGACTTGATCTCGCGCGCCGCATCGGCCGAGCGCTGGGCGAGTTCGCGGACCTCCTGGGCGACGACGGCAAAACCCTTGCCCGCCTCGCCGGCGCGCGCCGCCTCGATGCCGGCATTCAGCGCCAGAAGGTTGGTCTGGAAGGCGATGTCGTCGATCACCTCGATGATCTGCTCGATACGCTGCGAGGCTCCTTCGATACGCTCCATGGCGGCGACGGCATCGCCGACCACGGTGCCGGAATTGTCGGCCGTCTTCTTGGTCGCGGCGACGACGCTGTTGGCTTCGCGGGCACGCTCGGCGGAGGAGCGAACCGTGACCGTAATCTCCTCCACCGCGGCGGCGGTCTCCTCCAGGCTCGCCGCCTGCGCCTCGGTGCGCTTCGAAAGCTCGCCGGCGGAGGCCGAAACGGCGCTGCTGTTGCGCTGGATCGTCGAGGCGCTGTCGCGGATGCCGGAGAGCGTATCCTGGAGCCGGAGCAGCGATGCGTTGAAATCGACGCGCAGTTGTTCCAGCCGGCCGATAAAGGGCGTGCCGATCGTTTGCGAGACATCACCCTGGGACAGGCGCCCGAGGCCAGCCGCCAGCTGGCTGACGGCAAAATCGATCTGGCTGTCGAGCGAGCGCTTGTCAGCATCGTTGCGGGCGCGTTCGGCATCACCCAAGGCGCGCTGTTCGACTGCCTGCGTTTCCAGATTGCGCCTGGCACGGGCGCTGTCACGGAAGAGCGCAAGAGCCCGGCCGATTTCGCCGAACTCATTCTTCTTCTCGAGACAGGGGATCGCGCCGTCAAGATCGCCCGAGGAGATCGAGTGGACGCTCGCCGTCAGCGCCTGCAGGGGCCGCACCGACAGGCGGATCGCATAGAAGGCGAGAACGCCGACGAGCAGCATGACGACGGCGCCGATGCCGAGAACCAGGATCAGCAGCTCATTCATGCGTTGATAATAGAACTCCATCGGGATGCCGATGAAGATTATGCCGACATTGACGTTCGACGCGTTCTTGATCGGGAAATAGCCTGTCATGAATTTGCGGCCGAATAGCTCGGCGGGTCCGTAATAGGCCTCGCCCCGGGCGAGAACCGCCTGGGCCGGGTGCTCGGCTGCAAGCTTGGTGCCGAGGGCGCGGTCGCCGTTTTCCTTCTTGACGTTGGTGGAGATGCGAACGTAGTCGCTGCCCTGCTTTTGGAAGATCGTCGCGACACCGGCGATCGACTGCGCGGTGCGGTCGACAAGCGAATGATCGGCAAGGGCCGGAACCGCGTCCTCGGTGACGGCGGCAAGCTGATTATTCATCACCTCGATCTTCGCGGCCGGATCAGCCGCGCCGTAAAGGACAGCCATGGCGCGGGCGGCGTTCCGGGCATCCGAGACAGCCCCGTCCATCACATGGCGGCTCAGATTGTAATAGGTCGCGCCGACGATAGCGGCCGTGCTGATCGCCAGCAGAAACAGCGTGATCGCCACGATCTGGCTGACAATAGATGTAGAGAAAAGGCGCAGCATGAAAAACCCCCGGCCGGCAACAAGGGCTAAATTAGAGGAAAAGCGTTAAGGAAAATTTTCCGTAAATCAGGGCGGCAGTGAGCGCGATTCTGGAACAAAAGAAAACGGCCCCGGGAAGAGCCGGGGCCGTTTGGATGAGAAAAGGATCAGCGATCAGGCGGCGCGGTAGACCTGGGCCTCGGCCGCCTCGCCGTGGATCTTGAACTGCTGGATGAGGCGGCGCAGCGCATCGGCCTCGTCGGCGAGTTCGCGGCTGGCAGCGGTCGTCTCCTCGACCATGGCGGCGTTCTTCTGCGTCATCTGATCCATCTGGTTGACCGTCGAGTTGACGCTCTGCAGCGCGTTGGACTGATCGTGGCTGGCACGGGCGATCATCTCGACATGCTGGCTGATCGTGACGATCTGTGCGCTGATCTTCGCAAGCACGGTGCCGGTTTCCTGGACGAATTGCGAGCCGGAGCTGACCTCGCTGGTCGACTTGTTGATCAGCCCCTTGATCTCCTGCGCGGCAGCGGCGGAGCGCTGAGCGAGTTCGCGGACTTCCATGGCGACGACTGCAAAGCCCTTGCCGGCCTCCCCGGCGCGCGCTGCCTCGATGCCGGCGTTGAGCGCCAGCAAATTGGTCTGGAAGGCAATCTCGTCGATGACGCCGATGATCTGCTCGATCTGACGCGAGGCTTCCTCGATGCGGCCCATGGCGTCGATCGCATTGCTGACGACGACGGCGGAATCGTCGGCGCTGCGCTTGGCCTGGCGGACGATCTGGTCGGCATCCTTGGCGCGTTCGGCCGACGAGCGGACCGTGACGGTGATCTGATCGACGGCGGCGGCGGTCTCTTCGAGCGAGGCGGCCTGCTGTTCCGTGCGCTTGGAGAGATCCTCGGCCGAACGGGCCATCTGGTTGCCGTTGCCCTGGATCAATTCGACGTTGTCACGGATCTGGCTCATCGTCGCCTGCAGGCGCAGCATCGAGCCGTTGAAATCCTGGCGCAGCTGTTCGAGACGGCCGATGAAGGGTGTCTCGATCGTCGTCGAGATATCGCCCTGCGACATGCGCTCGAGGCCGGCGGCGAGTGCGTTGACCGCGAATTCGATCTGGCGATCCATCTCGCGCTTTTCGGCATCGTTGCGCTGGCGCTCGTGTTCGGCGGCAGCGCGCTCCTCGTCGCTCTGTTCTTCTATGCGGATCTTCGAGATGGCGTTTTCTTTGAAGATGCCGAGTGCCCGGGCCATGTCGCCGATTTCGTCGTGGCGCTGCTCGCCCGATATGCTGGTATCCAGCGCGCCTTCGGCGATGCGGCGCATGGCGCCGGTGATCTGGCTGATCGGACGCTGCAGCGTCAGCACCAGAGCGATGCCGCCGAGGATCGACAGGAGGATGCCGAGGCCGGTGGTCATGACGGAGATGCTGTTTGCCTGGGTGCGCTCGGTGCCGGCCGTCTGCTTCTGCAGTTCGGCGAAATCGGTGAGCTTCTTCCAGATGCCGTCGAGTTCCTGGCGGGCCGCTGCATAGGCCGTGACGCGCTCGCCGATCGTATCGACGATCTTCGAGCCGCCGCCGGAAATGGCGTCGAGCGCCGGCTTGATCGCCTCCGATATGCCTTCGGCAAAACCCATGCCCTTGGCGCTTGTTGTTAGCACTTCCATGTCCTTGCCGAGCGTGCCGGTCTGCTGTTGCAGACGGACGAGATTTTCCTTGCTTGAATTGGCGAGGAAATCGGAAAGGACGATCTGCAGCGCGTAGACGGAGTTTTCGAGACGCCGCGTATCCTGAAGGACGGAATTGGTCTGGGCGATGCGGCCTTCCAGTTCGGCGAAACGCTGTGTCGCCTCACGCATCTTCTGCGTCGCGGTGAGCTGCGTATAGGTCGAGGTCTGGCGGAAGCGGGACACGAGACGACCGAGCTCGGTGATGTTTTCCTCCGTCGGGCTGGGCATCTCGGCGATCTGCTTGATGCTGTCGATGGTCGCAGCCAGCGAATCGATGACATTCTTCTGGTTGGTGGGGACCGAGATTGCGATCAGCCGCTGGGACTTCATGATCTCCGGCAGCTGTTCCTTGATGTAGGCGATCTTTTCCTCAGGCGTCTGCGGCTTGCTGTAACCGCTGGCGACGCTGCCAAGGAAATCGCCGCCCTTCAGCAGGCGGTCGGCCGTGCGCAGCGTGATCGTGGCGGCGCCCTCGTCGCGCTGAAGCGCGGTCTGCAGTTCATCGGCCTGATAGGAGACCGTGAAGCGGGTGCTGATCAGGCTCTTCTGCGCCGTGTCGATCTGCTCGTGCAGCTTCTGCTCCTGCTCGTGCAGGCCCCAGAGCTTGTCGACGACGCCGGAAATATCCTTGGTGCGGCGCGATGCCTCGGCAAGGCTGTCGCGGCCGGCGGCCTCTTCTCCGACCTGATCCAGCGTCTGGTCGAGCACGCCCTGCTGGGTCTTCAGATCCGACAGCAGCTTGTCGCGCGCCTCGGGGCTGGTGACGCGCAGGAAATCGTCCATCGAACCGTAGAGATCCTTGAATCCGCTCAGCGACTGCAGCACGCTGTTGGATATTTCCATGCGGCCCTGGAGAAGCCCGGATGCGTAAAGGCCGGTCAAGCCCACCGCCGAAATGGTGACGACAAAGGGCAGAACGAAGATCAGAACCTTGGTCTTGATCCTGAAGCGGGAAAGAATCTTGTCAATCAACATGGCGTTCCGAGCCTTTCATACACTACTCCTCCCGCGGGCAGCCATAAGGCGCGCCAGCCGAGTGCACATCGAACTATTCTCTTTCCATCGGGGAACCTGGAGGCCAGGCGGCAGTCATTGCCGGTTCATGTCCAAGCAGAGTTGGAAACGCCCAAATAATCGCGGGCAATAGTGTCAGATTAGATATTAATTTTCAGATAAGCGGTCATGGTGACTTAAGCCAAGGCGGTGAAATAATTGCAGATTATGCGCCACGCAGCCGCAGTGTTGCGAACGGGGGCCGCAAGTTTGCTTGTCGACGCTCGGCAAGATCAGATGAGGTGAGCGAGCAGCAGCGCCAAGCTGGCGGCGGTCGCGCCGGCTGCGAGCATCAGGTATCGCAGGGTGGCGATGCGGGCGTCGGGTTTTGCCTGGGCGATTGCGATGGCGCGGGCGCGTCGTGCGTTTCTGTTCATGCTCGAAACCTCACTTTTGTGACACAACAGTCCAACAAAAAGGCCTGCCGGTAAAGCTTAATTTGGGAAAAGCTTTCAGAGCCGGCAATTGAGACAGGATGGCGCACCTCTCTTAAGAAGTCTTGAATCGTTATACCGGATATTTCTATGCGCATTCGCCGGCGGCAAAGCCGGAAGCCCAGGCCCATTGGAAATTATAGCCGCCGAGCCAGCCGGTGACGTCGACACATTCCCCGACGAAATAAAGGCCTGGAACGGTCTTTGCTTCCATGCTGCGGGAATCGAGCGCCGCCGTGTCGATGCCGCCGAGCGTCACTTCGGCGGTGCGGTAGCCTTCAGAGCCGGACGGTTTGATGATCCAGTTCTGGGCGCTGGCGGCCAGCCGCTGCAGCGCCTTGTCGGGCAGATCGGCCATATTGCCGGCGATCTTTTCCCGCTCGACGAGAAACTGGGCCAGCCGCTTCGGCAGGATATCGCCGAGAGCTGTCTGGGCCGACTGGCGGCCTTTCAACTGCTTTGCCGTCTTCAGCTGCGCTGATATGTCGACATCCGGCTCGACCGCGACAACGATTTCATCGCCCTCCCGCCAGTAGGACGAGATCTGCAGGATGGCGGGACCGCTTAAGCCCCGATGGGTAAACAGCAGCGCTTCGCGAAAAGCGGTGCGGCCATGGCGGATTTCGGCAGGTGCGGAAATGCCGGCAAGCGGCGCTAAGCTTGCAAGCAGGCCGGGATCGAGCGTCAGCGGCACGAGACCCGGGCGGGTTTCGAGCACGGCCAGGCCGAACTGCTCGGCAAGGCGATAGGCAAAGCCGGTGGCGCCCATCTTCGGGATCGATTTGCCGCCGGTCGCAACGATGAGAGAGGATGCCTCGAAGACGCTTTCGCCCGTGGAGACGCGGAAGCCAGCCTCACTTCTCTCGACACCTGATATTTCGGTGCCGAGATGCAGGCCCGCGCCGGCCGCGCGCATCTCGTCCAGCAGCATGCGGATGATGTCCTTGGCGCTGTCGTCGCAGAACAATTGGCCGAGCGTCTTTTCGTGCCAGGCAATGCCGTGTCGGTCGACCATGGCGATGAAATCGGCGGGCGTGAAACGGGCAAGCGCCGACTTGCAGAAATGCGGATTGGCGGACAGGAAATTCTTCGGCTCGGCATGGATATTGGTGAAATTGCAGCGACCGCCGCCCGATATGCGGATCTTCTCGCCAGGCACCTTCGCATGGTCGATGACGACGACCGAGCGGCCGCGTTTACCCGCGCGAATGGCCGCCATCATGCCGGCGGCTCCGGCGCCGATGATGATGACGTCGCTTTTGTGCTGCAAACCCTTTTCCCCAATCCAACCGGCGTCTTCTTTTCCATCAAAGGGCGAAAGTCAACGTTCTCAACCCCTCGCCAATTGGCAAACTCCGGCTATGATGGCGCCACGATCAACCAAACCGGTGTGTCATGTCCCCAAAAAAGACGACGCTGAAGCCTGCCAGAAACGTACCCGCCTCGACGAAAACACCTCCGGACCCCGGATCCCTGCGCGGCGTTGCGAACTGGAAGGAAGCGGCGCAGTGGCTGAGGGCCAGGGGCATCGAAGACATCGAATGCATCACGCCGGACCTTGCCGGCGTGCCGCGCGGCAAGATGATGCCGAGTTCCAAATTTACCTCCAACACCTCGCTGGCGCTGCCTTCGGCGATCTACCGGCATACGATTTCCGGCGAGTATCCGGAGGAGACGGAGAGCTTCCGATACGAGCCGCGCGACAGCGACCTGAAGCTGATGCCCGACCTTTCGACGCTTTCGGTCGTGCCCTGGGAGACCGACCCGACGGCCCAGGTGATCTGCGACATCGTCGATTCGGACGGCGGGGAAGTGCCCTATACGCCGCGCAACGTCTTGAAGCGGATCATGAGCCTCTATCACGACCGCGGCTGGAAGCCGATCGTGGCGCCGGAGATCGAGTTCTATCTGGTCGCCAAGAATGACGACCCCGACTATCCGCTGCATCCGCCGAAAGGCCGCTCCGGCCGCTCGATCCTCGGCGGCCAGGGCTATTCGATCGCCGGCATCAACGAGTTCGACGAACTGATCGACGATATCTACCACTTCTCCGAAAAGCAGGGGCTGGAGATCGATACGCTGATCCACGAGGAGGGACCGGCGCAGCTCGAGATCAACCTGCGCCATGGCAATCCGATCGAGCTTGCCGACCAGGTGTTCCTGTTCAAGCGCACGATCCGCGAGGCGGCGCTGAAGCACGACATCTACGCGACCTTCATGGCCAAGCCGATGCAGGGGCAGCCGGGCTCAGCGATGCATATCCACCAATCGGTGGTCAATATCGAGACGGGTAGGAACGTCTTCTCTAATCCGGACGGATCGGCCTCGAAGGAATTTTTCCATTTCATCGGCGGCATGCAGAAATTCGTGCCGAGCGCGATGGCGATGCTGGCCCCCTATGTGAATTCCTACCGCCGCCTGCAGCCCGACATGTCCTGCCCGGTCAACAATGCCTGGGGCTACGACAACCGGACGACCGCCTTCCGCGTTCCGGTTTCCGATCCGCAGGCGCGGCGGGTGGAAAACCGGCTGCCGAGTTCGGACGCCAATCCCTATCTGGCGCTCGCAGCCTCGCTCGCCGCCGGCCTGCTCGGCATCATGAGGCAGATCGAGCCGACGGCGCCGACCGAGGATTCGGCCAATGAAGGCTCGATCGACCTGCCGCGCGGTCTGCTGGAAGCCGTGGCGCTGATGGAGGACGAGCTCGCCTTCGAAGAGGTGTTCGGCAAGCAGTTCATCGGCCTTTACGCCGGCGTCAAGCGCGGCGAGTTCGAGACCTTCATGCAGGTGATCAGTCCCTGGGAGCGGGAGTTTCTTCTGCTCAACGTGTGAGGATATCATGGCGTCGCAGGAGATGTGGCAAAGCCCGATTGCGCCCGGGCTATCCTGGTACCAGGCAAACGTCGGGGAGCGACCGACCTACGCCGCTCTCGACGGCTCGAGGACATGCGACGTCGCCATTGTCGGCGGCGGCTATACCGGCCTGCAGGCCGCCTACAACCTCGCCAAGTCGGGCGTTTCGGTGGTGCTGGTCGAGGCATGGCGCTTCGGCGACGGAGCCTCCGGGCGCAATGGCGGCCAGCTCGGCACCGGCCAGCGGTGGTGGCCGGAAGAGCTTGAGGAAAAGATCGGCTACGAACGCTCGAAGGCGCTGTTCGATGTCGCCGAGGCGGCCAAGCGCCATCTTCTCGATTTCGCCAGGGAACATCAGATCGAGATCGATTACGTGCCTGGCCAGCTCAACGTCGCGCACAAGGCAAGCTACGAACGCGACTATCGTGAGAATGCGGAAATCGCCGCTGAGCGTTACGGCTATCCGCATTTGCGCTTCATGGACCGGAAGGAAACGCAGGAGCGGCTCGGCTCAAACCGTTTCCACTGCGGCGTGCGTGATGTCGGCACCGGCCATATTCATCCGCTGAAGCTGCTCATCGGGCTGGCGCGGGTGGCCTCCAATGCCGGCGCTGATATCTTCGAGATGACCCCTGCAAAGGCGATCCGCCAAACCGGCGGCAAGGTGATGATCGAAACCGAAAGGGGAACGATCACCGCCGACCGGGCGCTGATCGCCTGCAACGGTCATATCGGCAATCTGGAGCCGGTGACGGCAAGTCATGTCATGCCAATCCGCTCCTTTATCGGCGCCACCGTTCCGCTTGAGGCCTATCCCGATGTGCTGCCGGGAGGCGAAGCTGTCGCCGATTCGCGCTTCGTCGTTCGCTATTTCCGCAAAGTCGAAGGCCGCCTGCTGTTCGGTGGCCGCGAGGCCTATACGGCGGACAATCCCCGGGACATATCGCGGCACATCCGACGGCAGATCGGCGAGGTCTATCCTGGCTTGAAGGATATCCAGATCACCCATGCCTGGGGCGGCAGCGTCGGAATCACCATGCCGCGCCAGCTTTTCGTGCGCGATGTGATGCCCGGCGTCACCTCGATCGGTGGTTACTCCGGCCATGGCGTCATGCTGTCAAACTACTGTGGCAGGCTCTATGCGGAAACGGTGCTTGGCAAATCCGGCGATCTCGACCTGTTCAGATCGCTCGATATTCCTGCCTTTCCCGGCGGAGCCCGGATGCGGGCGCCGCTGCTTTTCCTCGCCTTGTCGTGGTTTGCGCTTCGCGACAAGTTTTAGTCCGATTGCGGATTTCCTCTTCCGGCAATTCGCTCTAAAACCGGAGCCCGACAGATTCATTGCACTGCACACTGGCTTTTTTAAATCGATTAGATTAAAAGGGCCGCAACCAGCCTGATTGAGAGACAAGCTCATGAGCAGCCAGATCATTCCCGTTGAGCCCTTTGATTGCGTCGTCTTCGGCGGCAGCGGCGACCTTGCCGAGCGGAAGCTTTTGCCCGCGCTCTACCATCGCCAGATCGAGGGCCAGTTCAAGGAGCCGACGCGTATCATCGGCGCCTCGCGCAGCCCGCTTTCGCATGAGGAATATCGCAAGTTCGCCAGGGACGCGCTGAAGGAACACCTGAAGAAAGGTGAATACGACGAAGACGAGGTCGAGAAGTTCTGTGCCCGCCTCTATTATGTTTCAGTCGACGCCCGCACGGACACCGGCTGGGATGAGCTGAAAAAGCTGCTCGACGAAAGCAAGGATCGGGTGCGCGGCTTCTATCTGGCGGTTGCACCTGGCATCTTCGGCGACATTTCGCAAAAGATCCATGATCACAAGCTGATCACCAAGTCGACCCGCATCGTCGTCGAAAAACCGATCGGCCGCGACCTCGCCTCGGCGCTGCAGCTCAACGACACGATCGGCCGCGTCTTCAAGGAAGAGCAGATCTTCCGCATCGACCACTATCTCGGCAAGGAGACGGTGCAGAACCTGATGGCGCTGCGTTTTGCCAACGCGCTCTATGAGCCGCTGTGGAACGCCAACTACATCGATCATGTGCAGATCACCGTGGCGGAATCGGTCGGCCTCGAAGGCCGCGCCGGCTATTACGATACCGCCGGTGCGCTGCGCGACATGGTGCAGAACCACATCCTGCAGCTGCTCTGCCTGACCGCGATGGAAGTGCCCTCGTCGATGGATTCGGAAGCCGTTCGCGACGAGAAGCTGAAGGTGCTGCGCGCCCTGAAGCCGCTCGACGCTTCCAATGTCGAGCAGGCGACGGTTCGCGGCCAGTACCGGGCCGGTGCATCGAGCAGCGGCCCGGTCAAGGGTTATCTCGAAGAGCTCGAAGGCGGCGTCTCCAACACCGAGACCTTCGTCGCCATCAAGGCGGAGATCAACAACTGGCGCTGGGCGGGTGTGCCCTTCTACATCAGAACCGGCAAGCGCCTTACCGGGCGCATGTCGGAAATCGTCATCACCTTCAAGCCGATCCCGCATGCGATCTTCGACCAGGCGGCCGGGCGCATTGTCGCCAACCAGCTGATCATTCGCCTGCAGCCGGATGAGGGGGTCAAGCAGTCGCTGATGATCAAAGATCCGGGTCCGGGCGGCATGCGCCTGCGCAGCGTATCGCTCGACATGAGCTTCGCCCAGGCCTTCAATGTCCGCAATCCCGACGCCTACGAGCGCCTGCTGATGGACGTGATCCGCTCCAACCAGACATTGTTCATGCGCCGCGACGAAGTCGAGGCCGCATGGAGGTGGGTGGATCCGATCCTCAAGGGTTGGGAAACGACCGGCCAGCAGGTGCAGGGCTATACGGCCGGCACCTGGGGCCCGAGCCAGGCCATCGCGCTGATCGAGCGCGACGGCCGCACCTGGCATGACGACATATAGGACGACACCGATGGCATCGAACCCGCATTCCTTCGCCAGTGCTGCCGACCTCGCCGACAGCCTCGCCGACACGGTCGCCGACAGGCTTTCGGCGGCAATCGCCGCCCGCGGTGCGGCGTCCATCGCCGTTTCCGGCGGTTCGACGCCGAAGGCCTTCTTCCAGGCGCTTTCGACACGCGACATCGCCTGGGACAAAGTGACGATCACGCTGGTGGACGAACGTTTCGTGCCGGCCGACAATGCCCGCTCGAACCACCTGCTGGTCGATGCCAACCTTCTTCAGAACAAGGCAAAAGCGGCGCGTTTCGTGCCGCTTTACCAGCCGGCATCCTCCGTCGAGGAGGCCGCACGGCTTGCGACGGAAAAAAGCGACGAAATCGGAATACCCTTCGACGTCGTCATCCTCGGCATGGGCGGCGACGGCCACACGGCTTCGTTCTTCCCCGGCGGCAGCAATCTTGCCCGGGCGCTCGACGCGTCGACGCCGCGCGGCGTCATCACCATGGAAGCGGAAGGAGCCGGCGAGCCGCGCCTGACCTTCACCTTCTCCAGTCTTCAGGATGCCGCACTCCTGGTGCTCCATATTGAGGGCGAAGGCAAAAAAGACGTTCTCGCAAAGGCGGAAGGCAGCGGTGACGAGGCAGAAATGCCGATCCGCGCCGTTCTGCGCCGGGCCACTTCCCCGGTCGAGATCTACTGGGCTCCCTGATCGGCCCCAGACCGGATCCGGATTTCAGGCCGGAGCCGCCGAAAGAGATAGAGACAACGAACAAGGCAGGGATTTTCCATGTCCGCTCATGCACGCATTTCTGCGATCACCGATCGCATCGTCGAACGCTCGAAGCCGACCCGCGAGCGCTACCTGGAACGCCTGCGCGCCGCCGCTTCCAAGGGTGTGCAGCGCTCGGTGCTCGGCTGCGCCAACCTCGCGCACGGCTTCGCGGTCTGTTCCCCCGCCGAAAAGGATGCGCTCGCCGGCGACCGCATACCCAATCTCGGCATCATCACCGCCTATAACGACATGCTCTCGGCCCACCAGCCGTTCGAGACCTATCCGGCGATCATCCGTGAGGCGGCCGCCGAGGCAGGCGGTGTCGCTCAGGTGGCCGGCGGCGTGCCCGCAATGTGCGACGGCGTCACCCAGGGACAGCCGGGCATGGAGCTCTCGCTCTTCTCGCGTGACCTGATCGCCATGGCCGCGGGCGTCGGCCTGTCGCACAATATGTTCGATGCCGCCCTCTTCCTCGGCGTCTGCGACAAGATCGTGCCGGGCCTCGTCATCGCCGCACTATCCTTCGGCCACTTGCCGTCGATCTTCGTTCCCGCCGGTCCGATGACCACAGGCCTGCCGAACGACGAGAAGTCGCGCGTGCGGCAGCTCTTTGCCGAGGGCAAGGTCGGGCGCGCCGAGCTTCTGGAGGCGGAATCGAAATCCTATCATGGTCCCGGCACCTGCACCTTCTACGGCACCGCCAACTCCAACCAAATGCTGATGGAGATCATGGGATTCCACATGCCGGGCTCCTCCTTCATCAACCCCGGCACGCCGCTGCGGGAAGCGCTGACGCGCGAAGCCGCCAAGCGGGCGCTGGCGATCACCGCACTCGGCAACGAATTCACGCCAGCCGGCGAGATGATCGACGAGCGCTCGATCGTCAACGGCGTCGTCGGCCTGCATGCGACCGGCGGCTCGACCAACCACACGCTGCACCTCGTCGCCATGGCGCGGGCAGCCGGCATCCAGCTCACCTGGCAGGACATTGCCGAGCTTTCGGAAATCGTGCCGCTGCTTGCCCGCGTCTATCCGAACGGGCTTGCCGACGTGAACCATTTCCAGGCGGCCGGCGGCATGGGTTTCCTCATCAAGGAACTCCTCAAGCACGGGCTGGTGCATGACGACGTGCGCACCGTCTTCGGCCAAGGCCTCGAGGCCTATACGGTCGATGCCCGGCTCGGCGAGAACCGCACCGTGTTGCGCGAACCGTCGCCGGAGAAGAGCCACGATCCGAAGGTGCTTTCCAGCATCGAGACGCCGTTCCAGGCCAATGGCGGGCTGAAGATGCTGCGTGGCAATCTCGGCAAGGCGGTCATCAAGATCTCCGCCGTCAAGCCGGAGCGCCACGTCATCGAGGCGCCGGCGATTGTCTTCCACAGCCAGCAGGAACTGCAGGACGCTTTCAAGGAAGGCAAGCTCAACCGCGATTTCATCGCGGTCGTACGCTTCCAGGGGCCGAAGGCGAACGGTATGCCGGAACTGCACAAGCTGACGCCGCCGCTCGGCGTGCTGCAGGACCGCGGCTTCCGCGTGGCGCTGCTCACCGACGGGCGCATGTCGGGCGCATCCGGCAAGGTGCCGGCAGCAATCCACGTCACGCCGGAAGCGGTCGATGGCGGCCCAATCGCCCGCATCCGGGACGGCGACATCATTCGCCTCGACGCGATCAAGGGCACGCTCGAAGTGCTGGTCGATGCAGCCGACATGGCCGAGCGCGAGCCGGTGAGCATCGATCTCTCCGACAATGAATTCGGCATGGGCCGTGAACTCTTCGCCCCCTTCCGCCGCGCCGTCGGCGCATCCGATCAGGGCGCCAGCGTGCTCTTCCACTGAGCGCAATCAGTTTAAACAAGAAAAACCCGCGGGGCGCCTGAAGCGTCCCGCGGGTTTTTCTATGAGCGGTCCGAGACTATCCGTCAGGCGCGGATATCGAGGACGTAGTCCTTGTGCGCGGGGTGCGTGCTGTAGACGAAGATCTTGTTCAGCTCCTTCTGCGTCAGCAGCCGCAGGAAGCGAACCTCGATCGTATTGTTGGCGTTGACCTTCATCAGCAGGCATCCGACCTTGGTGATGCGGGCATCCGGAATATCCAGATAGAACTGCTTCGGCAGGTTGAACTGGGTCAGGATGGCCAATGTTGCGCTGCTCATCGAGATGCGGACAATGTCGCAGCGGCGCGAAGCCGCGTGCATGACGCCCTTTTCCGTATATTCGATGCGCGCGGCGTTCATCGTATCCTCCATTTTGAACCGCGCCTCGCGGTCATACATGAAGGACTCTTCCTTGCTCAGGAAATGAGATCTTGGCTGTGACGGATTGGAAGCGGCCACCTGCTTATCCCCCTCATAAAGTGATGAGGAAAAGGTAGCAGCCGATCTTTAACAGAAAGTGAGAATTCGGCTGCCTCCATATAATTCCCGGGATTACCACCCCAAAAATGGCCGCCTCATTTCCGGTATGTATGGCCGCTCGCGTCAAAGAGATGCAGCCTCTGCCGATCGGCGGCAAAGCGCATCTTCTGGCCCTTATGGACATCGTAAATGCCCGGCAGCTTGACGACGATCGGCTCGCCGGGCACCAGGCCCTCAATATAGAGCAGCGTCACTTCGCCGAGCGCTTCGACGATCGACACTTCGCCCTCGAAAAGATAGTCGGCGCCGTCGGCGATCCTCAGATCTTCGGGACGGACGCCGAAGCTCGCCTGCTTGCCCTTCTCGGAGGCATCGGTCGCCACATCCAATGTCACCGACATGCCGCCGGTCAGCGTCACGGTCGTCTGGCTGCCGGTCCCGGCGATCGTCGCCGGAATGATGTTCATGGCGGGCGAGCCGATGAATTTCGCGACGAAGAGGTTGGCGGGGCGCTCGTAGAGCTCCAGCGGCGCACCGACCTGCTCGATATTGCCGGCCGACAGGACGACGATGCGGTCGGCGAGCGTCATCGCCTCGACCTGGTCGTGGGTGACGTAGATCATCGTCGTATCGGCCATCTGCTCATTGAGACGGGCAATTTCGATACGCGTGGCGACGCGCAGCGCGGCATCGAGGTTGGACAGCGGCTCGTCGAACAGGAAGACCTTGGGATCGCGGCAGATGGCGCGACCGATCGCCACGCGCTGGCGCTGGCCGCCGGAGAGCGCCTTCGGCAGCCGGTCGAGATATTTGGTCAGCTGCAGACTCTCGGCCGCCGCGCGGACGCGGCGGTCGATCTCCTGCTTGTTTTCGCCGGCGATCTTCATGCCGAAGGCCATGTTGTCGTAGACGGTCATGTGGGGGTAGAGCGCGTATGACTGGAAGACCATGGCGATGCCGCGCTTCGAGGGCGGCACGTCATTGACGAGCTGGCCGTCGATATACATCTCGCCGCCGGTAATCGCCTCGAGACCGGCGATCATGCGCAGAAGCGTGGACTTGCCGCAGCCGGACGGACCGACGAAGACGATGAATTCGCCCTGCTTGATATCGAGGTCGATACCATGGAGAACATCCACGGAACCGTAGGATTTGCGAATGTCCTTCAGTGTCAGTCCAGTCATTTCTCACTCCCCTCCTGATCCTTAGGCGAGACGGGCGAAATACGCCCCCCAGGCCGGAATATCGATCTTGTCGCCATAGTTGTTGCTGGTAAAGCCATGGCCCGTCAATGCCTGCCATTCTCCCGCAGGCAGAGTGACGCCGGTCTCGGCCGGGCTCATGTTGAAGATGCAGAGCAGCTTCTCATCGGCGTGTTCGCGGGTGAAGACCAGGCTATCGCCCTGCGCCTCCTCGAATTCGATCTCACCCTTGGCAAAGGCCGGGTGCAGCTTGCGGAAGGCAATGAAGCGGCGATAGTGCTCCAGCACCGAAGTCTCGTCGCCCTGCTGGACGTTGACGGCGCGCAGAATGTGCTCGACCGGAACCGGAAGCCAGGGCTTGACGGTTGAAAAACCGCCCTGGGCGACGTGGCTGTCCCAGACCATCGGCGTACGGCAGCCGTCGCGGCCCTTGAATTCCGGCCAGAACTGAATGCCATAGGGATCCTGCAGATCCTGATAGGCGAGATCGGCCTCGGTCAGGGCCAGTTCCTCGCCCTGGTAGAGGCAGACGGAGCCGCGCAACGTCAAGAGCAGCGAAGCATAGAGCTTGGCAAAGGCGTCGTGATCGGCGACCAGCCCGCCCCAGCGGCTGACGTGACGCATGACGTCGTGATTGGAGAAAGCCCAGCAGGCCCAGCCATCGGGCGCGGCAGCCTCGAAATCCTCCATCACCTCCTCGACGCGCTCCGGCGTCAGCGGATCGGGGGCAAGGAATTCGAAGGCATAACACATATGCATCTTGTCATTGCCGGAGGTATATTCGCCGACGATTTCGAGGCCGCGCTGGCTGTCGCCCACCTCGCCGACGGCGGCGATTGCCGGAAACTCCTCGAGGACGGCGCGGAAGCGCTTCAGGAAGGCAAGGTTCTCCGGCCGGTTCTTGTCGTAGATATGCTCCTGGAAATTGTAGGGATTGACCGCCGGCGCCGTCGAGGCGTTGCGCCGCTCAGGGGCAAGCGCCGGATTGTCGCGCAGGAGCGGATCGTGGAAATAGAAATTGATGGTGTCGAGGCGGAAGCCGTCGACGCCGCGATTGAGCCAGAAGCGCACGACATCGAGCAGGCGGTCCTGCACTTCCGGATTATGCAGGTTCATATCCGGCTGCGAGGTCAGGAAATTGTGCAGGTAATACTGCATGCGCGTCGGATCCCACGCCCATGCGGAGCCGCCGAAGATCGACAGCCAGTTGTTCGGCGGCGAACCATCGGGTTTGGCATCGGCCCAGACATACCAGTCAGCCTTGGCATTGGTCTTGCTGGAACGGCTCTGCACGAACCAGGGGTGCTGGTCCGAGCTGTGGGAGATGACGAGGTCGATCATCACACGGATGCCGAGACGATGGGCCTCAGCGATCATCGTGTCGAAATCCACCAGCGTGCCGAAAATCGAATCGACGTTCTCGTAATCGGAAACGTCGTAACCGAAATCGCGCATCGGTGAGGTGAAGAAGGGCGAGATCCAGATCGCATCGACGCCGAGGCTTGCCACATGCGGCAGGCGGGCGGTGATGCCCTTCAGGTCGCCGATGCCGTCGCCGTTCGAGTCCTGGTAGGAGCGCGGATAGATCTGATAGATCACCGCGCCGCGCCACCAGTCCTTGTCGGGAGTCAAGATCGATTGAGGAGCCACGTTCATGGAATATCCTGTCTGAAGTCAGTTTGGAAATGGTCAGCCGCCCTTGACCGAACCCGCCAGCAGACCACGCACCAGATAACGCTGCAGTCCGAAGAAGACCAGCAGCGGCACGACGATAGTGACGAAGGCCGACGCCGTCAAAATCTCCCAATTGCCGCCGCGCGAGCCGAGCAGCGCGTTCAGCCTGCCGGTCAGCACGAGGTGATCCTGGTCAGTGCCGAGGAAGACCATGGCGACGAGCAGGTCATTCCATACCCACAGGAACTGGAAGATGGCGAAGGAGGCGAGTGCCGGGAAGGACAGGGGCAAAACGATACGAACGAAGATCTCGAAGTCGCTTGCGCCGTCGACGCGGGCGGATTCGATGATCTCCTTCGGCAGGCCGGCGATATAGGCCCGCAGGAGAAAGATGGCGAGCGGCATGCCGAAGGCGGTGTGCGCGAACCAGATGCCAGGATAGGTCTTCGACGGCTGGCCAAGCATATTGCCGATCTCGTTGTAGAGACGCAGCAGCGGAATCAGCGACATCTGCAGCGGCACGACGATGAGGCCGACCACAAGCGCAATCAGCAGCGCGCGCCCGGGAAACTCCATCCAGCTCAATGCATAGGCGGCAAAAGCGGCAATCAGGATCGGGATGATCGTTGCCGGGATCGTCACCGTCAGCGAATTGATGAAGGACTGACCGATGCCTTCGCCGGTCAGAACCGTCTTGTAGTTCTGCAGCGTGAACTCCGGCGGCGCGGAGACGGACACGTAGATGCGCCGCGGCCGCTCGTCGGGCGAAAAGGCCGTGTTCTTCATGTAGCGATAGCTGCCGTCGCTGTTGATCTGCAGGCTCTCGCCATCGCCGAGATCGGCGGTCTCGCCGGCTTCAAAAGCGGCCGGTTGCTGCACGCGGTTGCCGAAGGATTTTACCGAGCGGCCGGTCTGCCCTTCCAGCACATTGCCTGAAATGACGTAATCGGCGCCTTCCTGCTTTTGCTGATCGGGCGTGCCCAGGCGGACGGCGACAGTCTGCGTCGAGCCGACGAAGGACGTCCACCAGCCGGAGACGACGATCTGGTCCTTGTCGCGCAAGGCGCTGACGAAGATGCCGAGCGTCGGGATCAGCCAGATGATGACGATCAGCAGAACGGCAAGGTGAACGAAGAGACGGGCGGGGCCGATCTTGAAGTAGCTTCCGACAGCGGTCATCTCAATGGCCCTTCAGTTCGCGGTTGGCGCGGCGCACGTTCCAGACCATGATCGGCGTGACGGCAAGCATGATGATGATGGCGATGACCGCACTTCGGCCGGAATCGCCGCCACCGCGGAACATCCAGTCGAACATCAGGTTCGCCAGCACCATGGTCTGCCACTGGCCGTTGGTCATGGTCAGCACGATGTCGAAAACCTTGAGGACGAGGATGGTGATCGTCGTCCAGACGACGGCGATGGTGCCCCAGACCTGCGGCACCATGATGCGCCAGAAGATCTGCCAGCCATTGGCGCCGTCGATGACGGCGGCTTCGATCGTCTCCTCGGGAATGCCGCGCAGCGCTGCCGAGAGGATGACCATGGCGAAACCAGTCTGGATCCAGATGAGGATGACCATCAGGAAGAAATTGTTCCAGAAGGGAACCGAGATCCAGACTTCGGGCGTGCCGCCGAACAGCTGGACGATGGCGTTCAAGAGGCCGATCTGGACGTCGTTGCCGCCGCGATATTCATAGATGAATTTCCAGATGACCGAGGCGCCGACGAAGGAGATCGCCATCGGCATGAAGACGATGCTCTTGGCGATATTGCCCCACCAGATGCGGTCGGTCATCACCGCGATCACCAGGCCGAAGAAGGTGCAGGCGGCCGGCACGACGGCGAGCCAGAGGATGTTGTTGAAGATCGACTGGCGGAATTCGCGGTCACCGATCGCCCATTTGTAATTGGCCACGCCGACGAATTGCTGGCCGGTGCGGTCATAGAAGGAGAGAATGAAGGTCGCGACGACCGGGTAGACGAGATAGACGAAAAGCAGGAAGAGCGCCGGGCCGAGAAACAGCCATGGCCGGATGAGCGCACGGCGGTTGAGGTTGCGCGAGGCGGCGCGGATGTCGCCGTCCTTCACCGGCAGAGCGAAATCGAGGATCTTATTCGAAAAATAGAAATAGGCCGAGCACGCGACAACGGCGGCGACCACGACGCCCAAAGCGGACACTATCTGCAACAGCATTACGTCCCTCCCCTGCTTCCCCTGATCTTATTCCGACCGGCTTTCATTCTGACGGGTCAAGGCCGGCCACCGTCAATATGTTTGCATTGCCCAATCACAATATATCCCATTGGCCCGGCTCTTTGCGAACCCGGCCAGTCATGGAGCGTATGCCGCCGGCAAACCGGCGGCATCGTTTTGAAAGATTATTTGATGCCGTCCCAGGCGCTCTGGATTTCGCCGGCGGCCTCCTCGGCGGACTTGCCGCCGACGAAATCAACCATGCCCGTCCAGAAGGCGCCGGCGCCGATCTTCCCCGGCATCAGGTCGGAACCGTCAAAGCGGAAGGTGGTGGCGGACGTCAGGATCTCGCCTTCCTTCTTCATTTGCGGATTGGCATAGGCATCGGTGCTGACGCCCTTATAGGGCGTCAGGAAGCTCGACTGCGCCATCCAGACTTCATGCGCGATCGGGGTCTTCAGGAAGTCGATGAAGGCGCGGGCCGTCTTCGAGTCCTTGGTGATCGAGACGAGCGTGCCGGCGCCGAGCACCGGCTTGCCGAGTTCGGGATGCGAAGCATAGGTCGGCATATAGAAGAAGTCGGCATCCTGTCCGAGCTTCGTGCCTTCAGGGAAGAAGGACGGTATGAACGAGGCCTGATGGTGCAGGTAGCACTTCGGCGGAACGGTGAAGAGGCCCTTCGGGCTGTCGCGGAAATCGGTCGATGCCACGGCCGCGACGCCACCGTTTACATATTTCTCGTTCTTGGCGAACTTGCCGAATTCTTCGATCGCGGCAATGACGGCCGGATCGGTGAACTTCAGCTCGTTCGTCGTCCATTTGTCATAGGCTTCCGGCGACTGCATGCGCAGCATGATGTCCTCGACCCAGTCGGTCGCCGGCCAGCCGGTGGCGCCACCGGAACCGAGACCGATGCACCAGGGAACGCCGCCATCCTTGACGATCTGGTCGGTCAGAGCATGGAGCTCTTCCATGGTCGTCGGGATCTTGTAGCCGGCTTCCTCGAAATTCTCCGGAACGTACCACACCAGCGACTTGACGTCGGCCTTATAGGGGAAGGCGTAGAAAGCTTCCTTGCCGTCCTTGCCCTTGTAGGTGCCGTAACCGACCCAGCTGTCGCCGGCGCCGTAATTGTCCTTGATCCACTTGGAATTGTCGTCGCCGAGCGGCGTCAGGAAGCCCTTGCCGGCGAGGTCGGCCAGAAGGCCCGGCTGCGGCAGAACGGCGATATTCGGCGGCGAGCCGGCCTGCGTGTCGATGACGATCTGCTGTTCGTAGTTTTCGGAAGAGGAATATTTGACGTCGATTCCGGTCGCTTCGGTAAAATAGGCGAGAACGCTGCGGAAGAACGCCTCGTCCTCACCGCGCCACGGGCCGAAGATCGTCAGCGGCTGCCCCTTCAGATCGGCATGAGCGGCCTTGAATTCGTCATAGCTCTTCCAGTTGAACTTGGCATCCTGTCCCGGGGCAAATTTCAGGTCGGCCGCGGACGCAGCACCGGCAAAAAGCGCCGCCACGGCAACGCCCATCAAAAATGACTTTTTCATGTGATCAACCTCCCATCACAAAACCGCGCCAAACTTCTTCATCGGAAATTTTCAAAGCGCTTTGGCACCCCAACTCATTCCACTTTCGGTGGAGCGAAGTCAAGTCATTTCGCTAAAAGTCGCGGCAGACATGCGGAATAGCGCCGTCTCACCAGTGTCTATTGGGCAATATGGAGCGATTTTTCTTGAGTCAAGCGCGCCAAATGAATACATAATTGAAAGCGCTTTGGCTGTCGCTGGGAGGCGGCTTGCCCGTCGAGGCGCCAAGCGGGCCGGGAGGAAGCATAGCAGGTGAATCTCAAACAGCTATCGGAATTGCTGGGGCTTTCGCAGACGACAGTGAGCCGAGCGCTCAACGGTTATCCCGAGGTCAACGAGGCGACCCGAGAGCGCGTGCTCCAAGCCGTGAAGGAAACCGGGTACCGGCCGAACAAGGCTGCGCAGCGGCTTGCGACCGGCAAGGCAGGTTCGATCGGCCTCGTCATGCCGACGGCGCCCGGCCACCAGTCCGACGTGCATTTCGGCGAATTCCTGGCTGGACTCGGCGAGGAGGCCGTGCGCCACGATTTCCATTTCGTCATCATGCCGTCCGATCCGGACGACGAGGTGGCGGCGCTCCGGCGGCTTGCGATCAGCGGTAATGTCGACGCGCTGTTCATCGCCTATATGCGCGCTCACGACCCGCGGCTCGCCATGCTGAAATCGCTCTCCATGCCCTATGTCGTCCACGGTCGCTCCTTCGGCGCGGAGCCGGATTATCCCTATCTCGACATCGACAATGAAGGGGCCTTCTACGACGCGACGCGGCTCTTGCTGCAGCTCGGCCACACGCGTTTTGCCTTGATGAATGGGCCGATACATCTCGATTTCGCGATCCGCAGAAGGAACGGCGTCATCTCAGCCCTTGCCGAACGCGGCCTCACGCTGGAGGAGGATTGCATGAGCCACGCACTGATGACGGACGAACTGGGCCTGCTGGCGATGGAACGGTTCCTGCAACTGCCGGAACGGCCGACGGCGATCCTCTGCTCCAGCACGGTGATGGCGCTCGGGGCGATCCGCGCGGTGAACCAGGCCGGATTGCGGCTCGGCGAGGACATTTCGCTGATCGCCCATGACGACGTGCTGCCGCTCTTGAAGCCGGAAAACTTCTCGGTGCCGCTGACGACGACACGCTCCTCGCTGCGGGCCGCAGGCGTTCGCATCGCCCAGCGGCTGATCGGCACGGTGAAAGAGGCCGGCCCCTTCCCCGAACAGGAGCTCTGGAAAACCGAGTTGATCGTCAGGGCCTCGACGGGCCCAGCCCCGCAGCAACCATAATCAGAACTGCGGCGGCGTCTGCCCGGCGGTGCGATGGGCGGCGATGACCGTATTGGCCATCAGCATGGCGATGGTCATCGGGCCGACGCCGCCCGGAACCGGCGTGATGGTGCCGGCGACCTCGGAGACCTCGCGGA
>NZ_JABDWI010000009.1:0-339735 GCF_019685235.1 Rhizobium sp. NLR8a
GCGCCGCGTCTGCCGAAGCGTCATCGCTGCCGCCGACGCGTCGCGGCACCACCTCTCCTCCGCGCCGGCGTTATGCATCCCGGCACCACCTCTCCTCCGTCATCCCAGGGCTTGACCCTGGGATCCATGCGGCTGGCACTGCGGGAAGAGCGCTGGCATCTTCTCGTAGGGAAGGAATTGAAGCCGCGTGCTTGGCTGTGGATCCCAGGGTCAAGCCCTGGGATGACGGAGTGTGGGGTGGCGATGTTGCCAAACGCACCGCCGGCGCAGCTTGAGAACCGGCGCAGCTTGTGAGACCTCGCTTTCGCCGAGGCTTGTGTGGGGTCGCTTTGCCGAAGCTTCCTCACCGCTGCTGAGCCGACGCGTCGCGGCACCACCTCGCCTCCGCGCTGGCGGACAAATACATCCCGCCACCACCTCTCGTCCGCGCCGGCTTGTGCGTGCCGGCACCACCTCTCCTCCGTCATCCCAGGGCTTGACCCTGGGATCCATGAGGCTGGCGCTGAGCAGCAATGGCCACCCACCGCAGAGAAATTGAAGCCGCGTGCCAGGTCGTGGATCCCAGGGTCAAGCCCTGGGACGACGGAGGGTGGGGTTAGCGTCCTCGCCAAACGCCGATGACCGGCTCCCGGAGGGATTCCAGCGAGACCAGTGCCGCAGCGGTTCAACTCGCCGGCGCCGTTTCCCTCTTCCTCAGCCCGAGACCGAGAACCAGCGGCACGGTGAGCGCATAGACGGCGACGACCGACAGCCAGATGGCGCCCGGCCATGCCTGCCGGACGAGGAAGTAGAGGCTGGAAAAGCCAAGCGGCGCGGCGATCGAGGCGAGGCTGACGGCCGAGGCGAGCACGCCCTGGAATTGGCCTTGCCTGGATTCGTCCACCTGCCGGGTGGCGAGCGACTGCAGCGCCGGTACGCCGATGCCGCCGAGCGTGAAGACCGGCATGATCGCGAAGATCATCCAGCTGCGGTCGGCAAAGGCCATGACGGTGAGCGCGAGCGAGACGCCGGCGATGCCGCTCAGGATCGCCCCGCGTTCGCCGAGCAGCCGGACCGCCGGTCCCGGCAGGAAGGCCTGGGCCAGCGCCTGGCAGAGGCCGAAGGCGCCGAGCGACAGGCCGATCGCAAGCCCGTTCCAGTGGAAGGCGTCGCTTCCCCAGAGCGCCCAGCAGGTGCCATAGGCCTCGCCGGTGGCGCTGAAGAGGAAGAAGAGGATGATAACCGGCAGCAGGCTCTTGATCTCCAGCACGGCGCTCAGCGGCTTCAGCGGATTGAGCGCGGTAAGGTCGATCCTCTCGCGGCTGCCAGGCCGCGATTCCGGCAGGACGAAGAAGGCGAGCAGCAGGTTGGCGCCGTTGAGCGCGGCGGCTGCGATGAAGGGCAGCCGCAGCCAGTGATCGCCGAGCACGCCGCCGAGGACCGGGCCGATGATGAAGCCGAGGCCGAACATGGCGTTGAACAGGCCGAACCGGCGGGCGCGTTTTTCCTCCGGCGAGATGTCGGTGATATAGGCGGTGGCCACCGAGACGTTGGCGCTCGTCAGCCCCGCGACCGCCCGGCCGATGAAGAGCAGCAGCAGGTTGGGCGCGAGCGCCAGGAACAGGTAGTTGACGGCTGCACCGGCAAGCGAAAGCAGCAGCACCGGCCGCCGGCCGAGCCGGTCGCTCAGCGCCCCGAGCACCGGCGCGAAAATGAACTGCATCACCGCGTAAAGCGCGGTCATAGCGCCGATATAGGGGGCGACGTCGCCACTGTGGGTGATGTCCTGGAGCAGCGACGGCAGGATGGGGAAGATGAGCCCGATGCCGATGGCATCGAGGACAATGGCGGTAAAGATGACGATAAGGGATCTGGTCATGGGTGCGTTCCACGGTCGACGCAAGCCGGGAGGCTCGCCAGCGCTTCCCTGATTTCGTTCAAATCACGGAATTGCGTCGCGACGCCGAGGGCTCACGATGAGGCCTGATCTCGTCAGGCGTTGGTTTCAGGGAGTGCTGGCCGAACCATGGCTGAAGCGCATGGCCGGCGTGTGCTCGACCGCCTGGACGACCCATTCGTCCACCTGTTTACTCCGCCACTGAGCGGATCAAGGGAGGCAGTCGCTTTTCGCGACGGGCAAGACATACGCCGGATGGTTGCGTGCGGCAAGCCCGTTTTTGTGCGGGGATGGTTGCGGCTGTGATGCTTTGTGGCGCCGCGCTCACGGTTCGCTTCGCGCCCTGACGAGGCTTTTGGTCCCCGGCACTACCTCTCCTCCTCCATCCCGGGCACCACCTCTCCTCCGTCATCCCAGGGGTTGACCCTGGGATCCATGCGGCTGGGACGAGGTGGATCGGGGCAAAGAAATAGCAGTCCGCGCGTCCTTGGTTGTGGATCCCAGGGTCAAGCCCTGGGACGACGGAGAGTGTGGTTGGCTTTGTTGCCAGACGCACCGGCGATGCAGCTCGCGGCACCACGTCTGCCCCTCCATCCGCAGCACCACTTCTCCTCCGTCATCCCAGTACCGCCGATCTCCAGGCAGGAAAGCGCGTCGCGTCCCCCCGCCCATCGCGCCATCATCAACGATACGACCCCGATGACGCGTTTCGCCTGTCGTTCGGCGCAGATGAGGTTGTCTCGGCGGAACAGTCGCTTCACCATGAAGGCAACTTCAGCTCCGCAAACAGACAGGCAGGCCATGACAGATATCGCGCAGATGCAGGAACAGCGATTGAGCGCCCTTCGACAGACCGCGTCGGGCGCGCCGAAGCTGCCGTCCAACCCGTTCTTCGGCGTCGGGCCGATCACCGATGCGACGACCGATGAAGTCGATAGCCGCCTGCGGCGCATCGCCTTCGACGCCTGGATCGAAAAGACCTATCGCAAGTTCGACGATCGGGGCAACGATATCGGCGGCTTCACCACGGCCGAGATTTCCCGCAGCATGCATCGCGGCTATCCGGCCGACAAGATCCTGACCGACATGATGCGGGCGATCCATCGCTATTTCGGTTTCCCGAAGGTCAACCGCATGGCGGTCGGGCTCGGTGGCGGCCATAGCGGCTTCACCGTCTGCATCCAGCACCTGATGAATGCCAACGACGCTTCCCAGCGCGTCTATGTCGATACGCCGCGGCCGGAGAGCGATCCGTCGAAGGCCGCCGGCTTCTTCCGCCAGTCCTGGGCGACACAGCTGATCGAGATGCAGCGTTTCGCCGAAAAGGGCTGCGAGAGCCGCATTCATTTCGCCGCCTCCGAAGGCGTGATCCCCACGGCGGGCGAACTTGCCGACCTCGGCGTGTCGATCTTCGTCGGCGTCGGCCACGAGACGACGGGGGCCAATGCCTATACCAGCGGCGAGATCCGCGAGCTCTTGAGCTGGCTCGACGGCGACCCGGCCAACCGCCATGCGGTGTTCGACGCCACCTCGATGCTCGGCGCCATGCCGTGGGAGCCGGAACTGGTCAGCGCCGTGATGGCGAAATGCTGCCTGTTCATGCCGTTCCAGAAGGCGATCGGCGGCATCTCGGGCTATTTCGTCGCCTCCTTCACGCCGCATGCGCTGGCGCTGATCGAGAAGAACCAGCAGGATCCGGCCTGGGCGATCCCGCGCCAGCTGAAGATCGCCCCGCCGATCGATCCGCGCCAGCCGTTTTCGGCCAAGCGCTCCGTCGATGCCGGCCCATTCTACGATGCGGCTGAAGACCGCATGCTCGGCGGCGTCATCAACACCTACAGCGCGCTCGCCTTTGCCGAGACCACTTTCGGCCTGCTGCAGTCGGAGGCCCGGGTCGGTTCCGTCGTCGAGCTCAACCGCCGCTCCGCCGCCAATCGCGCCGTCATCGACGAATGGGTCAAGTCGCATCCGCTGCTGTCCTTGACCGTCACCGATGCCGAACGGCGCGGGGCGGCGGTGACGCTGCTGAAGGTCGAGGACGCTGATATCACCGATCCCGCCATCCACGCCCGCATCATCGCCCGTTCCAAGCAGCTGCTCGGCTATGAGGGCATCACCCATCCGAACGGCGAATACGAGCCCGGCCTCGACGCGGCCCGCTACGTCAACGCCTTCCCCGGCACGCCGGGCGATTACCGCGCCTGGGTCGGCGGCATCCGCGAACCGGACGATGTCGTCGCGCTGCTTGATAATCTGCAATACGCCTATCTCAGAGCCAAGATCGTCGTGCTCGAGGAGGAGCTGGCAAGGAACGGCGTCACCTTCGAAGCGCCCGTCAAGGCCGATGGCGCCGTGCGCAAGGACGATCCGCACCGCGCTTATACCGTGCTGATCGCCGATCTGGTGGGCTTACGCTTCGGCGCCGACGGCGAGCCTGATTATAGCGAGGTCAAGGCCTATATCGAGGGGAAGGGCGGCAGCTTCCATCTCGGCCCGCTCGGTGATCGCGCCAGCCTCGAAAAGGGCCGCATCCATTTCTTCTATCAGCCGAACCTCAGCACCGAGGCGGAGATCCTGCCGCAGACCGACAAGGGCCAGTACGACGCGCTGATTGCGGCGGCGACCTTCATTCCCAAGGCCTCGGTCTTTCCGCTCGGCGGCGTGCGCATCGGCGCCGGCACCGGCAATATGGGCTCGGCCTCCTGGGGCGGCGGCAATGGCGAGGGCGGCACTGCGGCCCTGATGAACACGCCCGGCATCAACAGCCGGGCGACCGCCCAGATGGTGATGAAGGCGATCCTGAAGGTCGTTCCCGACCTGCCGGTCGACCGGCTGCACCGGATGGTCGCCGGCGGCGATTTCGATACCGGCCGCCAGCTCAAGGATTTTCCGACGGCAAAGCTCGAGGGCCGCAAGCTCGCCGTTCTCGGCTACGGCAATATCGGCCGTGAAGTCGCCAAGCTCGCCAAGGCCTTCGGCATGAAAGTGGCGATCTATGCCCGCGAGCATCACAGGCGCTGGATCGAGGCGGAAGGCTTCGACTATGCCGCAAGCCCGGTCGAAGCCGCAAGCGGCGCCGATGTGCTCTCCGTCCATATCGGCCTCGGCCGCCTGGACGCATCGACCGGCATCTATTCCAATGCCGGCACCGTCGATGCGCAGGTGCTCTCCGCCATGAAGGACGGCGCGGTGCTGGTCAATTACGACCGCGGCGAAGTCGTCGATGCCGAGGCGCTCGACGCGGCCCTGTCGTCGGGCAAGATCGCCCATGCGGCGATCGACGCCGACCTCTTCCGGGACGCGGCGACCGGCACGCTGAGCGGCCCGATGCTGCCTTACCTGCCGCTCGAGGAGCGCCACAAGGGCAAGCTGGAACTCCTGCCGCACGCCGCCGCCGACACCGACCACCCCTCACGGGTGACCGGCGCCAGGCAGGCGGTCGACCAGATCTTCGACGTCATCCGGTTTAAAACAGTCGTCAATCTCAAGGGCGACCTGCCGGAGGGTTACGTCTCCGGCGGCAGCCGCACGCCGGCCGGCATCGGCAAGGTGACGAAGCAGGTGGTCGCGGAGGCCGGCGGCAAGGCCGCACTTCTGGAAGAGCTGCGCCAGACCTCGGAAAAGATCGCCGCCGTCACCGGCGCGCTGTCCGCCGTCTCCGACCCGGCACACCGCGCGCGGATCGTCGCGCGTTACACCGGCCTTCTGGTCGAAAATGCCGACCGGCAGCGGGCGCTTCTCGATGAGCTCGGCCTCTACGGGCCGGCGGAGGGGTGAGATCCATCGACGCGGATCAGGGGGCCACACGGCACAGGCTGACCTCATCGTTCGCTCCGTGACAACGGGCGCGAACCCGCTGGCCTGAAACAATCTCCAACTGCCATTCATGCGGATGCTTCGAGGCAGAACTTGTGGATCCCAAACGAAAACAGGCGGCACTCAGGGCCGCCTGTCCTCACATGCCGGACGAAGCGTCCGTTATTTCTGTTCGGGCGCCAGGAACTCGGCGCAATAGGACGGGCCGTTGACGCCCGGGATGTCGGCGACGGTGCGGATGTCGCGGATCGTGTAGTCGGAATTGGTGGTGATTTCGGCCTGGCAGCGCAGATAGGCGGTGCGGGCGGCGGAAATCTGCTTGCCGCGCTTGCCGTCGGCGCCCTCGGCATATTTCGCCGGAATGCGCACGGTCTTGTAGCCGCCGCGCCAGGTATAGATGGTGCTCGCACCTTCCTCGCGATCGCTGATCGGCGGCCCGTAGGCGGCAAAGAAGATGCCGGCCGATTTGCCGACCCAGCGGGCCTCGATCGGATTGCCGGCGGAAGGTAAGGTCGTGCATCCGGCAAGCGCAATTGCAATCCCGGCCGCGGTAATGGTGCGGAGTTTCATCGTGTCGTCCCTGATCTCTAGCGCAATGGCTGCGAAGCCGCCGTCGCGACGGTTTCGCCTGTCCCGCCGAGCCCTTTAGCGCGGAACCCGGCAAAAGAAAATTGCCCCTTTTGCACTTCCGTTCGATTTGCTTGCGGTGTGTCTTTTTGCAAGCAGCGGCCTCTTCCGGCCGCTGTCATCAACCCGTCAAAAAATCCCTCGGCTTTTTGAAATTTGGTGCTTGTGCAACCAGATAGGCTGTTCTATAGAAGCGCCGCTGGTCACGGAGTGTAGCGCAGTCTGGTAGCGCACCACGTTCGGGACGTGGGGGTCGAGTGTTCGAATCACTCCACTCCGACCAGCCGAAAAGCCCGCGAAAGCGGGCTTTTTTCTTATTGCTAATATGCCTTGCGATCCGCCACCATGACAGCCACCCCGGACTTAGCATTTGATTCCGCTCTGGGGCGGTAGAATTGCTATTGATCTTTTGCAGCCAAGGCTTTTGTCGTCGGGGGCATGCGGATCGCGATCATGGGCTGGGCCCGGGCGCTATCGGCGGCTATCCTGGCACGATGGCCGCGGGTGGGCATGTCTCGTGGCGGCTTCTTGCGCACTCCAGGGAAGAACCATTGCTATTCCTCGCCGGCGGTGGCCTCTGAGTCGAGAGCGGCGTCGCTTTATCAAGACAACCACCGTCAGACGCACATTGCGATTGACACCCTGTAACGGGAGAGCCTGAACCTCGCAGGAGCCGCGCTCACGACCATCACTATCCTCGTTCAGGCAGTATTTTTGTCGCGGCATCGATGGAGCGAATTCGGGCGTCCGCTCAAAGGTGGTAGGGCCGATCTCAGGGAACATCACGAATTGCCCGAATGTCTGAAACGCCGCCGCGGCGATTGCCCCCGGCTGGTAGGAGGCGCTCATCGCCTTGATGGCAGGGTTCGCCCGTGACGACGAGAAATGACCGCCGGCCGACTGGTTCGAGGCTACCGTCACGTCGGTCGCGATCCGAGGCTCTGGTTTGATGTCCTGGTGGCGATCTGGCTTCCTGACGTAGGACGCCATAAGAAAAGGCATATCATGTCCGTCCGAGCGGGCGCGGCCTACATACTGGACCCGAACATAGGCCGTGCCATGGTGCTTCAGGTCCAGCAAATCTGCTGCCTTGCTGGAAAGGTCGATGATGCGGCCCCTATGGTAGGGACCGCGATCGTTAACACGCACGATGAGCGACGAACCGTTTTCAAGATTGGTCACCCTCACGTAGCTGGGCAAAGGGAGGGTGGGATGCGCGGCGGAAAGGTAATGCCTGTCGTAAACTTCGCCATTTGCAGTCAAGCGACCATGAAACGCTGAGCCGTACCAGGAAGCGACACCATTCCTGTCGTAACTCGGGTCCTCCTTCGGTGAGTAAAGTTTGCCTTTCACCACGTAGGGCTTGCCGACGGTATAACGGCCACCACCCTTGCGAATATTCCTGCCGTGGGCGGGTGGCGGGCTCGCCGTCACACCGTAAACTTTCTCGGAAACATATCCTTTGCTGCGATACGTGTTCGGTGTTTGTGTGGTCGTACAGGCACAGCATGCGCAGACCGCCATGATCGCCAGCCATCGCAAGCCCTTTGCAGCACTTACATCAATAGCCATCCGTTCATCGTTGACAACAGTCTTCCGTGTATCCGCGCCATGCGTCGATACAAACGCTCCTGCCGGCCGCGTACTCGAAGTTTGCTACGCGTGTGGTCGAGAGCGAGACATAATAGCAGCTCAAGCGCACTTCGACGCGCTACTGCCTTCTGGGATTGTGCCGTCATTCGCTCCATCCCTGAGATAATTGTGAAAGCTGGCCTGAGGGCAATAGTTCCATGGGGACACGCGATTTTACGCCGTACTTTGCCGGGGCCGGGGTTGCTACCTCAGGCACCGAGTGGTCGCCGAGCGGCATTGGATATCGACCACTATCCAATTGCCGGGAGCAAACACGCGGCTGAAGTCTGCTGTCGCCCTAAGCGGTCATTCCTGAACCCAACGATACAGGCCCGCAAGCCGCCACCTGCTGCTACATATCAGCATTGCATAATAAGAAATATGCGTTTGCCTAAGATGCGAGCATAAGGCGCCTAGCTGATGCACAGGAGAGTCGTTGTTTGGATTGGGTCCCTATAGTCTTCGTTACGTTCAAGGTTCTCGCGTTAGGCATAGCCATGTTCTTCGCCATCAAGTGGCATCACGATCAAGGCGAGAAGGGGGAGAGGCGAGCGGTACTGCGCACGGGCGTCACGATGGCCGCAGTCTTCGTGCTAGCGGTCCTGGCCGTGGGGCTCGTCGCCTTCGTGCTTAGCAGGATGCTCGGTTTGGACCTGAGCTTCCCATGACGGCATCATCGATCTCCCCAGCCCCGCAGGGGCTCCCGGAGGGCCGACGACACTTCGGTGTCATTGGTCACAAGGGAGGCCGCTCGCGGTCGCCGGATGAGAATTTGATAAAGCGGTGCGCACCACGACCGTCAGGGCCGTTTTCCTTGGTCGATCCACCTCCAGGAGCCGTCCGCATGATATTCGAGAACGGCATCATAAGCGGCGCGCGGAGCGTCCGCTTCCGCGAAGTTGATGCATGCAATTTTCCGGTCCGCGAGAAGCTTCAGGATTTCGGCCAGAAGCTCGTGGCCGAAGATGGTGTCGGCTTTTTCCACAACGACATAGGATGGAGCCGTGATCAGCACGCTGGCAATCGCAATCAGCTGTTGCTCGCGCGGTGACAATAGTGTCGACCAGTCCTGATCCTCGTCGAGGTCAGTGGAGGTCAGGGGGCGGGCAAGACCGAGCCTCTTGAGCAGGCCAAGGATCTCGTCATCCGGCTCTTCCGTCGGGCGCTCCGTCGGCACCAAAATCTGGCGCAACGTTCCGGGAGCGAAATAGGAGCGCTGGGCGATGAAGCGCATATGCTCGCGCGCCGGGCGGCGGATGCGTCCGGTTCCGCAGGCGCCAATTCCCGCAGTGGCCCGGAACAATGCCGTGCCCGCAGATTCGCCCTCTCCCGCGACGATCAATCGTGTGTCGGGCGGGACGACCATCGACAGGTTCTTCAGCAGTATCTCTTGTGTCGGCGACGTCAGCGTAAGCTGTTCATAGGCGAGCTTGCCTTCGGTTTCGTAAACGTCCACGTCTGTTGTTGACGCTTCGCCAGCTTCCTCGATTGCTTCCAAAAGCGAACTGATGCGCGCTACGACCGTCGCAAAGTTCGAGATCGAATTGAACTGTCTGACAATGAACGAGAATGCGCCGACCAGCATCGCAAACGCTGCGGCCGACTGGGTGATCACACCGAATTCCATGTCGCCGCGGAAGAAGGCTGGCGCAATGATGACGACCGGTATGATCTGTATCATCCAGTTGTAGCCGGTGGTGAAGTAGCCGACGTTGCGATTGACGACGATGATGCGTCTGAAGTTCGCCGCGAGTGCATCGAACTGTCTCAACAGCAGGTTTGCGTGGCGTTGCTCTTCTCCCGCGATCGCGATCGACTCTGCGTTCTCCCGCACGCGGATGAGACTGGACCGGAAGGCTGCTTCGCCGTCGAGCTGATCATGGTTGAGGTTGATCAAGGGGCGGCCCAGCACGATTGTCATGTAGGATCCGAAGGCCGCGTAAACGACAGCCGCAATAAAAAGCAGCGGACTGATCAGCCACAGCACGCTGGAAAAGGTCAGGATCGTCAGCGCGCTGTTGAGGAGCATCAGCACGAAGGAAAGCGTGGTGATCGTGAAGGCCTTGATGTCCTCGGCAATTCGCTGGTCGGGGTGCGAGAGCTTGCCTCGCACCCCGACCCGGTAGAAGGTGCCGTCGCTCATATAGAAGCCGATCGCGCGGCGGGTGAGGAACTCTCGCCAGAGCAATGCCAGTCTTTCCTCGGCGAGCCGCGCTATGACCGCAACGATCGTCGAAGCGGCGAATGCGCCAGTATAGAGGATCGCCTGACGGATGAATTCGGCAGTTTGCTTTTCGGCGATTGCCGTCATGAAGTATCGGCCGACGTAGCTGTTGACGACATTCAGAGCGCTGATGCCGCCAAAAAGGGCGACCAGGGCGACGAGAAGGAGCCTGGCTCGCCTGCCGACATCCGAGGTCATGAATATCTTGACCGCGCGGACGAATCTTCTGGCCGTCAACTTGAGCGGAACAGGTTGCTGGCTCATGCTCGCCTCCGCAAGTTTGTGCCTGCAGAAGTATAACCTGAAAAGCAGTCGACGAAGAACGGGCCCGGGATTGGTAAAAACACGTAGTGGCCATTCCTAATGTTCCAGGTTCCCTCCGGGGTGTAGGGTCTTCGCAGGGGCGGATCATGAAAGCGCCAGCTATGCTGCCAGCCAAGGTTTCCGGCGCATTGACGCGGCCAGGATCAATCGTCTCGGGAATTGTGTGCCTGGGAATTGCGTGGAGAAGTCGCCGCTTGCCTTGCAAGCTGGCGATCTTATTTGGCGCAATGTGCCTTTGAGGAGCTGTCGGGGAGGCAGGGCTTCATGTGTGACGGCTGCAGGCATGCAGAGGCGAAGACAAGTCGCTAGGAGGCTGATGATGGCCAATGCCGCTCTTTCAATAAACGACAATCAGACGACAACCGCACCACTCGGAGCCGAGGAACTCCGCTTGATGGACGCCTACTGGCGGGCGTCGAACTATCTCTCTGTCGGGCAGATCTATCTTCTCGACAATCCGCTGCTCAAGGAGCCGCTGAAACGCGAGCACATCAAGCCGCGGCTGCTCGGACACTGGGGAACCTCGCCAGGCCTGAACATGCTCTATGTGCACTGGAATCGCGTGATCAAGCGCGATGACCTGAACATGATCTATATCATCGGCCCCGGCCATGGCGGACCCTCGCTGGTCGCGCATGCCTATCTTGAGGGTACTTATAGCGAGTTCTATCCAAATATCGGCCAGGACGCCGAAGGCATGCAGCGACTGTTCAAACAGTTCAGTTTTCCCGGAGGTATTCCGAGCCACGTCGCTCCCGAAACGCCCGGAAGCATCCACGAGGGTGGAGAACTGGGCTATGCCCTGAGCCACGCCTATGGTGCTGCCTTCGACAACCCGGATCTGATCGTCGCCTGCGTCGTGGGCGATGGGGAGGCGGAAACCGGCCCGCTGGCGACGGGATGGCAGGGCAACAAATTTCTCAATCCTGCCCGCGACGGCTGCGTGCTGCCGATCCTGCACCTCAATGGCTACAAGATCGCCAATCCCTGCTTCCTTGCCCGCATTCCCGAGGAAGAATTGAGGAAGTTCTTCGAAGGGATGGGATATGCGCCCCTCTTCGTGGGAGGGCGTGAGCCAGACAGGGTGCAGCAGCAACTTGCCGCAGCGATGGATACCGCTGTCGCGGAGATCAAGAGAATCTGGTCAGAGGCCCGCGACAAGGGCAACCTCAAGCGGCCGGCCTGGCCGATGATCGTCTTCCGCACACCCAAGGGCTGGACTTGCCCGGGCGAAATCGACGGCAAGAAATGCGAGGACTACTGGCGGTCGCACCAGGTCCCGATGGGCGAGATGGGCAAGCAGGAGCACATCGAGATCCTTCAGCAGTGGATGAAGTCGTACAAGCCGGAAGAGCTTTTCGACGGCGACGGCAAGCTGCGCGCCGAAATTGCCGCGCTCGCCCCGGCCGGAAAACGCCGGATGAGCGACAACCCGCATGCAAACGGCGGCCTGCTGCTGCGTGACCTGAAGATGCCCGATTTCCGCGACTACGCCGTGTCGGTGACGAGCGCCGGGGCGACAACCGCCGAATCCGCCAGGGTCATGGGCAAGTTCCTGCGCGACGTCATGAAGCTGAACCTGAACAACAAGAACTTCCGGCTGTTCAGCCCCGACGAAAACAATTCCAACCGCTGGCAGGACGTACTCGAGGTCACCGATCGCTGCTACATGGCCGAGATCTATCCCGAGGACGATCACCTCTCGCCCGACGGCCGGGTGATGGAAGTGTTGAGCGAGCATCAGTGCCAAGGCTGGCTGGAAGGCTACCTGCTGACGGGCCGCCACGGCTTCTTCTCCTGCTACGAGGCGTTCATTCACATCATCGACTCGATGTTCAACCAGCACGCCAAATGGTTGAAGATCTGCAACCACATTCCGTGGCGGCGGCCGATCGGGTCGCTCAACTACTTCCTGAGCTCGCACGTCTGGCGCCAGGACCACAACGGCTTCAGCCACCAGGATCCGGGCTTCATCGACCATGTGGTCAACAAGAAGGCGGAGGTGATCCGCGTCTACCTGCCGGCGGACGCGAACACGCTGCTTTCCGTCACCGACCATTGCCTGCGCAGCCGCGACTACGTGAACGTCGTCGTTGCCGGCAAGCAGCCAGCGCCGCAATGGCTGACGATGGATGAGGCGATCAAGCATTGCGCTGAAGGCCTCGGCATCTGGGAATGGGCCAGCAGCGACAAGGGCAGTGAGCCGGACGTCGTGATGGCGTGCTGCGGCGACGTGCCGACGCTTGAGACGCTGGCTGCGGTGCAGTTGATCCGGGAGCACCTGCCCGAACTGAAGGTGCGCGTCATCAACGTCGTCAACCTCATGAAGCTGCAGCCGTCGAGCGAGCACCCGCACGGACTTTCCGATCGGGATTTCGACGCGCTCTTCACCAAGGACAAGCCGATCATTTTCGCGTTCCATGGATATCCCTGGCTGATCCACCGGCTGACCTACCGGCGCACCAATCATGGCAATCTGCACGTGCGCGGATACAAGGAGGAGGGGACGACAACAACACCCTTCGACATGGTCGTCCTCAACGAACTCGATCGCTTCCACCTTGTCGAGGACGTTATCGATCGACTGCCGCAGCTCGGCGCTCGCGCCGCCTACTTCAAGCAGGCAATCCGCGAGAAGCTGATCGAGCACCGTCAGTATATCGAGAAGCATGGCGACGACATGCCTGAGATCAGCGGTTGGAAGTGGGGCGTCAAGAGCACGGTTCGCGTGAAGGGGGCTACTTCCACTGAGGGTGACAACGCATAGATGCCATGGGCCGGTGCCCGCTTCGACTGAGGGGTTTGTCCGATGGCTCGATTGACTGGCGAAATTGAAGACGTCGGTGAGGCGCGTCCGGCGGGCGCGCCTCCCGAGATCACCCTGCTTTCGAACGGTCGATACAGCGTTCTGCTGACCGAATCCGGTTCCGGCTACGGATCCTGGCTCGGCCTCGACGTGACGCGCTGGCGGGAGGACGGTACGCGAGATTGCTGGGGCCAGTTCTGCTACGTCAGGGACCTTGAAGACGGAAAGGTCTGGTCCATCGCCCGGCAGCCGGTCTGCCGGGCCGATGCCGACTACCAGCACAGCTTTCCAGGGGATCGCGCCGAGTTTCGCTGTTCGGCAGGGGACATCGAGATCTCGTGGGAAGTTTGCGTCGCAGCCGACCATGACGCCGAACTGCGTCTGCTTCGTCTGTTCAACAGGGGGGCGAAGGCAAGGGAACTCGAGCTGACGAGCTATTCGGAGATCTGCCTGAATGGCCGGCGTGCCGACAGCGCGCATCCGGCATTTGCAAAGCTCTTCGTCGAGACCTGGTTTGTCGCTGAAACCACCGCACTGTTTGCAAGGCGTCGGCCACGCAGCGGCTCGGAGAAGCCGGTCTGGGCGGTGCACGTTTCGGCATCAAGCGACGACACCCATCCAGCAGTCGGGTACGACACGGACCGCTACAGGTTTCTCGGCCGCGGAAGGACACCGTCAAATCCCGGCGCGCTCGAGCGTGGCGGAAAACTGACCGGCACGACCGGTCCGGTACTCGACCCCATCTTCAGCTTGCGCAGGACCGTCCGCCTCGAACCCTCCGGAACGGAGACAATCGCATTCGTGACGGGCGCGGCTGATAGCGAAGCGGGCGCGGCAGCCATTGCAGAGCGCTTTGCCACCATCGATGCGGTTGTCCAGACCGTGTCGGATGCGAAGGAGAGGCATGCCGCTGAACTTGCTTCCTCAAAGCTCTCGCCGGCCACGGTGGCCGCCTACAATCGCCTTGCCGGAAGCCTGGCATTTTCGAATCCCGGCCTTCGATATGGTGGCGCTCCCGTCAAGGAAGGGCTGGCCACGGAGGGACTGTGGTCGCTGGGCATATCCGGAGATCTGCCCATTCTGCTGCTGCGCATGGACCAGGCGGACCAGAAGTCTCTCGTCGAGGAGATTATCGCCGCTCACGCATTCATCGCCAGCCGCGGACTTCCCTTCGACCTTGCGCTCCTCGATGAATCCGGCGCGGGCGAGGCGGTGGACAGAAGCCAAGTGGCGGAGACGCTCGGCAAGGCCGGAGGCATCCACCTCCTGTCGGCGGCCGCTATTTCAAGCGCATCGGCGGATGCCCTCGCTGCTGCAGCGCGCGTCGTTCTTTATTGCAGCAAGGGAACACTTGCCGGTCAGGTTGAGACGCCGGCGGCCACCATGCCTAAAGCCCGGGAACCAATGGAGCCGTCTCGAGGCGAGGGCGAGAAACCTCGCGCGGCCGCACGCGGCGACCTGCTTTTCTGGAATGGTTGTGGCGGCTTTACCCCTGACGGGCGCGAGTATGTGATCGCGGCTGATGGAGAGGCCATGACGCCCATGCCGTGGTGCAACGTCATTGCCAACCCCGCGTTCGGCTGCCTGACGAGCGAAAGCGGCCTCGGCTATAGCTGGGCCGGCAACAGCCAGTTGAACAGGCTTACGCCATGGGCCAATGATCCGGTTTCGGACCCTCCAGGCGAAGTCGTCTACTTCAGCGATGAGCAGACCGGGGAGTTCTGGACGCCGACACTTCTGCCTCTTGGGCACTCGTCTTCGGTGACCGCCAGTCATGGGCAGGGTTACAGCCGTTACGAGAGCACCCACGGATCTCTGCGGCAGGAAATGACGGTCCACGTCCCGGACGCCGACCCCGTCAAGATCGTTCACCTGGCGATCCGCAACAATGGAACAGACGCGCGCAGGCTTACCGCCACCTATTTCGTCGAATGGGTTCTCGGTACGCTGCGCGAGACCGCAGCCGGACGGATCGAATGCGAGATTGACGGCGAGAGCGGCGCCATCGTCGCGCGGAACCTCTGGGACAGTGGTTTCTCCGGCAAGCTGGCTTTCATTGCTTCAAGCGCGCCACCGCGCTCCTTCACCTGCGACCGGCGGGAGTTTCTCGGCATCAATGGGTCCGTTTCCCGACCGGCCGGACTGGAAGGTTCCCGTCTCGGCGGCAGCGTCGGCTGCCTGCTCGATCCCTGCGCCGCGCTGATGGTCGAGATGACGGTTCCCCCCGGCCAAGGCGCCGAACTGGTGTTCGTCCTTGGGCAGGCTGGCAGTCGCGACGAGGTCCGCAGGCTCGTGCGCGACTATGCCGAGCCGGCTGGCGCCCGACGCTCGCAGGCGATCGTCTCCCGCCAATGGGACGAACTGCTCGGTTCGGTAACGGTGCGAACGCCCGATGCCGCCTTTGATCTCATGATGAACCGCTGGCTCATCTATCAGGTGTTGTCTTGCCGCGTCTGGGCCCGGACGGGTTTCTACCAGTCCGGAGGCGCGTACGGATTTCGCGACCAGCTCCAGGATGTTGCTGCCCTGGTGCATTGCGCACCCGACGAAACACGCGCCCACATCCTTCGAGCTGCTGCGCGTCAGTTCACGGAAGGAGATGTCCAGCACTGGTGGCATCCGCCGTCAGGCGTCGGTGTGCGCACCCGCATGACCGATGACCTCTATTTCCTGCCTTACGTCGTCCAGCACTACGTATCAACGACCGGGGACCACGCGCTCCTTGACGAGCGGGTTTCTTTTGTGACGTCGCCGCCCTTGAGTGACGACCAGGAGGAAAGCTTCGGCGTTCCTCGGGTCACTGAGGAAAATGGGACCCTCTATGACCACTGCTGCCGCGCGTTGGATCGGGGACTTCGCCTCGGAGCGCATGGACTTCCGCTCATAGGAACGGGCGACTGGAACGACGGCATGAACAAGGTCGGCGCGCAGGGCAAAGGCGAGAGCGTGTGGAACGGCTGGTTCTTCCTCACCGTGCTCAGGTCGTTTGCCACCATCGCATCGGCAAGGGGCGACGAGGAGCGGGTGGCATGGTGCCTCGAGCGCGCCGAAGCCTTGCGCGCTTCATTGGAGGCTGAGGCTTGGGATGGTTCATGGTATCGCCGGGCCTACTTCGACGATGGTACCCCCCTTGGCTCGCACCTCAACGACGAATGCCAGATCGACGCCATCCCACAGGCCTGGGCGGTCATCTCCGGTGTCGCCGACGCAGGACGCGCTTCCAATGCCATGCAAGCAGTCTGGGAGCGGCTGGTTCGGCCCGAAGACAAGCTGATTCAGCTTTTCCATCCCCCCTTCGACAAGGGGACGCTGCAGCCCGGCTACATAAAGGGGTATGTTCCCGGAATTCGGGAGAATGGTGGCCAGTATACCCATGCGGCGGCCTGGGTTGCACTGGCGACTGCGATGCTCGGAGAGGCAGATCGGGCCTTTGAGCTCTGGAGCATGCTCAACCCCATCAACCATTCCCTCTCCGCCGAAGACGCTGCGCGATACATGGTCGAACCCTACGTTGTCAGCGCTGACGTCTATGGGGCGTTTCCGCATACCGGCCGCGGAGGCTGGACCTGGTATACCGGATCGGCCAGCTGGCTTTATCGCGTTGGTCTGGAAGCCATTCTCGGGATTCGCAGACAGGGAGACCAGCTCTCCGTCCAACCCTGCATTCCCTCGCACTGGCCTGGCTATGAGGCTGACTTGCGCTTCGGATCGGCGACCTATTCCATCAAGGTGCGGAGGGATCCCGCATCTGGCCGGGGTCATCGCCTGCTGAGCGCCGACGGCGAGGACCTCACCGCGCAGAGCGTTCCACTTGAGGACGACGGGAAGAACCATCAGATCCAGTTGGTGATGGGCTAGCCATGTCGGAACTCTTGTCGACCGATCCCGAACTGAACCGGATGCCAACCGATGAAGATCTCGGTCGCCTTCAGTTCACCACCTTGCTCTACTATCTCCAATGTACGAACCCGGACAACGGATTGGTGCGCGACAAGACCCAGGCGGGTGCTCCGGCGAGCATCGCCGCCATCGGCATGGCGCTTGCGACCGTTCCGGTCGTGGTGGAGCGCGGCGTCGTCATCAGGGAGTTTGCCGCCAAGATCGCCCGACGGCGGCTGGAATTCCTGCTGCGTTGCCATCAGGGACCGGAACCGGACGCCTCGGGGTACAAGGGCTTCTTCTACCATTTCCTCGACATCGAGACGGGGCGGCGGGTCTGGCAGTGTGAATTGTCGACCATCGACTCGGCTTTTCTGTTTGCCGGTGCTCTGACCGTTGCCGCCTACTTTGACGGCGACACGGAGGACGAGGTGAAGGTCAGACGGCTCGCGGCGGCGCTCTACGAGCGGGCGGACTGGAACTGGGCCTGCGACCACGGCGCGACGCTGACCCATGGCTGGCGACCGGAAAGCGGCTTCATTCCCTATCGCTGGCGCGGCTATGACGAAGGATTGCTCCTCTATATCCTCGGCCTCGGCTCCCCCACGCATCCGTTGCCGCCGGAATCCTATGCCGCCTACACCGAGAGCTATGAATGGCGGAATATCTACGGTCGCGAGCTGCTCTATTCAGGACCGCTGTTTACCCACCAGCTTTCGCATATGTGGATCGACTTCCGCAGCATCCGTGACGAGTTCATGCGCGAACATGACAGCGACTACTTTCAGAACAGCCGGCATGCGACTTTTGTCCAGCAGGAATACGCAATCCGCAACCCTTTGAACTTTGAAGGCTATGGCGCCCACTGCTGGGGCTTCACGGCGAGCGACGGTCCCGGTTGGATCAAGCGAAATGTCGACGGTATCGACAGGGAATTCTTCGACTACATCGCCCGCGGTGCACCCTTTGGGCCGGACGATGGAACCGTATGCCCATGGGTCGTCATTGCTTCATTGCCATTTGCGCCGGAGATCGTGATCCCGACCGTCCGAAACTTCGCACGCATGAATCTCGGCATGACGCGGCTCTACGGTTTCAAACCGTCCTTCAACCAGACCTATACTTTGGAGAACGGCGACGGCGGATCTTGGGTCAGCCCCTACCATTTCGGGATCGACCAGGGGCCTGTGGTTCTGATGATCGAAAACTACCGAACCGGCTTGCTGTGGAACATCATGCGTCGATGCGCGCCTTTGGTTGTGGGGCTAAGACGGGCCGGGTTCTCGGGCGGCTGGTTATGACAGCGACTGAACCGATTTGGCCTTTCAGTTGCGGCGGGACCATCGGCGATCGCGCAAAGTGCGAACCGGGGGCCTTCCACGGGGCAAGCCGCCATTCGGCGCACAGGCCGGCATCACCGTCTGACTGCTCCCCGCCGGCGGAGGGGGCGATCGAGTGGCATTGAGGACAAGAGCGAAGATGATTCTCGTTGAGCCCGTGCGTGACAAAAACATCCTGATCATTACACCGCAAGGTCCTCTCGAGCAGGCGGACTTCGAGAGGATCGCGACAGAGGTCGAGCTTTGTCTCGACGCAAATGGAAAACTCAACGGGCTGATGATCATCATTGAATCATTTCCCGGGTGGAAGAGCTTCGAGGCCGTGGCTGCTCATCTGAAATTTGTCTCTGGCCACCATCGACAGATCGAACGGCTTGCGGTCGTAACCAGAAGCAGGTTCCTTAGGATCATCCCCGCCGTCGCCCGCTATTTCGTACATCCCGAGGTTCGGCTATTCGACATCGGGCAACGAGCACCAGCGCTTTCGTGGTTGGAGACGGGCCGACGATGACTTGGCTGCGGGGGAAAGTTGCAGATGCAGGCCTCTGGTTGCGTCGTGCCGGTCGGTGGAACCTCCTGGCTTCTGTTCTGGCCATGGTTTGGGTGGCTTGTCTTCCCGCATCATCCTTTGCGCAATCGCCGCTCGGACCGGATGTGCCAGCGGTGGAGTTCGGTGCGCGCAAAATATTCCTCATGCTTTTCTTGATGCTCGGTCCGATCAAGATACTGATGCCGTTCAAGGCGCTGGTCGGCGGCCATGAGCCCACCTTTCGGCGACGAATAGCCGCCAGGGCGATCCTGTTCTCGGCGGCGGCACTGGCGATCGCCGGGCTGCTCGGACGCACCATGCTTGAAAATCTGGATATCTCATTGCCGGTGCTGGCGATGACTGGTGGCATCATCCTGTTCATCGTGGCCTTGCGAACCGTCTTGCAGCCGACTCCTGACCTCCCGGTACGACCAACAGAATTGGGCCAGACGGATCTGCGGCTGGCTCTCACACCGCTGGCGTTTCCAACGATCGTGACGCCTTATGGTATAGCCGCTGTCATCGTCTTCGCCACGTTGGCCGGGGGGCGCCGAACGGAAGGGCTCACAGTGGCGGCCATCGTAGCACTGATCTTGGCGCTGGACTGGATGGCAATGATTTTCGCAGAGACTATCCTCAGATGGATCGGAACTTCCCTACAGGTTTTGGCAGTGGTGCTCGGCGTTACCCAGGCTGCTCTGGGGCTGCAGGTGATTTTGCATAGTTTGAGCATGCTATCCTGGTAACGGCATCTACCGAGTAACGCTTAGACGCAATGGTTGATGTGCTGCCATTGGCAAATCGTGTCGAAAAACCGCTGTTGCTGGTGCTTGGGACGCGCCGGCACGGTCGGGAATTGGCAGGAGCGCGCTCGCTGCCTGCTGCCGGAAGTCCTGACTTGCATGCCAAAAACAACAAAAAGCCCACCTGCTTCTCAAACTACGGCTGAGATAAAGAAAGCCCCGCAAAAAGCGGGGATCAAGAGAGGGGGTGTTTCCTAGGTATTGGCGTCTAGGTGCTGTGGAATTATTATACACAAATCAATATTTATTGCAATGATTAATACTATCGTGAGTGCTATTATCGCGGCTATAAATAGAGGGAATATTCGTACGATTGCATTTTATTCTGCGGGGGAAGCAAACTATCCACAACCCAGGCTCATAATTTCTTGGTATTCGGTGGCCGTTTGCTAAACCCCAAGCATGGCGTCCCTGTACGTCAGGCGGTCGACCGAAAAACGGGTCGCCAGGTTTGCCGGCTCTCGCAGGTCTGGCTGCAGGCAAGTTGATTCGCCTGACGGCAGCGAGATGTGACATAGTCACTTCAACCGGAACGAGTCCGAACCTCGTTCGTTGAATTGCGTGTTCCGCGTGGGGGCTGCATCATGAGCAGGCGACGAAGCTTCAAGCCGGTGAAGATCACCATCAATGGCAAGACCAGGACCGTTTATAACGTCGTCCAGGCCGGCAATACCTTGCTCAACGATTGGCCCGAGCAGACGCCGGCGGCCAAGGCTGCCGAGCTGCTGGTGCTCGATGTCTTCAATGACGTTGCCGAGCCCGAGCAGGTGCGGCGGGCGTTCATTACCGCGGCCAGGGCGAGCGACATCAAGTTCAGCTCCTGACCGGTGGCGCGTCGAAAACCATTCGCTTACTTCCATGACACCTGCTCCTGGTGATCGAGATCGCGATGCTTGAGTTGCGGCTCCATCCAGGCGGCCAAGAGGATCGCGGCGAGGAAGCCGAAGGCGATGCAGGTGAACGCTTGAATCCGCCACGAGACGAAGGTGACCGGCGCCGGGATGATGGGCTTCTCGGCGCACTGACCCGGCGGGCAGGCGCAGCCGGAAAAGGCTTTAATGACGCAATCGGCGGACATCCCCGTTTCTCCCTCAGGCATAAAGCTGATCGCCATCGGTGATGCCCATGATTTCGCGGGCGTAGCGGTAATGCGCTTCGACGCTTGCCGTGGCGCCGCGCAGCCATGACGGGCCGCGGACCGAATGTTCCGGGCGGCCGAGATAGGCAAAGCCGAGGGCGCCCATGCGCCGGGCCTCGTTGGCCATATAGGCATCGCAGTCGTCGAGCCTTCGCGCACCATTCCAGCGGGCGTCCCGCCGGCTCTGCTCGGTCTCGATCCCGCGGATATGCTGCATCGCTCTGCCCTCTCTCGCGCCGGCTAATTGGCGTGCTGAAGAAGGTATATAGAATACCCTATATCGTCAACATGGAAAGGTATAAAAAATACCTCAATGCTTGACGGGGTACGAATCGTAGGCGTATGTCTCAGCCAAGTGATTGGGCGACCGGGTGCAACTCCCGAGCTGACGAAGCCCAGCGGCGCGGGAAGCGAAAGTCCTTAAGTGCGCTGTCAGAAAATCAGGACGAGGGTGAAGCGAATGGCCCCTCTGGCACGTGTCCCATCCCGGCTCCGGCCTTCAGGACATGGCCAATGCTCTCCCGGCTTCATGGGCTTTGCTCATGGGGTAGGGGGAAGCTTTGGCCGGAACCCTCCCTCACCAGCCTTCAGGAACTGGAAAGAGATGGAAGAGAGAGGAAGTGAGAGAGATCGGGATATCGCAGGCGCGCGGGCGGCGACGCTGATCCGCTCTGCTCTGCGGCGCGGCTTTCAGATTTGGCGCCTGCGCTCGAAGCGCGTGTTTGCAGGCATGTCATTCCCGCAAGGATCGCTGCACGCATTATGCGCATGGCGATGGAAGCGAGGGGCAGAGCCGGTTTCGGCCTTGAGAGGTTCACCTCAAAGCAGGGTCGCCGGCGCTGAAAGCGATGATCAGCAAAGCAAGAGAACCAAATTCTTCCGGCTGGTGAGGGCGGCGGATCATCCTGAATCTAACTGGGAAGAGGTTGGCGCTTTGCGGGAACAGAGAGAGTTATCTCACGGAATCAGTTCATCTTTTTGAAAGGCTTGGACTCTCACATTTCGATCACCGATCGGCGGACGCGGCCGACGATGGTGACGGCGCCCTGGAATTCCGGCGGCGGCACGTCCTCGTAGGAAGCGGGCTGGAAGGGCGGATTGTCGTTGGGACGGTAGCGCTTGTAGGTCGCGGCCCCGGTCTCGTCGGCGACGACATAGAGGGCGTTCGGCGCCAGGCGCTTGTCACGGCGGTTGACGAAAATGATCGAGCCCGGCGGCGAGATCTTGTTCATCGAATTGCCCTCGACCTCGAGCGCGATCCAGTCGCCGTCGGGCAGGTCGAGCGCGGCGACCGTCGGGAATTCCGAGAAGTCGGTGATCGGCGCCTGCTCGGTCAGCTGCCCGGCGCTGACCCAGGAGATCTTTGGCACGTCGGCGACCGAGACCGGCCGTTCCTCCGGATCGAGCGCGTCGCCGGTTCCGAACTGCAGCCAGTTGAGATTGACCTTGAACGCCTTGGCGTATTTCTTCGCGTCGGCGATGCCGAAGCCGTTCCGGCCCGACTCGTGCGCCTTGTAGACATTGGCGTTCCAGCCCAAACGATCGACGATCGCCTTCGGCCCGGCAAAGCCCGCGTTCTTCCTGGCCATGACCAGACGCCTTGCGCGTTCTTCGCGCTCGAATTGTTCCTGATCTTTCAACATGATATAAATTATACCCTAAAAAAAGGTACATGTAATGCCCTAAATCGCTTGACGTGCGAGGTATTTTATATACCCTTATTGTCATGACAAGCACCGATATCATCAACGGCCGGCCCCGGCTTTCGGGTTCCGCCAATGCCCGCTACACCGGCTGCCCGCACTGCGGCAGGGCGCTGTCGATCGCCGAGGTGATCGAGCGCCATTGCGAGAATTGCGGCCGGCAGACGGAGCCGGAAGAGATGCGGCAGACGCCGGTCTTGCCCCGTTCTCGGCCAATCACCAATTCCGACAGCCTCACTCCTCCCTGAAGGCTATCGGCAGCTGGCGTCGTCGCGCTCCCTCGGCGACGCCAGCCTCTTTCACCAGTTTGAAAATGAACGATCTGGCCGGCGTCCGCTTGGCGGGAAGGGCCGGCTGCGGATCGAAATGAAAATGAGGATCAAGTGATGAGCACCGCCCCGGCGCATCAAGGCACTGACATGAACGCCCTCGAGCTCTTCCGCTCCGGCCGGGATTATATCGAAATATCAGCCATCCTCGGGGTGTCTGTGCCCTCGGTGGAAAACGAGATCCACCGGCTTCGCAGCGCCGAGAAGGGCGACACCGCCCAACAGGATCATGCCGGCCGCGCGGTCCGGCGTTTTCCCGGCCGCGCCGTAAGGCCGGGCGCCCTGGTCAACTTCGCCCGAGGGCGGCTGAAGCTGCGCGCTTGACGACGGCGACACGCCGCGAGCGGGAAGGCAATCGCATGGAAAGGCAGGAGATGAGCAAGGACATCATGGAAATCCTCAGCCCTGTGCTGGGGCAGGAGCTGGCGGCGGCGATCATCGAGCATCGCGCCCGCAGCCTGAAGAAGCCGCTCACGGTCTATGCGGCGAGGATCCAGCTCAAGGAGTACCTCAAGACCGGCAACCCGGTCGAGGCCGCCGAGATGCAGATCCTGCGCGGTTGGCGGGCGATCAAATCCGACTGGTATTTCAATGAGAAGGCGAGGCAAGCCGGGCCGATCAATGCAAGCGTGGGCAGAAGGACAACGGTCGATGCCGCAAGAGATTTCCTCTCCGGTCAAGATCATAGCGGGGATGCTTTCGGGATTTCCGGCCTCCGCCGGCATTGATCCCGACATGCAGCTCCGCGCCTACCTCGTCGCCATCGACGGCATTCCGGCAGAGGCGGTCTGGCGCGCCGCCAGGCTGTTCCTGTCGGGCCAGGTCAGGGACCATAACCGCGCCTTCGCCCCGAGCTCGGCGAGCTTCGCCGAAATCGCCCGCCAGCAGCAGGCGGTGATGACGGCGCAAAGCCGCCCGCGCGTTAAAGCTGAGCCCGAACAGCCGCAGCCGAAGGTCGCGGCCGAAAAGATGGCCCTGCTGAGGCAGGCGGCAAAGGGCAGCCGCAGCGCCAAGCGGGCGCTGGCTGAGATGTTTCCCGACAACCCGGTCATCGCAAGGGCCGCACGAGACGCACAGGAGGCAGTGGGATGAGAGATCTGTTCTGGACGGAAGACAAGATCGTCAAGGCGCAGAAGCTCTGGCAGGAGGGGTTCTCGGCACGTCAAATCGCCGAACTCTTCGGCTCGAAGAAGAACACCGTCATCAACATGGCGCATCGCAACCGCGACCGGTTCCCGTCCAGGCAGGATGCGCGCAAGCAGCTGGCGGCCACCAGCGCGGCACCCGCGCCGATCCGCCATCCAGACCGGGTGCGGCGGGTGACGCTGTCGGGCGCCGAGGTGACGATGCCGCGCGTGCCGACGATCGACGGACCGGCGCCATGAGGGCCGTGACCCCGCGCGAGCGAGAGATCATCGGCTGGATGGCGCAAGGCAAGACCGCTGCCGAGATCGGCGCGATCCTCGGCATCTCGCCGATCACCGTCAACACCCACATTGCCAACGCCAAGGCGAAGCTCGGCGTGTTCAAGGAGACTGCCCTGGTCGCCGCCGCACTTCGAAACGGCATCATTCAATAGGAAGGAGATCCCGATGGGCGGCAAGGCCACCAAGGTGAAGATACAGCGGGCAAACAAGGGCGCCGGCCGGCCGCGCAAGGCCAATGTCGAGCGTTTCCCCTGCGGCAAGATCAAGCCGTTCGAAACCGAGAAGGAGAATATCAGCGTGGCGATGGCGGCGCGCCGGCGCATCCACGGCTTCGGCAGGACGGTAGCCGACGAGACCGTGAGAAGCCCCTATGCCGGTTATACCCTCGGCCGCATGTTCCTCGACGGGCTGATCACCGACGAGCAGCGCCAGGCCGGCGACGACTATGCCGAGGTCATGGCCCGCTACCACAAGACGACGGGCATTCCCGCCCCAAGCCCCAGGGCCCAATCGCTCTTCGCCGTCAAGGGCCACGAAGGCGAGGTGACCGAAAGCCTCGCCGACCGCGCCCGCAAGGCCAGCAACCGCATGATGGAACTGCAGGCCGTGCTTCTGCGCTGCGAGGACGGGCCGCAGGTGCGCAGCACCGTCTATAACGTCGCGGTGATGGATTACGAACACCTGCGCCACATGCCGCCGCAGCAATTGCTGTGGCTTCGCCGGGGGTTGATTGCGCTGCGCAGGGCGAAGGGGTGATGCGGTTCTTTCGCTACGCGCGCTGTATTGCGGCAGAGCTCACCATTCTCCGTCATCCTCGGGCTTGACCCGAGGATCCAGGCTGATCTCCAAATCCGGGCATGGATCCCAGGCTCAAGGCCTGGGATGAGGGAGGTTGCGGCGGGTGCTCTCGCCGGACGTGCCTCCGGGCTGTCGCTCCCATCGCGATGCCGATCGGGACTGGGCAATGGCGTGGGCGCTTCCAAACATACGGGAGCGCCCTGGCTTCGACTGGAGTGGGCCGCACAGAGTATCGAAGTGCATGGCTGTGTTAAAGCACCTCCGCACGGCCCACAAACCATACGATCGGCGAAGCCTGTTGTTCCCGAGCTGGCGGAGTATTTTGGACGCGAGGCGCGGCACGCAATGGGTCGCCGTCGTCATCGAAGGCCTGATGGGTGTCGTCATGATCGCGGGAAGGGAAGTGACCCATTGCGTGCAGCACGCGAGGATGTAGCGCGGCATTCTTACCGGCTCTTTGCCGGGACAATACCGATCCGTAAGGATGCATTCCTCGGCTGGCGATGGCGCAGCTTACGAAAATGTATGGTCCGGGCGAAGTCCCGGTGAGGTTTGCAGCGCAGGCTTGGCGTCGTCATTGCCAAGTCGAGGCCAAATCTCATGAACATGCGCGCCACACCTGCCGCCCTTATGCCGGCTCTTCATCCCGTCAGCCTGCAGGTGAATACCTACCTCATCAATCTCGACCGCGCGCCGTTGCGGCGGTTTCGGATGGAACGGCTGCTGGCAGGCTTCGGCCTTGCCTATGAGCGCGTGGCGGCGGTCGACGGGGCGGGGCTGAGCCTGCCGCATCCCGACTTTGATGAAGCATCCTATCTCCGTCGGCATGGCCGCCGGCCGAACCCTTTCGAGATCGGCTGCTATCTCAGCCACGTCGAATGCGCCAGACGCTTCCTCGCCAGTGAGGCGGAATTCGCGCTTATTCTGGAAGACGATCTCGACTTAGACGACGATTTTGCCGAACTGCTCGAGGCCGCGCTTCGCCACCAGGCGCACTGGGACATTCTGCGGCTGTCGACGGTCAATTCCGGTCGCAAGCACCGGGTCGAGCCGCTGACCGGCTCGCGCTCGCTCGCCATCGCGCTGACCCGCGAGAAGGGATCGGGCGCCTATCTGGTCAACCGCAAGGCGGCGGGCTGGATTGCCGGGGCGCTGCTGCCGATGCGGCTGCCCTATGATCTCGCCTTCGACCTGGAGTTCGATGAGGGGCTGCGCGCTTGCTTCGTCGATCCGCTGCCGGTGAGCCAAAGGGCCGATCCCTGCTCGCAGATCCAGGCGGGGCTTTCGGCCTACCGGCTCGGCCGCCGCCGGCCGTGGAGCGTGCTGTCTTTTCGCGCTGCTGCCGAGATCCGCCGTTTTGCCGCCCGTTTCGCCCGGCTCGCGGCATGGCGGCTCAGGATTTCTCCGGCATCAGCGGGAAGGCGATCGAAACGCGAAGGCCGGGATGATTGTCCGCCAGTGCGATCTCGGCCGAATGCAGCTCGGCGATTGCCCTGACGAGGCTGAGGCCGAGGCCGCTTCCCGGCGTCGTGCGGCTCTTGTCGATGCGGTAGAGGCGGCGGAAGACCTTGTCCCTTTCCTCGGCGGGGATGCCGGGGCCGGTGTCGGCGACCGAGAGAATGGCGCGGCCGCCCTGGCGGCGAAGCGACAGCGTGATGCCGGTTCCGGGCGGGCAGTGGTTGATCGCGTTCTCCACCAGGTTGGCGATCATCTGCGTCAAGAGATCGCGGTCGCCCCCGATGACGGCGGGCGCGCGCTCGGCGATCCGGAACGACTGCCCCGCATCTTCGGCGACATCGACATAGACCTCGGAGATGACGCTCAGCACGGCGTCGATATCGGTCGCCTGGAAGCGCTCCTTGCGGGCGCCGGCCTCGATCTGGGAAATGCGCAGCAGCGCCTCGAAGGTGGCGTCGATCCGGTCGCTCTCGTTTCTCGCTTCGTCAAGCAGAGCCGAAACATCCGCTTGCCGGTTGATTCCAGCCACGGCGGCGTCCAGCGTCAGGCGCAGCCTGTTGAGCGGTGTTTTCAGATCGTGGGCGATATCGGCGCTCACCTGCCGCATGCTCTCGACCAGTCTCTGCAGCCGCTCCAGTGCCGCGTTGATCTGGATCGCCACCGTATCGAGATCGTCGCCGTGGCCGGTGATCGGGACGCGGGCGTCGAGGGCGCCGTGAGAAACGTCGTTCATGGTGTTGGCGACCCCGTCCAATCTCGCCTGGGCGCGAACGGCCAGAAAGACGCCACCGCCGATCGCCGTCGCCACGACGATTGCCGCAGCCCATTCGAAGCTTACCAGAACGATCCGCAGCATCTCGTCGACATCGTTGAAGTTTTCCGCCACCACCAGATTGTAGGGGCCGATGGTCGACACCCGCATCCGGTAGCGCTCATGCCCCTTCAGCCCGACATCGCCCGAGGTGACGGTATAGACGCCGTCCGGGATGCGGGGCGCTGCAAAATTGCCGGCGAGCTTCTTGCCGGCATCGGTCAGCGAATAGAGCCCGTCAGAGGTGGACTGGAAACTCGCATAATTGTTCAGCGTGTTGATCAGATCCTGGGCGTCGCCGGGCTCATAGGTCGAGGCGATGAGCGAATTCATCTCGGTGAGCGACTGGTCGACGTCTCGGTCAAGGCCGAGGCGCAGCATGTGATAGATGATCGCGCCGCTGAAGATGAAGGCGACGACGAAGAGGACGCCGAAGGTAACGGCCAGGCGGAACGGCGTGCTCCTGCGCAGGCTAGAGCATGATGCCGAAAAGTGTGCGCGGTTTTCGGACGACATCATGCTCTTACTCTTTAACTTGCGAACAGGATTTGAGATTTTCAGGCCGATGGGCCTGAAATCATCCTGTTCGAGGCGCATGCAGGCTGTATCCGGTGTTGCGGATCGTGTGCAGAAGCTGGGCCTGGAACGGCTTGTCGACCTTGGCCCTGAGGCGGCTGATATGGGTCTCGACGACGCTGGTCTTCGGATCGAAGTGGAAATCCCAGACCCGCTCGAGCAGCATCGTCCTGGTGATCACCCGGCCTTCGCCGCGCATCAGCACCTCGAGCAGGGTGAACTCGCGCGGCTGCAGCTCGATCAGCTGGCCGGCGCGGCGGGCCTCGCGGCGGATCAGATCGAGCTCGAGATCGGCAACCTTCAAGACCGTCCGCTGCTCCTGCACCGGCGGACGCCGACCGAGCGCATGGATGCGCGCCAGAAGCTCGGAGAAGGCGAAAGGTTTGGTGAGATAATCGTCGCTGCCCGCCTCCAGCCCTTCGACGCGATCGTCGACGCCGCCGATCGAGGTCAGGAACAGCGCCGGTGCGCCGACCCTGGCAGCCCTCAGCGAACGGACGATCGACAGCCCGTCGAGGCCCGGCAGCATGCGATCGACGACGATGACGTCATAGGTCTCGCGCTGCGCCTGAAACAGCCCGTCGCGGCCGTCGCCGATGACGTCACAGACGTGCCCGGCCTCGGACAAGCCCTTGGCGATATAATCGGACGTCTTGATATCGTCCTCGATCAGCAGGATTCGCATCGGCCGCTCCGGCATGCCTGGTGCGGCAAGATCTAGCCGAGAGGGCGGCCCGGCGGCAACTTACGGATTGGTAAGGGTGGGCATCGCGCTGCACCGTTGAGATTGGACCTCGATCGTTCCAACGCTGCCCCGGGAAAGAGTGGCGCTCATTGCTGCCGGTGATCCGTCCGTCCGGGTGCGGCGGCTCCCCATTGCCGTTCAAAGAATTTCATCTTCGCGCCGAGATAAACGAGCCCGAGCAACAGGGCGATTCCGAAATAGCGGTGGACGTAGACCGTGGCCAGAAGAACGAGCGCGATGCTGCTGGCGCAGATGAAGCCGAAGCGGATCGAGTATGGCTTGCCCTTTCCTTCCCACCCCAAACCGAGGGCCGGGAGCCACGCGAGGAAGATGAAGCCGGGCACACCCCATTCGGACAACCAAAAAGATCTGAACAGCACGCCGGACGCGGCCAACGATCAACCAAGCACCAACGAAAAAACTCTCATCATCCCCGTGCCGCCTCCATGTTTCCGAAATTGCCGGATCGGTTAACAATGAAACGATGCAACATGCAAAGGCGGCGCTCCCGTGGTGGCTGTGTCGCAACCCGATCGCGATGCGCGATCATTAGCAGCGGAACTTAAACCAAAGGCAAATACGTATGGTTGTATTCTCACCAGATTGCATGGGAATTCGCGGTCGCCATCATCCGTGCCGCGGTCGCGTCTGCTTTAAAATAAGAAAACACGCCTGTTGCATCCGAACCAGAGGGCTGGCGGCAGCCTTGCGAAGGTGTGAAAAAGCCGGAGGCCGCGTGTTGCCTCTTATCCGGCTGTCGGCACCTCCACTTCCGTTCCGCTTCAGGCATCTAATTGCGGGGCGGTAGTGCCGTTATTTGTCGCGCGGAGATCAGCTCGGATGATGTCGGCCGTTTTTTCATAATGAAACTGCAGCAGGCGTTCGGCTTCTGCGATATCTCGATCGAGCACGGCTTTCAGGATCGCGGCATGTTCGTCACTGACCTTGCGCACGCGAAAGGCTTTACGGATCGAAAGCGCTCGATAGCGGTAGAGCCTGTCGGCAAGCTGCTCGCAAAAGCCTACCAAGGGTTTTGATCCACAGCCTCCGATCAGCAACGCATGGAAAGCGCGATGAAGTCTTTCCCATTCCGGATTGTCCTCGAACTGCTCCGCATTGAGCGAGCGTGGGGTACGCTCCAGCCGGTGATGAGCGACTAAAAGCGCCTCTTCCCAGTCGGGCGTCGCATTCGCCATGGATTCGCGCAGCGCCAGCGTCTCCACCCAGCACCGTGTTTTCGTCAGCTCGTGCAACTCGTCCAGGCTGATCGGCTTGACGAAGAAGCCGCGCTGCTCCTTTCCGATGACGAGGTCCTCTGTCGTCAATCGGTTCAGCGCCTCGCGCAACGGAGTCTGGCCGGCATCGTAGTGCTCGATCAGGAAGCGCAGCTGCAGCTTCCGGCCGGGCTCCAGGCGCGTTGAGAGAATATCGGCCTTCAGCCGCTCATAGATGCTGGTTGCCAATGTGGCGGGGCTTTCCGCCCCCTTTTTCAGCAGGTTGACGTTCATGGCGTTCTCTGGCTTGCAAATCACTTTTTATATACACGATGGAGGGGTGAAGAGAAATTTATAAATTTTACCTTTACACAGAAAAGTTTGTACATTATGACGGATGCTGACGAGGGAGGATTCAATGGGCGGAGCGGAAAAAGGGGTGCCTGGCACCTTTATGAGTGGCTGCACTTGCCGTGGCATCGATGTCCATTGTCATGTGGTGCCTGCCCACTTTCCGGCCCGGGCTAACGGTCTAACGGTCCGCGGCTGGCCATCGATGATGGCCGCCGATGCCTGCCATGCGACCGTCGTCATCAATGACAAGCCGTACCGCACAGTTAGCGATGCGTGCTGGGTCGCCAAACGGCGGCTGGGAGATATGGACAGAACCGGCATCCGGGTTCAGGCTCTGTCGCCTATGCCGGAACTTTTCGGTTACTGGATCGAAACGAACTCAGCTTGCGATCTTGTCCGATATGTCAACGATACGATTGCCGCGATCGTTGCCGAAGGCGAGGGGCGCTTCGTCGGGCTTGGCGGCCTTCCGCTTCAGGATGTTGATCTTGCCAACCTTGAACTACATCGCATTGTCGGCGAACTCGGTTTTCGCGGTGTCGAGATCGGCAGCAATATCAATGGCGTGCCGATCGGCGATTCTCGTTTCCAACCATTCTTTGCGGAGGCGGAGAAGCTTAATGCGGCGGTCTTCGTGCATGCGGTACGCCCGACCGGGATGGAGCGGTTGCTCGGGCCGGCCCCGCTTCAGCAGGTGCTCGGGTACCCGACCGATGTCGGATTGGCAGCCGCATCGGTGATCACTGGCGGGCTGCTTCAGAAATTCCCAAAACTGCGGATCGCTTTCAGCCATGGCGGCGGCACATTTGCCTCGCTGCTGCCGCGGCTTGAAAAGGGCTATTCCGCTTTCCCGGCGCTCAATGAGATCATGATGGAGAGCGCTGCTGTGCAGGCGCGACGCCTCTATGTGGATTCGCTGGTCTTCGATGCGGACATTCTGCGCCACCTGGTCGCCGTGTTCGGGGAGGAGCGCGTGCTGCTTGGAACCGACTATCCCTTTGATTTTCGAGAGAAAGAGCCTGTCGCTCGCATCGAGGAAGCGTTTGCGGATGCAAGTTTGCGCGAGCGCCTGACATTTGCGAATGCGCGAGCTTTCTTGGGCTTGGACGAGGTTTGATCCTATGGCTGAATTTCCTGTTATCGCTTTGCGCAGCGTAGAGCTGGCCACACCCGATCTTGCAGCGTCTGTCGATTTTTATACTCGCGTCTGGGGCCTGGATGTCGTCGCCGAAGCGGAGGACAAGATTTTCCTGGCAGCAACGGGCGATGATTTTCATGTGTTGGAACTGAAGCAGAGCGACCGCTCGGAGTTGCGCAAGATCAGTTTTCGCGTCGGCACGGCTGAAGCGCTAGTGTGGCTTTTGGCAAAGACGGTTGCCGCAGGTTGCACTGTGCTGCGTGAAATCGGGCTCGCCGATGGTCCGGCCGGCGGCGAGCGTTTCGTGATTCGCGAGCCGCAAGGCTCGGCATTGGAATTCGTGCACGGAGACTGCCGCAAGCAGGGCGTCGTCGTCGCCAACCGACCGCAGCGTCTTGCCCATGTCAACATCAACAGCGCCGAGATCGAGGCGCTTTCGGACTTCTATCGTAATATCCTCGATTTCCGTCTGACGGACCGATCGAAACTGATGGCCTTCCTGCGCTGCAACGACGACCATCATGCGGTCGTGCTGGCCGAAGCTCCGGTCAATGGACTAAACCACGTCGCCTTCCTGATGCCCGATCTCGAATCCGTCATGAGAGGCTCCGGCCGCGTCGTCGATCACGGTTATCCGATCGGCTGGGGCGTCGGTCGGCACGGACCAGGCGACAACGTTTTTGTCTATTTCGTCGATCCGCAAGGCGTGGTGATCGAATACACCGCCGAAGTCCTGCAGGTAGACGACGGCTATCGCTTCAAAGGGCCGGAGGAATGGGTTTGGCCGCCCGGCCGGACGGATCACTGGGGCATCGCGCCTCCAAAGAGCGACGCCTGCAAGAAGGCGCAGATTTCCATCGGCTTTTCCGGCGCCTGATGCGCCCAAGAGACATTTGCAGAGGCATGCCTGTGACGAACGATAGCGATATTTCGAACTCTTATGACGTGCTGGTGGTCGGGTTCGGCCCTGCAGGGGCAGTCGCGTCCGGCATGCTTGGCGCACGAGGCCATTCCATCCTCGTCGTCGATCGGCTGACGGGCATCTATGACAAACCGCGCGCCATCGCCCTCGACCACGAAATCCTCCGCCATTTTGACAACATGGGCATTGCCGACGAGGTGCGTCCCCATATCGCACCGTTCAGGGCATCCCAGCATTTTGGGGCAGAGGGGCAGCTCATCCGCCGTATCGACATGGTGCCTGAGCCCTATCCTCTCGGCTACACCCCAAGCATGGTGTTTACCCAGCCTCCGGTCGAGGCTGTCTTGAGGCGCCATGCGGAGAGCTTCGATTGCGTGACGATCGAGCTTGGCACGGAAATGGTCGACCTTGATCCTCAGGCAGCGGAAGTGGTCGCAACGCTTCGGGATTCGTCCGGCAAAAGTCGGAGGATCGCTGCAAAATATGTGATTGGCTGTGACGGTGCCTGGAGCCGCGTTCGTGAACTCTCGGGAATGAAGCTCGAGGATCTCGTATTCGACGAGCCGTGGCTCGTGGTCGATGTGCAGGTACACGAAACCGCGCTTGGCAAACTACCACAGACTTCCGCCCAGTTCTGCAATCCGGCACGACCGACCAGCTACATCATGGGGCCGAGGAACCACCGCCGCTGGGAAATCATGCTTCTGCCGGGCGAAGACCCACGCGAGATGGAAAAGCCCGATAATGTCTGGCAGCTGCTGTCGCCCTGGCTGATGCCCGAAGACGGTGAGCTGTGGCGTGCCGCCGCCTACCGTTTTCATGCGCTCGTTGCCGACGAATGGCGGCGGGGCAGGGTGCTGATCGCCGGCGACGCCGCGCATCAGCAGCCGCCCTTTATTGGACAAGGCATGTGCCAGGGCCTGCGCGATGTTTCCAATCTCGTCTGGCGGCTCGACCGCATCCTGAAGGGACAGTCGTCCGAAGCGCTGCTGGACACCTATGCGGTGGAACGCAAGCGGCATGTGCGGACGCTGACCGGCAAGATCAAGGCGATTGGCCAGACGATCTGCGAACGCGATCCGGAGGCTGCCGCCGCGCGTGACGCACGCATTCTTGCCGAGGGTGGCGGTCGGCCACTGACGATGACCCGCCAGGAAATCGTCCCGCCCATCGAGGATGGGCTGATCGCAGAGGAGGGAACGCCGGCGCGAGGATTGCTGTTCCCGCAGCCGATCATCGTTGGGGAGGCGGATCAATGGCTGATGGACGCTTTCACAGGACCGGTTTGGCGACTTGTGCTCGACGGCCGCCGCATCGAAATGACGCAGGGACAGGCACTCGCCGACGCGATCGACGGGATCGTGGTGAAAGCCGTTGTGCCCAGAGATGCAGACGCAATCGATCCGTCGGCACTCCGGGAGAAGGACGGCGTGCTTTCGGCCTGGTTCGAGCGGCATGGCGCGGTCGCCGCGCTCGTGCGTCCTGATCATTATGTCTTTGGCGCTGCCCGGAGCATCGAGGCGCTTCGCCAACAAATCGCCGATCTACGGACGCGGCTCGCTTGAGGCAGCGTCGACAATTGCAGTTTTCAGTGAGGTTCTGGGAGGAACATATGTCTGAGTCAACCGCCGATACCGCCAGCACATGGCAACCTTTTGCCGTCCTTATCCTGCTTTTCCTGTTCCAGACGTTAAACTTCTTCGACAAGTTGGTCTTCGGCCTTTCCGCCGTGTCGATCATGAAAGACCTCGGCATTTCGCCGCAGCAATTCGGGTTGATCGGCAGCAGCTTCTTTCTGCTGTTCTCGATTTCTGGCGTTCTCGTCGGCCTTTTCGTGATCGGCCGTGTGCCCGTCAAATGGATCCTTGTCATCCTCGCTGCAATCTGGTCGATCGCGCAGATCCCGATCTATTTCACCAGCTCGGTAACGGTTCTGGTCGCCTGCCGCATCCTGCTCGGCCTCGGCGAAGGACCCGGACTGCCGACGGCATTGCATGCCTGCCATAACTGGTTCAGCCCGCAAAAGCGCAGCGTCCCGAGCGCCGTTGTGCTGCAGGGCATCAGTGTCGGCCTGCTCGCCGGCGGACCGATCCTCACCTATATCATCGTCAATTACGGCTGGCGTTCGGGCTTCCTTTTCTGCGGTCTGATCGGCATTGCCTGGATCATCGCCTGGCTGCTCATCGGCGGCGAAGGGCCGCATGCCGTCGCGGAAAATGGAAAGACTCGGGCCGTGGTAGGAGAGACCCCGGTTCCAGCCCGCAAGCTCTGGCTCGACCCGACCGTGATTGGCGTCATCATTATGTCGACCATGTCCTACTGGATCGTCGGCATGTCGGCCACGTGGCTGCCGCCCTTCCTGCAGCAGGGTCTTGGCTATTCGCAGACCGAAATCGGCTCGATCATCTCGGCCGTCTATGTCTTCCAGTCGCCGCTGTTGCTGGTCGGTTCATGGATCGCGCAGCGTATGCTTCAGAAGGGCGTGAGCAAGCGCGCCGCGCTCGGCAGCGCTTCGGGCTATGCCCTGCTCGTCAGCGGTCTAGCGCTGATCGCCTCGGTTCATGTCAGTGGTCCGCTGCACCTGGCGCTGATCGCGATCGCCTTTGCTGCTCCAAGTCTGACGACGATCTACGGTCCGATCACGCTCGGTAGCGTCGCGCCTGCAGTCCAGCGCGGCCGGCTGATCATCGTGATCTATTCGGCAAATGCGGTGTCCGCACTCGCGTCCAACGCCGTCACGGGCATGATCGTGCAGGCGGCTGGACCCGATCATGTGGCAGCCGGTTATGCAAACGCCATGCTGTTCACGGCCGCAATCCTCATCATCGGCGCAATTTCAGCCTTCGCGCTGATCTTTCCGGATCGCACCATCGAGCGCTTCGGCAAGATGACGCGCTTCACCGATCAAATGCAGCGGGTGTGAAAGCGCCCGCCATCCAGTCTGACCCCACAGGAGCAAGAACCATGAGACTGTCCACCGTCAAGATCGCCGGCCGCATGACCTGGGGCGTCATCGAGGACGATCGCTTCCTCGATACCGGCGCAGCTCTCGCATCGCGCTATGTCGATCTCAAATCGGCCGTAGCAGCCGGTCTTGCCGGCGTTGCCGAGGCGGCTGCTTCGGCTGCCGCCTCGCCGCTCGGTGAAATCGAATGGCTGCCGGTCATTCCCAATCCCGACAAGATCCTTTGCGTTGGCCTGAACTATGAAATGCATCGCCAGGAGACGGGCCGTGCGGAGGTGGAAAACCCGACGATCTTTGCCCGCTATGCCAATAGTCAGACGGGCCATCTCGCCCCGATCGTGCGCCCGAAAGTGTCGATGGAACTCGATTTCGAAGGCGAGCTGGCGGTCATCATCGGCAAATCAGGCCGTTACATCACCCGCGATGAGGCTATGGGATACGTTGCCGGCTATGCCTGCTACAATGACGGCAGCGTGCGTGATTTCCAGCGTCATACACATCAGTTCACGCCGGGCAAAAATTTCCCCGATACAGGCGCCTTCGGGCCTTGGATGATGACGCCGGATGAGCTCGGTCCTCTGCCCGATCTTCGCATCCAGACGCGTCTCAATGCGACAATCGTGCAGGACGCTATCTTCGGTCAGATGATCTTCGATATCGCCCGGCAGATCGAATATTGCTCCAGCTTCACGCGGTTGGAACCGGGTGACGTCATTGCCAGCGGCACACCAGGCGGGGTTGGCGCCAAGCGGCAGCCGCCGCTGTGGATGAAGCCGGGCGACGTCGTGGAGGTGGAAATTGACAGGCTTGGTATTCTCAGCAACCCAATCGTTGGTGAATTAGACTAATGACAACCGCCTTAGGCGGCGCCGGCAAGCTACGCGTAGACGGCGGCATGGCAATGGCAGCGACATCACTTCTGCCGAGTTTTGGCTCTCAACTTCTCCAGATCGGGCATCTCCGATCCAAGAGCCTTGCCGAGCGCTTCGACACCCTTATGAGGAAGCCTCAGGAGACCGTGGCAAATGCCGTCTTTCCATGAATCCCCTCGATCCCAGGCTTCCGCCCAAGCATCTGTCAGCTCGGAGTCATGGCGTGTCTCGACGAGGGCTTGGAAAAGCAGTGACGCTTGCGTGAGGTCTTTGTCGGCCTTTACGCGTCCCAGAGTGTCCGTGAACCTTCTGGACGACACGATGAGCTTATGGACTGCATATCGCTCGGGCGCGGGAACGAGGACGTTCACGCCCTCGCGGAAGAGGAGAACCGTGCGGACGGGCTCGTAGATCAGGTAGTCCAGGAAGCGCAGGTTTTCCGCCGACGCACCGCCGAGGGCAGGCATGGGGGAGGGTTTGCCGGTATAGTCATCCGATCCGCGGTTTCCCGTCAGGAATTCCACCCGATAGCCCTTGGCGTTCTGAAAGGCGACGACCCTAGCCTTGTCTGCCTCATGGGGAACTGCCCTGAATTCGGGATCGACCGACTGGAGGACCTCAAGAACCGGAGGCAGGCTGTCCTGGACACCCGCAGAAATAGCAAAGTCCTGCGCGAAGTCCGCGTCGCCGGTCTGCATGGCGGATGAGGGCAGGCGAACGCCGAGCATGCCTGCATAGGTGCTGAATGCCACCGACCCGATCAGGACTGCACGCAGACGGAACAAGCCCGCATCCGCGAGGGCTTTGGTGATGTCGCCCGCAAAATTATCGGGACCCGGAAGGCCGGCACGACGGAGCGTGCTGACCATCCGCCGTCGCTCCCGGACGTTATCCTTGATCTCCTTGTGGGCCATCACCCGCGCCGTGATCGCGTCATCGCTCTGCGGACCGACATAGCTTCGCTTGTCCTTGCCTTCGGGAGTCGGGAGATCGAAATACCAGTAGTCGCGCCCTTTCACGCTGACGGTCACAAACCAACCTTCCAATGGAAAGTCCGACAGAAACTGCCCGTCCAACGTCCGCTGCGCCAGTTCCGCGAACATTGTCCTATAGCTGATGTCGATCTCTTTCATCATTGGCGGCTCGTCCTTTTCGAGTGCAGCGACCATCCACACGGGTCAAAGCGGCGTTCCCCGCTTGAGTGCAGTCCTCGCTCGCTCACATGCGCGTTATAAGTATCTGCCAAAGCCTTATAACTCCTTTTGGCCGTGATCTCCAGTTATAAGTTTCTGCCAAGACCTTATAACTAACTGGTTTCCCGACATGCGTCGGCAAGTCGAGTATGGATCCCGGGGTCAAGCCCTGGGATGACGGAGAGTGGGGTGGGCGTTCTCGCCAAACGCGCCGTCGGCGCAGCGGATAGGCATCGGGTAGCGTGAATGACGAAGTCTGGCAGCGAGATCAGAGAGTGTGATTGCATCGGGTTTGCCGAACCTCACCCTGTTACCGCAGGGCACCTCACACTCTCCGTCGTCCTTCGGGCTTGACCCGAGGACCCAGGCGAGCCACCAACGGCAGCTGCTATCTTCCAAGAGCCGTCAACCCGTCTTCATTTGCTCGGGAAGCTGTCCGTAAGCCGTCAGGATCGCCCTGACCAGCCCGGGGAAGCGCTCGTCGAGCTCGGCGCAGCGGGTCTGGTTGCGCATCTCCACCCCCTGGCGTTCGCTGCGGATCAGGCCGGATTCGCGCAGCACCTTGAAATGGTTCGACAGCGACGATTTTGGAATGATGCGGTCGCCGAGATCCGCAAGCGCCGAACAGGTGCCGCCGCAGGCGGTGCCTGCGAGCTTGGCGAAGATCGCCACGCGCTCCGGATCCGACAGCGCATAGAGGATCGCATCGGGCTTGATATCCTCGAGAGCTGGGTGAAAGAGCGGTCGCATGAATTTTATATAGTGCCCCTTGAAACCGAGATCAACAGTTCCGAATTTCTGAACTACGGAACAAGGCCGTCAATTCCGGCGGCCTTCCGGATCAGAAGGAACGAGAGATGGCTAAGCTCACAGGGAAGGTCGCAGTGGTCACGGGAGCCTCCAAGGGCATCGGCGCCGCGATTGCCAAGGCGATGGCGGCCGAAGGTGCTGAAGTGGTGGTGAATTACGCCTCGAGCAAGGCCGGAGCCGACGCCGTGGTCGAGGCGATCGACGCGGCCGGCGGCAAGGCCATCGCGGTGCAGGGCGACGTTTCCAAGGCCGAACAGGCGCAGGGCGTGGTCGATGCCGCAGTCAAGGAATTCGGCAAGCTCGACGTGCTGGTCAACAATTCCGGCGTCTATGAATTCGCCCCGATCGGCGAGGTGACCGAGGAACACTACCGCCGCATGTTCGACGTCAATGTTCTCGGCGTTCTCCTGACCACCCAGGCGGCGGCCAGGCATCTCGGCGAGGGCGGCAGCGTCATCAACATCTCCTCGGTGGTCACCAGCCTGGGTCTCCCGAACTCGGCCGTCTACACCGGCACCAAGGGCGCCGTCGAGGGCATCAACAGCGTGCTCGCCAAGGAGCTCGCCCCGCGCAAGATCCGCGTCAACGCCATTCTGCCCGGCATGGTCGAGACCGAGGGAACGCACTCGGCCGGCGTCATCGGCTCTGAGCTCGAACAGACCATCGCCGCCCAGACGCCGCTCGGCCGCATCGGCCAGCCGGACGACATCGCCGACATCGCCGTCTTCCTCGCCTCCGACGACGCCCGCTGGCTGACCGGCGAACGGCTGTTCGCGAGCGGCGGTTTCCGCTGAGATGGGAGAAAAAAGCGCGCGCTTCTTGAGCGCGCGCATACGCGGATACCGGTCCACCCGCCCTCCGTCGTCCTCGGGCTTGACCCGAGGACCACGCCGGCATCATCGGCCTTGGCCATGGATTCCAGGCTCAAGGCCTGGAATGACGAGGCCGGAGGTCCCCTAGGCCTCATCCGCGATCCATGCGAGCGAAGCTCCATGTGGGTCGGTCCAGGCGACAGGAGTGCGGTTCACAGACAGAAGGAAGCGCCCGGGTGGCCAGCTTGTTCCTGCGCGCGTGGCGATGAACGGGAATGCGCGGGGGAACTCGTTCGATACCCAATACGGAGCGAGCCGCATCGCCTGTTGGGCGAAAGCCTCCCTATCTGCGGGGTCGGAGATATAGTCGAGCACCGCCGTGTGAAAGACGACAAGGGTGGCGTCCTTTGGGGCTTCGCTGCAGAGCCGGGCGAATTCGCTCCCGCGCAAGTCGCCCTTCACGATCCGTGGCTTGACCGAAGCGGCGATCTTGACGGCCGCCTGCAGGTTGGCAAGCCGTTCCGTCTGCTCCGGCCAGACCAGTGTCTCAAGCCATGCGACTTGCGCAGCATCCGAAGCATCGATTGGGCTGAGGTCCAGCCCCGCTCGCCAGACGACGTGTGGCGCGGCCGTCGGCAACGGGGTCGTCTCGCTGACGGAGCAACGCAAGACAGGCGGCTCCGAGGCCATCGAGGGTGGGCGGATCGCCTTGCGGCCGTAGTCGTAGCCATAGAGGTCGGGCATGAGGCAGAGCCCGGCGGAGGTTCCGACCTCGAGGAGCGCCAGCGGCTGCGGCAATCGCGCCAGGACGGGGAGCAGCGAGGCGCACCTTCCTGGTTCGTTGGTTTGTGTCGAACGCTCGAGCATCAGCGAACGGACTGCATCGGGGTGGGCCAGGAGCACCTGACGAAACTCGGTCCAGCCCTTCGGCGTGCCGAACAGGTGACGCACCGCCGCAAGCAGAAGGTTCGGTTGCCTTTTCGTGTCCGGGAGGGTCGATAGGAAGCCGAGTGTCTCCCGGTCTCCAGCAACCGCACGAGCCAACGCCTCGTAGAGCGGCGAACGGCCGTGGGCTTCCGTATCGGCGAAGTGAACATACCGGGCTGAGATCTCAGCCAGGCCCTCCTCATCCATGTCCGGTGATCCCTCGACTACGACTTCTGGTCACAGTACACGATCTTCGGGTGTGATGGCAGTCAAACACGCGATACCTCGGAACACCGTCCGACGGAGGGCCGGTGTGATTCCAGGGGCTTCCGCTATGTCATGTTTTCTTGAGAAGTGCTAATAAGCTTCCGCTGGACTGCCCGGCGTGACGGCGATACGCGCGACCTGGTTGGCCGTGGTAATGTCCATTCTTGATCAAGGGAGGATGGCGCCATGGAAACCGCAGAACTGCGATACAATTGGGCCGATCCCGACGTCTACGAGTCATTCATAGGGCGCTGGAGCGAACATCTGGCGAGCCCATTTCTCACCCATGCCAATGTTGCTCCGGGCAGTCGCGTGCTCGATGTGGCATGTGGGACGGGTGTGTTGTCGAAAGCCCTGGCCGAGGCGGGAGCGCATGTGATCGGTGTTGACGCATCGGAGGGATACCTGGAAGGAGCCCGCCGTCGACGATCCCACCCCAATATCGCATATGAACACGGCGATGTCCGGCAACTGCGGTTCGACGCCAACTCTTTCGATGCGGCAGTTTCCACCCTGGCCCTGGACGTCATCCCGGAAATTGAACAGGTCGTTGCCGAGATGAAGCGCGTGACCCGTCCAGGCGGCGTGGTCGCGTCCGCCGTTACTCAGTTCTTTGGTGGCATGCCCGCATTTGACCTCGTCATTAACACCGGCGCCGTGCTTGAGGCCGACTTTGCAACGCTGAGATCCATGCGGGCGGGACGTCAGCTCTTCTGGCCTGATGGTCAGGCGACGCTGTGGCGGAAGATCGGCCTCGTTGACGTGACCGAGATTCCCATTGTCGTGGATTGCGAGTATGCGTCCTTCGCGGATTATTGGGCTACGTTCACCGACGGCCCAGGCAGCACCACAAGCACATTGATGGCACTTTCCGACGACGCCCGCGGTTCGATCGAACAGCATGTTCGTGCTGGGTATCTGGTTGGCTTGCCCGATGGACCCCGGTCATTTCCTATGATGTTCCGTATGGTGCGTGGCTTGGTCCCAGCGTAACACTGGAGAGCATCAGCTATCGTTCCTCGGCAGCCAAAAGCCGCCAGGCCGCTAACGGCTCCAAATCGGTCATTCCTTCTCGGCCGCAGCCGAGCCTGCTGCTGGAACATGTGAGATATCGGGCTTCACTTTGCATGATTTACAGCAAGATTGCGGTCTCGGCCGGTTCCAACAATCAGGCATCGACCTCTGCGGGTCGAGCCTCAAGGGGCCATATAGCCTAGCGTTTCAGATCGTAGGCTTGATGGGAGGCGCGAAGCTCGGTCAAGGTCTTGCCGACGCATGTGCCTCCACCTTCACTGCCGGTTGCCTTGGCCTTGCCGTCGAGGGTGATCGTGCCGGCGATCCGTTCGGATGCCCGATAGGTTGCGATGCCATCCTGTGAAATGCGCGACAGGTAGAAAGTGTGGTAGGTTTCGTTGGACTTGCACTGGATGACCAAGGGAAATTGCTCAAACGGATCGTCCTGCGCCTGAACGATCGCGAGTGGAAAGGTCGCCAGCGACAGCAGGACCGCAATGCATGTTGTGACCGCTGCATTCGATCTCCGGCAGAATAGGCATCTCATTGTTCAATCCCCCTTTGCACGATCGATTTCAATCCATGACCGCTGAGCGCACCGTATGAAACTTGATTCAGCGGTGCGCTTTGGCTTCTTTGCTGTGGCCAGGACGTTATCCCGGAATCGTCCACGCTTCCGGGCGTCATGCATCAGATGGTCAGCGCGATGAGCGCGTCGCGGTCCAGAAGGCGAACGACGCGCTGCAGCTTGCCTTTCAGGCAAAGGACGCCTTTTTCGCGGAGTTTCGTGAAGCAGCGGGCAACGGTTTCGACGGTCAGACCGAGATAGTCGGCCACATCGCTGCGCGACATCATCATGTCGAATTCCAGATCCTTCGGATGACGGTCGGCCATTTCGCAAACGAAGGCCGCGACCCGCTTCAGCGCGCTTTGCTCGGTGATGACGAGCTGCTTGTGCTGCGCCTTTGCCAGGTTCGTCAGCGCGATGTGAAGAAGGTCGACAGGAACGACTGCGTTCTGGTTGGTCCGAAAGGGCTTGATGGAGGCCTCGCAGACGGCTTCCGCAAAGTCGGTTCGAACATTCCCGGTTTCAAGGCCGAACCATTCGCCCTCGCCGCAGAATGTTAGGATATATCGCTGTCCGCTGGCCATCAGGCGATAAATCCGCACCGCACCGGTTTCGACCTGATAGATCGCAAGTGCATGTTCGCCTTCGCTGTAGATTGTCTCGTTGGCCTTGAGCTTGATCGACTGATCTCTGGTTGTTCCGACAGCTGTTCCATGTCGGCGGCCCGGAATTGCAGTTTGCCTTATGGTCGCGTGGTGTTGAAGCATATGCGTCGCCCCCCAATCGTCTGGCAACATAACCAATCGCCGTCTGCTCTGATATTCGAGAAACCCCTTAAGTATCGCTACGGAAGCCCGATCACCGGCAGCTCTTTGGCGCGGTCCCGGGCCTATCGGGCAGGCGTCCAAGCACCGTGGTCAGGCAGGGCCCTCGCGGTTTCGACAGGCTGCGCTGCCGTATCGAGGGTGATGGCCATCCGCATGAGTTCCGCCAGATTGCGGGCGCCCATTTTCGCCATCACATTGGCGCGGTGGACTTCGACCGTGCGTGCGCTGATACCAAGCTGATAGGCGATCATCTTGTTCTGCAAGCCATCAAGAACGCCGGCCAGAACCTGGTGTTCGCGCTCCGTGAGCTGGCGAAGCCGTGCTGCAACGCTCTCAGAATCAGCGACGGCCCCGCCGGGGCGCTTCTGTCCCACCGCCGCGTTGATCGCGGCTATCAGCGCCTCTTCTCTGACGGGCTTTTCAAGGAAATCCGACGCGCCGGCCTTCATTGCCCGGACGGCGGCGGCGATATCGCCCTGACCGGTAATGACAATGACCGGAACGTTCAGTCTCAAACGGCGCAGGCGCTGGAGCAGCTCGATGCCATCAATTTCGGGCATGCGCAGGTCCGTCACGAGGCAGCTTCGTCCCGAAAGCGGCAACAGTTCCAGAAAGGCTTTGGCAGAGCTATGGGTCCGAACCGCGAAACCTGCCGACACCAACAGAAACGTCAAAGATCGCCTGAGCGACTCCTCATCATCGACGAGATGGATCGTAAGGTCGTTTGCCATTGGTTGTTGTCTCCACCAGCGGAAGGGAAAACGAAAGGATAGAACCGCCATCCATTCGATTGCGCGCGCTTATGCGGCCCCCATGCGCCTCGATGATGCGCTTGGACAGCGCCAAGCCCATGCCGAGGCCGCGCGGTTTGCTGGTCACGAAGGGACGAAACAGCGCCTCTTCGATGTCGACCGCAATTCCGCAGCCATTGTCGGACACGTCGACAATGAGACGGGATAAATCGTCGGTTCTGGTTCGGATGGTGATATGCGGCTGCGCAATACCGTCGGTAGCCTCCACGGCGTTGCGAACAAGGTTCGTCAGCACCTGCACGATCTGGACCCGGTCGGCAAGCACGACGTCCCGTTCCGCTACGAGCTGAAAATCGGCGCGAAGGCCGTTTCGCTGGGATCCGGCAAGCGCGAAAGCCGTCGCCTCATGGATGAGCGCGTGCATCGCTTCAATCTTTCTCTCGTCGGCGCCGCGCTTGGCGAATTCCCTGATGTTCTGCACGATCTTTCCCGCCCACAGGGCGTGCTGCGTAATCTCGGACAAGGCTTCACGGAGTTCTTCGCCGTGGCCATGACGATCCTTCGTAACAAGCCGCGCGCAACCTTGCGCGTATGCGGCGATCGACGTCAGCGGCTGGGCAAGTTCGTGGGCCAGCGTCGATGTCATTTCCCCGAGCCCAACTATTCGGGCGATACGGGCAAGCTCACGCTGAAGCTCCTGAACACGCTGCAAAGTCTCGCGCTCGGTGCGGAAGTCCTCGAAGATCACCGCGGAGAAGTGTCCTTTGCCGTCTTGCTGTCTGATGATCGTCATGGCGGTCGGAAATTGGACGCCGCTCCTGGTCATCGCCACACCGGCCCGCACCACTCCCCTGTCCGCCCAGCGTCCCTTCAACGGAACATCCGGCGTCGGATACCAGACAAGGTCGATCCTCTGACCAAGCAATTCGTCTTCCTCATAACCGAACAACGCCACAGCGGCCCCGTTGCAGGCCGAAATTCGGTGGCAGTCGGTGATGAAGAACACCGCGTCCGGCAGGTGTTGATAGAATTGCCGGATCCAGTCTATCGACGGCTCGCCATCTTCCGCACGCAAAGCGCCTGGCCGGTCGCGCCCTGTTATCCCGCCCGTGAACGAGGTTCGTCCGGCGACGTCCGGGTCAATGCGATCGCATTCGTCAACATGCGGCGCCTCCATCTTGATGGACACGATGGTTTCCTCCGCCCTTTGAGCCGGTCAGCCCCTTGACGGGCTCTTTGCCCCTCACAAGGACTTGAGATTACCACCTTTGGGAAAGGGGTCGGTGTAGTATCGCGTAGCCTCTATGGGTATCTCCGTGCCAGTGACAGACCGAAAAGCCTGACCTGCCTTAAGTTTTTGGTTCGGCTCCCTCCATTGATCCGGCTCAATGCCGCGAGCTCACTCTTCCGCTACTCTGGCAGGCAATGGGCACACGGCCAACTTGAGGAGCAGGAAGATGAAGAAGATTGCCCTGGCTATCGCCATTGCGACCGCGGCGTTGGTTGCGGCGCCTGTCGACGCCCAGCAGACCCGCAAGGAATACCGGCGCATGAACTGGGCCGAAAGCCTGCCGGGGCACATCAAAACCTATCACAACAAGCGGTTCTCAATCGTCAGCTTTCGAACTGCGGTTGAAGTTGGCTCCATGCCTTCGCCTGGTAGCGAAGAACATGTGAAGGAAATCCGGGCGGCTATCCGTTCCAACACGTGGCTCGTCCAGCAACTGAAGGCCAAGAAGCTGACGCCCAACCAAATAGAATGGGTGACGCGCGCCCGCAACGGCAACCTGACCTTCTATATTGAATGAGTGTTGCTGGAGCCCAGGACCTCATCTTCTAACGGAAGGGCGGAACAATGATGTCGTTGCGCCGCCGCCCACCAAGCGCCGGCTGGGGAACCAATGCCGGGCGAGCGACCGGCCTGCCTAAGAACAGCCCCGTATCCAGTCGACGCTCGTGCACGATCGGGGAGGGTTCGGTGAAGTGGCGGTTGGTCGTCGAAGCTCCATTCGAAGAGGATATCGAACTCGCCGTCATCGACGGCGATGGTATCCACGCGCTGGTTTTTCCCTGCCAGCGCCTGGCAAGGGGATGGGCCAATGCCCTGACAGGCGAGATGCTGGACGTTCATCCCACCCATTGGCGCGCATGGCAGATACGGCAAGACGATAGGTCGGATCTTCACTGAGCGACGACATTTCAACGTGCTGGGCGGCACCGGCGTCAAATGCTGCACCGCACCTTGTCTGCAATCAATGACATGAGTGGACCGGCCAAAATAATCTGACGCTGTTCAAAGAGCCGGCGATGGCTGGAAGGAGGACCACATGCGTGGTTTCGGTGTTCATTCTGAGGTCGGAAAGCTGAGAACCGTCATGGTCTGCCGACCATCCTTGGCTCATCAGCGCCTGACGCCTGCAAACTGCCATGATCTTCTTTTTGACGATGTTATCTGGGTCCATGAGGCGCAGAAGGACCACTATGACTTCGTCCTGAAGATGCAGGAAAGGGGAGTCGAGGTTCTCGAGCTCCACGATCTGCTCGGTCAGACGCTCTCAAACAAGCAGGCGCGCGATTTCATCCTCGACCGGCGCATAACCCCGAACGTGCTTGGCTCGCAGGTTGCCGAGGCGATGCGGCCATGGCTCGACGAAATGCCGTCCACACAGCTTGCCGCATTCATGATCGGCGGCATCGCGATTGCCGACCTGCCCGATGTCAAGGCCAAGGCATTGATGCTCAGCGCCTTGCCGGAAAGCGATTTCGTCATCCCACCGATCCCCAACACGCTGTTTCAACGCGACCCTTCGTGCTGGATTTATAACGGCGTGACCTGCAATCCGATGTTCTGGCCGGCGAGACGCGCCGAGACATTGGTCCAGCGTGCCATCTACAAGTTTCATCCGATCTTCCAGGGCGGCGATTTCCAGATCTGGTGGGGTGATGCCGACCATCAATTCGCCAACGCCTCGATGGAAGGCGGCGACGTCATGCCGATCGGCAACGGCACGGTGCTGATCGGCATGGGCGAGCGCACCACCTATCAGGCCGTCGGCCAGGTGGCTCAGGCCCTTTTCAGAAGCAAGGCGGCGAAACGGGTGATCGGCTGCCTGATGCCAAAGAGCCGCGCGGCCATGCATCTCGATACTGTTTTCAGCTTCTGCGACCGTGACGTCGTCACGCTGTTTGCCGAGGTGGTCGACCAGATCCGCTGCTACAGCATGCATCCCAAGGACGACGACGGCACATTCGAGATCCATCCCGAAAGCAAGCCGATGCTCGATGTCGTCGCCGAAGCGCTCGATCTGCCGAAGCTGCGAACCGTCGAGACCGGCGGCAATTCCTATCAGGCCGAACGCGAACAATGGGACGACGGCAACAATGTCGTTGCACTCGAACCCGGTGTCGTCGTCGCCTACGACCGCAACACCTACACGAATACGCTGCTGCGCAAGGCAGGTATCGAGGTCATCACCATTCGCGGCTCCGAACTCGGACGTGGGCGTGGTGGCGGGCACTGCATGACATGCCCAATCTGGCGCGACCCCGCTTACTGACCTTTCCATCCACGAACCAGACGACGGAGCAAGACCATGAGTTTCAATCTGCGCAATCGATCGCTTCTGACCGTGCAGGACTATACGCCGCGGGAATTCCGCTATCTCCTCGATCTCGCCCGCGACCTGAAGCGGGCCAAATATGCCCGCACCGAGCAGGAGCATCTGAAGGGCAAGGAAATCTGCCTGATCTTCGAGAAAACCTCGACGAGAACGCGATGCGCCTTCGAAGTGGCCTGCTCAGACCAGGGCGCCAACGTGACCTATCTCGATCCATCCGGCTCACAGATCGGCCACAAGGAATCCTTCAAGGACACGGCGCGGGTGCTGGGGCGCATGTATGATGCGATCGAATATCGCGGCTCGGCACAGAAAGGCGTAGAGACGCTGGCAAAATACGCCGGGGTGCCTGTCTACAACGGCCTGACCGACGAATATCATCCGACGCAGATGATCGCCGACGTCATGACCATGCGCGAACACAGTGACAAGCCGATCGCTGAGATCAAATATGCCTATGTCGGCGACACCCGCTCGAATATGGGGCATTCCCTGCTGATCGTCGGTTGCCTGCTCGGCATGGATGTGCGCATCTGCGGCCCGCGGTCGCTGTGGCCTTCAGAAGAATATATGAAGATCGCCAGGGATTTGCAGCAGGCCTCGGGCGCGCGGCTGCTGGTCACCGAAGATCCCAACGAGGCCGTCAAGGGCGTCGATTTCATCCACACCGACGTCTGGGTTTCGATGGGCGAGCCGAAAGACGTCTGGCGCGAACGCATCAAGCTGCTCACGCCCTACCAGGTCAACCAGGACTTGATGAAGGCGACAGGCAATCCGCAGACCAAATTCATGCATTGCCTGCCGGCGTTCCACGACACCGAAACCACACTCGGCAAGCAGATCGCCGAAGATTACGGCATGGACAACGGCCTCGAAGTCACCAACGACGTGTTCGAGTCCGAGGCCAATGTCGCCTTCGAGCAGGCGGAGAACCGTCTGCATACGATCAAGGCACTGCTTGTCGCCACGTTGGGAGATTAGCATGCGTGTGGTCATTGCGCTTGGCGGCAATGCGCTTCTCCGGCGCGGGGAAGCGATGACCGCCGATACCCAGAGGCGAAATGCGCGCACCGCCGCTGAGGCGATCGCGCCACTGGCGGCCGAACATGAGATCGTCGTCACCCACGGCAACGGTCCGCAGGTCGGGCTGCTCGCGCTCCAGGGAGCGGCCTACAAACCAGAAGAGGCCTATCCGCTCGATGTTCTCGGCGCCGAGACCGAAGGCATGATCGGCTATATGCTGGAACAGGAACTCGGCAACCTCCTGCCGTTCGAGCAGCCCTTAGCGACACTTCTCACCATGGTGGAAGTCGACGCCGAAGATCCCGGTTTCCAGAACCCCACCAAGTTCGTCGGGCCGGTCTACGACAAGGGCGAGGCGGATCGGATCCGTGGGGAAAAAGGCTGGATCTTCAAGCAGGACGGCGAAAAATGGCGACGCGTTGTCGCCTCGCCGGCGCCGAAGCGCATCTTCGAGATCCGGCCCGTCCGCTGGCTTCTGGAGCAGCGCACCATCGTCATCTGCGCTGGCGGCGGCGGTATTCCAACGATGTACGAGAAGGGCGCCGATCGGAAGCTGATCGGCATCGAAGCCGTGATCGACAAGGATCTGTGCTCGGAACTGCTGGCGCGCGAACTTGATGCCGATCTCTTGATCATGGCAACGGATGCCGAGGCTGTCTGTGTCGATTGGGGCAAGCCGTCCCAAAAGGCGATCCATTGCGCTCGTCCCGGCGATCTCGACCAGTTCTCCTTCCCGGCCGGCTCGATGGGACCGAAGGTCGATGCTGCCTGCCATTTTGCACGGGCAAACGGCAAGACGGCCGCAATTGGCACCCTTGCCGATATTGCCGGGATGGTTCGCGGCGACCGTGGGACGATCATCAACGAGCGTTTTGACACCTTGAGCTGGCACGCCTGACGGCGTGGTCCGTCAGGCAAACTTGTCCTGAGACGGGAGCGGTTGCGTTACGGCGCTCGCGGCCGTCTCCTTGTCCGTCGCGCCGGCCGCATTGCGTCTTTGCCAGACATAGACTGGGATGCCGAGCATCAACAGCACGAGGCCGTAGAGCACCGGTTCGGCGCCGGAGCCGTAAAGGGTGAAGATCGCAAAGACGAACGCGATAAGCTCGATCGCGCTGACCCGCGGCATCCGCCCATCAGACACGCCCGCAATGAGGCTTCTGGCAAGCGCGCAGAAAGCATAGGGAACGACGGCGGCCATGGTGCTGAGCCCGACCATCAGCCGATAGACGGCGGCAAAGCCTTCGGAGCCGAGCGCCTGGACGAGCACGAGGAGCGTTGCGAACAAGGCCGAGATGGTCATGCCCCATGCCGGCACGCCCCGCGGGGAAAGCCGGGCAAAAAGCGGCGGAAATAGCCCGTCGCGGGCGGCAGCCATCGGAACCTGCCCCATCAGCAAGGTCCAGCCGTTGAGCGCGCCAATGGAGGACACGAGGACTGCAAGCGAGATCGCCAACTCGCCGGGGCGTCCCCACATGATCCCTGCCGCCTGGGAAAATGGCGCAACCGACTTAACGAGCTGTTCACGCGGCACGAGGCCCATCACCACGATCGTGCCGAACACATAAAGGGCAGCGGCGATGGAGATACCGAGCACGGTCGATCGTGGGATTGTCCGCTCCGCATTCTCCACGTCGCCGGCCGGAACCGTAGCCGATTCCAGCCCCAGATAGGCAAACATGGTGAGAGGCGCCAGTGTCGCAAAGGACTGCAGCAGCGGCTGACCGCTTGGATTGAATTCGGCGAAATGCGACGGATCGATGTAGAGAAGGCCGATAATGGCAACGGCGCCGAAAGGCAGCAACTTGGCGTAGGTCGTCACCTGCGCGAAGACACCCGCCGCGTGAACACCGCGAAGATTGACGAGCACGACCGCCCAGATCACGCCGAGCGTCAGCACGGTCGCGGCGAAGCGATTGGCGAGGGCAGGGAAGAGATCGACCATCACGCCGGCAAAGGCAATCGCGATGACGGGCAGCGATGTCCATATTGATATCCAGTAGCCCCAGGCGATCAGAAAGCCGGCGAAATCGCCATAGGCGAGCCTGGTATAGGCATAGGGGCCGCCGACAGCGGGCACGAGGCTCGCCAGGCGCGCGAAGGTCAGACCCAGGCAAATCGCGCCGGCGCCCATGACGATCCAGACGACAATCGCAAGGTTGCCATAGGGCGCGACCGCGGCCGGTGAAAGATAAAAGCCCGATCCCACCATATTGCCGACCACGATGGCGGTGCAGGCAGCAAGTCCGAGGCTCTTGCCATTTGGCGACGTCGTCATGAGCTTCCCCCGAGAGACGGCTGCCCGGAGCCAATGTCTCTGCGGACCGCCATCAAACCGCAATTGTCGTTGCAAAAACCGGCTGCCGCAATCCGGATCAATGCGTAGTCCGCCGGGCTGGCCTAGACTACCTTCGTCATCGGGATAAAGCTGCTAAAGCATGTCGCATGACGGGCCGAAGCGGAGGCGGGGTCGACGATGCTGAGCGAGCAGGGGTTTCTCCGGATATCGATCGCGGCGACCGTCGTGGTGGCAACGCTCGGGGTCGTCTTCGGCATTCTTTCCGGCTCTTTCTCGATCGCCTTCGACGGCGTCTATTCGCTGGCCGATGCGGCGATGACCGGACTTGCGCTCTGGGTTTCGAGCCTGATCCTGAAATCGACGCAGAGCGACGCTCGGTCCGGCAGAATCCGGAACCGCTTCACCATGGGTTTCTGGCATCTCGAGCCCATCGTGCTGATGCTCAACGGCTGCCTGTTGATGACAGTTGGCATCTATGCGCTGATCAGCGCGATCATCAGCATCTTGAACGGCGGTCACGAACTGCGCTTCGGCATGGCGATCGCCTATTCTGCGGCGACCCTGCTTGTTTGCGCCGCCATGGCCTTTCTCGGCGTCAGGCTGAACGCCCGCATCAAATCCGATTTCATCTCGCTGGACATCAAGGCCTGGATCATGTCGGGCGGCATTGCGCTTGCCCTGCTCATTGCATTCCTGATCGGCATGGCCGCGCAGGCGACGCCGGCTGCCTGGCTTGCCAGCTATATGGACCCGGCGGTTCTGGCGCTGGTCTGCCTCATCATGGTCCCGCTTCCGATCGGCACCGTTTGGAGGGCGTTCACCGAGATCCTGCTGATCGCCCCTGTCGACCTCCAGGAGCATGTCGATCGTGTCGCCTCGGAAACGGTTCGCCGGCTCGGCTTCCTCTCGCACCGAGCCTATGTTGCCCGGGTCGGCCGCGCGATGCAGATCGAACTCTATTTCATCGTCCCTGAAGGGCTTCCGGCAAAGACCGTGGAGGAATGGGACGCGCTCCGCGATGAGATCGGGAACGCGATCGGCGACGAAAGCGCCAATCGCTGGCTGACGATCGCCTTCACCGCCGATGCGGAGTGGGCCGAATAGCCTGATCAAAAAACAAGTCCTTCGGCGACATCGAAATGCTTCGCGTCACCTTGATTGCAATCAAGGACGCTGCACGACCCGTCATGTACGATCCTTCAACCTGAGATCCACGCGGTCTGCACGGCGGCCGTAGCCTTGACGTCAGGTTCTGGAGGAACGCATGGAATTCCAGACGGCATTTCCGATAGCCGTTATCGACGAGGATTTTGACGGCAAGAGCGCAGCCGGACGCGGTATGCGCGATCTCGCCGCCGCCATTGAAAGGGAAGGGTTCCGGATCGTCTCCGGCGTTTCCTATGAGGACGCCCGCCGTCTCGTGCATGTCTTCAATACAGAGTCCTGCTGGCTGGTATCCGTCGACGGCACCGAAGACAAGACGACGCGCTGGCAGGTGCTGGGAGAGGTGCTCGCCGCAAAGCGGCAGAGAAATGACCGGCTGCCGATTTTCCTGTTCGGCGATGACACCACCGCAGAAGACGTGCCGACAGCGGTTCTGCGTCATGCCAACGCCTTTTTCCGCCTGTTCGAGGATTCGGCGGAATTCATGGCGCGCGCCATCGCGCAGGCAGCCCGCAATTATCTCGAGCGGCTGCCGCCGCCGATGTTCAAGGCGCTGATGGATTATACGCTGGAAGGCGCTTATTCGTGGCATACGCCCGGCCATGGCGGCGGCGTCGCGTTTCGCAAGAGCCCAGTGGGCCAGCTCTTCTACACGTTCTTCGGTGAAAACACGCTGCGATCCGATATCTCCGTATCGGTCGGCAGCGTCGGTTCGCTGCTGGATCATGTCGGTCCCATCGCCGAGGGGGAGCGCAATGCCGCACGCATTTTCGGCACCGATGAGACCTTTTTTGTCGTCGGCGGCACCTCGACTGCCAACAAGATCGTCTGGCATGGCATGGTGGCGCGCGGCGATCTCGTGCTCTGCGACCGCAATTGCCACAAGTCCATCCTGCATTCGCTGATCATGACGGGCGCGACGCCCATCTATCTGACGCCCTCGCGCAACGGGCTCGGTATCATCGGTCCGATCTCGAAGGACCAGTTCACGCCGGAGTCGATTGCCGGCAAGATTGCCGCAAGCCCCTTTGCCGGGCAGACCAGCGGCAAGGTCCGGCTGATGGTCATCACCAACTCGACCTATGACGGCCTCTGCTACAATGTCGATGCCATCAAGGCGTCGCTCGGCGACGCGGTCGAGGTGCTGCACTTCGACGAAGCCTGGTACGCCTACGCCAATTTCCACGAATTCTACGATGGCTTCCACGCGATCTCGTCGAATCAGCCTGCGCGGTCGCAAAACGCCATCACCTTCGCCACCCAATCGACGCACAAGCTGCTGGCCGCCCTTTCGCAGGCGTCGATGATCCATATCCAGCATGCCGAGACCAAACGTCTCGACATCACCCGCTTCAACGAAGCTTTCATGATGCACACCTCGACCTCGCCGCAATACGGCATCATTGCCTCCTGCGATGTCGCGGCCGCCATGATGGAGCAGCCGGCCGGACGCGCGCTCATCCAGGAGACGATCGACGAGGCGATCAGCTTCCGCCGGGCGATGAATGCGGTGAGGAAACAGACGGAAGACACCTGGTGGTTCGACGTCTGGGAGCCGACGATTGCCGGGCAGACGCCGACCGACACCCGTGCCGACTGGGTCTTGAAGCCGGATGATGCCTGGCATGGTTTTGCCGGCCTTGCCGAAAACCATGTCATGGTCGACCCGATCAAGGTCACCATCCTGTCGCCGGGCCTCTCGGCCAGCGGCGTGATGGATGATCACGGCATTCCGGCGGCGGTCGTCACCAAGTTCCTGTCCTCGCGGCGCATCGAGATCGAGAAGACCGGCCTCTATTCCTTCCTCGTGCTGTTCTCGATGGGTATCACCCGCGGCAAGTGGAGCACGCTCGTCACCGAACTGCTGAATTTCAAGGATCTCTATGACGCCAATGCGCCATTGACCCGCGCACTGCCGGCACTGGCCGCAGCCCATCCGGAAGCCTATGCCGGAATGGGGCTCAAAGATCTCTGCGAGCAGATCCACGCGATCTATCGCAAGGACGACGTGCCGAAGGCGCAGCGCGAAATGTATACGGTCCTGCCCGACATGGCACTGCGTCCGGCCGATGCTTATGACCGGCTGGTCAAGGGCCGGATCGAGAGCGTCGAGATCGACGACCTCATGAATCGCATCCTTGCCGTGATGATCGTTCCCTATCCGCCCGGCATTCCGCTGATCATGCCGGGCGAACGGATCACCCAGTCGACGAAGTCCATTCAGGACTATCTGCTTTACGCCCGTGACTTCGACAGAAAATTCCCCGGTTTCGAAACCGATATCCACGGCCTTCGCTTCGCGCCCGGTGACGGCGGTCGCCGCTACCTCGTCGATTGCATCGCAGGGGAGGGGCAAGAATGATCCCGCGCGACGTGAAATCTCCGACGGTCGCAATCCCGTTCCACAAGATGCTGAAGATCGTCGCGATCATCGATCGCGACAATGCCCAGGCGCAGGAACTGGTGTCACAGATCACCGCCCAGGGCTTCGAGGTGGAACAGCGCGACGATTATTCGGCCGACGTGTCAGAGGATGCTGACGTCGGCGCCTATATCGGCTCGGTCGAGGGCGGGCGGCTGGTTTCGGCACGCAGCTTCCTTCGTTCCGTCAGGGATATCGGTTTCCGCACGCCGATCTGGGCGATGGCCGATACGCTGACGATTGCGGATATGGATGTCGTCGAGATGGCCGGCGAGGTGGATGGTTTCGTCTATCTCGGCCAGCAGACGCCGACCTTCTATGCCAAGCAGATCGTGTCCAGCGCCGTGAATTACGGCAAATCGCTGCTGCCGCCATTCTTCGGCGGCTTGATGGCCTATGACGGCGAGGCCAATATCGCCTTTGATTGCCCGGGGCATCAGGGCGGCCAGTTCTATCGAAAATCGCCGGCCGGACAGATCTTCTTCAAATATTTCGGCGAGAGCATCTTTCGCAACGATCTCTGCAACGCAGATGTCGATCTCGGCGACCTCCTGATCCATGAAGGCCCCGCCGTCGAAGCCCAGAAGCAGGCGGCGCGCATCTTCGGCGCGGACCGCACCTATTTCATCCTGAACGGCACGAGCACCTCCAATAAGGTCGTCGCCAATGCGGTACTGCACAGCGGCGATCTGGTGCTCTTCGACCGCAACAATCACAAATCCCTGCATCAGGGTGCTCTCGTGCAGGCCGGCGCCATCCCGATCTATCTGCCGACCGCCCGCAATTCCTTCGGCATGATCGGCGCGGTCGACTGGTCGGCTTGGGACGAAAGCTGGCTGCGGCAAAAGATAGAGGAGCACCCACTCGTCGCCGACAAGAGCCGTGCGGAGGCGGAAAGGCCGTTCCGTCTGGCCTGCATCCAGCTCGCGACCTATGACGGCACGATCTACAATGTCGCCCAGGTCATGGAGAAGCTCGGCCATCTCTGCGACTACGTGCTCTGGGACGAGGCTTGGATCGGCTACAACGCCTTCCACCCGCTCTTCGAGGGCCATAGCCCGATGCGGCTGAAGGACCTCAGGGCTGATATGCCCGGGCTGTTCTCCACGCAATCGGTCCACAAGCAGGGCGCCGGCTTTTCCCAGGCATCGCAGATCCACAAGCGGGACGAACATATCAAGGGCCAGCGCAGGTTCGTCGAACACAAGCGCTTCAATGAATCGCTGCTGATGCACGTTTCGACCTCTCCCTTCTATCCGCTTTTCGCCTCGCTCGACGTCAATGCCAAGGTGCATGAGGGCAAGGCCGGCGAGATGCTCTGGGACCGATGCATCGAGCTCGGGATCGAGGTTCGCAAGAAGCTGCGCGGTTTCGTGGAGCATTACGAAACCAAGGCCGCGACCCCGGAGGAGCAGTGGTTCTTCGATCCTTTCGTGCCGGACAGGGTGACGGTTTCGGGCTCCAAGCACACCGGCGATCTCGCCGCCGCCAAGTGGGAAGATGTCGCGACGGAGGTACTGAAACGCGAGCAGCAATGCTGGCGGTTCGATCCGGAGGCGAGCTGGCACGGTTATGCCGGCTATGCGCCCGGCTATACCATGGTCGATCCCAACAAGCTTACGCTGCTGACCCCCGGCATCGACCGGAAGACCGGCGAGTATCGCGAGTTCGGCATTCCGGCGACCGTCGTCGCCAACTATCTGCGCGAGCAGCGGGTCGTGCCTGAAAAATGCGACCTGAACAGCCTGCTCTTCCTCCTGACACCTGCCGAAGACGAGAGCAAGCTGAACACGCTCGTCGCCAAGCTCGTCAAGTTCAAGAACCTGTGGGACCGCGATGCGCCGCTGCAGGAAGTGCTGCCGACCGTCTTCGCCGCCCATCGCGAGCGTTATGCCGGCTATAGCGTCCGCCAGGTCTGCCATGAGATGCATTCCTTCTACCGCGAGGCGGGGGTCAAGGAGTTGCAGCGCCTCTGCTTCCGCTCCGAGAGCTTCCCCGAACCGGCGATGGCACCCAAGCAGGCCTATGAGGCACTGGTCGCCAACAATGTCGACTATGTGCCGCTGACGGAAGCCGCCGGCCGCATCTCTGCGACGCTGGCGCTGATCTATCCGCCCGGTATCGGCGTGATCGTGCCGGGAGAGCGCTGGGACGACAGGGCGCGGCCGATGCGGGACTATTTCCTCGCCTTCGAAGAATCCTTCAACCGCTTCCCCGGCTTCAATTACGAGGTCCAGGGCGTGTTCCAGGAGCGGATCGATGGGCGGATCAAGTTCCACACATATGTCGTCCGCGAGTAGGGCTGGAGCATGTCACGAAAAGTGCGCAGCGGCTTTGCGGTAGCGACATTGAGTGAAAACAAAGAATGAAAGCGTGGATCAAGCCATTCTGAAGGAACGCGACGCGCTTTAGGGAGGACTTCGTCATGACCGACAACACGATGCATCTTGCGGCCGAGGCCACGGCCAAGAAAAAGATGAACCTGGTGCAACTCACCTTCATCGTCGCCGTCAACATGATGGGGTCGGGGATCATCATGCTGCCCGCCAATATGGCGCAGGTCGGGGCGATCTCGCTGCTTTCCTGGCTTGTGACCGCCATCGGCTCGATGGCGATCGCCTATGGCTTCGCCCAGGCCGGACTGTTCAATCAGCGGCCCGGAGGCATGTCCGCCTATGCGGAGGATGCCTATGGGAAGGACGGCTATTTCATGGTGTTCTTCCTGTATTTCCTGTCGCTTGCCGTCGGCAATGTGGCGATCGGCATCTCGGCCGTCGGGTACCTGGCCGGGTTCTTTCCGGTGCTGACCTCGACCCCGATCATGACCTGCCTGGCGCTGATCGTGCTCTTGTGGCTGACCACGGCCGCCAATTTCGGTGGACCGCGCATCACCGGCCGCATTGGTTCGGTCACGGTATGGGGCGTCATCCTGCCCGTTGGACTGCTGTCGATCATCGGCTGGCTCTGGTTCAGCTCCAGCACTTTCGCCGCCGCCTGGAATCCGCAAGGCCTGACGCTTGGGCAAGGCATGGGATCGAGCATTTCACTGACCCTCTGGGCATTCCTCGGCATGGAATCAGCCGCTCAGAATTCCGATGCCGTCGAAAATCCCAAGCGTGACGTGCCGCTCGCCTGCATGTTCGGCACGCTGGGTGCGGCCGTCATCTACATCCTGTCGACGACGGTCATTCAGGGCATCGTGCCGAATCCGGATCTCGCCAGCTCCACGGGGCCCTTTGCACTCGCCTATGCCACCATGTTCAATTCCACGGTTGGTTCCATCGTCATGGCGCTTGCCGTACTGGCCTGCCTCGGCTCGCTGCTCGGATGGCAGTTTACGATCGCGCAGACGGCGAAAACCGCCGCCGACGAGCGGATGTTCCCATCCATATTCTCGCGGGTGAACGAGATGGGGGCGCCCGTGGCCGGCATGATCATTCTCGGCATCGTGCAGACATGCCTTGCCTTGATGACCATTTCGCCGACGTTGAGCGAACAGTTTTCGGCGCTCGTCAACCTCGCCGTCGTCACCAACGTACTGCCCTATATCATCGCGCTGTCTGCCCTTTTCGTCATGATGAAGGCCGCCCGCGTGCCACAGCCGAAATATCGGCTGAACGCCACCATCGCCTTGGTCGGCATGGCCTACAGCGTCTTCGCCATCTATGCCTCCGGCAAGGACGCGGTTCTCGGCGGCATGATCGTCACAGGCATCGGTTTCATCATCTACGGCCTGATCGCCCCGCGTTTCGCCAGCAACACGAACCAGCTTCCGGCCGAGTAAGAGAGGAGGATCAGACATGTCAGGAACAAATGATCGCTGGGCGGGTATCGCCGCCTCTGTCCTCACCGCGGCGGCCATGTTGGCCTTCGGCATGCCCGTGCAGGCTCAGACGCTCGACCGTATCAAAGCGGGCAGCGCTCTGAAGCTCGGCTACGATCCGGATGCAAGGCCCTTTTCCTTCAACGGGGAACAGGGACGGCCGGACGGCTATGCCGTCGCCCTCTGCAACAAGATTGCCGATAGTCTTAGGGCACAGCTGAACCTGCCGAAGCTCGATGTCGAATGGGTTTCGCTTTCAGGCGACGCCAAGATGCAGGCAATAGGAAGCAGTACGGCTGATCTTGTCTGCGCTGCGGAGCCGGTGACATTGACGCGGCGGCAGCAGGTGTCGTTTTCCATCCCGATTTTCCCAAGCGGCACCGGCGCGCTCTTGAGCACCAGCTCGCCGCTGGCTTTGCGCGAAGTGCTGCAATATGGCGAACCCTCGAGCCGTCCGCTCTGGCGTGGTTCACCGGCCCGCACGATCCTGGAGCACAAGACCTTCTCCTCGATCGCGGGCACGACGAGCGAAGGCTGGCTGAGCGACAGGATCAAGACTTTTCAACTCGCGGCAACGGCTGCGCCGGTCGACAACTACCAGCAGGGGATCGAGCGCGTCATGGACGGCAGTTCGGCGGTGCTCTTCGGCGACATGCCGATCCTCATGGATGCCGCCGCCCGCAGTGACAATTCCGGTAATCTGATCGTCCTGCAGCGCCACTTCACCTACGAAGCGCTCGCTCTTGAGTTGGCGCGCGGCGATGAGGACTTCCGCCTTGCCGTCGATCGTGCGCTCAGCCAAACCTATGCCGGGCCGGATTTCCGGACATTCTTCACAACCTGGTTCGGGCCGCCGGATGAGGCGACGGTGACATTCTTCCGGCAAACAGCGCTGCCGGAGTAGCCCTGCATGACGGATCATCAACCGTCAAGCAACTGGCGCGCCCGGAGCAGGTCATATTGACCCGTAACCCGCGGCACGCCTGAAGCAACTGAACGGGGAGTGACGGGTGAACCTCCTTTGGAAAGAAATTCGTGCCAACCCCATGCTTTGGCTGCTCGTTGCGGTGCCGGTGGTCTTTGTCGCGGCGCGCGTTGCCCCCGAGGCTCACACGTTGCTGTTCATCTTGTCGGTCCTTGCCGTGATACCCCTGGCTGGCCTCCTCAGTCACGCCACCGAGTCCGTTGCGGCAAAAACCGGCGACGCCGCTGGCGGACTGCTCAACGCCACGCTGGGAAATCTGACGGAGCTTGTCATCGCCTTGGCCGCCCTGCGTGCCGGACAGTATACGCTGGTAAAATCATCGGTTGCCGGTGCAATCGTCACCAACACGCTGTTCATGCTTGGAGCCTCGTTTTTGCTCGGCGGCCTGAAGCATCACACTCAGGAATTCAACCGAGCCAATGCGCGTCTTCAGGCCGGCCTGCTGTTCCTCGCCACCATCGCCCTGCTGATACCGTCGGCGGTTGCTTCAGATTCGACCTCGGCTACGGAAGTGCTTAACAAGCTCAGCTTAGGCTTGGCCATCCTGCTTATTGTCGGATACGCGCTGGGACTGCTGTTCACGCTGAAGACGCACCGCGAGCTCTTTGCCGCCGCCGAGCACGCCGAGGCGGACGAAACCCCGTGGCCGATTGGCCTGGCATTGTCCACGCTTGCCGGTGTCACGATACTGGTCGCGCTGGTCAGCGAGATCTTCGTCGAGTCCGTGCAGGAGGCTGCCAAGGTTTTTGGAATGACGCCTGCCTTTGTCGGTTTCATCGTCGTCGCACTGGTCGGCGGCGCAGCCGAAATGGCTTCGGCATTTTCCGGTGCGCGCAAGAACCGCCTCGACTTGAGCGTCGGCATCGCGCTCGGAAGCGCCTCGCAGATAGCTTTGTTCGTGGCGCCCGTGCTTGTGCTGTTGAGCTACGTCATCGGTCCGACACCGATGGATCTGCAGTTTTCGCCGGGCGTTGTCGTCATGGTTTTCCTGGCGACCATGACGGCGATGTTCGTTACCAACAGCGGGCGTTCGGCGTGGTTCGTCGGCATATTGGTGCTGATGGTTTACATGATCTTCGCCACGACTTTATATGTTCTGCCCGATCGGGGCTTATGAAGCGGGTCTGGAGAGCATCGAGGTAGGGCACCGCAGCGGTTGCCTTGGCAAGCATGGTGCACGGGATGAATGTGGGGCGCGCGGATTCCAGCCCCATGGACTGCGTCAGTCTTATGAATGTCCTGAACCAATTGCAGGGAGGTCGAAAGGTGTCGGTAAGAACTGGCCGAATATCGAACCCTAGACAGATGCGGCGGCTGTTTTTCGTCGCGCTCGCAAGGCAGCTTCATGTGATCTGGCCAATCGTCTCAGCGATCGTCTCCCTGATGGTCGGATCCGGGCTCGCAATCTGGCGTATCGAAAACTGGCGCATTGACGAAGCCATGTATTTCACTTTCGTCACCGGCTTGACGATCGGCTACGGCGATTTTACCCCCAAACATATCTCGTCGCGGATATTGGCGTTGATGATCGGCTTTGCGGGCATTGTGCTGACCGGCATCGTCGCCGCAGTCACCGTGAAAGCCCTGGATGCGGACGACCGGGAGCCTTGAATCCTGTTCTGCTGCACATTGACCTGGAAATGCGCATCCGTTCTGCGAGCGCACCGCCGGACGGATGATCGGAGCAGGTGAGGGGGAACGAACGGGGTTCCATCGAGTTCGGATTGTTTACCGGTGCGTGCAAATATCCGGAGTTACACTATGAGCCGAGAGCGTGGACGAAGGAAATTGATGCTCCGCCTGCCCGATGTTCGTCATCGTCTCGCTGACGTGACCAGCGAGACACTGGGGGAGATGTTTGAAGCCTATGACCTTGCCGTCGATGCATTGGATCGGTTCCGAAATGAGCGTCCGAGAGAAGATACGCTGATCACCGAATATGAGCAGCTCTGCCGCGAAATAGAGCAGGAAGTCGTCGCCTATTGCACTGGAGCTTTTCCGGGTTAGATTGAAGTATTGTGTTGGCTCAAACGGAGTCGGATGGTCGACCGGCCGGCGCGCGTCGTAGCCCAGCCCTACGGCCAAGCCGGCCGGTCGATCAGCCGCCCTGTTTCAGCCAACCCTCCCGCAGATTTGGCTGGCAAATCTGCAAGACTTCAGAATCGCCGGACGCACATCGCTTCGCCACGGCGAAGCGGTGCGGCCGGTGGGCCGGGCATCTCTAGCCAGGATCAAAGGCGATTGGCTCGGACGTACCTTGGGGTATGCCCTTCGCCAATCGCCTTTGCCCTGACGAAAACCTGCTCCGGCAGAATGCTTCAATCTAACCCGGAAAGGCTCTAGGCGGTGAAGCGTCCGAGTCGGCTGTGAACCGTCATCTGATCCGGCAATGTCGCTGGCGGCCAGGTCCAGGCTCTCATTTACGTATTGCTACGGAAGTCCTGAACCATCGACAGGTGTATAAGGCAACAGGTGGCGTCGCGGGAGGGCTCGATGGTATCGGATGAGGAGGAAACCAGCCGCGAACCCTACGACCCTGCAGCCGTTCGCGCGCAGCTTGAGCGCATCCTCGCCAGTCCCGAATTTCATGCTCCTGAGCGTGGGCGGCGTTTCCTGCGGTATATCGTTGAGGAGACGCTGGAAGGACGCAGCGAACAACTCAAGGCCTATACGATTGCGCAGGCGGTTTTCGCGCGGGGCGCCTCCTTCGATGCGCAGAATGATCCGGTCGTCCGCATCGAGGCGGGGCGTATCCGTCGCGCACTTGAGCGATATTATCTCGTCAGCGGAAGCAGTGACCCGATCGGGATTACCATCCCCAAGGGAGGCTATTCGCCGCAATTTTCGAGCAGCAATGGCAGCGCGAATCCAGGCGAAGGGAGGGATTTGCAAAACCGCGGAAACAAGAGGGTCGGCCTGGAGCGCTCTGTCGCCTATCGCGATCTTCTGCTGCCGATCGGCGTACCGGCGCTGTTCGGCGTGATCGCGGTTTTGGCTCTCATCCGCCCGTTGGAAGCCTATTTTTCAAGGCCGAGAGCGCCGCCGGCGCCCGCCGCGTCGACGGTCGCGAGCAAGGTCAGCATTGTGGTCGAGCCCTTCGCGGCCCTCGGCGGCAGCTCCGAAGGCGTGAATTTTGCGAAAGGCCTGGCCGACCAGCTGCTGACGAAGCTGATGAAAGCGGAAAATCTTGTCGTGCTCGCGCCCGACAGATCCGACACCCAACCGATCGTTCCGCTGTTCAGTCTGCAGGGAAGCGTGGTTATCGAGGGCGCCGTCCTTCATCTGCATGTCCGAATGATCAATGGCGCCGACGGCACGGTGATATGGGCAAATCAATATGATCGCCAACTGCGCGGCCGGACCTTTCTCGATGTCGAGGACGAGATCGCCATGCAAATCGCTCTGGAGATTTCGAACCGCAAGCAGAGCGCCGCACCGACCAATCGATAGCGGCCTTATCTTGCCGGGGTGGCGTCGATATCAAGTCCCGAGGCACGCAATCCATTCAGGACGCGCTCCTGATCGTCAAGCCGTTGCAAGCGCAGCGAAATTTCCTCGCGGATGTTAGCCATCAATGCCGGCGCATGGCTATGAAGCCAATGCTCTTCCGCTTTGGCCTCCTCGGTCTTCCCGGCGGCCCCCAGAATGGATAGCAGCACGAGACGATGGACGGGGTTCGAGCCGAGATCGGACTTTCGCGACCAGCGCTCCGCCTGTTCGAGATCGCCCTTCATGAATGCACACAGCGCCATGCCGGCTTCGTAGTAGCCACTAGGACCGACGCCCCTGTTGACGGCGATCGAGAGCAGTTCGCAGCCTGATTGCCATTTCCCGGAAAGCGCCAGTCGATAACCATATTCGCCGGCGAGTTCGACGTCACCGGGATCGGCGGCATAGGCCGCCATGCCAGCCTCCAGGGCCTTGTCGATGTCTCCGCGGAAGAAGCTCACCAACATCAGCGCCTGCAGCACGCGGGGATCGCCGGGCGCGAGAGATGCCGCCCGCTCCACCGCAGCGGTTGCCAATTCGAGCGGTTGAACCGAAGAGGAAGTGCCGAGCTGGTAGCGATATCGCAGCTCGTCAAGATAGACTATGGACAGCAATGTCCAGGACGCAGCGTTATCGGGGAAGCGCTGCGTCGCCTGCCGCAGGCATTCCAGCGTCGAGCCGTGGCTTTGCGCGGTCATGGCCTGACGGTAGCTGTAATAGGCGCGCGTGCAGGCATAGGCATCCTGGTCGCCATTTTGAGCCGGTCCGACGATCTGGTTCGTTCCGGTTTGAAGGATCGCCCCATCAGGATGCGCGATCGCACTGGAGATCTGCCGGGAGATGTTGCCTTGGATGACAAGCTTGCTCTCGGCTTGAAGATCGGCATCGAAGTTCCTGGCCCAGACGACCGCGCCATCCGATTGACGCACCAGCCTGACCGCGGCGCGCAACCTGCTTTTGTCGAGCTGGATATTGCTCTGGAGCGAATAGTCGGCGCCGGCGGCACGCCCGGCGCGCAGCGGATCGGCGACAATGACAATGTCGTCGAAGCGGGCAAGCTGGCCGATCACGTCGTCCCTCAGGCCGCGAGCGATATCCGAACCAGCGCCGGTGGAACCGCTTTCGGAAAAGAATTCGACGATCACCTTCGGATGAGCGGTCGCCGGCGGCGTTGACGCAGTCGGTCGCCCATTCGGAACAGACAATGCATATGCAAGGGCTAAGGCAAACAGAGCAACCACGACGATTATGACGATCCCGAAGCCGTGAGCGGCCGAAAGCATCGGAGCACGCATCTTCCGAGGAGAGCCTTCTTGCGCATTGAACTCTGCGGCCTGGGCCTGCTCCAGGCCGCCCGCCGATGGAAGCGGCAATCCCTGAGCATATTCGAAATGCGGTACATATCCGCCTTTGGGCACGGTGATGATGACCTCGTCCGTGCGCCCCGCGACGAGATAATAGCGCTCGAGCGCCTTTCTGATCCGACCGGCCTCGATCCGGACGACCGGGTCATTCTGCGGGTCAAATGAAGCTTCCCGGCCGAAAACGACATTCGCTATGGTGAAGGCTTTCAGGAACTCCGAGCGGCCGGCAAGCGTCTCATTGACGACGAACTCGAGGAAATCCCGCCCCCGCTTCGGCGCGTGAAATTCCTCGCTTCCGAGAATTCGCTCGACCTGACGGCAGATTTCATCCACCGTCGGCTCAAGACTGCCCAAAACATTGACCTTTGCGTTCCTCATGATCGCCCCACGATAAGTCACGCAATTATCTAAGCTACTTCTAATACATCATAGCGCGCGAGCCCCTGGTTGCAAGCTTTGCTTTAGGGTTCGCCCATAAGGCCACAAATTTGGGCGCGGACCGTTCTTGACGGGAATGAGCGACACCGATTGTCCGCTACCGAACTAAGTTGGCAAGAATGGCTTGCGGTCTGATACAGTAATTGTGACCTCGGGAACAATTCGGCACCTTACTGTCTTCTTATCAATTGCAGACGCGGTACCAATGCGGAGCTAGTTCATGAGCCAAGAACGCGGCCGCAGAAAACTGATGTTGCGGCTTCCAGATATCCGCCATCTGCTGGCGGACGTTACCAACGAGACCCTCGGCGAACTGTTCGAGGCCTACGATCTTGCAGTCGACGCGCTGGCTCGGTTCCGGACCCAGAACCCGAGGGAAGACAAGCTCGTTGCGGAATATGAGGAGCTCTGTCGCGACCTAGAGCAGGAGGTCGTCGTCTACTGTACCAACAGGTAGACCGGCCGTGGCCTATCCGGCACGCTCGGTTTCCACGCTGAGAGCCCGTGCGTCATCATGTTCTGATCCTTCCGCCATTGCCGCAGGCCAGGCCCAGGCTCTCAGCAGCTCGTAAAAGACACTGAGAACGACCGGTCCCAGAAAAAGCCCCAGCAGCCCATGGGCCAGAGTGCCGCCGATCACGCCGATCAGGATGACGGGCATGGGAGTGGAGAGGCCTCTCGCCATCAGGATAGGCTTCAGGATGTTGTCGACAATCGAGATCGGCACCGCAAGGCAGGTAAAGGCAAAGGCGCCGGCGAACGGCCAGGAGAACCAGGCCCAGATGACGAGGGGCAGGAGGACCAGCGCTGGCCCGAGTTGCATGACGCACAGTAAGAAGACGACGAAGGTCAGCGCTCCACGCGCTGGAACGTCGAAGACGGCAAAGCACAGTCCGCAGAGCAGGGTCTGCAGGAAAGCCACGCCGATGACACCGCGTGATACATTCCGCACCGTGCTTCCCGACAGCCGGGCGAAACCGACGCCCTTGTCGCCGGCGACCCGGCTTGCCAGAACCTGTATCGCCGCGGCCAAACGCGTTGACTGGGTGAGAAACAGGCCGGAGAGCATGATGGAGACGACAAAACTCAGCACGTCGCCGCCGATCGAGGCTAGTTTTGCCACAACAGCGCCCATGACCTCACGAATCGGCGCCTGAAACTTGATGATCGTCGAAGCCAGATCGCTGGCGACGCGATTCCAGATATCATGGAGCCGCTCGCCGACGACAGGCCAATTCCTGATGGCGTCAGGCGCTGCCGGCAGGGTAAATTCTCCGGTCCGCAACCTGCCGATCAACGCCTCTACGGTGTCGGCGAAATTGACTGCGACGAGGGCGAGCGGTGCTATGATCAGCACGAGGCAACCGGCGACTATAACGATGGCAGCGATCACCGGCCGGTTTCCGATCAACCGCGAGAGCGTCGCAAACATCGGGTAGAGAGCAACGGCAAGGATGGCGGCCCAGATGAGGATAAGCGCGAAAGGAGCAATCAGCGTCATCGTCCAGTAAGCGAACAATCCGATGATGCCCAAGCGGACCAGATCGCTTACTCTCGCCTCTATCGAAATCTGACCCGCGCCGGTCCCTGGCGTTGTCGTATCAACTGTCTGCTCCATCGTCACATCCGTGAGGTTACAGGCCGGACCCACCATGCCTATGACGTCGTGTCAGGCACGACATGGCGGATGCTGCGGTCCTCAGTGAAGTCGGCCGGTCGTTTCTGCCGTTTCCCCAGATCGGGCTCGTCAAATTTCACTCGTTCATACGGAATGGACTGCAGGATGTGAGAGATGCAGTTGATCCGTGCCCGTTTCTTGTCGTCGGAAGGCACGATCCACCACGGTGCATGGTTGGAGTCGGTCATCCGCAGCATCTCGTCATAGGCGCGCGTATAATCCCACCAGCGCTGGTAGGATTCGACATCCATGGGACTGAGCTTCCATTGCCGCACCGGATCATGGATCCGGCGCCTGAAGCGGCGCTCCTGTTCCTCCTCGGTGACCGTCAGGAAATATTTGAGAAGGATGACGCCGCTTTCGACGATGGCGGCTTCGAAGCGGGGCGCGAGTTCGAGAAAGCGCTGCGCCTTCTTGTCACTGCAGAAGCCCATGACACGATCGACGCCGGCACGGTTATACCAGCTGCGGTCGAATATCACGACTTCGCCGGCTGCCGGCAGGTGGGCGATGTAACGCTGCATGTAGATCTGCGACTTTTCCCGGTCGGTGGGAGCCGGCAGAGCCACAACGCGGAAAACACGCGGGCTGAGCCGTTCCATGATCCGCTTGATCATGCCGCCCTTGCCGGCGGCGTCGCGCCCTTCGAAGATGATGACGATCCTTGCGCCTGACTTCTTCACCCAGGCCTGAAGGTAAGCCAGCTCCACCTGCAGCCGGCCGATTTCCTTGTCATAATCCCAGGATTTCTTCTTCTTTTTATCTTTGCCGTTGCGGGTTGCCTCTGCTTCTGCCTCTCTCGGCTCGTAGTTTTCGTCCATGGCTCTCCCTCCTTCTCTCAACTAGGGTATATTGGCGGCCGGGACGGTGCGGTCGGGCTGGTCGATGTCGCCGATCAGCGTCCGCAAGGCTTCTTCCCTGCCATTGAAAAGATTGTCGGCGCCGATCGCGTTGATCACGCCGGCACGATCAAGAATCGCGCGGCTTTCCTCGCTGAGATCGGCGATCGCGAAGGTGATGTTGCGCTTCGCAAGCATGTCAGCGACAGCCTCGAGCGCGGTCGCGCCGGTGCTGTCGATATAGGTAATGGCGCTTGCATCGAGCACCAGGTATTTGGTTTCGGCGGGAAGCGCCTTGATCACCGAAATCATCCGCAAACGCACGTAATCGGCGTTGTAAAACAGGATGCTGCCCTGGACCGCGAAGACGGCCGCCCCCTCGATCGGACGGGCTTCCGGAAAGCGCTGCAGATCGAAGAAGCCGTGCCGCCCCTCGATGCGGCCAAGAAGGCCATCGCGCGGAAACATCGTCTGACGCAGCAGATAGGCGAAGGTCGCCGCGATCGCGACAATCACGCCGTTAAGGACGCCGAAGCTGATCGCTCCCCACATGGCGATCAGCGCAAAGATGAATTCGATACGGCTGATGCGCCAGATCTTCCTGAGCTCATCGATATCGATGAGGCTGATGGCAGCCGTTGCCAGGATCGCCGCCAGCGCCGGGATCGGGAGAATGCTCAGCGCATCATTCAGGAACACCAGGGCCGCGATCAAGGTGGCGGCCGAAACCAGCCCTGCAAGCTGAGAGACGCCTCCCGTCGACAGGTTTATGGCCGTGCGGGAATCGGACATGCTGATCGGAAACGAGCCGAAAAGGCCAGGTGCGATATTGGCGGCGCCAAGTCCGATCAACTCCTGGTTCGCGTCGACTTCCTCGCCGGTGCGTGACCCGAAGCTGCGCGCCGTCACTATTCCGGCGCCGAAGCTGACGAGAAAAATCGCGGCTGAACCGAGCACGGTCTTGTCGAGAGGCATCTGATGAAATGCTGGCAGGGAGAGGGCCGGCAGGCCACTCGGCAGGTCGCCGATCACGGCGATGCCGCGGCCGCGGAAATCGAAGATGGCTGACAGGACGACCGAGACCACCACTACCAGCACCGGGCCCGGAACCTTCAACTGCAGAGCCCGGACGACCCAAAGCAGCGCAAACATGGCAAGGCCGAGGATCAGGGAAGGCCAATGGATGAGGCCGCTCTTGGCGAGCATTTCGATGAGCGGAGCGATGAGCCCGTCGGATTCGATCTTCACTCTCGTAAAGCGGCCGATCTGTCCGACGAGAATTGAAAGCGACACCCCGGCGAAAAACCCGACCAGAATCGGCCGGGACAGGAAGCTCGCGAGAACGCCGAGCCTCAATAGTTTCGCGGCGATGTAGAAGACGCCGACGCCGATCGCAAGCGCCGAAGCGATCGCCACCCGGTCGACAGCGGTTCCGGGCGGCGCGACCGCGATGATGGCGCCCATGGCAGCGGCAAGCACCGTCATCGTCGCCGCGTCAGGCCCGACGATCAAGAGCCGCGAGGGGCCGAAAATCGCGTAGGCGATCGGCGCGAGGATGCTGGCATAGATGCCGGTCTCCGGCGGCAGGCCGGCGATTGCCGGGTAGGCGATGGCGCTCGGCAGGCCGACGGCAGCGATCGACAGCCCGGCGGGGATATCGCTGCGAAGCCAATCCCGGCTGAAACCGCTCAGGCCCCGCAACATCGGAATGCTACCTATCACCGCTGGCTCCTATGCTCTCACCGTTGGTCCTTCCCAGGTCATCACACTGCTTGGCCGCACGGTCGGGATTGGCGTCAACTGGCACGGCCAGATCGCAACAACCACCCGTTCGGCAGTGTTCAGCGGCGTGCTGATGGGCGCGGCGTGCTGATGGGGTGGTTTCGTGCGTTGGCGATCAGATCTGGAACGTCGATCGCGATCATGATGCTAATCGAAACACGGCCGCTCCCTTCCGGCCGGTCTGGCACTACCGCTAGATCGCTATCAAACGCCGATATTAGGCCTGTTTCGGAGTCGAGGCTCGTAGCATCGTGTAATCTCTATCGGGTCGCGGCCATCCAGATACTCGAGGAGATCGTCTGCGCTCAGGAGCGGAGGGACGCGACCGGCTTGATACATGCCATTGCGGCCAACGCTTCGAATTCGTCCGGCGCTTGGAAGGCCGGCTACCGTAGGTTCGCGTATTTTACGTCAGCCGCCGCTGCGCCTGTTGTATAGTTTCGACATCTGCTGAGCGCAGTCGGCGGCGGGGGCGGAGATGGCGTCGGGAGATAAAAGTTCGACATATCTATCCGCCCTTGAGACGGCCGAGACTTATTTTCCCAACCAGACGCGGCTGGTACAGCGGCTTTTCTACGTAAACGAGCCCTTTCACAGCATGTGCGAGGATCTCGCGGATGCCGCCCAGGCTCTGGCGCATGTCGAGGCTCTGCCGGAAGCGGTTCGAGAGGCGCGGCGGCTGGAATATGCGGGTCTGGTCGAGGCGCTGCTGCAGGAGATGGGAGAGGCAATCGCCCAATCGAAAGTAGTCGTTCTGGGGCGACCGCCTCTCATCGGTCCGAAGTCTTCATGAAGGCGTCCGTCAAAGTTTGATCCAAGGGAGGTCGGTGCGATGAAAGCAATTCCCCACAAAGTGTCTGGGGCTCAATTTTTCGCCGGCCAACTCATTGCTGGATTGTCGGTGGTTGCGATCATCACATTGCAGCTGGCCTTGCCCGCGCGCGCCCAGGCGCCTGCACCAGCGGCCGCGCCGACCCAGACGGCTGCCGAACAGCCTGCTGCGGCGCTTCTGTCAGACGATGAGCTGGAAGTGCTCGTGGCGCGCATTGCCCTTTATCCGGACGAATTGGTTGCAGCGATTTCGGCTGCCTCGCTCTTCCCGCTGCAGATCGTCGAGGCACAGCGGTTCCTCGAGGCAAAAAAGAAGAATTCCGATCTCAAGCCGAAGAGCGATTGGGACGGGAGCGTCATTTCGCTGCTCAACTATCCCGACGTCGTCAAGATGATGAGCGAAGACCTCGACTGGACGCAATCGCTGGCGGATGCGCTCACCAATCAGCAAAAGGATGTTCTGATTGCCATTCAGCAGCTTCGCGACGAAGCGGTGGAAAAGAACATCATCAAGACGGATGACAAGGTGACCGTCGTTACCGAAAACGAAAATATCATCATCCGACCGACCGATCCCGAGAAGATCTACATCCCGCAATACCCGCCGGAAATGCTTTATGAACCGGGTTATGCCTCGGAGCCCATCTCTTACTATCCGGATTATTACGACAGCTATTATTACCCAGGGGCGGGCTTTTTCGCCGCTGCGGTCACGGGTCTGACCTGGGCAGCCATCGTCAACTGGGACGACTGGGGCGTCTGGGGCGGCCGCTGGGACGGCGATATTGATATCGACTGCAACAATTGCCTGAACGACCGCAACTTCAATGGGAAGCTTAAGTTTAACGACGTCGACTGGAGCAATGTCGACCGCAGCAAACTGAGTATAGGCAAGGACCAGTTCGCGAAGCTGGACCGGTCGTCGATCAAATCCAGTCTCCAGAGCGACAATCGCAACCAGCTGCGCAACAGAGCCAATGATATCCAGGCAAGTCAGAGGCCTGGGAATCGCGGTAACGCCGCACGCGCTGAAGATATCCGCAAGAACACGGCGCAAGGTCTGAAGGCCAAGCCCGCCGCCAATAGACCGGCAGCAAGCGATCGGCAGGGAGCGTCGAGGCCTGAGGCGCGTCCTCAGAAGGCCGCCAATCGCCCCGCCAAGCCCGCCCAGAAATCCGTCAAGAAGGCCAACAAGCCGCAAATGGCTTCGAGACCTGATAATCGCGGACGCCAGCCGAGCGCTCTCGGCAACCCGCAATCCGGTCGCCGGGAGGCCGTCTCCTCGCACCGGGGGGCGCAGAGCATGGGCCAGCGTCCTTCGGCCCGTCCACCTCAGTATAGCCGCCCTTCAGGCGGCGGCGGTGGCCGCGGTGGCGGTGGTCGTGGCGGCGGTGGCCGTGGCGGCGGTGGACGGCGGTAAGACCTGTTTCCAGCTCAGGGAGTGACATCATGAGACGCCAATCGACCGTAATTTCGCTCATGTTCGCAGCAGCGCTGTGCACGTTTTCGGCAACGCCGACGCTCCTACTGGCGCAGACGGATCTCTCCGCGTACAAGGCGGCGACGTCTTCGCCGAAGTTCGACAGCGCGCAGCTTGCGATCGACAAACTGAAGTCGGTGCTGGCTTCCAACAATATCGACGATCTTGCCGCCTTGCTCGGCCTCAACGCCGACAAGCTCCGTTCCAGCAACGAGGCGATGATCGCCTACGGATTGATCCGGGAGGGCGCAGAGCGCCAGGTGGTTCTGAAGGATCTCGGCAATCTGAAGGTCGCCGCAATCGGCGATCGGCTTTGGCCGCTGCCGTTTCCGCTGGCCGAAGACAAGGACGGCAAATGGTTCTTCGACACGCAGCGTGGCCTTGAAGAAATCATCAATCGCCGCGTCGGCGAGAACGAGCTCGCCACCATCGATACCATGCACGAATATGTGGCGGCCCAATACTGGTACGCATCCGAGGATCGTGACGGCGACGGCATCTATGAGTTCGCGAAGAAATTGATCAGCAGCCCTGGCAAGCTCGATGGCCTTTACTGGGATCCGAGCGTCTACCCCGAGGAAAGCCCGGCAAGCGCGCTGGTCGAAACGGCCGCGTTCGGAGCCGCCAAACGCGGCGAGGGTTATTACGGCTATCGCTACCGTATCCTGACATCCCAGGGAGACAATGTCCTTGGCGGCAAGCAAAGTTATGTCATCAACGGCTATATGACCGGCGGTTTTGCGCTGATTGCCTGGCCGGTCAAATATAGGGTGACCGGCGTGCAGACGTTCATGGTCAACGGAATGAGCGTCATCTACCAGCGTGATCTCGGCCCGACGACGGAAGAGCAGGCTGCGGCGATCAAGGATTTCAATCCGGACGCAAATTGGACCGTCGTAAAGGATTAAGGTTTCAGCCGGCGCCGCCCTGCGCCGCCGGCTGTTGTGGGGGCGGGGCAGCTGCCATGGCGCGGTTGGAGTATCGCCGCTCGCCCGTGACCTCGCGCCCCAGCCATTGCGGCAGGTTGAACCGGTCATCCTCACTCGCCATTTCGATTTCGGCGAGTGTTAATCCCTGGTAAGCGCCGGCGAACACGTCCACCTCCCAGCTTTGGCCGTCATGCAGGACGCGGTATCGGGTCTTTTCAAGGACATGACCTGCGTGGAGAAGGAGATCGCGTGCCTCCTCGACCGGAATGTCATACTCAAATTCCTCGCGGGCCAGGCCTGGCGAGCGGAATTTGATTGTCAGGCGCGCGGAACGCCCGTCGATCAGGCGGACGCGCACGCAGTTCTGATCGACGCCAAGATAGGCCTGTTGCAGGACGCGCGGCGCGTCGGCGTAAACGCGCCAACTGTCGTCCCGGACCAGGAACTTTCGCTCGATCTCTATCGCTTTCAACAGGATATTCCCTCGCTCGTGCCTGCTCTTTGGCGTCAGTCGACAGGGGGTTCCCAAGTGAGGAAGAAGCCGACGTCTCCAGGCATCCCGTCGGGGAAATTGATGATCATCGCCTTCAGACCGTAGCCTTGCGGCTTGGCGACCTCCTCGAACAGTCCATACAGCTCCTTCGCCTTCCCCTGCAGCGTCTTCTGCCATCCGGCAAGGTTATTGTTGATCGCGCGGCCGCTGTCCGTGCAGAAGGTCGATGGAAAGCTGTAGATCAGCGCCTCGTATTTGCCATCCGCGGCCGCTTTCATCACCAGGCGTTTGATGACGGCGCGTTCCGCTTCTCCAATCTGCTTGCGGAAGAAATCCTCGACGAAATCAGCATGTTTCTTCGCTTCACGCGCCTTGATCTTGTCGCTGCGCTCCATTTCCACGAGCTGGAGTTCCAAAGCGCGCTTGCGCAGCTCCTCGGCGCTCGTCATAGCATGGGATGTGGACGTTTCAGGTGATGTCATCGCCGCCTCCTCCGGAATGTTCAGGTGATGATAGAGTGCACGGAGAGACGAAGGCAGTAAAATACATGTCCGCCCAGGTAGGATACGGTATCCTACGCCGGTACGAGCTATACAGGCCTGTATTGGCCCCTGGCGACCGTTGAATAAAGCGATCCTTAATTAGCTTATTCTTCTGAAGAGCATTGCCGTTGTGTCGACGCAGGTCTATCGTCGATGACTGCATGCTGCAGGTTGTTCGCAATCGGAGTCTGGGGGAGCCGATGCCAAATGCAGACGTTGACAGGGCGAGCAGCGACATTTCTTCACCCGAAGAGGTGCAGCGGCAACTTGAGCGTATTCTGTCCAGTCCCGAGTTTCGTCTTCCGGAGCGAGCGGGGAGGTTCCTCGAATTCGTGGTGACCGAGACGCTTGCCGGCCGTCGCGACTACCTGAAGGCATTTACCATCGCGCAGGCGGTTTTCGGCCGAGATGCAAATTTCGATGCTCAGCAGGATCCCTGTGTCCGTATCGAAGCAGGACGACTGCGCAGGGAACTGGAACATTATTACCTGACCGCCGGCGCCGCGGACCGGGTCGTCATTACAATTCCCAGAGGCGGCTATGCGCCTGTCTTCGAGGTGAGGCAAGGAGCCCAGCCTGCAGATATGCCGCAAACCGGACAGGCCGTTCCGCTGACACCTCCGGCAGATGAGGGGCAGCAAGGCGCCCGGGCAGCGGATACGGACGGCCGAGACAAGGCGAACCGGCGTGTGGCATGGTCCCGATATTGGCTTTCCGCAGGAGGCGCGGCGGTCGTGTTCGTCGCCGCCGCCGCGATGCTTCAGCACGGGGGGACGTTCAAAACCGAAAACGACATGCCGTCTGGAGCCGTCGGCCACCCCATCATTGTCGTCGAACGTTTCGAAAGCGCCTCCGGCAGCGGGGTTGCATCCGACATTTCCCGCGGCATCACCGATGACATCATCGAAAAGCTCGTTCCCTTCAATGACATCGTCGTCGCCGCCGCTTTGCCGCGCAATCGGGAGGGCCAGTGGTCGTCGCAACCGATCTATGCCTTGCAGGGGAGTATCAGGCTGGAAGGCGAAACGCTGCGCTCGACGGCCAGACTTGTGCGGCGAGCCGATGGCACCGTCATCTGGGCAAACAATTACGATGCGGACATGAAGGTCCAGGGCGTCTTGCAGGCGCAGGCAGGTCTTGCCGAGGACATTGCGACGGCGGTCGCGCGCCCATTCGGCGTTATATTCGAGACGGACACCGCCAGCATCGCCGGAAACGCGGACGCGTTTTCCTGCATTCTGTCCTACTACAGCTATCGGAGCGAAATGACCCCGCAGGCGCAGGAAGCGGCAAAATCCTGCCTGCAGCATGCTGTGGAAAAGATGCCCGATGATTCCAATGTCACTGCCTTTCTTTCGCTCACCTATCTCGACGAATTCCGCTTTCCATATCAGCTGAACACGAAACCAACCGCCGCCACGCTGGCGATTGCCAAGGAGCTTGCCGAACGCGCCGTGCGTCTCGATCCGAAGAATGCCCGAGCTCTGCAGGCGTTGATGCTTGCCAACTTTTTCGGCAATGACCCAACCGAGGCCTTGCGGGCCGGCGAAGCTGCGTATGCCAGCAATCCAAACGACACCGAAGTGGCGGGCGAATACGGCCTGCGCCTGGCGATGTCGGGAAAATGGGACAGGGGCTGCGAGCTGATTTCGGAGGCGGTCGGCAAGAATGCCGGACCACAGGGATACTATGAGGTAGGAATGGCGCTCTGCGCCTTCATGCGGGGCGATATCCAGGCTGCCGAATTATGGTCGCGCATGTCGGACCTCAACTACAATCCGATGCATCGCCTCGTCCTGCTTTCGATTCTCGGCACCCTCGGAAAATCGGCGGAGGCAAAGGAGCAAATCGACTGGATCGAGGCCCGATCGCCCGCCTTGATCCCGAATGTCCGGCGGGAGGTCGTCCGGCGGCTGGCAAGAATCGAGGACCAAGAACGATTCTTCTCCGGGCTGGAGGCTGCCGGCCTGCCAGTTCAAAACGACCAGCCGGCGAATTGACGGCGGTGTGTCCGACCGGCTGTCCTCGCCATCGGCCGAACGACGCGCAGGGTGCTGTTACCTGTAACATACAGGATCATACATGCCTGCGGATGCGTCTTTGGCCCAATCTCTTCCATGCAGGACCGGGTCGACCCCGGCAGCACGCGTCAGGGTGGGGAGCAGTGTGAACATAAGCAACATGCGCGGCACTCAGGCCGCTTTTCGGCAGACGCTTCGACGGCTTCTGGTCTGCGTTACGGTGATGTGCCTGTCAGGCTGCGGCGGGCATCCGAAAGGCGTGCTAACCCCGGTCGCCGAAACCTCCCCCCGCGCCGATCGCGTCGACATGCTGGTCGCCACGACGCGCAGCCGCTCGCCTGTTCCCGGAGAGATGTTCAGCGGCGAGCGCGCCCGCCAGCCCACCTTCGCCGATATCACCGTCTCGATCCCGCCTGGGCGCAAGGAAGGTGAAGTCGCCTGGCCGAAGAAGTTGCCGTCCAATCCCAAGACCGATTTTGCGACGCTCAAGGCAACCGAGTTGGATGTCGATGCCGCAAAGGCCTGGCTCAGCGCCAGCGTGCGCAAGAGCCCCGACAAGAGCGTTTTCGTCTTCATCCACGGCTACAACACCCGCTTCGAGGACTCCGTCTACCGTTTTGCCCAGATCGTTCATGATTCCGGCGTTCATAGCGCGCCGGTGCTGGTGACGTGGCCCTCGCGCGGACGGCTGCTGGCCTACGGCTATGATCGGGAGAGCACCAATTACACCCGCAACGCGCTGGAGAAGCTCTTTCAATATCTCTACCATGATCCGGAGATCAAGGAAGTCTCGATCCTCGCCCATTCGATGGGCAATTGGCTTGCTATGGAGGGCCTGCGGCAGATGGCGATCCGCAATGGCCGCCTGCCGGCGAAATTCAAGAACGTCATGCTCGCGGCTCCCGACGTCGATGTCGACGTGTTCCGCCAGCAGATCGCCGACATGGGAAAGCAGCACCCCCAATTCACCCTCTTCGTATCCCGTGACGATAAGGCGCTCGCCGTCTCCCGAAGGGTCTGGGGCGATGTCGCCCGTCTCGGCTCGATCGATCCGGAGCAGGCGCCTTACAAGCAGGAACTCGAGGAATACGACATCAATGTCATCGACTTGACGAAGGTGAAGACCAGCGACCCTCTCAACCACGCCAAGTTCGCGGCTTCGCCCGCGATCGTCCAGCTGATCGGCGCCCGTATCTCGGAAGGACAGACGCTGACTGACAGCCGAGTCGGTCTCGGGGAGAGAATTCTTGCGGCGACGACGGAAACGGCGGCCGCCGCGGGCAATGCTGCGGGTCTGGTGTTGGCGGCGCCTGCCGCCGTCGTCGATCGGGACACACGCGACGCCTATGCCGCCGAGGTCAGCGCGGTTGCCGGGCCCGGCGGCAAGTCGAAGCCGGCCTGTGGCAATGCTTTCAGGACGGAATGCCGGCCATAGGGCGCGCAGTGCGCGATACGCGGGATTGGGAGTGATCATGTCGATAGTGTCATCAAGGAACGTTCTTCGGACGCTGCTCCTGGCGGTGATCGCATCCCTCGCCGCCGCACTGACGGCCATGCCCGCGATGTCGCAGACACCGCCGGCCGCACTGCCGGCCGAACGGATCGAGCAGTTCATAGCCTTGTCCACCGATCCGGCGGTGCAGGACTGGCTGAAGCAGCAGGCAGCGGCAAAAGCCGCTGCCGAACCAGGCGAGGCGAAGCCAACCGATCCCTCTTTTTCCGAATTCGCCACACGCTTCCGCCGGCATTCCTCCGATCTGATGAATGCTGCGACCTCGTTTCCATCGCAGATGATGGCGGCCGCGGCGGTGCTCGAGCGTGATATCCAGGCGAACGGCGGCACCCGGCCGGTGGTGCTCTTGATCGCCTTCATGGCGGCAGGTTTTGCCGCCCAGTGGTTTTTCCGGCGGATCAGCGGCGGCTGGCGCGCCTGGATGGAGCAGGCGTCCTTTGCGACCGTCCGGGAGCGGCTTGTCCTTCTCGGCGCCAAACTTCTCTGGGAAGCATGCCACGTGTTCGCTTTCGCGCTCGGCAGCATCGGCTTCTTCCTCATCTTCGACTGGCCGCCGCTCGTGCGCGAAATCGTCGTCGGCTACCTCTTCGCCTTCGTCGCCTTCCGCCTAGCCGCCGCGCTCCTGCGCATTTGGCTCGCGCCCCCCGCCGCCGCGGCGCAGCCAGGATTTCGCGTGGTCCCCGTCAGCGATCCGGCCGCGGCCCATTGGGCGCGCCGCCTCGCCTATCTCTGCGGCTGGTTCGCCTTCGGCTGGGTGACGGTGCGGCTGCTTGCAACGCTCGGCCTTCCCCCCGCCTCGCGGCTGCTCGTCGCCTATACGCTGGGTGTCGTGCTGTTGGCGATCGCGATCGAAAGCCTGTGGCGCCGGCCGGTGGACGCGCCGGTCGAGAGCCGGATGCCCCGCATCGGCCGGACGATCCGCAATTGGCTATGGACCGCCTATTTCATCGGTCTCTGGGCTCTCTGGGTCGTCGGCGCGATGAAGCTCTTCTGGATCGTCGCGGTGTGCGCCGCATTGCCGGCCATCCTTGCGCTCACCCGCGTCTCCATCGCCAATATTCTGTCCTCTCCCGCCGGCGCGGAAAAGGCCGAGCGGGCAAGCATCGCCTCCGTGCTGGTGGAGCGCGGTGTGCGGGCAGTGGTCATCGTCGGGGCCATCCTCCTGCTCGCCCGTGCCCTCGATGTCGAGTTGACCCGCATGACGATGCAGGACACCCCGATGCTGCGCATCGTCAGGGGCATGCTCAGCGCCGGCATCATCCTTCTCGTCATCGATCTCGCCTGGAGCCTGGTGCGCGTCGTCATCGACCGCAAGCTTGGCGAGACCGATACGCCCCAAGAGGCCGGCAGCGACACGGCCCGCCGCCGGGCGCGGATCCGCACGCTGCTGCCGATCCTGCGCAACGTTCTGATGATCCTCTTTGCCGCAATTGCAGTGATGATGGCGCTGTCTTCGCTCGGCGTCGAGATCGGGCCGCTGATCGCCGGCGCCGGCGTCGTCGGCGTTGCGATCGGCTTCGGCGCCCAGACCGTCGTCAAGGACATCATCAGCGGCGTATTCTACCTGCTCGACGACGCTTTCCGCGTCGGCGAATACATCCAGAGCGGCAATTACAAGGGAAGCGTCGAATCCTTCAGCCTTCGATCGGTGAAGCTCAGGCATCACCGCGGCGCCGTCTACATCGTGCCCTTCAGCGAATTGGGCGCGATCCAGAACATGAGCCGCGACTGGGTGATCGAGAAGATGACGGTCAGCGTGGCCTATGATTCCGACGTCGAGAAGGCCCGCAAGATCATCAAGAAGATCGGCCAGGAACTGTTCGCCGACCCCGAGTTCAAACCCATCACGATCGAGCCGCTGAAAATGCAGGGCATCGACAGCCTGGGCGACTCCGGGTTGCTGCTACGCATGAAGTTCATGACGCTTCCCGGAGAGCAGTTCACGCTGAAGCGCCGGGCGCTGCGGATGATCTATGAGGCCTTCCATGAAAACGGCATCCGCCTTGCCGTGCCGACCGTCCAGGTCGCCGGCGACAAGGTTGCCGATACGGCCGCAGCTGCTCAGCAGGCTCTGACGGCGCACAAACAGGCCCTGGCGGCAGGCGCCGGCTGACATGATCCATGCGGCCTGCCGGCTGGCAGGCGACTATCGCGTTCAGGAAAGGAGATTTCGATGGAAGACTATCACTCCGCTCTCACCGATCACGTGCCCGGCTTCATCACCGAGCCGGGCCAGACCGACTATTTGTTTGTCGGCGTCATCGTCTTTCTGATCGTGATGATTCTGGTGGTCGGCAACCTCTACTTCCAGCTTCACGCCATCCCCGAACGCATCGCCCACCGCACCAACAAGGTGCAGATGGAGATTGTCGCGGTTCTGGCGCTGATCTCGCTCTTCACCCACAATCACCTTTACTGGATCCTTGGTCTGCTCCTGGCCTTCGTTCGGTTTCCCGATTTTACGACCCCGCTCTATTCGATCGCCCGCTCGCTCGCCAGGCTCGCCGGACGCGACCCGGACGAGCTCGAGGATGAGGCGCCGGTCGCAGCCGATCACCCGGAACCGGTCCGCGCGCCGACGCCAGCGCCAGAAGCAGTGGCAGAGGCACCACCCGCCCGGACGCCCGCCAAGACACTGCACGAAGAGGGGATCTGATCATGTTCGAATTAATGCTCTGCTCAATGCTGACCATCTTCCCGGACTATCTCTATCGACGCTATGTCCAGGGCAAGCGCATCGGCCAGGAGATCACCCTTTACAGCATGTGGTACGAACTGCGCTGGGGCATTTCCGCCTGCCTGATCCTGACCGTTTCGCTGATCACCATGATCTTCTATTTCCATCCCTCGACAAAAACGGTCACGGCCATATTCCGCACGGTCACGATCCTGCCGGAGGCCTCCGGCCGGGTGGATGAGGTCTTTGTCGGCGTCAACGAAAAGGTCGCCGCCGGCGCGCCGCTCTTCCGCCTCGACGATTCACAGCAGAAGGCGGCATTCGAAACCGCCAGCCGGCAAATCGCCGAAGTCGAAGCCGAAGCGAAGGTCGCGCAGACCGAGCTTGCGAGCATGGACGGCCAGATTCAGGAGGCCGACGGCGCCCTGAAAGTGGCTGAGGACGAGTTGGAGATGAAGACCCAGCTCCTGAAAAACGATGCCGTCGCCCGCCGGGAGGTGGTCCGCCTCACCAATACGGTCGAAGGCCGCAAAGGCTCCCTCAGCGCTGCGCTTGCCAAGAAACAGACGCTGGAAACCAAACTCAGCGTTCTCCTGCCGGCGCAGAAGGCGAGCGCCGAGGCCGCCCGGGCGGAGGCGCAGGTGGAACTCGACAAGACCGTCGTCAAGGCGGGGGTAGCGGGCACAGTCCAGCAATTCACATTGCGCCCCGGCGATGTGCTGAACACCATGCTGCGTCCTGCCGGCATCCTGGTGCCGAGCGAAGCGGGCCGCGGAACGCTGATCGCCGGTTTTGGGCAGATCGAGGCGCAGGTGATGAAACCCGGAATGGTCGCGGAGGCCGTCTGCGTCGGCAAGCCGTTCACCATCATCCCGCTCGTGGTGACCGAGGTGCAGGACGTGATCGCGGCCGGCCAGCTGCGCCCCACCGACCAGCTGCTCGACGTACAGCAGCTGGCAAAACCCGGCACGCTGACGGTGTTCCTGCAGCCGCTGTTCGACGGCGGCCTGGATGATGTGCCGCCAGGCAGCAGTTGCATCGCCAATGCCTATACCAACAATCACGATGCGCTCGCTGATCCCAACATCAGCACCCCGCGCTGGTTATTCCTGCATGTGGTCGACACGGTCGGTCTCGTGCATGCCATGATCCTGCGTATACAGGCGATGTTCCTGCCGGTTCAGACCCTGGTTTTCGCCGGGCATTGAGCTCGATGCGCATTGTCCGCCAGGACGCCACGGCCCATTTCGATGGTGCTGGCCTTTTACGGCCATGTATGGCCAGAGGCTGACCGGCGTGAGCAGCCGATCGAATGGCCGTCGGCGGACCAGCTGAAAATGCGCCTTTGCATCGAGCAGATGTTCGTGGCTGCCCAGCTTCAGGCAATAGTAGGCCGCCGCGGTCTCGTCAGACGCTAGGAACTGGATTGGCGACGGACACGATAGCGGATGTGTGTCGCCGCCGGCGTGTCGATTACCCTGACAAGCTCCAGTTCGATCTCTGACGGCAAAACATCGAACAGCCGGCGGCCGCGACCGAGCAGCACCGGGATCAGATGGATCTGGATCTCGTCCAGCACCCCGGCCCGGAGTGCTTCTTGCGCCGTATAACCACCCCGCAGTTGTACGTCCCGATCGCCGGCCGCAGCCTTCGCCAGCGCCATCGCGCTCTCGATTCCGTCATTCACGTAGGTCACCAACGGATAACCCCAACGGGCGGCGGGCGGCGGAGGCCGGTGACTGGGCACGAAGATCGGGGCGCCGCCATGACTGCCTCCCCAGTGATCCATGAGCTCGGCGGTCCGCCGGCCGGCAAGGACTGAACCGGCCGCCTTCCATTCGGCTTCAAATTCACGCACGGGCCCGGCCTGAGCGGATCCCCCGTCGGCGTCCGCCCAGTGGTGCAGCCGCTCTCCATCCTCGCCTCCAAGATAATCGTTATCGTCGGCGATATACCCATCGAGGGACATCGACATGTCGAGGATGGATTTGGACATTTCGTTCTCCTGTGACGACTTAAGGTCAAGTGTGCGAAGGGTGCTGTCGGCAGGTGCTGTGGGCGCCGTGCCGGGATTCGATCGTTCGGCGCGTTAGACGTATTCACGACGATCAATGTTGCACGGCAATTGGACTGTCGAAAGAACCGATTGTCACCAACCCGTCGGGATTGTCCCCGCCCGCTGTCACGTCTCCGGCAGGCCAGCCTTTCGGAAGCCGTCGACAAAGTGGTCTCGTACAGATGCATCGCGCAGCGGCTGGGAACTGAGCCAATGAGCGATCGTGAAATGAGGGTGGGCGATCAGGAACAATTCTGCTTCTCGCCGCGCCTCCTCGCGGTGGCCCAACTGCGCAAGCGCAGCAGCCAGGAATTTGCGTGAGTTGGTGCGATAGGTTTCTTTCCTGCGGAGTGTAGCGGTTGCCGCCTCGTAGTCACCTGCGGCGTATTGCGCCTGCCCAAGATGACAAAGATACCAGCAGGCCGGATAGGGATTGAGCCGCAGAGCTTTTTCGATCTGCGCCAGTCCGTCGGCAATCCTGCCGTCCAGCACGGACATATCAGACATGGCGGCCCAGGTGTCGGCGTGATTGGGGTCGAGTTTCAGGGCCATGGCGAAAGCGGCATCCGATTCCTCCCATCGCCGCTCATAAGCCAAAATGGTCCCCAGAACGTAGCGGCAGCCGGCATCGTTGGGATCCAGGTCGACCGCCTTCTGCGCTGATGTCACCGCCATCCGGCGGTTAGGATCTTCGGGCTCGCCGAAATGCGTCCAGGCAAGCCAACGGTTATAGGCGAGCAGACCGAGCGCCTCGGCATAGGATGGCTCGAGCTTGACCGCGCGTTGGAGCAGCATATAGGCCTCACGCTCGGTTTGCGGCGACTCCTCCGTCAGGAGACGGGCGCGCACACACAGATCGTAGGCCTCGAAGTTCTTCGGCCGATTGCGCGGCGTCGGGATGGTCAGCCGGCCGACGAGGGCTTCAACAATCTTGGCGTTGACCTCATCCTGTAATTCGAAAACATCTTCCACCGTCCTGTCGAACCGTTCGGCCCACAAGTGCTGGCCGCCAAGCGCGTCGATCAATTGGGCATTGATGCGGACACGGCCCATTGCGCGTCTGGCGCTCCCCTCTAGGACGTAGCGGACGCCGAGTTCCTGGGCGACCAGCTTTACGTCGACCGGCTTGCCCTTGTAGCCCCACACGGAATTGCGCGCGATGACGAACAGGCCAGCCGTGCGGGAAAGGTCGGTGATCAGGTCTTCGGTCAAGCCGTCGACGAAAGGCGCGTCCGCTTCATCCCCACTCATGTTCGTGAACGGCAATACAGCGATCGAGGGACATTCGGGCAGCGGCAAAACGCTCTGCAGCGCATCCGGCCAATGCCACAGGTGGACCGGGCGAGTGAGGTTCTTCAGGTAGCGTTCGCCTGCATCGAAGAACCGGTCGCCAATCTTGCCGACGATCTCGCCGTGAACGCTGGCTGAAATGCAGATGCCTCCCGGCGCGGCCAGCGTCTGGAGGCGCGCCGCGACATTGACGCCGTCGCCGAGGACGTCCGAACCGTCGTCAATGACATCTCCCAGATTGACGCCGACACGCAAAAGCAGGCGCCGGTCTTCGGTAGCCTCAACAGCAGTGGCGGCCCGCTGCATTTCCAAGGCTGCTGCGACCGCGTCCACCGCGCTGCCGAATTCGATCAGGAAGCCGTCGCCCGCGACCTTGAAGATGCGACCGTTGTGACGCATCACAGCCGGCTCGATAACGCCGGAACGGAGTTCCCTGAGGTTCTCAAGCGTTGCGGCTTCATCAGCCTCCATCAGGCGTGAATATCCCACCACATCGGCAACGACGATGGCGGCAAGGCGACGCTGAAGAGAATGGTTCGTCATTTGAGGACAAGCCCAACGACCGGGTTCTTAACGTATTGTTCAAGCGCGGGTGAGTCAACAAATGGTAAGAGGTAATGCCCGGGCGACCTCCACCTCCATCAGGCCGTCATCCCTCTTTGTGACCGAGGACGTCGAAGTAATGAGTATCCACGGAAAGCGGACGGTTCTTGAACGTCCGGTGATGGGCGCCCAGGCGGCTGGTGGCAAGCGGCGGTTTCCGCTGAGATGGGAGTGAAAATTGCGCGCTTCTTCAGCGCGCATACTCGGATATCCAGGCTCAAGGCCCGGAATGACGGAGGCCGGAGGTGCGCTTCCATCCAACTCGCCAGCGGCGCGGCCTCTCGCAAATCGCCACAATGATCGGCTTTGGCGCAATCATCGCTAGCGCTGTTTGCTTCGCACCTTGACTAAGCGCGTGTTGCCGTTTCGAATAATAGCGCTGTGACAGTTATGGCAGCTTTGCGCCCCAAAGCCGCCGTTCCACGTCCCGCGCTATTTGTCGGCAGGTGATTTCCGAAGCGAGGCGCATAAATTGGCAACCTTCAAGATGAATGGAGGATGTACCGATGCTCCGCTTTCTTGCCGTTTACACCAGAAGCCCGAGGACTTGGCGTCCTTTCGAAACCTGTCCAAAGCCGAGCAGGATGCAGTCGACGCCGTCGGTATAAAAGAGTGGTCGGCGTGGGAAGAAAGAAATGCTTCGTCCATCCTTGATCCTGGCGGAATAGTGGGCAAGACGACTCCCATGACCAAGGAGGGCGTCGTCACGCGGTGAATTGCGGGAACTCCGCTGACGGCCTGTTAATGGCGAGCTTCCGCGCTAAGTCTTACTTAACTCCGACAGGGAGGCAAACGGGATGAAGGTCGGCATTGTTGGAGCCGGCATGGTTGGCAGCGCGACTGCGTACGCCCTTGGCTTACGCGGTGTCGCGAGCGAGGTTGTGCTGGTCGATCTCGATCCAGCTCTGGCCGAAGCACAAGCCCTTGATATCGCACATGCGATGCCGTTTGCCTCAGGAACCTCGATTTCTCATGGAGACTACGATCATCTTCGGAATGCTGGTGTTGTCGTAATAGCCGCAGGGGTCGCGCAACGATCCGGGGAGACGCGAACCGATCTGCTGAGCCGCAACGCCGCGGTCTTCCGAACAGTTGTAGGCGAGATCATGCGTGTCTGTCCCGACGCGATTTTGCTGGTTGCATCCAACCCGGTCGACATCATGACACAGATCGCCGAAGCGTACTCCGGACTGCCAAACCATCGCGTGATCGGATCGGGGACAATTCTCGATACCGCGCGGTTTCGTAGCCTGCTGGGGGCTCACCTTCGTGTGTCGCCGCGATCCATTCATGCCTATGTGCTGGGCGAACACGGCGACAGCCAAGTCTTGGCGTGGTCCGGCGCCAGGGCAGGTACAGTTCCGATTGCTCTCTTCGGTGCACAGATTGGCGCTCCCATTACCGAAGCTGTCCGGACAGATATCGACAGCAAGACTCGCAACGCCGCCTATACCATCATCAAGGGCAAAGGCTCTACCTACTACGGGATTGGAGCAGGTCTTGCCCGGATCGTCGGCGCGGTAAGGCAGGATGAACAGGCGGTGCTTTCAGTCTCGAGCGTCACCGCGCTGATCGAAGGTGTGCGCGATGTAGCTTTATCGGTTCCCCGCGTTGTGGGCCGCGAAGGCATTTCCACTGAATTGCTTCCTGACCTTGACACACATGAGCGCGCTGCGCTTCAACGAAGCGCTTCTAAACTTAGAGGCCTGTTCGAGGCGGTGACGCTCTGATTCGAACCCATGCTGAGCGCGTGCGTGGGCGGACGTCGGCGTCGGCGCCGCCCATTTCGTCGACGGGCGATACGACGATGCGATTACCTGGATCCAAAGAGGCCTTAGCCAGCAGCCTGACGCGAGTTGGGCTCTGCGGTGGCTCGTCAGCGCCTATGTGCACGCCGGCAGATTGGATGAGGCACGACGTGCCTGCCTTCGACTGCGAGAGAGCCATCCCGACCTTACGCTTGCCAAAGTCAGGGATACATGGTGGCCCTCTGCTATTATGGCGCGGATCTTATCGGGTCTGCGTGACGCTGGCTTGCCCGAAGGCTGACTGGACCGGCTCAACCGAGGGTCTTCACCGAGATCCACAAACTTCATCGAAGGTCATGAATCCCTCCTTTGTGCCGTTCCGGTATTGCAATCCAAACGGCAGCTTCGGGTCAATCCCAGACTTTCGCGGCAAGTACTTTGATGTCCGCGTGTTGAGTGTCCAAGGAGCGGACGGTCGGCCACCGGCCCCGTCATATAACCAGAAGGTGCGCGTTCTCCCTCTGGCCAACGGTGGCCATAGGAGAACTGGAATGGGTGTCTCGCAATATGATCCTGCCGCACTGGGTCGACCGGCTTGGAACGCAGGCAAGGAAGTTGGCGTCAAGAAGCCCCTCAAGCAGCGCCAGATCTGGGCAGTCCGTTTCTTCCTCGACCGAGGAGGAAGGATGAGAGATCGCGCGCTTTTCGATCTCGCCATCGACAGCAAGCTCCGCGGCCGCGATCTGGTAAAACTGAAAATCGGGACTCTCGTCACGGGGCACGAAATTCGAACTCGCGCAATGGTCGTCCAGCAGAAGACTGGACGGCCCGTGCAGTTCGAAATCACGACCGAGGTTAGAGCTAGTCTGCTTGCCTGGCTTCAACGAAGGGGAGGAACAGTCGATGACTATGCCTTTCCCAGTCGGATCGACCACGGTAATCATCTCAGTACTCGGCAGTACGCCTGGCTGGTAGATGAGTGGGTGACGGCGATCGGCCTCCGTCGGGAGGATTACGGGCCGCATTCCCTGCGGCGAACGAAGGCCGCCACGAACTCTAAGGCCCGGCAACCGGCGATCCAGATCCTGCTGGCCATACCAAGATCGAGAACACGGTCAGGTATCTTGGCGTCGACATTGAGGATGCACTGGAACTGGCCGAGCGGACTGAGATCTGAATAGAGACTGCCCTGCACGTCGTGGGGCCGTTCCTCTTTGCTCTGAGAGGCTCTAACGAGATTCGATCAGCTTTGCGCCTTTCTCATGGTCATTCAGCCAAAGGGGCGCTATTGCTGCAAAGCGACATGACGCAGTGACAACGCGGGTCACACTTGCGCCGAGAGCCCCATTCCGCACCATGCGGGTGATTAGATCACGAATTCCTCCTCGTATTTTCGTTGCTCGGGAACGACGGTAACCTCCACCGGAACGATCCAATTGGCCGCGTAGCTCTCGCAGTCGGAACGCGGAAGGTCGGGCTGCACGCACCCCGCCCCATCGATCGCGCGACATCGCAGTGTATATCGCCCCACTTCTTCAGGGGTCCATATGTACTCCCACAAGCGCCATGCAAAGGGACGTTCTGTTTCGAGGAGCCTTCCCTCGCGCCATCCCCTGCCATCTCCCGTGCAGACCTGCACCTGCCGGATAGCAGCCTCTCCGCTCCAAGCGGCTCCGAAAATCCGGTAGGGTTGGCCGGCAATGAGGTGCGCCCCCTCTACGGGACGCGCGATCTGCGCTTTGACCTCCATCTCCGCAAGGGGAACCAGCGTGGGTTCCCCGAGGCTGCGTTCCCAACGGAAATAGTCGCGCGCCTGCCAGTAGCCGAGGAACGGTTGTTCCACAACCGTGATATCCGTAATCCACTTGATCCAAGCCATGCCGAACCAGCCACCCACCACCGCTCGTAGTGGGTAGCCGTGATCGCGCGTCAACGGCTCCTCGTTCATCGAATAGGCAAGGATCGTGCTGTCAGCGATGGCCTTCTCAAGCGGTAAACTGCGCGCAAAAGCGATGGGGCCAGGAGAAGCCGTTTTCTTGTTCGTGTCGACGACGCCGCTGTCGGCGCCTGTCAGCAGAACCTCACGTGCGGTTCGCTTAACGCCGGCCATTTCCAAAACCTCGCGCAGAAGAACACCTGTCCAGGCGGCGTTGCCGACGGCTCCGTTCTGCCACTGTAACCCCTCCTTCGGTGGCACATAGTAGACGCGCCCGTTCCCTGCGCACTCCACGACGGCAGTGAAAGTCGTGCTCCGCATCGCCTTGATGCTGTCGAGGTCAAGTTCGATCGGCCGCTCTACCGCCCCGCCAACGCGCAGTCTCCAGTCTCGCGCATCGAGCTCCGGCGACGGGAAATGGTTTCGCACGAAGAACAACTCGGCTGGGATCAGCCAATCGGAGAGCGACGCAAACGGAAACTCGATGTTCGGTGGGGATTTCTGTCGAACTATTAGACTGGGTTGCTGTGGTGTCGCCATCGTCCTCGTCTCCCCTCCAAAAGTACAACGTCGGCTCTCCGTCGCGCGTATTTCGGATCGATCACAAGCCCGTCGCAGTGCGTCTGTCGCATTCCGCCGGCCGCATACTAGCACATACCGCACGTCCTCGGATCGATCTCGAGCGGCAGCAAAAGGGGTCAATCTCAGGCCTCGGCGGCAATAATTCTGATGTCCGCTTTTGGTGTTGGGTGTCTCGTAGCGGACGGTCGGCCACCGGCCCCAAATCGGTCATTCCTTCTCGGCCTCAGCCGAGCCTGCTGCTGGAACATCGGAGATATGGGACTTCTAGCCAAGGACGCGGTCCCGGTTCGTATCCCATGGGGGCTCTCAAACGCCCCAAATCACCGACTCCTCATGACGTTTGATCAGATGCCGAAGATCTTGGAAACCCAGGCGGACGAATTCGGCAAATTGATCGACTGCGGGAGCTCGTGGAGCATCGACGCGCTTGAGGATCGCAAGGGCGCGCTCTGGATGAGGGATGGTGATTGGCAGTGCGGTGATCGTCTTTTCCTTGCGCTGCGCGAAGACGACGCTGTGCGGCATGACGGTCAGCGCATCCGCCGATTTCAGGTAGTTGATTACACTCATCAGCGAGCCGCCGGTATAGCGGATCTTGATCTCGGTGGCGCCGAAGGAGAGCAGCAGCGCGCGCAGGTCCGCCAGCAGCGGGCTTCCCGGTGGCGGCGCAATCCACGGATAGTCGAGCAGTTGGCTCGGCTGCGGCCGCCGTTTCAGAAGCAGCGGATGGGTTACCCGACAGGCCACGACATTGCGGCCTGGGAGAATCTGCTGGAATTCGAGCCCGGAACCCTCGTCGAGTATGTCGATCGGGCATATGGCGAGGTCGATCTGATCTGCCTTCAGCGCTGCGCGCAGATCCGGGAAATAACCGTAGCTTTGATCGATCCGCACGTCCGGACGGCTTGTCTGAAACTCCGCGCACAGCCCGGCAATCAGCGCATCCATGAAGAAGGGCGTGCCGCCGATCCGTACGACGCCGCTCTTGCCGACGCGGAAGCTTTCGACGAGATCGGAGGCCTTGCGTGAGGCTGCGAGCATGACGAGGCCGTGTTCGGCGAGCGAAAGACCAAACGGCGTCGGCTGCAATGGCCGGCGACCCTTGACGAAGAGCGGCTCGGCCACCCTTTTCTCCAACATGGACAAGGTGCGCGAAACGGCAGGCTGAGCGAGGCCCAGCAAGGCCGCGCCTTCGGTTACGCCGCCTGTTTTGACGACGGCGGCAAGCTGGATCAGGTGACGTTCGTCGAACTTCATAACGATCCGTTATATTGTTTTGCAACAAAATCATCAATCCATGCAATTCCGGCTGTTAGTATCAACCTCGGGTACACGTGAGATCGTGGAGGATGAGCATGGCGGAGCGGGCAAAGGCGCTCACATTCAGCGAGGCGACGTCGGCGGAGGTTTTCTCGGAACGCTTCTCCGCTGGCAGTGACGGCAATCTTTCACGGCTGATCGCTGCCGCCGTCATCCATGTTCATGATCTCATCAAGCAGTTTCGCCCGACCCAGGACGAGTGGCGCAAGGTCGTTGCCTTCCTGACCGATGTCGGCCATGCCTCGGACGAGCGGCGACAGGAATGGGTGCTTCTGTCGGATCTCATCGGCGCGTCGGCCCTGGTCGAGGAAATCAATTCGCGGCGGCCGAAAGCGGCGACGCCGAATACCATTCGCGGACCGTTTTTCCGCAATGATGCCCCAGAAAGGGTATCGGGTTCTTCGATCTCGCTCGACGGGATCGGCGAGCCGCTGGCGGTGTCCGTGCGGGTGCAGGATCTCGATGGCCTGCCGATCGCAGGCGCCGAGGTCGTAACCTGGCAGGCGAATGCCGAGGGCTTTTACGAGAACCAGCAGCCGGATTTGCAGCCGGAACATAATCTGCGCGGCCTCTTCCATACCGATATCAACGGACGGTTCCATTACCGCTCCGTCATGCCGTCGGGTTATGGCGTGCCGGACGATGGCCCGGTCGGGCGGCTGCTCGCCGAGGCGGGCTATCCGCTGCGCCGCCCGGCGAACCTGCATTTCGTCGTTCGTGCCAAGGGCTTCGAGACGATCACCACCCAGATTTACGATGCGAGCGATCCACACCTTGGCGAAGACGCCCTCTTCGGCGTGCGGCCCGAGCTCATTGCCTGCTTCGAGCCGTCCGAGATCGATGGACAGCGCGCCAAGGCGTTGAGCCTCACCTTCGTGATGGTGCGAGCAAAGCCGGGGAGGGCGGCATGACCCAGGATTTTTCCTATGCGGGCAGTCCCGCCCAAATCGTCTTCGGTGCCGGCAGCCGCAACCGGGTCGCGCAATGGGTCGCCAAAGCCGGCTGCAAGCGGGCCCTGATCCTCTCGACGCCGCAGCAGAAGGCTGATGCACAGGCGCTGGCCGAAGAGATCGAGCCGCTTGCCTGCGGCGTCTTCTCAGGCGCGACCATGCACACGCCCGTCGAGGTGACGGAGGCGGCGATGCGGGTGGTCGAGGAAACCGCGGCGGACTGCGTCGTCTGCCTCGGCGGCGGATCGACAACGGGGCTCGGCAAGGCGATTGCCTATCGCACCGATCTTCTCCAGATCGTCATTCCCACGACCTATGCCGGGTCGGAGGTGACGCCGATCCTCGGGCAGACCGAAGGCGGCCGCAAGACGACGGTGCGCGATGCCAGGATATTGCCGGAGATCGTGATTTACGATCCCGCGCTGACGCTCGGCCTGCCGGTCGCCATGAGCGTGACGAGTGGGCTGAACGCCATGGCCCATGCCGTCGAAGGGCTTTACGCGCAAGACCGCAATCCGATTTCGAGCCTGATGGCGCTGGAAGGCCTGCGCGCCTTTGCCCGAAGCCTGCCGGTTATCGTCAACGATCCGAAGAACGCTGAGGCGCGCAGCGATGCCCTTTACGGCGCCTGGCTCTGCGGCTCGGTGCTCGGCACGGTCGGCATGGCGTTGCATCACAAGATTTGTCACACGCTCGGCGGTTCCTTCGATACGCCGCATGCCGAAACCCATGCGGTGATGCTGCCGCATACGGCCGCTTTCAATGCCGCAGCCGCGGCATCGGAGCTGGCAGGAGCGGCCGAGATTTTCGGCGGCGCCATCGGTGGCGGGCTCTGGGATTTCGCCAGGGCGATCGGATCGCCCCTATCGCTCAAGGAATTCGGGCTGACAGAAATCGATCTCGATCGCGCGGCTGCGATCGCTGTCGAGAATCCCTACTGGAATCCGCGGCCGATCGAACGGAGTGCGATCCGCCAGCTTCTGCAGGACGCTTGGGAGGGCCGACGGCCTATGGAATGAGACACAGGCGCCTGCGGGCGCACTCTTTGGGAGGAGAGACAATGGGAGGAGGAAACATGTTCACAAGACGCGATTTTCTGAAGACGACGGCGGCCGGCGGCGCATTGATTGCAACCTCGGGCCTGCCCATGCCGGCGATTGCCAAGAATGCGGCAATCAAGCTCGGCTATGTCAGCCCGCAGACGGGGCCGCTCGCCGCTTTCGGCGAAGCCGACAAGTTCGTCATCGATGCCTTCCTGGCGACAACGAAGGCAAAGGGCCTGAACTACGAGGTCGTGGTCAAGGACAGCCAGTCGAACCCGAACCGCGCCGCCGAAGTCGCTAAGGAGCTGATCGTCGACAGCCAGATCAACCTGATGCTCGTATCCTCGACACCGGAGACGACCAATCCGGTTTCCACGACCTGCGAGGGCGAGGAGATGCCCTGCATTTCCACGGTCGCGCCGTGGCAGCCCTGGTTCATCGGCCAGCAGGGCAATCCCGGCGATCCGGCCTCCTGGAAGCCCTTCAATTACGCCTATCATTTCTTCTGGGGCCTTGAGGATATCATCGCCGTCTTTACCGGCATGTGGAGCCAAATCGAGACGAATAAAAAGGTCGGTGGCCTGTTCCCGAATGATGGTGACGGCAATGCCTGGGGCGACAAGGTCGTCGGCTTCCCGCCGGTCCTGGAAAAGCTCGGCTACGGGCTGACGGATACCGGCCGCTACCAGAATCTGACGGATGATTTCTCGGCGCAGATCAATGCCTTCAAGCAGGCAGGCACCGATATCCTGACCGGGGTGATGATCCCCCCCGACCTCACCACTTTCTGGAACCAGGCCAAGCAGCAAGGCCTGAAGCCGAAGGTCGCCTCGATCGGCAAGGCGCTTCTCTTCCCGCAGACCGTCGAAGCGTTGGGAAATGCCGGGCACAATCTCTCGACCGAGGTTTGGTGGACCCCGACGCATCCGTTCAAATCGTCGCTGACGGGCGAGACCGCTGCCGCCGTGGCGGCTGCCTTCACCAAGACAACCGGACGCCCATGGACCCAGCCGATCGGCTTTGCCCATGCACTGTTCGAGCTCGCCGTCGATATCATGACGCGGAGCGAGGATGCGGGCGATGCCGATGCCGTCGCCAAGGCGATCGGCGAAACCAAGCTCGACACGCTCGTCGGGCCGGTTGCCTGGGGCAATGAGAAGCTGCCGCCGTTCGCGCAAAAGAATGTCGCCAAGACGCCGCTGGTCGGCGGCCAATGGCGGCTGAAATCCGGCGGCGGCTATGATCTCGTCGTCGTCGAAAACGGCCTGGCGCCGAACGTACCGCTTGGCGGCAAGCTCGAAGCCCTTGCGTGAAAGCAGGGTTGCCCGGCACTCGGTCGGGCGGCCTCCAACGGAGAACGACAATGCCCCTACTGGAATTGAAGGGAGTCTCGAAGGCGTTCGGCGCGCTCGTCGTCGCCGAGGATATCGGCTTCTCTGTCGAGCCTGGCGAGGCGCTCGGAGTCATCGGGCCGAACGGCGCCGGTAAATCGACGCTGTTCAACCTTATCAACGGCAATCTCTCCGTTGCCGGAGGATCGATCCGGTTCGACGGCCGCGATGTCACCCATGTGCCGCCGATGCAACGTTGCCTTGCCGGCATGGGCCGCACCTTCCAGATCCCGCAGCCTTTCGCGCGTCTGACGGCCTATGAAAACCTGCTGGTTGCCGGTGCTTTCGGTGCCAAGGCGAGGGAAAGCGACGTCTCGGCTTCGTGCGCGGACATCCTTGTCGAGACCGGCTTGATCGCCAAAGCCAATGTGCCTGCCGGATCGTTGACCCTGCTTGAACGCAAGCGGCTGGAATTGGCGCGTGCGCTCGCCACCCAGCCGAAGCTGTTGCTTCTCGACGAGATCGCCGGCGGTCTGACGGAAGGCGAATGCCGCCAGCTCGTCGCGACGATCAAGCGGGTTCACCAGCGCGGCATCGCAATCATCTGGATCGAACATGTGCTGCACGCTCTTACAGCTGTGGCCGAGCGCATCCTCGTTCTCAATTTCGGCCGGGTGATCGGCATCGGCAAGTCCGACGCGATCATGGCGTCGAGCGAGGTGCGCGAAATCTATCTCGGGATGGAGGTCTGACGATGAGCCTCATCGAAACTCGCGGCCTCACGGCCTCCTACGGCGATTTCCAGGCCGTGCTCGGCGTTGATCTCAGGCTCGAGGCCGGCGAGACCATCGCCATTATCGGCGCCAATGGTGCGGGGAAATCGACATTGATGCGCTCGATCGCCGGTGTCATCGCCAACAAGCCCGATATGGTCCTGCACCATGGCGAGCCGATTGGGGCGATGCTTGCATCCGATGTCGTGCGGCGCGGCATCGCGCTCGTGCCGGAGGGGCGGAAGCTGTTCCCGTCGCTGACGGTGGAGGAAAATCTGAAGATCGGCCGCTATGGCCGCCGCGTCGCCGGACCCTGGGCGCTCGACAGCATCTATTCGCTATTTCCCGTCCTGAAGGAGAGACGCCGCAATCCGGCGACGGCGCTCTCGGGCGGGCAACAGCAGATGGTCGCCATCGGCCGGGCGCTGATGTCCAATCCGGAGGTTCTTCTGTGCGACGAGCTGAGCCTCGGCCTCGCCCCCGTGGTCATCAAGGACATTTATGCCGCCTTTTCCCATATCCGCGCTGCGGGTGCGGCCACCGTCATCGTCGAGCAGGATATCGCCCAGGCGCTGAAGGTGGCCGATCGCATCTACTGCATGATGGAGGGCCGCATCACCCTGACAGGCCGCCCCGCAGAACTCGATCGCGCCGATATCCATGCGGCCTATTTTGGAACGGACACCCATGAACTGGCTTGATACGCTTCTGCAAGGTGTTCTGCTCGGGGGGCTCTATGCGCTGTTCGCGGCAGGTCTCAGCCTCGTCTTCGGCATCATGCGCCTGGTCAATCTCGCCCATGGCGATCTCATCGTCCTGGCGGCTTTCCTGATCCTGGTACTTGTCTCTTTGTTGGGGCTCAATCCCTTCCTGGCTGCGCTGATCGCCGCCCCCTTGATGTTCGCCGTCGGTTGGCTGTTGCAATATCACCTGCTGAACCGAACCCTTGGCAACGACATCCTGCCACCGTTGCTCGTCACCTTCGGCCTGTCGATCGTCATTCAGAACGGTCTGTTGGAGAGCTTCACGGCCGATAGCCGGCGGATCTCCGCGGGCGCCCTCGAAACGGCTTCACTGCAATTCGGGGGTGTCGGCGCCGGCCTGATGCCGCTCATCACCTTTGCCTCGGCAGTCCTCGTCATCGTCGGTCTCAACCAGCTCATCTACCGCACCGAGCTCGGCTGCGCCTTCCGGGCCACCTCGGACGATGTGGTGACGGCGAGCCTGATGGGCATTCGGCCGAATACGATCTTCGCCGTCGCGACCGGCCTTGCGATGATGATCGTGACGGTTGCTGCCCTTTATCTCGGTATGCGGGCGAACTTCGATCCGACGGCTGGGCCGGCGCGGCTGATCTACGCCTTCGAAGCCGTCATCATCGGTGGTCTCGGCTCGCTCTGGGGCACGCTTGCAGGCGGCGTCATCCTGGGAGTTGCCCAGACGGTCGGCGCTGCGGTCGATCCCGAATGGCAGATTCTTGCCGGGCATATCGCCTTCCTGCTCGTGCTGGTCTTCCGGCCGCGCGGTCTTTTCCCCCGCGCCGTGGATTGAGGGCGCCATGACTCCGGGTTTCGAAACAATGCCGACCGAAATTGCTGCACCGCCGGGCTGGCGGGTGGAAACGCGGACGCGGCTTTCGAGCATCTTCATCATCCTCTCGCTTGTCGCGGCGGCCGCGCTCGCCGCTGCACCCTTCATGGTGTCGCGCGGGGTCGTGCAGGATCTGTTCTTCATCCTGACGATGCTGGCGCTGGCGCAGAGTTGGAACCTGCTTGCCGGCTATGCCGGACTGATCTCGGTCGGGCAGCAGCTCTTTGTCGGCTCCGGCGCCTATGCGCTGTTCGGCTTCGTCATTCTTGCCGGTGTCGATCCGATCCTTGCCATTCCGCTCGCCGGCCTCTTCGCAATGCTGATCGCAGCGCCGGCCGCATTCTTTTCCTTCCGGCTCTACGGCCCCTATTTTGCGATCGGCACCTGGGTCATCGCCGAAGTCGGGCGGTTGCTATTCGCCCAGTGGAAGATGCTCGGCGGCGGAACGGGAACTTCGCTGCCGCGCGAAGCCACCAAGGATATGCTCGGTATCTCGGTGCTGCAGAACTGGTTCGGCATGCGCTCCGCGGCAGCGGCCGATGCGCTCACCTATTGGCTGGCGCTGGCTCTCGTCGCGCTGACGATCGGCTTCATCTATCGACTGCTGCGCAGCAAGCAGGGCCTTGGCCTTGCCGCCGTGCGCGACAATGAGACAGCGGCCCGTGCGCTCGGCGTCGATGCGCGGCGGCTGAAGATCCTTGTCTATCTGGCAACCGCTTCCGTGACCGGCATGGTCGGTGCGCTCATCTACCTGCAGAAGGCGCGCATATCGCCGGATGCCGCCTTCTCGCTCACCGACTGGACCGCCTATGTCGTGTTCATTGTCGTCATAGGCGGCATCGGCACCATCGAAGGGCCGCTCGTCGGCGTGCTCGTCTTCTTCCTGCTGCAGAATGCCTTTTCGAGCTACGGCTCCTGGTATCTCCTGGCGCTCGGGGCGCTTGCTATCGTCACGATGCTGTGCGCCCCACGCGGTCTGTGGGGTGTCATATCCAGCCGTACCGGTTGGGAACTCTTTCCGGTCCGTCGCCTGCTGAGAGGCGGATCAACGCTACATGATGAAAAGGGAGGGCCAAATGGCTGACATCACCACCGACGTTCTGATCATCGGTACGGGACCCGCCGGCTCGGCGACCGCGGCGCTGCTTGCGACCTACGGCCTCGAGCCGATGGTGATCAACCGTTATCGCTGGCTGGCAAGCACGCCGCGCGCGCACATCACCAACCAGCGGACGATGGAGGTTCTGCGCGATCTCGGTCGCGACGTCGAGGAGGAGGCCTATCTCTTCGCGGTCGAACAGGATTTGATGGGGCAGAATGTCTTCTGCACGGCGGTTGCCGGCGAGGAAATCGGCCGCATGCAGAGCTGGGGCAACCACCCGCTGTCGCGTGCCGAGCACCTTCTTTCATCGCCCGCCCACATGAACGACCTGCCGCAGACTTACATGGAGCCGCTGCTGTTCAAGACAGCCTGCTCGCGCGGCGCCCAGGCCCGCATGTCGACTGAGTATGTGAGCCATGTTCAGGATGCCGAAGGGGTCACGACCACCTGTCTCGACCGCTTGACCGGCAGGGAGCTGGTTATCCGCTCGAAATTCCTGATCGGCGCCGATGGCGGCAACTCCAAGGTGGCGGAGCATGCCAATCTGACCTTCGAAGGCAAGATGGGTGTTGCCGGCTCGATGAACATTCTGTTCGAGGCTGATCTCTCGCGCTATGTCGCCCATCGCCCGTCGGTGCTTTACTGGGTGCTGCAGCCCGGCGCCGATGTCGGCGGCATCGGCATGGGCCTTGTGCGCATGGTGCGGCCATGGAACGAATGGCTGATCGTATGGGGCTACGACATCAATCAGCCCGCGCCTCAGGTCGACGATGCTTTCGCCACCAAGGTCGTGCGCGAACTGGTCGGCGTTGCCGATCTCAAGCCGAAGATCAAATCCGTCTCGACCTGGACTGTGAACAACATGTACGCGACGAGCGTGTCGAACGGTCGGGTGTTCTGCATGGGTGATGCCGTCCATCGCCATCCGCCTTCGAACGGCCTCGGCTCCAACACCTCGATCCAGGATGGCTTCAACCTCGCCTGGAAGCTCGCATTGGTCCTTAAGGGTCAGGCGGGCATGGCCCTGCTCGAGAGCTACCAGGCCGAACGTGCGCCAGTCGCCAAGCAGATCGTTACCCGCGCCAACAAGTCGATCGAGGAATTCGGCCCGATCTTCAAGTCGCTGGGTCTGCTCGATTCCGTCGATCCGGTGAAAATGCAGCAGAACATGGATGCGCGCTGCGATGATACCGCCGATGCCGAACGCCAGCGCACGGCAATCCGCGAGGCGATCGCCTATAAGGTCTACGAGTTCGACGCGCATGGCGTGGAGATGAACCATCGCTACGCTTCGAATGCCGTCATCAAGGACGGGCAGCCGGAGCCAGCCTACGAGAAGGATGCCGAGCTACATTTCCAACCGACGACGTGGCCGGGCGCGCGGCTGCCGCATGCCTGGCTGTTCAACGACAGCGGCAGGAAAGTTTCGAGCCTCGATCTCACCGGTCATGGCGTCTTCACCCTGTTGACCGGTATCGGTGGCGACGGCTGGATTGCGGCGGCGAGGGCTTTGTCGAAGGAGTTCGGCCTGCCGATCACGGCTCATAAGATCGGCCCGAGGCAGGAATGGCAGGACCTGACGGGAGACTGGGCGCGCGCCCGCGAAATCCGCGATGCCGGCGTTCTGCTCGTGCGTCCGGACCATCATGTCGGCTGGCGTTCGCATGCCGCAGTCGCCGATCCGGAAAACGAGCTGCGTCGTGTATTGAGAGCAATTCTGGATCGGTGAGGCGACGATGAGCATCGAAGAAAAAGGCTATTTCACTGAGGAAAACTCTGTCGAGGTCGTCACCGGCCGCAACACCAATGCACGCGATGCGCGGCTGAAGCAGGTGATGGAGGTGGTGACCCGCAAGCTGCATGAGGCGGTGAAAGAGCTGGAGCCGACCCAGGACGAATGGATGGAAGCGATCCTCTTTCTCACCCGCACCGGTCACACCTGCACCGACTGGCGGCAGGAATTCATTCTGCTGTCGGACGTGCTCGGCGTATCGATGTTGGTCGACGCAATCAACAACCGTAAACCATCGGGCGCGTCCGAAAGCACGGTTCTCGGCCCCTTCCATGTCGCGGATGCGCCGGAACTGCCGATGGGCGCCAATATCTGCCTCGACCAGAAGGGTGAGGACATGGTGATCAGCGGCCGAATCCTCGATACTGAAGGCCGCCCGATCGAAAATGCGGTGCTCGACGTCTGGCAGGCGAACGACGAAGGGTTCTATGACGTCCAGCAGAAGGGAATCCAGCCCGATTTCAATTTGCGCGGTGTATTCCGCACCGGCAAGGACGGGCTCTATTGGTTCCGCGCGGTGAAGCCGAAATACTATCCGATCCCAAACGATGGTCCCGTTGGGCAACTGCTCGGTGCGCTCGGCCGTCACCCCTACCGACCTGCCCATCTGCACTATATTATCAAGGCGGACGGGTTTGAGACGCTGACGACCCATATTTTCGATCCCGACGATCGCTACATCCATTCCGATGCGGTCTTCGGCGTCAAGGAGAGTTTGCTGGCCGAATTCAAGCTGATGGACGATCCCACAAGGGCAAGGGAGCTCGGTTTCGCAGGATCATTCTGGCAGGTCGAGCACGATTTCGTGCTGGCGCCGGTACGAAAGCGAAAATAGTCCAGCCTCCGAGCTTTCGCGGCGCTGCAGGCGCAGACGAGCTCCCGGCAATGTTTGGAGCGGTTGAACCGCTTCGGCCACCTGCGCGCAATCTGGCATTGGGATCTTTGGCAATTGGTCGGCGCCATTCTGGTCGCCGGCACCGATCCAACGGTTGACCCTCAATCACGCTTTGCCGCATCCCTCCAGGCGCGCTCGAACGGTAGGCGCCAGGCGTGCGGGGCAATGAGTTGGTGGATCGACTTCGGCCCCCAGCCGCCCTGGTCGTAGAGGCGTACGGGCGGCGGGTTATCGAGGAGAGATTGGGAAACCTCCCAGAGCCGCTCAATACCCTCGGCCGTAGTGAACAGCGTGTGGTCGCCGCGCATGGCGTCGAGGATCAGACGCTCATAGGCCTCCAGAACTTCGCCAATCAGGCCGGTTTCGCTCATGGCAAATTGCAGCGAGAGCTTGTCGAGCCGGAAGCCCGGTCCAGGGCGCTTGCCATAGAAGGACAGCGAGACCTTGGAGGCATCAGCAAGGTCGAAGGTAAGGTGGTCAGGGCCCTGTGCCCCCACGCCAGAGCCCGGAGGGAACATCGATTTCGGGGGCTCGCGGAATGCGATCGAAATAATGCGCTGCCCCTCTGCCATGCGCTTGCCGGTACGCAGGTAGAAGGGCACGCCAGCCCAGCGCCAGTTGTCGATGGCGCATTTCAGGGCGATGAAGGTGTCCGTGTCGCTTTCGGGATCGACGCCAGGCTCCTTACGGTAGCCGATGTATTGACCGCGCACCACGTCGCGCGGCTCAATCGGCAACATGGAGCGGAACACCTTGTTCTTCTCTTCCGAGATTGGCGCAGGCTCAAGGGCAGTGGGCGGCTCCATCGCCATGAAGGCGAGGATTTGGAAGAGGTGGGTCACCACCATGTCACGATAGGCGCCGGTGGTCTCGTAAAAGGCGGCGCGGGTGGAAAGGCCGAGCGTCTCCGGAACGTCGATCTGGACATGGTCGATGAAGTTGCGGTTCCAGATTGGTTCGAACAGGCCATTGGCAAATCGGAAGGCCAGGATGTTTTGCGCCGGCTCCTTGCCGAGGAAATGGTCAATGCGGAATATCTGCTTCTCGTCGAACACCTCGTGCAGCTTGTTGTTCAGTTCAACGGCACTGGCAAGGTCCGTGCCGAAGGGCTTTTCCATGATGATACGGGAGCGTTCAGTCAGCTCGGCCTGGGCGAGAAGTTGCACGGCCGGAAGGGCGGCGCTTGGTGGCACGGATAAATAATGCACGCGTCGCGTCTCGGCGCCCAGTGCTTTCTCGGCTCTATCGACCGCTTCCTTGAGAGCATTGGCGCCGGCAGCGAGCGGAACATAGTCGAGCGATGCGGCAAATGCTTCCCATTCGGACGGCGAGAACTTGCGAGTCAAGAATTTGTCCAGTGAGTCACGGGCGATGGTGCGGAAGGCATCGGCATCGATGTCGTCGAGCGAGACGCCGATAATGCGACATCCTGGGATGAAGCCCGCATTGGTGAGGTGGAACAGCCCGGTCAGTAGTTTGCGCCTTGAGAGATCGCCCGTCGCGCCGACGAGCACAACGACCTGTGGGTAGCCGGGGCCAACCCGAGTTGAATTCTTGCGCGCAACACTCATCCTCAAGCCTTCCGTTGTCGCTTGGGGATGGAGGTCGACCCCAGTTCCGCGCTGCCGCGAAGCGGCTATCTTCGTGCGTGATGCCATGACGTTGAAGCTCACCCCTCTAAGGTTAAATAGAGGCATGGATCGTGTAGCGGAGCAAGGGGGCGGCGATACCCTCTCGAAGTGCCTCGTCTTAGCGAGGTCCGTCGTTCCTTGTCGACTTTATTGATAACAATGTCCTGGCTCCATAGTCAGTAAGATGACCCAGCTCAGAGGCGCAGGGCGGTTATTGACAGCAAAACCAAAGCTGACAGCAGTCGTCGCTTCGATACAGTTGCCTTTGAATGCCGTTTGTCAAAGACCGAGTTTTGTAGTCGCTGACAATTCGAGAACAGCTCCTACGTCTATAGGTCAAAGCGTTGTGAGACTGAACACCTCTGGCGCCTTGCCGCGGTTCAGGGCATCCTATGACGGCTGAGAATTGTGTTTATGGCAGTTGGAGGAATGCCGATGCGCTGCTTTACCGTGCTTGGACCCTCGCAGACGGGAAAATCGACAGTCGTGGAAAAGCTCGGCTCGCTGGAGGGAACGCCGAGAAAATCCAGCTCCCCTTATGGACTGAACCTCACGGAATTCACCTTTGGAAACGAGGCGTGGTGCGCGCTTGATGCGCCAGGACCGAACGAAGCCTTGGCGCATGTGCAACACGCGCTTCTTGCCAGCGACGCCTGCATCCTGTGCGTTTCATCGGCACCGGAGGAGGCTGTGCTCGCCGCGCCCTATCTGCGGATCGTCGAAGCCTCGGGGACGCCGTGCATCCTTTTCGTCAACCGGATGGACGAACCGAGAGGGCGGCTGAGGGACGTGATCGCCGCGCTTCAAGACTACGCCAACCACACGCTTTTGCTTCGCCAGATCCCGATCCGCGAGGGAGACAGGGTCATCGGCAGTTGCGATCTGATTTCGGAACGGGCGTGGCGCTACCGCGAAGGCCAGACTTCGGCGCTGATCGCAATCCCCGAAAGCGCTGCCGAGCGCGAGCACGAAGCGCGCAGCGAGCTGCTGGAACACCTGTCCGAATTCGATGACTGGCTTCTCGAGGAACTGGTCGAAGATCGCGAGCCGCCCAGCGACGCCCTCTATGCCATTTCATCCCGGGTTCTGAGCGAAAACAGGGTCATTCCGGTCCTGATCGGTGCCGCAAGCCACGGCAACGGCATGATGAGGCTGATGAAGGCGCTGCGCCACGAGGCGCCGCCGGTAGGGGTGCTTCGACAGCGCCTGGCACGTGCGGTCAATGTCGATGAAAACAAGCTGACCGCCGTGAGCTTCCATGCCTATCATCGTCAGAATATCGGCAAGACGGTGCTGGTGCGTGCGTTTGGCGAGGGACTGCGGCAAGGCGCATCACTGGGCGGCTCCAGCCTCGGCGCCGTGCAGGATCCTGCAAACGGACGGTCCAGCTCGGCGATCACGCCTGCACCGGGGGATGTCTTCGCGACGGTCAAATCCGACCACTTGCCGGTCCCGTCGCTATTGACATCAGACGCGACGATCGCCCCGCCCGAATGGACCGAGCCACCGACGCCGATGCTTGAAAGGATCCTGGTCCCGGGCAGCGACCGCGATGAAAACAAGCTCTCCGAAACGCTGGCAAAACTTTCCGAGACGGATCGCGGTCTTGTCGTTTTGCAGGAGGAAGGCACGGGCGCCCAGCTCGTCCGCGCCCAGGGCCCGGTCCATCTGCGGGATCTCTGCCGAACCCTGTCCGAGGTCTTCCACATCGAGGTAACCGATCGAACGCCCAGTCCGATCTACCGCGAGACGATCGCGAAGCCCTCCGAGGTTCACTACCGGCATCGCAAACAGACCGGCGGCGCCGGCCAATTCGCGGATGTGAAGCTGAGCATTCGCCCCAACGAGCGCGGCCGAGGCTTCACCTTCAGCGAAACCGTCAAGGGTGGCGTCGTTCCGCGCAACTATATCCCTGCCGTCGAAGCCGGCGCGCGCGAAGCGATGGAGAAAGGGCCGCTCGGCTTCCAGGTCATCGATGTCGGCGTCACGCTGTTCGATGGTCAGCACCATGCCGTCGACAGTTCGGAACACGCCTTCAGGACTGCGTCGAAAATGGGAGTGCGGCAGGCGCTTTCCGAAGGATCGGCGGTTTTGATGCAACCGGTCTTCCGCAGCGAAATTCACATCCCGTCGATCTATTCCGGCAGCCTCGTCCAGATCGTCTCCGCTCTCAAGGGTCAGGTTCTCGGCTTCGACCGGGATGAAACCTCCAAGGGATGGGACATCTTCCGGGCACTTGTTCCAGGCGGCGCACTCGACGATCTGGCGCGGGCGCTGCGCTCGGCGACGCAGGGCATTGGTTACTTTTCCAAGACCTTCGACCACTTCGAGGAGCTATACGGCAAGGAAGCGGACGCCATCGTGAGGGCGCATGAGGAATCAGGCGTCGCACGCTGAAACGTTGGCGCCACTTCATGCGCGTTCGCAGATTGGGGCTTGTGCCGTTTGGCAGTTGACCGGGTTCTTCCTCGCTTTGTGCGGAGCGGTGATAGCATTCGGCCCTCGGCACCTGCCCGACCATACATTGCGCGCTTGAAGGGCTTGAGGCGGTCGATCTGGCCCTCGGCCTGTCCGTTGCTCCCAGGGCAGCTCGATGGCGTTGCTGACGGCATCGATGTCGCCTCGACTGATTGATTTCCGGGGAGCAGGGACTTGTTTCTTCAGGATCGCTGGCCTCGGCTGCTCAGACCATTGTTTCCAGTTTCATCCAGCCGTGTCCCCCCTGAAGTTCCGAAAATATCCCTTGCATTCGGAACCAAATGGTTCCATATAGCCCGCATGGCCAAACGCACTCAGACATCCCCCTCCGTTGGTCGCCCTCGCGAATTTGAACTCGATGATGCAGTTCGCAAGGCGATGGGCGTATTCTGGGAACGTGGATATCACGATGCGTCTCTTCCCGACCTGCTCGAAGGCATGGATCTGTCCAGAGGCAGTTTCTATAAAGCTTTTGTAGACAAGCGGGGCGTCTATCTCAGTGCTCTTGACGTCTATATCGAGGATGCCGTTCGCACGGTGGGCGAAACGCTGCATTCCAACCCATCGCCAAAAGGCGCAATTCGCGCAGCATTTTCGCAGCAGGTTCACTTTTCTTCCGGCAAAGAGGGATTGCGCGGATGTTTTGTTGTCTTGGCAGCTGTCGAGATGCTTCCAGCAGATGAAGAAGTTTCAGCTCGAATTTCCCGCCTGTTTCGACGACTGCAGGACCTTTATGCAGCCACGATTATCAGGGCTCAAGCTGCAGGCGAAATTGATCCCGCGTTGGACGAGCGGACACTTGCGAGGTTCCTCGTCTGCCAGATCCAGGGCATGCGGGTCCTGGGCAAGGTAGGAGCGGATCGCGAGGAGACGAGGGCCATGATCGACTTTGCCTTAAAGGCGCTTGACTGACTTCAATTTGGAACTGAATGGTTCCTAAATACTGTCGTTGCGACCGCTTTTCGGCGGACGTTTACGGACTTCAAGGAGATAAATGTGGAACGTTCCTGCAACCCCGAAGACAAGCTCGATCCGCGCAGATGGGTCGCGCTGGTCATCCTGTTGGCCGGGGCTTTTTTGCCGCCACTCGATTTCTTCATCGTCAACGTGGCGCTGCCCTCGATCCGGGACGACTTCCGGGCTTCTGCATCGACAATGCAGCTGATTATCTCAGGCTACGCCACCACCTATGCGGTCATGCTGATCACCGGTGGCAGGCTTGGAGATCTCTATGGTCGCCGGAATGTCTTTCTCTCTGGAATGGTAGCGTTTGCCGCCGCATCCGCCTTATGCGGATTTGCCTGGTCTCCATCGGTGCTGATCGTCGGCCGGGTCCTTCAAGGCTTCGCTGCGGCAATCATGGCACCGCAGGCTCTGGCGTCAATAAATGCAATTTTCCCAGACCACGAAAAATCAAAGGCGCTCAGCTTTTACGCCCTGACATTCGGTGTCGCATCGATGGCTGGTCTGTTTCTCGGTGGAGCGCTGATTGCACTGAATATCTTCGGTCTTGGATGGAGGGCCATCTTTCTGATCAACCTTCCGGTGATCGCGATCGCCGCGCCCTCCGCCTCTATCATGTTGCGCGAAACCCGATCGGAGCACCCAAGCAAACTGGATCTGGGCGGTGCATTGCTGATTGCGCTGGCGCTTTTTGCACTGATCGCGCCGCTGATCGAGGGCCGGGAGCAGGGGTGGCCGATCTGGTTGCTTCTGATGCTTGCCGCTTCCCCGCTGCTTTTTCTGCTATTCTGGCGCCATGAGCGAAACCTGGAGGCGGCGGGAGGAGATCCCATCCTTGCACCGAGCCTGCTTGAAGTTCCGGGATTGAAGCGCGGGCTGATAGCTGCCCTATTTTTCTATTCGCTCGCAGCATTCTGGCTGGTATTCTCGGTATACGAGCAGAGCGGCCTTGGTCGCACACCTTTCGAGGCCGGGCTGGCGATCCTTCCCGCGGCAGTCGGTTTTGTCCTTGGCCCTTTCGCAAGCGAGCGCATCCTCAGCGTCTTCGGAAGATATTCCGCTGCCGTTGGCATGGGGCTGCAAGCTGGCGGCTTGTTTGCAACAGCGGCCCTGATCTCAGGTGATCATGCGCAATTCCTCTTTCCTGCGCTCCTTCTCATCGGGATCGGGCAGGGGATCGCGCTTCCAAACCTTTTGAAAAGTGTCGTGCAACGGGTCGGCAGAACAGAGTCCGGATTGGCCTCCGGCCTCGTCAACTCGATGCTTCAGATTGGCGGTGCATTCGCGGCGGCAGTCGTCGGCGGGTTGTTCTTCTCGATTTTGGGGTCTGCAACGGACGTCGATTCCATCGGCCGGGCGTACAGCGTCGCAGCAATCGCGCGATAGCAATCTGTCTTCTCGTCGCCGGATGGTTTTCCGCTGGCCTTTCATCGAACAAAGCGGTCCGGCGATGAACACGAATATTGCTGGGTTTAATCATTGGCTCGTCCGCTGACGGCGTGACCATTCATACAGTCTCGGTCGGTCACCGGCAGACCATCATTTCTCTACAAAGCGAAACGGAAACTTTGAGGTACCACGCCATGATTCATATTCATTCGCGCTGCAAAAATGGGAGGCAATCAAGGAATATACACGCCTTGGAAATAGCGGCCTCTGTCGTTGGGTCTTCCTGACGACATGGTGTTGGTGCCGAGCTTGGCGGCAGGAGCGGGCCTGATTTCTGGTCAAGCGCCGGTTTGGCGGCAACAGACGAAACACGTGAATATGGAAAAAGCCTATGAAGACGATCGGCATACTTGGCGGAATGTCCGCGGCCTCGACGCAGATTTATTATCGTGAACTTTGCAGGCTTACGCGTGAGAGGCTCGGCGGACTGCATTCGCCGGAGCTTCTCATACGATCTGTTGACTTCGAAAAGATCGAAAAGCTACAGGCATCCTCCGATTGGGATGCGGCGGCAAATATCCTGAATGAAAAAGCCATTGCTCTGGAGCGCGGAGGTGCCGACCTCCTCATCATGGCGACGAATACCATGCACAAGGTGGCGGACAAGATCTTGGGCGGGGTGTCGATACCGTTCGTACACATCGCGGACGCAACTGCGACAGCTATCCTTGAGAGCGGTTTTCGCAGGCCGGGGCTGATGGCGACCGCCTTCACGATGGAACAGAACTTCTATACCGATCGCCTGGCCGCTCGAGGACTGTCGCCAACAATTCCTGAGGCCGACGATCGAGCGGAAACCCATCGCATCATCTATGACGAGCTGTGCCGCGATGTTGTTCGCGAGGAAAGTCGCTCGACGTATGAACTGATTGCGCAGCGACTGATCGATCGAGGCTGCGACTGTCTTATCCTTGGGTGCACGGAGGTAGGGATGCTGCTGAACCAGGATAATGTGGGCGTCCGCGTCTTCGATACAACCCTGGTTCATTGCGAAGCCGCCCTTCGAGCTGCTTTGCAATGACATGCCGCCCGTTTTGACTATTCGACCGACTTGCGAGAGAGTCCCGGGGCAATGGTCAAACCTGTTCTCCAAGGTGCTGCTGGACCCATTTCACCTCTTCCGATGCGGTACGCCCGAAATGCCGTTTGAAATCGCGACTGAAATGCGCCGGGCTGACATAGCCAACTGAAGCTGCCACCTCCGCGATCGTCCCGCTCTGGCGGGCGATCAAAAGTCTCGCCTCATGCAGGCGCATCGCCTTCACGTATTGCATCGGACTTGAGCCTGTCAGGTTCTTGAAATGAACGTGGTAGGAAGGAACGCTCATGCCCACCTCTCTGGCCAGATCCGCGACGGCAACTTCGCCGGCGTAGTTCTGCCGCAGCCACGCCACGCTCTCAACCAGTTTTCCGGACGTCCCTTTTCGCTGTAGAGCCGCGATGACCGCGCCGCCTTGGGGGCCGACCATGACCCGGTACTGCAGTTCACGCAGGATGGAGTCTCCAAGCACGGCGACCTCGACCGGGCTGCCGAGAGCCGTCAGCAAGCGCAGCAGGACGTCTTTGATACCGCTATCCATTCTGCTCGAGAGGAGCCCTCTCGGCTTGGCGTCTGCGGGACCGGCAAGTCTTTCGACCTGCATGGCGATCTCAGCCGCCAACTGCATATCGAACTCCAGATAGACCGCCAGCAGTGGCCGCTGTGGACTGGCCTTGGACGTCATCCGGAATGGGACCGGCACCGAGACGGCAAGATAATGGTCCTCGTCGTAGAGGTAGACTTCCCCTTCCAGAATGCCCTGCTTGCTCCCCTGCAATACGAACACGGCCCCAGGCTTGTAGAGGACTGGAATGTCGTTCAGCACCGCCTCGGTACGCAGGATACGGACAGAACTGACCGCAGTTTGATTGTACCCGATACGCGGGGCAAGTTGTCCGGCCAGTGCGACGAGTCCTTCATGTGTGGAATGCCGTTTTGTGCCGTTCATAGGATTTGACAACAATCTCAGAGAATTCGCAATCGATCTACCTGTCCCTGATATTATCTGGCACGTGCACGATTGATCAAGGAGTTTCGAAAATGTCGAGCAAGACCTTCTTCATTACAGGAGCGAATTCGGGCATCGGGCTGGCCATCGCCACTGCCGCCATCGAAGCCGGCCACACGGTCATCGGGACCGTCCGCTCCGAGGCCTCGCGTGAAGTGTTGTCAACCACGCTCCCCGCACTTCACCCGGTCCTTTGCGACGTCACCAATTTCGACCGCATCCCGGACGTGATTCAGCAAGCGGAGGAAGAACACGGCCCAGTCGATGTGCTGATCAACAATGCAGGATACGGGCACGAGGGCGTACTCGAGGAATCGCCGATCGATGAGATGCGCCGCCAGTTCGACGTGAACGTGTTTGGCGCCGTCGCGGTGGCCAAGGCTTTTCTTCCGAGGTTCCGTGAGCGCCGCCGCGGCTTTATCGTCAACGTCACGTCGATGGGCGGCATGATCACCATGCCTGGCATCGCTTACTACTGCGGCAGCAAGTTCGCGCTTCAGGGTATTTCCGAGGTCATGCGTTCGGAAATGGCGCCGTTCGGCATTCATGTGACAACCCTTTGCCCGGGCTCATTTCGGACAGATTGGGCGGGGCGTTCCATGATCCGCACAAAGAGGTCTATCGCAGATTACGACAGCCTGTTTGATCCGATCCGCGAGGCCCGACAGGCCGTGAGCGGCAAGCAGCTCGGTGATCCGCAAAAGCTGGCTGCTGCCGTTCTGAGACTCGTCGGTTCTGACAATCCTCCACCGCAACTTCTCCTTGGCAGCGATGCCCTCCGCCACGTCACAGCGCGGATCGATCGTTTGCAGGAGGAGATCGAAGCGTGGAAAGCCGTCACAGTTTCGACAGACGGATGACGGCAGAATGTTGAACTTACATTGACGTTCTGCCTACTAGAAGGTAGACAGTTCGCATGAGCAATCTTTCGACCACCTCCGACGATATCCTGGCCACCGCCCGAAACCTCATCATGAGCGGCGGCTACAATGGCTTCAGCTACGCCGATATCTCGGAGGTCGTCGGCATCCGCAAGGCCAGCATCCACCATCACTTCCCCAGCAAGGTCGACCTGGTGCGTGAGCTGGTCAAGCGTTATCGGGAAGATGCCCAGGCGAGCGTGGCGGCCCTTGAACAGAACGTTCCAGACGCATTGGACATCCTTAAAATCTATGCGACCCACTGGGCGAAATGCATCGAGGATGCGAGCAGACCTTATTGTGTGTGCGCCCTGCTTGCCAGTGAACTGCCATCCCTTCCGCCGGAAGTCGCAACAGAGGTTACGGCATTCTTTCGCTTTATCTCCTCGTGGCTGACGTCGGTCATGGAGCGTGGCGCCGGGGAAGGCTCCCTGGACCTCACCAGTGAGCCTCACGTCGAAGCCGAAGCATTTCTGGCGACGGTATACGGCGCAATGCTCTCTGCGAGAGCCTACGGGAAGCCGGAGGTATTCAGCACAATACTGACGCCCGCGCTGGACCGAATGACCCCAACCGTTTCTCACTAATCCTGCGTGGCCAGGCTACTCAGGCAAATCGCGCCCTCAAAACTACCAACTAGTAGGAAGAATCGAATGAAGAACGTGTTCCCCGCCTTGGCCCTTGGGCTGACCAGCATTTTTTCTGTGACAACCCTTGCGGCACCCGTCTATGCCGAAGATCAGAAAGCCGCGCCGATCCATGTCCGCGGCAGCATCGTCACCTATGCGGGATCCACGCTCAAGGTGAAAACGCGCGAAGGCGAGACCGTCGATGTCGCCCTGGCCGACGACTGGAAAGTGGCAAGCGTCGCAGATGCCAAAGTCGCCGACATCAAGCCGGGTGATTTTGTCGGCATCGCATCCTTGCCAAAGGCCAGCGGTGGCGATGGCGCGCTCGAAGTCCTGATCTTCCCACCGGCGATGAAGGGTCTTGGCGAAGGCAGCTACGGTTGGGATCTGAAGCCCGACAGCAGCATGACCAATGCGACGGTCGCCGATGCCGTCAAAGGCGTCGATGGTCGGACCGTCACTGTCACCTATCACGGCAAGGAAAAGAAGATCGCCATTCCGGATGGGACACCTGTCGTGACCATTGCTGCTGCAACCAAGGATGATCTCGTTCCCGGCGCCGTGGTCTTCATCACCGCCGAGAAATCTGCAGCCGGCCCCATCGCACATCAGGTTGTGGTCGGCAAGAATGGCGTGGTTCCCCCCATGTAAAGCCACGTCGTCACTGGCCGGAGCAGCCGCCCCAATGCTTCGGCCAGCGACTACAGATCGATGCTGCTTGATCTGCAGCCGTGAGATGTCACAGACGAAAGACGCTGAGATGAGCGAAGACGCCTCCAATGACAATGTTCAATATCCTCGGACGATCTTCATCCGCCGCCACTCCGTTGTGACCCGGCTTACGCACTGGCTGAACGTTCTCTGCCTGAGCTTCCTTCTCTTGAGCGGACTGCAGATCTTCAATGCCCACCCCGAGCTCTACTGGGGTCATTACGGCGCGAACGGCGATCCCGCGGTGCTGACAATCGGCTCCAATGATGAAGGCGGCATGCCAAACGGGTTCGTGCGTGTCGCGGGGCTACAGATTCCCACGACCGGCGTCCTCGGCGTTTCCAATGTTGATGGGGAGCCGACCGCGCGAGCTTTCCCGTCCTGGGCAACAATCCCATCCTTCCAGGATCTCGCGTCGGGACGTCGCTGGCACTTCTTCTTTGCCTGGCTGTTCGTCATCAACGGTATTCTCTACCTAAGCTTCAGCTTGCTGAACGGACATTTCAGGCGAGACCTGGCGCCGAAGGCCCGTCAACTCTCGCCGCGCCATCTCGCCCGGGAGGTTCTGGACCATGTCCGTCTTCGCTTCCCCGAAGGGGAGGAGGCCAAACATTACAATGCGCTTCAAAAGCTCACTTATCTAGCTGTCATTGTCATTCTGCTGCCGCTGATGGTCCTCACGGGTCTGACCATGTCGCCCGGGATCGACGCCGCAATTCCCGCTCTGGTCGATATCTTCGGCGGGCGCCAGTCCGCGCGCACGATCCACTTCATCACAGCATCAGCACTTGTCATCTTCGTTATCGTCCATGTGGCGATGGTCGTGCTTTCCGGGACCTGGAACAACATCCGCTCGATGATCACCGGACGCTATGCGATCGAGGAAAAAGGCCCTAAGTCATGAGTAAGCTTCTCACCCGACGCCGCTTTCTGATTGGCGGCACACTTGGCGCCAGCGCGCTGACCCTTTCAGGATGTGACCTGCTTGAGCAGAACGCACACGTCGCCAACGTCCTTCGTTCAGCCGAGCACCTTACCATGACGGTGCAGAGACTGCTTCAGGGGCGCGATGCCCTGGCGCGCGAGTTTGATGAAAAGGACATTTCCCCGTCGTTCCGGGTGAATGGAACGAGTGCTCCCGACAGCGACGAATACGTTGAACTGGCGGACGGCAAATTTGCAGCCTGGCGGTTGAAGATCGACGGTCTTGTCGATCGGCCTGGAGAGTTTTCGCTCGCCGATCTCAAGGCGCTTCCGGCCCGCACGCAGATCACCCGCCATGACTGTGTGGAGGGCTGGAGCGCCATCGGCAAATGGACGGGCGTTCCGCTTGCCAGCCTGCTGCGTCTGACCGGGCTCAAGCCAACGGCGCGTTATGTCGTGCTACATTGTGCCGACGAGCTCGAAAAGACGCTCGACGGGAGTGGCCGCTACTACGAGAGCATCGATCTCATCGATGCGGTTCATCCTCAAACCATCCTCGCTTACCAGATGAACGGCCAGGACCTCAGCGTCGGCCACGGCGCTCCCTTGCGCCTCAGGGTCGAACGGCAGCTCGGTTACAAACAGGTAAAATACATCATGCGCATCGAACTGGTCGACAGCTTCGCCGGTCTGTGGGGCGGAAAGGGCGGTTATTGGGAAGACCGCGGGTACGAGTGGTACGCCGGCATCTAATGCGATCAAGGTGAACCGCAGGGTGACAGTTCATGAGCAGACGCGAAGTTCAGAAAGTCATGCCGATTTCAGCGACCGCTTCTTCATGACAGGTCGAGATCAGCCAAACCAAATGCGAAACACGGGTTGCGCTGCAACGCTTCATCATGCCGTTGAGTTAACCGGGTTCTTCCTCACTTTGTGTGGAGCGGTGGCAGACTAATCCCGCAGTTACAGAGATGGCAGAAATGCGCGCCAAAAGGAGACATGTGCTGACACAGGTTTCGTCCTACAGTTTGCTGACCGCCTCGACGACATCACTCAGCGTGAACGGCTTTTGGAGCCTGGCGACATCAGCCAGTTCATCGGGGATCACATCCGGATTGTACCCCGTCAGGAAAACGAATGGCGTCCCGCGCTCAAGAAGTTTATGTGCGATCTCGAACCGCGGGCCACCTCCGCCAAGATTCAAGTCGAGCACAACTGCAGTTGGCGTCTCTTCATCGAGAAACCGCAGCGCGTCCTCCTCGGTCGGGCACGGGCCAAAGACCTCCGCACCGGCTCCTCGCAATGCTGCCGCCGTGTCAGATGCGATGTAATAGTCGTCCTCGACCACGAGAACGGTCTTTCCAGTGAGGTCCGGCGCTCCGGTCATGTCGAGAGTTCCTCCGTATAGTCGCGTTGGCGCCGGGGCGTCAGTCTCCAGTATGCTTTCAGCTTCTCTGAGCGGAAACTCAATGTGGCAGTGAGCACCGCTTGGCTCAATCGACATTTTGCCTGTGCCACGAAGTTCGTAGGGTATTTTCGCCTCGATCAATTCGGAGCCGAAGCCGCGGCGGGTCGGTGGCGGCCGCGATGGCGCGCCTTCCTCCACCCAGTCGATGGCGAGCCACGGCTTTTCCCGCTTCTCGAAGGGTGTCCACGTGACCGATACCTTGCCGCCATGGACCGACAAGGCGCCGTATTTCAAAGCATTGGTGGAAAGTTCGTGGAACGCCAAGGTCAAGACTTCGACGGCCTTGGGGGAGAGCATAAGATCGGGGCCGGTCAGTTCATACTGGTTTTCGGAATGCGCCTGCGCTCCGATTTCGCTCTCGAGGATACCGCGCAGCGATCCGCCGGCATTGGCTTGACACGTGAGCAATGTCTGAACCCGGGCCAAAGCCAACAGCCGACCAGCGAGCGACGTCTGGTAGCCCTGGACGTCGACAGCGCCGTCGGCAGACCGCACCACGGTGGATCGAATCATCGCCATGATGTTTCTGACGCGATGCTGCAGTTCGGCAAGCAGCACGCCCTGGTGCGGGACGGCCATCTTCGTCTCGGTGACGTCCTCAGCGATGCCGCCAACGCGCTCCACGTTGCGCTTCTCGTCATAGAGCGGGAAGCCTGTGTCCCTGATCCAACGGAATGAACCATCGTTCCGCCGGATGCGGAATTCATCGACGGCCGGCTCGCCGTGGCGCGCCTGATTGATGTGGTTCATGGCGGTCGCCCGATCCTCAGGTACGATCATCGCGGCCCACCGCCTGATGTCGCCGATGAAAGTGTCGGGTTCGGCGCCATAGATTGTCGCGATGGCCGGGCTGACGAATTCCATGTCGAGCGTCTCGGCGTCTCGGATCCACAGCGCTGCTGCGGAGGCGTTGGCGAACTGCTGAAACCGCTCTTCGCTCTCGCGCAGCGCCGCTTCGGCGCGGGCGCGCTCGACGGCCGCCCATGTTCGCTCCGCTGTTTCCTCAGTCAATTGGATCTCGTACGGCGTGAACGCATGCGGCGTGGCGTAGTTGACCCCCAGCCAGGCGACGAGTCTTCCCGCCTTTACCAACGGTACATCAAGGGACGCACCGATGCCCGCCTCGGCGAAAGCTCCTCTCTCCGCTTCGCTCAACCTTTCGTCCTGAGCCAGGTCGGGCTGGATGCGGTTATGCCCGGCGCGCAGATCCGCCAGGATGTCTGACCCGTAGTCAGCGTAGCGGAACGTCCCGGCCGTGTCGGGCGCGCCATCGACGTAGTTCGGGGACACGACGAAGCTCTCGCCATCCTCAGTGTCTTCTCCATAGGCGACGCGGCTTGCGCCGAGATATCGACCAAGGACCGTTGCGGCAGCGAGCCGGATCGCTGCCGGGTCCGCCAGGGGTCGAAGCGTATCGCTGAGTTCGAGCAGGAATGCCTGCCGCTCCCCGCTTTCGCGCAGGGCGATCTCGGCGCGTTTGCGTTCGGTGATGTCATAGAAAACGCTGACCAAGCGCCTGCTTCCAGAGCCGCCGACGCGTGCTGTAGAACTATGGATCCATCGTCCGGTGGGTTGGTGCCACCTTTCAATCTGCTCGGCCTCTCCGGTTTCAACCACCCGGCCAAATGTCTCAATCCAATATGCCTCCGTTCCAGGCATGACCTCACTGGCCAACTTGCCTGCGACATCCTTCAATCCGCTCTGTTTTTCGTAGGCAGCATTTGCTTCCAGAATCTTCCAGTCTACGGGCCTGCCAAGGTCGTCATAGATCATCTCGAAAATGCAGCAGGCTTCTATCATGGTTTCAAAAACGGCACGAAACTTAGCCTCGCTCTCCCGCAAGACTGCGTTCTCAGCCCTGCCGTCCGCGAGGAGTCGCTCTAATTCCCGTACGTCAGCCACCGCAAAGCTCCTCGAGTAGAACCTCGCCCACGAAGTCGATAAGCTGCACCGTATCACACAAGCTGGCGGTCGCTTGGCTCTTTCACTGCCAAAGCGGGACGCATTTTATCTCGTGGACGACAGGAAGCTGGACGATGCCTTTCAAGTGCTGGCGGGGAAAACATCTCGGCTGCCTTGTGACCCCTCAGCTTCCCTAGAGGACGGAACGGCCCTCCACGCCGCCAAGACGTCGGCCGCCCTCGAAAAGAAACAGAGGATTATTGACTCCATCGCGCGCGTGAACATAATAAGAACATCGGGCGAGGCGGCCGCCAATCTGAAAACTAAAGTATGGAGCACGGATATGCGCGAGCAGCCGATCGGCGAAGCCATTGTTGATGATGAGATTGCCGAGGTGCTTGCCTATCACAAAGGCGATGCGCAAGCGGCGATAGGAACGCTCCTGGCAGACATCCGTTACCTTCGCTGGCAGCTAGTGCTGACCGAAGGCGCGATGGGCCGAGGCATCACGCGCGGGTGGCGGCCGAGATACGGCCGAGACTGACAATGCCGGAAATGAACTATTCCAAGAAGTTGCGCGGGTGGACCCTGCGCGACGCGGCTGACGCTAATCAATTGCTCGAGGTGACGTGCCAGCTTTGTCGAAGGACTTACCGGTTTTTTCCGCGAGATCTGTTGAAGCTGACGAAGGACGTGAGCCTCGATCGCGTGGCGGGCCGGTTCCGTTGTCAGCTCTGCGACCGAAGGGAATACATGAACCTGAAGGTCGTCCAGATTTGGGGGTCTGAAATCGGCAAGCTTCCAGTGCGCCGACTGGTCAAAGTGACGTCGGTCAAAAAGCCAATTTGGGAAGACGGAGTTTTGTAGGATGGCGTCGCGTCGAGATAAGCCAGGCGGCGAACACCGCTATTCGGTTCGAGATCGAGGCAAGGTCATCACCTCGGCGCTCGTACTGGACAGCAGATCGAAGAGCTATAGCGCGTCGATCGAGTAGGATAGCTATCTTGTCTTTTGCTTCGGCAGCCGCGAAGCTGCGGAGCAATTCCGGGATTGTTGGAACGGCCAGTTCATCGACGCGAACGAAGTGGACAACAATGGCGTATGGACGCCGAGGGAGGGAGATGTGTGCAATTTATACCGGATGGACGCGAAGGATTGGGTGAATAAGTGGACCCAGGACGTCGAGAGTCTGGTCAACTTGATGCCGGCCTACCAGATGAACCCGGACCAGATGGGCCCGATCGTCCGCAACACAGCAGATGGCCGCAAGCAGCTTGTCCATGCGAGGTGGGGTCTTCCCTCGCCATTTTTCGTAATAAAGCAGGCGGCCGAGGCTCGGGCAGAGAAGTTGCGCCAGAAGGGCAAGCCCGTCGACATGGACATGCTCATCCGTATGGAGCCCGACAAGGGCGTTACCAACATCCGGAACCTGAATGTTCCCCACTGGAAGAAATGGTTCGGTGTCCAGAGCCGTTGCATAGTGCCGGTGACCAGCTTTGCCGAACCCGACCCCGCCAGCAAACAGGACGGGGGAAGCACCCCGAACGCTTGGTTCGCTCGTGACGAAGGCAAGCCGCTGATGTTTTTCGCGGGCGTCCACGTTCCGCAGTGGCAAAGCGTCCGCAAAGTCAAGGACGGATTGACGACCGACGACCTTTACGCGTTCCTCACAACCGAGCCGAACGATGTTGTACGGCCAATCCATCAAAGGGCGATGCCTGTGCTGCTGCTGACACAAGAAGAAGTCGACGTGTGGATGCGCGCCCCGTGGGAAGAGGCAAAGGCGCTCGCCCGCCCGCTGCCGAACGACGCAATCAGGGTGATCTCGCGCGAGGCCTACGGTTCGACCATCATCAGCAACGCCGGGGAGCCGGTGCAAACGAGTTTGCTATGATCACTATTCGTGGAGAAGGGCATAAGGGCATTCAGCAGCGCCGGGCGCTAACTGATCATCGAGCACTATTGCAGTGTCGCCGGCTGCGCGAAGTGGGAAAGCTTCGGCTTTTCCCAATCGAGGACGGTCGAAACGCGCTGTCATTTCTGTCAATCGGAGCTAGAGCTTTTCCGGGTTAGATTGAAGCATTCTGCCGGAGCAGGTTTTCGTCAGGGCGAAGGCGATTGGCGACGGGCATACCCCAGGTACGTCCGAGCCGATCGCCTTTGATCCTGGCGGAAGCATGCCCGGCCCGCCGGCCGCACCGCTTCGCCGTGGGCGAAGCGACAAGTGCGTCCGGCGATTCCAAGGTCTTGCAGATTTGCCAGGCAAATCTGCGGGAGGGTTGGCTGAAACGGGCCGGCTGATCGACCGGCCGGCTTGGCCGTAGAACTGGGCTACGACGCGCGCCGGCCGGTCGACCATCCGACTCCGTTTGAGCAACAGAATGCTTCAATCTAACCCGGAAAAGCTCTAGTTCGTTGATTCCAGAAAGCTGTCGCTTATCACAACAGAGCGATGCCAGCTTCGCGCTACCGGCGCTGTTTGTGGCCCGACAGCCCCCGCGGCGAGGCAGGTTTTCCCCTTATGGGGCTTATGCCGCACTTGGCCTTGGCAGCTTGCCACGCGCGTTGGAAGAAACGAATTTCCGTGGCGATGGTTTCGCGGAACGGATCGGTTTGGTTGAAGTAGTCGCGGTCCAGACCGAGCTTTGCACCGTCTGCATCGCCCTCGTAATAGGTGCCGAACAAATGATCCCAGATCGGGAAATAATTGGCGAAATTCTTGTCGTGATGTTCCGGCACTCGGGAGTGATGGATGAAGTGGTCGCGTGGTGACTGGATCACGTATTTGCCAAACCAGCCATGCCACGGAATGGCACTGTGCTTGACCAGACCAATGGCGCCAAAGGTGATGGTCACGAAGGCGAATTCGGCCGTTGGCAGGCCGATAAGCAGCGCCGGAACGACCATAATGGCCATGTTTATGGCCTTCTCCAGCGGATGCTCCCGCGACGAAGTCAGCGCGTTGAACTCTTCGGCTGCGTGGTGAAATTCGTGCAGCCGCCATAGTACGGGCAGCCGGTGCATCAACCGATGCTGCCAATAGCTCAAGAAGTCTGACAGCACTAGGAACAAGAGAACATGTGCCAAGCCAGGCAGCCTCCGGGCAAGGCCCAGGTGGGGGGCATCCTGAGCCGCGTGGGTGATGGCATAGGACAGACCAAATGATGCGAGGGCCGCGAATAACGTAATCATTCCCGTCGCCTGAAGGACGAAATAGACGATGTCGGTGATTGTGGATTTGCTGCGTTCGAAGAAAACCCGACGGAACCCGGAACTGCCGAACCCCACATAGGTGAGCTCCACCGCGAAAACCGTCAGAACCAGGCCGATGGAAATGGCGAAACTGAGCGCCATTGCCTTACCATTCAGATAATAAGTGTTGTAAAAAAAGCTTCCAAGCTTGTGCAGGCAGTATTCGACCAGCACCATGGCACTGCTCCAAACACGAACCCTTACAGCTTGGTCCTGACGATGCGCTTTTGCCACATTGCTCAAAGGACGATCGGGGCGTCCTTTTGATGTATTACCGGCGGTGGAAGTGCAGTGCCGGGAGGCATGCAGGAGGGTCGAGGAGCACTCCGAAAAACTGCTGGAATTACATGGTCGGCCGACAGGCTCATGAAAAGAACTTAGGACGGGAACAATAATAGGCAGCGCTGTCGTAGGACCTTAGGCCGTGGTGAGATTTGTTCCACAGCAGCCTCTCGACACTTCGATGTGCGGCCCAGCGCAACCCATAACTGGCCCCGCCCTACCGAAGGCGGGGTTTTTTGGCATTGGAGTTTTGGCCGAAATGGTCCATTGATCCGGCATCGACTTTCCAGGAGGTTGGATGAGCGACAGCGGCAAGCCGGCGCTGACCAATTCGCCCCAGATGGCGACCACATGGAATGAATTGAGGAAACGGAGCTCCTCGAGATGATTGCTGGGCTGATCATCTGCGCCTCTCTGACGGCGGTCGACTGCGACACCGTGAAATGGGATGGGCAGAACATGAGACTGCTGGGGAAGGAGTTCCGTTCGTCTCCGGCATCGAGAGGCCGGAGATCGGGAGCCATGCCGAATGCATGAAGGAATGGAAGCTGGCCCTGATCGCCAAGGGCAGGTTAAAAGAGCTTTTGGCTGAAAAGGGTCTGAGGGTGGTGTTCAGCGGCTCGGTCGACAAGACGCCATCGCATCGGCCGCTCATCAACATCTACCGTACGAATGGTGAAGAAATCGGCAAGAAGCTGCTTCGGAAGGTTTCGCCAGGACGTGGAGCCCGAAGCAGCGAAATGATTGGTGCGACTGACGTCGGCTGCTGATTTGACGCCCGCCAAAAGGATGAGCCTCGGGAACCTTCATCGCGGCCCTACGTTAGTCCTGAGCGTGCGCTAGGCGCCCTCAACCGCCTTGCCATGCACGCTCACTGGCCCCGCGAGCCGCGCGGGGCTTTTTTTAAACGCGGGGTTCATCAGTTAATCTTGAGCCAATGCCGCAGCCAGGCTACAGCCCCGTCGCTCATCCACACAAGACAAATCCGAATCTGCATCGCCGTCAGTTAGATCACGGAACCGCCACCTCGCCGGAGCGTTTCTTGCTCACATCGGACCCTGCCAGATCCCGCTGGCATTCCCGAACTGGAGGTATTCATGAAAACGCTGATCGTCTCCATGGGCCTGTTGGCTGCGACTGTCTTTTCGGCTTTTGCAGCGGAACCGGCCAAAATGGTCGACACGAAGATGGGTAAGATCCTGGCAAACGCCAAAGGTATGACACTCTATACGTTCGACAAAGACGCCATGGGCAAATCAAACTGCGACGAGGCCTGCTTGAAGAAATGGCCGGCCTTCCACGCCGCCGCCAAGGCCAAGGCCGAAGGCGAATGGTCACTTGTCAAGGCGGCCGACGGCAAGGAGATGTGGGCTTACCAAGGAAAGCCGCTTTACACCTTCGCCGGAGACAAGAAGCCTGGCGATACGACCGGCGATGGCGTCGGCGGAGTTTGGCATGTCGCCAAGTAGTCCGGCGCACTGGAACCTTCAGGGCCGCTCAGCCCAAGCAGGTCCAGATAAGCCTTTTGGATAGATATTCGCCATGCTCTAACGCGGCTACAATCCTCGCGCGAAATGACGGGGATGCGGCATGCGTCAGGAGTATCGCGTTCCGCAGAAGAAATCGGTGCTGTTCAGGGCGCCGGGTTTGGTCATCGGCGCGGTCGCGTTTGGTGCAGCCGGCGGCTGGACCGCAAGCGACATGCTGGCCTCCTGGGGCGCTTCTGGCGGCTCCGGTCTATCGTGCAGGATCAAGGGCAACATCTCCATCGAGACTGGCGAGCGCATCTTCCATGTGCCGGGACAGCGATACGACGAGCAGACGAAGATCAGCCCCACGTATGGAGAACGATGGTTCTGCTCGGAATTTAAGCTTGGGCCGCCGGCTGGCGGAAAGCGAAATCGTAATGAGCGGAGATGGCCTGAATTGGAAAGGCCGCTTGCGTGGCGACCCTGTCGGTCACCTGCCGGCGCTCGGCATTCATGGCCGATATCACTGGTCAATGATGAGATGTGGACGTCGGCGCGTTGACCTGCAGCGAATGACTGCTATCAAACTTCATGATCAGCAGCGTGACCAGCTCCTCGCGCGTCTTATGTCCTTCATTAAATAGGTCGACTGCCGAGCTGCAAAGAAGCTGCATTGATTGTTCCGTCGGCGCGGCGTGATTGTGCCGGAACCAAGTACGAACAGCATCCGAAATCACGTTCACGTCTTCCAGCTGAAGTAAGAGATTGAAGTCCGCCATATCATCCTCCCTAAGCGTCGCAACAGTTCGCTCGGAGCGCGATAAGAAAACCGTAGTGCATCAGCCTTCTAAGACCAACCGTCAGTGCGGTTTCGCACATTTATGCATTCGACCCTAAGTCAAAGTGATAAAGTCGTACTTATTGCAGTAAAGAAAACATCGTTGAGAATAGTTGTGCAGCGCCTAGGTGCGCAAAGCCAAAAAAAACCCCAATCTGCTAATCCCCGCTGAGCTGCGGGGCTTTTTTTGCGTCATGCTTGAACCGCACTACAAAACCACGGCGCCCAATGCCCGACTTAAGTCCGTCTTTTTCTTGGTAAGAGTCGAGCTAGATTTTATTCATCCTTGTCAAGAGGACGCCAGGGAGGTTTAGCAATGTTGCTGTATCCAGTCAGAACCTCCCTGGCGAGACAAATAACGCCTTCTTCAAGTGCTCAATGAGAAGATGAAGCTGCGTTCTACTATGTCCAACACCGTATCGGAACATAGCCAGTCCCTCTTTCGTTGAAGCAACAGGAAAGCACGGGTGTTCCTCCTGTGCGATCCGTGTTGTCAAGACTTGCCCCGTTACGGCGGGGCTTTTTTGTCGGCATCCTACCGAAGCCGCTCTACGCCCGATCATCTCGCCGCTGATTGAGGAAGCGATCGACAAGCTGATCGATCTTGACGAGACTGCCCGAGCCCACTTCCAGGAGAATTCGAAAGAAATCGCCGAGTGATGTTCAGTCGAGCTCATCCTCGGATCGTATCAAGGTGAGGGGTTCTAACACCCGCGGCCTTATGGCGCCGCCCACCTCCCTCCGTGCACTTCGGCTCCGCAAACTTCGTTGTTCGCGGAGCCGCCCCATCGCCGTCGATCCTGCTGAACTACTTCCAAACGAGAGCCTCACGCGACTTCGCCATGCTGACGTAGCGATAGTAGACCGTCGCGGGCACCACCAATTTGGTGCCAGTCGTGCAACACAGGTAGTTGCCGAAAAGAAAGTAATTTAGCTTATCGCATGAAAAACAGGTAACGCCGTGATAGTCCACGACCTGCTTCCCATCCAGAAACATCATGAAGCGTCCGTCGCCTTCCCTGGTCCATCGAACAAGGAGTTCGAAACGGTGCCAAGCGCCCGCCAGTTCGCTGATGGGCGCGACGCGCATGTCAAAAAGGTCAATACAGTCACCGCCGAACTGGGTCATCTGCTTCCCGCTTGGCTTTTCCATACTCCATGAAAGGAATTGGTCGTTGCTATGGGGATTGGTGGTCAGGGCCACGAGTTGGCATTGGTCCTGATCCTTGAATTCGACGAATATCTCGTGACCTCTGACCTGCTTCGAACCAATCGGAAAGTCGGGCACGAAATACATGTCCCAACCATACCATGCCTCCTTGGGTTGCTTGGCCTTGCGTCCCTGCTGAACCGTCGCGCGAGCCGACTGTTGCTCGCAGTCGTCCCGTACGCACGAACCTGGGTTGATCGAAAATTTGAACACCTTGGCCGCGTTGTACTGATCCAGCGGGTCTTTCACCATTGTAAAGCCGCCCGGCTGATTGCGCTCCGTCGTAACTCTAAACGGGTGGGTGAAGCCAGGAAGTTTAAATGTCCTTTCCGCACCGAATGAAAGATTTGCTGAAAGAACTGGCAGAAGTACTGCTACCAGGATTTTGCGGAGGAAGTTCAATATCCCAATATTCTTGAACCCTGAGCTTGACCGATTAGCTCTCGGCGGCATCGCCAGCCTCCCTCATTGTCTCGGCATCGCCTGTTACGCGTTCAATACTGCATAAGGGGGCTGCCGATGTGCTACGGCTCAAGTCGGTGCCAACAGGTTCCCGCCGGTCGGCACATTGGGGTCTGCCCAGCGACGGATGGTGCCGGTGCCCAAATCAGCACCGTAAAGCCAGCCGTCCGGTCCCTTCGCGATGTCTACCAGGTAGGGGACGCCGGTGTCGAAGACCTGTACGTTCGTGATCTGCCTGCTTGCGTTCATTGTTGCGGTGTACACATTTCCATTGACAAGATCCGCAAACATCAGGGTATCGTTGTTGTAGAAATCCCCGACCGTGATCGCGGAGGCGCCGTCAGGCGCGCCGTGGCTTCTCGATAGCAGCGGAAAAACAGCAGCCTGATCGGAAGGACTGTTTCGGTTCCCATTGTTGTAGAAGCTGATCGCCTGAGGGAGATCCTGGTAGCCGCCCGTTCGGCCGGGACCTTCCAGATACGGCCAACCGAAATTCGATCCGGCGGGACCGGTATTTATTTCCTCCCAACTGTTCCAGCCGACATCTCCGAGCACGGGCAGGTTGGTCACCGGATCGAAGGTGAAGCGATAGGCGTTGCGCACGCCGGAATAGAAGACCTTGGACTGATTGCTGTTGGGATCTGCGGGGTCATAGAAGGGGTTCCCCGGAACGCCCGCGCCGGTCATCGGATCTATCCTCAGGACTTTGCCGGACAGATTGTGAACGTCTTGAGCGCGAACCGTGCGAGGGTCCATGAAATTGTAAGACGTGCCGTCTCCGTTGCTGAAGTACAGCATGCCGTCAGGCCCGAAATGGAGAGCTCCATTGGAATGGGAGTCACTGTCCGTCGCCAGATAGTCCCGAATATTCTGGTTCTGGATTCCGGCGCGATCTGGATCGTTGTCCTGCGTTCCCACCTCGATCTGGCTTGCAGGGGCGGTAATGGTGGTGCCGTTAACGATGCCCGATGGCGGTATGTTCACAGCGCCGGTACTGTCGAGATCCGGACGGCTGGTGTATGCCCAGGTGCTATTGGTACCGGCCAGCACGACCATGCTGGCCGGATCGGCGATCATCGTGTTGGGGTTGACCGTAAGCCGAACGAGACGCGAAGGACGGTTCCCTTTGGTATCAGGTCCCGCCAGGCCGGTTCCATTCGCAGTTTCCGGCGGGTCGTAAGTGTAGAGCAGATAGACGTATGGATTTGCCGCGAAGTTCGGATGAATTGCCACCCCCAGCATCCCCCGATCTCCGGGCGTATAGTTGACCTGGCTGGACAAATCGACAAGCGGCGTCGATCTCAACGTGCCGTTGTCCACCACCCGCACAACGCCATTCTGTTGCGCGACAACCATATAGCGGCCATCGGGCGTCCAATCCAGGGTCGTTGGCTCGGTCAAGCCGGACACCACGGTCTGGCGGACCAGATTGCCGAGGTTGCTGTCGTCGTCCAGGATGTTGACGGTCGCGGTCGTTTGGCTCCCCAGGACAGCGCCTGTCGGGTTGCTCAAGGTTACAGTGAAGCTTTCGTTGCTCTCGGCCGTCGTGTTGTTGAGCAGCGGAACAGAAATGGTCTGGATCGCCTGCCCGGCGGCAAATGTGAGCACGCCCGTTGTTGTCGTATAATCGGAGCCCGCGATCGCGCTGCCATTGCTCGTAGCATATGCAACGGTGGCCGTGGCATCGATGTTTCCACTGCGCTGAACCGTGATCGTGGCGGCGACCGCCGCCTCCGACAAGGTGATGACCGGATTGCTCACGGAGATGGTGGGTGCGGAGTCGTCGTCGACGATCGAGACCAGAACAGTCCGCGGCGCTGCCAGCGAGCCACCAGGCCCGGGATTCTGGATGCCGACGGAAAATGTCTCGGTCCCTTCGGCATCGGGGTCATTGACGATCGGGATTGCAAACGTCTTGCTGCTCTCGCCGTCCGCGAAAACAACTTGCCCGGTATTGGCTCGGCCATTGAAGGTCGGCGGCGTATAGTCCGCTCCAGCCTGTGCCGCTCCGGCTCCGCCGATCTCGTTGGTCGTGTACTCCAGTGTCAGCTGCCCGCTCGTGCTGCCTGTGCGAACGACGGTGATTGTTGCAGCGCCCGCTGTTTCACTGACGAAGATGGTGTTATTGTCCCGCAAGGCAACGCTTGATCCAGCAGAAAACACGACATCGCGGAAGTAGTTTTCATTCTGGTAGACCAGGGTCGGAAACGTGCCGATGGTATCGTTGTAGACGCCGGCGCCGACCGGGGCGGTCAATCCGCCATTGCTGATCGGGTTGGCGAAGCCGTTCGAGGTCAGCGAATAGTAGCTGTTGGCATTGACCGAGACGACATAGGTGGTGCCCGCATTGATGACCAGCGGGCTTGCCAAAGTCTGCTGCTGCCATCCTGAGGCGGTCTCGTTGGTGAAGGTGACGCTTGCCAGCTGCTGCCCGGTAGCCGACCAGATGCGGCCGACATGCGTGCCGGTCTCGCTGGGGGCCTTGTAATAGCGGACCGCCTGGATCGAACCGGTATTGCTGCTGACGAAGCGCATCCCGACTTCCCAGTCCACTCCAGGCCCGTCGGTGAAGTTGGGTTGGGCCGGTGTCTGGGTGGTGAAGAGGCTGACGGGGCTGGAACTTACGGATGTAATCGGGGCAGTCGCCGCGCTCACGACGGTCTCGCCAGTGCCAAGCAGGTCGGTATAAGTGGCATTGACCCGCACGCGCTTGCCGACGAGACTGCTGCCCAGTGTCAGGCTTTGCCCGCCCGCGACGTCACTCCACGTCGTGCCGTTGTCGCTGCTCTGCCACAGATAGCTGACGCTTGCCGGCAGGCCATCGATGTCACTGAGGCTGGCGGTCAAGGTCTGGCCTTGGCTCGCTATGCCAGTGATCGAGATCACGCCGGGATCATTGACATTGGCGACTGCCGAGGGCGTCGCCGGGCTGGTGACATTCTCGCTGTTGCCCAGGTTGTCGATGTAACTGGCCGTTGCCCGCACGAAATTGCCGACCTGGGCCTGCTGCAGGGTCAGCGTCTTGGCAGTCGCTCCACCGATATTGCTCCAGGTGGTGCCGTTGCTGCTCTGCTGCCACTGATAGGTCACGGATCCCGGCACACCGTCCGCGTCGGTGACAGCGGCCGTCAACACCTGACCTTGCGTCGCGGTGCCGCTGATGCCAAGCACACCCGGGTGGTTGTCGGGATTCGCCGCCGCGGCAGAAAACACGACATCGCGGAAGTAGTTTTCATTCTGGTAGACCAGGGTCGGAAACGTGCCGATGGTATCGTTGTAGACGCCGGCGCCGACCGGGGCGGTCAATCCGCCATTGCTGATCGGGTTGGCGAAGCCGTTCGAGGTCAGCGAATAGTAGCTGTTGGCATTGACCGAGACGACATAGGTGGTGCCCGCATTGATGACCAGCGGGCTTGCCAAAGTCTGCTGCTGCCATCCTGAGGCGGTCTCGTTGGTGAAGGTGACGCTTGCCAGTTGCTGCCCGGTAGCCGACCAGATGCGGCCGACATGCGTGTCGGTCTCGCTGGGGGCCTTGTAATAGCGGACCGCCTGGATCGAACCGGTATTGCTGCTGACGAAGCGCATCCCGACTTCCCAGTCCACTCCAGGCCCGTCGGTGAAGTTGGGTTGGGCCGGTGTCTGGGTGGTGAAGAGGCTGACGGGGCTGGAACTTACGGATGTAATCGGGGCAGTCGCCGCGCTCACGACGGTCTCGCCAGTGCCAAGCAGGTCGGTATAAGTGGCATTGACCCGCACGCGCTTGCCGACGAGACTGCTGCCCAGTGTCAGGCTTTGCCCGCCCGCGACGTCACTCCACGTCGTGCCGTTGTCGCTGCTCTGCCACAGATAGCTGACGCTTGCCGGCAGGCCATCGATGTCACTGAGGCTGGCGGTCAAGGTCTGGCCTTGGCTCGCTATGCCAGTGATCGAGATCACGCCGGGATCATTGACATTGGCGACTGCCGAGGGCGTCGCCGGGCTGGTGACATTCTCGCTGTTGCCCAGGTTGTCGATGTAACTGGCCGTTGCCCGCACGAAATTGCCGACCTGGGCCTGCTGCAGGGTCAGCGTCTTGGCAGTCGCTCCACCGATATTGCTCCAGGTGGTGCCGTTGCTGCTCTGCTGCCACTGATAGGTCACCGATCCCGGCACACCGTCCGCGTCGGTGACAGCGGCCGTCAACACCTGACCTTGCGTCGCGGTGCCGCTGATGCCAAGCACACCCGGGTGGTTGTTGGCACTGACAATGGCTGCGGTCGGCGTGCTCGCCCGGTTGGCTTCGACACCACCCAGCTGATCGGTGTAAGTGGTCCTGACACGAACTTGCCTGCCCACCTGCGCCGCCTGGAGTGTCCAGTTCGGACCGGTGGCTCCGGCGATATCGGTCCAGGTCGTCCCGATCAACTGCTGCCAGCGATAGGTGATCGACACGTTGGCGAGCCCATCGAGGTCGGTAACGGCCGCAGTCAGGGCTTGTCCTTGAACGGGCGTACCGGTGATCGTCGCCACGCCTGCGTCGTTCAAGTTGGCGACTGCCGTCGTCGGACCGCTGGCGACCGTCTCGTTGTTGCCAAGGGCATCGGTGTACGTGGCGGTCGCTCGAACCTGCTCCCCAACCAGTGCTTGCTGCAGGCTGAGTGTTTTCGCAGTGGCGCCGGCAATGTTGCTCCACGTGCCGCCGCCATTGCTGCTTTGCTGCCATTGGTAGGCGACGATGGTCCCGGCCGGGAGCCCGTCAACATCGGTAACACCAGCCGCGATCGTCCGATTTTGAGTTGCGGCCCCGATGATGGAGACGATGCCAATGTCGTTGCCGGCAGGATTACTCGCGACGATCGGGGATGTGGCCAGGCTGGTTCGATTGTTTTCGGTTCCTCCCGACTGATCGGTATAGGTTACCTGGACGCGGACCTGCCTGCCGACCTGCGCTGCCTGAAGCGTCCACGTTGAACCGTTGGCGTTCGCGATGTTGCTCCAGGTGGTTCCGATCAGTTGCTGCCAACGATAGGTGATCGCCACGTTGGCGAGCCCATCCAGATCCGAGATCGCGGCGGCCAGGGCCTGGCCTTGTACGGGTGTACCGGTGATCGCGACTACGCCTATGTCGCTCACGTTGGCGACAGCGGTATTGGTGGTGCTGGCAACCAGTTCCTGGTTGCCCAAAGCATCGGTGTAAGCAGCGGTTGCCCGCACCCGCTTTCCGACCTGAGCCTGCTGCAAGGTCAGGGCGGCTGTGGCTGCACCTGTTATGTTGCTCCAGGTGGCACCGTTATCGCTGCTCTGCTGCCACTGATAGGTAATGACCGTCCCTGACGGTAACCCGTCAACATCGGTGACATTTGCCGCCAAAGTCTGATTCTGAGTCAGAGTCCCGCTGAGAGAAACGACGCCCTGCGCCATCACGCTACCTCCGCATCAACCTGTCAATGTTGCCTGCTAAGTCGTCGAGGCGTGGCCGCAGGAGTCCTGTGTCCCGCTTTTCCCACGCGCGCTGAACCCCACTGGGCGGACTATGCTCCGATCCTTTGGACTTTCCAATTAGCTCTTTCTTGGTAGAACTCTGTCAATCATCACACGCCTTGGATGCGCTGGAGCTCAGTTGCAGGTTGGCAAATGGATGCTGACGACGCGGCTTCTGCCGCTCCATGCGCCGATGAAGTCGAGGCTTTCGTGGCTCTGCGGCGTGGCCGGCAAGCGCCATGTCGATCCGATACGCAGGGCAGGGCGGCGCCTTTCGTTGTCGTTCGCCCAGGATCCGCGGCGCGTGATGGGCCAAGGCCATGGATTCCAGGCTCAAGGCCTGGAATGACGGAGAGCGGGGGTGCATTCCCACTCAACTCGCCGCCGGCGCAGCGTATCGCGCCGCTGGACCGGCGTCAGAGCACTTCGTTTCGGCGCGCCTTCGTTTGCTGGCGAGGCCTTCCGAGTGTCGCAGATCATTCCAATGGCGGGATATCGCGCCACGCTGAGGACTTGGCGCGGGAGATTTCCGCGTTACCTAAGCCGGCGGCATGGAGGTAGACAATGAAGATGCAGAAATTCGCGATCGCCGACGCTTCGCTGAAGCGTTCCCCGGGGCAGGAGGCAGACATTCTCGTCGGCAATCTCGTCGATGAGCGGCATGGCGGGCCGATCACCATCGGTTACGGACGCTACGCCCCTGGCCAGAGCCTGACCGAAACCATGGCGGTCGACGACGTGATGATCGTTCTGGAAGGGCGGCTTTCGATTTCGGCAGAGGCGGGAACGGTCAGCGCCGGGCCGGGCGAGATCGTCTACATGCCGAAGGGCGAGACCGTGACGATCCGCTCGCATGAGGAGGGCGCCGTCACCGCCTATGTCACCTATCCCCACTGGCGTCCGGCGCATGCGTAAGTCCCACGGCAACGAGATGCTTTTCCGCGGCCGCCTCGATTGATTTCCACGGCAGCTTGGGGTCGGGGACGGCGAAGGGGGCTGACGTAGCCTGTGCCGGTATTGGGTTGCGAATTGACCGCACGACGGATGGTTGCAAAGATGTCCACTCGTCGCAACGAGGTTTTGGCATGTCTATCGCGACCTTACCTGCACCGCCCTATTACGTCGTCTGCTTCTCGTCGCAACGAACGGAGGTCGAGGACGGCTACGGTGACGTCGGCGCTGCGATGGTGGAACTGGCAAAGCAGCAGCCCGGATTTCTGGGTTTCGAAAGCGCCCGCCGTGCTGATGGGTTCGGCATCATCAACTCTTATTGGAGGGACGAAGAAAGCATCCGGGCCTGGAAAGCGGTCGTCGATCACGTCGAAGCGCAACGCCGGGGCCGGGCAGACTGGTATACGCGTTATGAAATCCGTGTGGCGCTCGTTGAAAGAGCTTATGGATTCGAAGCCGAACCACCGCGATGATCTTCGCCCTCAGACCGGGTCTCGCCGAGAACCGGCTCCCGTTCGTGACGGGATCCAGGACCGTTTCCTTTCAGCGCTTCCACGAAACGGATGACGTCACCGACCAGGCCATCGCTGAAGATATCGTTGTGACCCGCGCGGTCATAGATCAGCATCCGCTTGGGCTCGGGTGCGATCTCGTACAGCGCCTGCCCTGAAGACAGCGGGATGCTGTCATCAAGCCGGCCGTGGAGGAACAACTTCGGTTGTCTGACCTTGCCTATGTTGAGGTCCGATCGAAACGGATCCTTGAGAAGAATTTCAGCCGGGAGGTACGGATAGCGCGCCTGCGCAACCGACAGAACCGACAGGTACGGAGACACGAGGATGACGCCCCCGGCCGGCCTGTTCGCGGCCGTGTTCACAGCAACGCCGGTGCCAAGTGACCGGCCGAGCACAACAATCTCGCTTCCGGCATGTGCTGAAAGCCAGTCGAACGCGGCGATGCCGTCCGTCAGCAGGCCCTGCTCGCTGGGTGAGCCGGTCGAGCCGGGATAGCCGCGATAGGAAATCGCCAGCAATCCAATCCTGCGTGCAGCCAGCGCCTGTGCGAGAAACGCGTAATTGTCGACGCGGTCGCCGTTGCCGAAAAAGAGGAGCACGCAGGGCTTGTCGCTGTCGCCCTGGCTGTACAGTCCCTGAAGCTTCTCCCCGTCGGGCGTTCTAATGTTGACCGACTCGCCCCAACGCGCATCCTCGGCACCAGATGCGGCGCCGGCTCCGGGATAAAGCAGGCTTCGCTGCGAAAAATAGACCAGAGCCACGATCGCCATGTAGGCCACGACCGCCATCAGCGGCAAGATCAGCAAGTATCTTGTGGTGCTCACGACAGAATCCACCCGCCGGTTTGGCAATTCCCAGGACGCCTTGCGGCGACCGCGGCCGGTTGCGGCGTGACGTTCTCGGCGAAGGGTCAATATATGCACAAAGCGTTGTTGAAGAGAAGATGTCGAAATACGAAGATAATCTTCAATATTACCTCTGCGGTAACGCCTCTCAGGCTCGCAATAACCCTTCGCTCGCGCTTCTCAGGCTGGAAAAGGGTTTTGCCACGCATCCAGTTCTTCAAGCCGTCCGTACCATTTTTGCATATGCCGGAATTCGGCGAGCGGGATGTCGGCAGCGGTTGCATAAGGAAGTGCAGCTGCCAGTGCGAAATCCGCCACGGTCAGTGTCTTCCCGACGGCGACGCTGTTGGCGGCCAGATGATCGTCGAGCACCCGGCCATGGAGCCGAAAGTTCGTCTTCGCATCCTCGATCAGGGCGAGGTCAGGCTTCCCGCCGAACAACGGCTTGATCAAGCTTTCAAACCACAGCGTTGCCCCGTGCCGGGTGAAATGGCTGGCATCCCAGCTCAACCAGCGCAGCACGTCGGTCTGCCGATGGTCATGCGGCCAGAAATCCGACGCGACTGCGTCAGACAACCGGCACATGATGGCGTTCGCTTCCCATAAGGTTCCGGCATCATCCTGCAGCACCGGGACCTTTCCGTTCGGGTTCAGCGCCAGGAATTCCGCGGTGCGCTGCTCTCCGCTGGCCAGGTCAACCCTGACGAACTCGACGTCGGCTTGAAGAAAACGCGCGGCGGCGCAGGCCTTCCGCGGATTGAGCGTCTCGCAATAGTAGAGCTTCATCGTCGCCTTACCCATGATTTTGCCCTTCGGCGGTTCCCAGAAAAGAGTTCAATCGCTCGAAACTTTGCGACCAACCGGATTCATGACCCTCAAGTGAGGATGCGCTTGCAAATCCGCTCTGCCGAAAAGTCATTTCCGTGCCTCCATCGCTTTCCCTGAAGGTGATGGTGACGATGGTTTCGGGGCTGGTTTCGCCGGTTCCGGTCTCCCAGGCATGTGTGAACACAAGCCTGTGCGGCGGCTCGACCTCCAGATATTTTCCGCCGACCCAATGCTCCTCTCCATCCGGGGCAATCAGACAGGCGCGGTGTTTGCCGCCGGGCCAGGCTTCCAGCCTGTCGCCCACTGCCTTGAAACCGTGAGGCCCACACCATTGCGCCAAGGCTTTCGGGTCGGTCCATGCCCTGAAAACGAGATCGCAGGGCGCATCGAACTTTCGCACGAGAACCAGGTCATGGCTGTTGTCTGTTGCGGTCTCTGGATTGGTCATTTTTCGTTTCCTTGTACCTTGGACAGATAGTCATCGAGACGATCAAAGCTTTCATCCCAGAAGCGCCTGTAATCGGCGATCCAATCTGCAATTGTCTTCAAGGCTGCCGGCTCGAGAATGCGGGGACGCGAATTCGCTTCCCGGCCGGAGCGGATCAACCCGGCCTGTTCCAGGACCTTGAGGTGCTTCGAGATGGCGGGCTGAGACAGTTCGAACGGATCGGCAAGCTCGGCCACCGTCGCCTTGCCGTTGGCAAGCCGCGCCAGAATTGCTCTCCGTGTGGGGTCGGAGAGGGCGGAAAAAATCTCATCAAGCCTGTCATCCATGAATCACCAATTAGCTATATAGCCAGATGGTTATATTCGATGTGACGAAATGTCAAAGGCAATTTATGCTGGATTGGCAACGACAGGAAAAAACTCGACCTCGGTGGGCAAGCGACGATGTCGTGAGCGGGACCTTCCCCGCTCGCGACCGAGCACCCGAGAGACCATTTGCGGGCGCTGCGCCAGCCTCACATCGGCGGCATCTTTTCGAATTTCGCCACATCAGGGTCGACCCGATCCCAGGCGAGGCCGCGCACGGTGTAGGTTGCCATTTGCGGCTGATATCGCTCCGGCTCGTCGAGGCTGGCGGCGTGGATGGTGAAGAAATCGGGCATGTAGGAGAAGGTCAGATAAACAGGCGCGCCGCAGGCCGGGCAGAAGCCGCGGGTTTTGACATTGCCGTTGTCGGCGACCATCTGCCAGTGGCTGGCCTCTCCTTCAAGCTTCACAGCCTGCCGGCGTGGGAAGGTCAGATAGGATCCGTGGCCGGTGCCGCTCGTCCGCTGGCAGTCGCGGCACTGGCAGTCGTTCATCGCAATCGGCTCGGCCGAGATCTCGTAATGGATGGCGCCGCAGGCGCAGCCGCCGGTATAAGGCTTGCTCATTGCTTTCTCCTGAACAAATTTGTGATGTGGCTGGTGCCGGATCAGTCCTCGCTGCCGGCGAGGGCGCCGATATTCTTCACGACCTTCTTCCAGCCTTCGCCCATTTTCCGGTAGGCGGTGTCATTCTCAGGCAGCACGAAGCCGGAATGAACGAGACGCAGCCGTGTGCCGTTTTCCGTCCTGGAGAGAAGGAAGGTGACGACGGTATCGAGCGGCGAGCCGTAGCCGGCATTCTCGGCATGTCCGCCTTTCCAGGCATAGGAGAGACGCTCATTCGGCTTCACCTCCAGCACCTCACAGTGAATGGTGCCGTCCCAGGCGCCGGCCGGCGTCGTCTGGTAGGTGAAGCGCTTGCCTTCGACCGGCTCGAAGCCCGCCGGCATCATCAGCCAGCGGCCCATCAACTCGGCTGACGTCAGCGTTTTCCAGATTGTTTCCGGCGCGTGCGGGAACACTTCGTCGACGACAATCTCCTGCGTGTCGGGCTTCAATGCGGTGTCGGTCATGGATCGATTTCCTTCAGCAAGGTTCTGAGATCGGCAAAACGCTCGCGCCAGAAGGTGCCGTAATGGCTCATCCAGTCCACAAGCGGCGCAAGGCCTTCGGGCTCGGCGCGGTAATAGACATTGCGGCCCTCGGGGCGCTCGGCCACCAGGCCCGCCTGCTTCAGCGCCTTGAGGTGCTGCGAGACGGCGCCCTGAGTGACGGTGCTCGCCCGTGTCAGTTCGACGACGGTGATCTCCTTGGAGAGGACGATCTGCTCGAACACGGCCCGCCGAGTGGGATCGGCAAGGGCGCGCATGACGCTCGTAATTGGGGTGGTCTCGATCATGCAAACACAATAGCCGTGACTAATTGATGAGTCAAGACTAATTGGTATCTGTCTTCGGGATCTGAAAAGGGATGCTTGATCAGCCCTGTGACTGCACATTGCGTCTGGGCTCGCCACCGCGGCCGGAGCACCTTGCACGACGGCGACCACCGCCTGCTGCCGCTTTCCTTGTTGTCCGACGGATATCGGCGATTTCGGCGCGGAGCCGACACCATGACATCGCACCAGATTTAGAGCCGGGCTGGAACCTCGTCAGACCTGCGAAGTTTGCGAGACGAGGAGAATTCCACATGCATTTGATTCAGTTGTTTATTCCGGCAGCGCCGCAAGCGACGGTCGACATCGGAGACATTATCGCGACAATTCAGCGCGAGATGACGGAGCGCCATGGCGGTGTGACGGCCTATCTCAATTCCCCCGCAAAAGGGCTTTGGTCCAATGACGAGGGCACTGAAGAAGATACCGTCATCGTGATCGAAGTCATGGTGGGCAGTCTCGATCGGGCGTGGTGGCGCCAATACCGTCGCGAACTCGAACGGCTGCTCGGCCAGGATGAACTGCTCGTGCGCGCACTTCCAGTCGAGACCCTATGACAGCGGAAGCCTCCATGGACATGCAATTCCGCCATATTGAAATCTACAGGAGACAGGGCGAGTTCGCAGCCTGGCCGGCAAATTATGGTTTCTGGTCCTGGGGTGAGGAAATCGTTGTCGTCTTCGCGCGCGGCAAACTCGGAGCGAAGGGGGAATTGCACGAACTGGACCGTGATTATCCATTCGTCCCCTGGCAGGCACGCAGCCTGGACGGCGGACTGACATGGATGGACGAGCCGTTCTGCGGCCGGGTGCCCGGTGGGCTCTCGCTTTCGGCCGATGAGCACCTGAACGCCGATCTCAAGATCCGTCCGCATCTGTCGGTTGGTGATGACCTCGGCCGTCTGGATGAACCCATAGACTTTCTCGATCCCGAGACGATCGTCATGTGCGCCAGAACCGATGTAGAGGGCGACGCGGTCAGCTGGTTCTATGTCAGCCGGGATCGATGCCTGACATGGCAGGGTCCGTATCGTTTCACCGGTTTGCACCTTCCGATCTCGGCGCGCACCGATATCGTGCCTCTTGGCAGGGAACATGCGCTCTTCATGCTCAGCACCTCCAAAGAGGACGGTTCGGAAGGCAGGGTGTTCTGCGCGCGCACTGCGGACGGCGGGCGCAGCTTCGTCCTGCAAGGATTTGTCGGCCCGGAACCTGAGGGCTATTCGATCATGCCGGCATCCGCGGCACTTTCCGGTGGCGCCATACTGACCTTGACGCGCTGCATGGGGAGGGGCGGTGGCAAGGGTTGGATAGAAGCCTTCACCTCCGACGACGAAGGGAAGACCTGGACACGGAAAGGCTGCATTGTCGGCGACACCGGCAGCAATGGCAACCCGCCAGCGCTCGGACGCATCGAAGGCATGCTGCTGCTCGTCTACGGCTATCGTGATCCGCCATTTGGTATCCGGATGCGCATGAGTTTCGATGACGGCGAGACATGGGGCGCCGAGAAGGTCATCCGCAGCGACGGCGGCACGGCTGATCTCGGTTATCCCAGAATGGTAAAACGCGGGGAGGGATCCCTGCTCGCCGTCTACTACTTCAACGATGGCGACAGGGAGGAGCGTTACGTCGCAGCGTCCATTGTCACGCCTGCCAAAGATCAAGAAGGAGCCGAGGACGGCGCGGCTTCATTGCAGTCGCAGATCTGAGCCATGCCGAAGCGGAACGTTTGGCATTCGCGGAACAAAGCGGGGCACCCGTGGTTCGGGGCTGCGGCAGTCGCCGCCACGACATGGGAGGTTAGACATGCAAAACGATTTCACAGATCCGGCAGGAAGAAGCGCAACGGCGCAGACACCGTCCTCATCCCCAGCTTTTGGTTCTTCGCCGGGAATGCGCACGTCCGTTTCCGATCTGGAAGCGAAGGTGAGCGAAGACATTTCCACCGCCAAGGAAGCGATCAAGGAAGGCGCCGACACGGCCGTCGAGAAAGCCAAGGACGTCATTTCCGAACGCACCAGCTTCGCTGCTCGCCAGGTTGGCGGCGTTGCAACGGCACTTGAGAAAGCTGGCGCCGAAATGGAAAGCTCCGGTCAGGCTGAGGTCGGGCGATACGCCAGGCAAATCGGGCGGAGCGTGCAGACCGTCGCTCGGCGGATGGAAGGCAAGGACATCGGCGAAATCGCCACCATGGCCGAGGATTTCGGGCGCAAGCAACCGCTCGCCTTTCTCGGGATCGCCGCACTTGCGGGCCTGGCGGCAAGCCGCTTCCTGACGGCCTCCGCGAAAAGGCAAACAGTTGCCGCGCCGCGCGAACCGTCGATTGGCCTGCGCCCCGGCGCCGCGACGACCGGAGGCGAGAACAATGGCTAAAACTTCAGAGAACACACCCCTCTCCGAGCTCGTCAGTGGCCTCGTGGGTGATGTCACGGGCCTGCTCCGCAAGGAAATCGACCTTGCCAAGACGGAAGCCTCGGAAAAACTTTCGCAGGCGCTCAGCGGCGTGGAGGTTCTCCTATTCGGATTGGTCCTGGCGATCGGGGCAGTCGGCGTCCTGCTGAGTGCGCTTGTCGGCGGTCTCGCGGCCTTCCTCGTGACACAGGGTTTTACCCAAACCACTGCAGGTGCGCTCGCCTCTCTAATCGTCGGCATCATCATAGCCGGGATCGCTTGGGGTTTGGTCTCCCGGGGCCTCGCCGCGCTTCGCGCCAACAACATGAAACTGGATCGTACTGCGACTTCGCTTCGCCGCGACGTTGATGTTGTGAAGGACAAAATCTGATGGAAAATTCAACGGAAAAATCATCGGCCGAGCTTCAGTGGGAGATCGACCAAGACCGCCGCCGCATAGGAGATCGGATTGACGCGATTCAGGAACGGATGTCGCCGGGCCAGCTCATCGATGAGGTCATCGCATATGCCAAGGGAAGCGGCGGCGCAGAGTATGTCAGCAATCTTGGCCACGCCCTCAAGGCGAACCCTTTGCCGGTCGCGCTGATGGGCGTGAGCCTGGCCTGGCTCATGGCAAAAGGCAGTCCTTCATCAGGCGACACGGCGACCTGGAGCAAGGATCCTGAATACCCGCTTTACCCGGCGACTGGACGGGTTCGCCGGATTGGTCCGCCGGCAATGGAAAACGGAGCCCGTTACAGCCATTTTGCCGATGAATCCGGCAAGAGGTTGAAAGCGTTGACAGACGAAACAGGAGGTCGTGCCGGCCATTTCATGGACGAGGCGGGCAAGACCTATCGCGGCTTCGCCGACGCTAGCGGAAAACAGATCAATCAGATAACCGACGAGACTGGTGCAATGCTCGACGCGGCAACCGGCTGGGCGGCGGAGAAATGGGAGCAGGCGAAAAGCGCCGCGAGCGACCTCAGCGCCCGTGCGTCTGACGCGGCGAGCTCGCTGTCGAGCCGGTCCTCTTCGGCGGCGACCAGTCTTCAAGAGCAAACGAGCAAACTCAACGAGGCGATCCTCACCCATTTCCGCGACCAGCCGCTCGTCGGCGGTGCCCTGGCTTTCGCGGTCGGTGCGGCGATCGGCGCGGCGCTGCCCCACACCGACACCGAGGATGAGTTGGTCGGCGAAGCCGCAGATAGCACGAGAGATAGCCTCAGCCATCAGGCCCAGGACGTCCTCGCGCAGGGTAAAGAGGTAGCGTCGGAAGTCTATCACAAGGCCGTGGACGTTGCGTCCGATGCTCATGATGCCATCAAGGAACGCGTGGTGGATGAAGCCGAAGCTTTCATAGATCGCAAGGATGGCCCAGGGGGCACCGATCGGCGGTAGAGGATCCACCAGGTTCATGTCCTTGGAAGCGGTGCACCATACGGAAGCCCGCCGCGGGCGCGGAGGCACGAGGCGCGTGAGCGGCAGCAGGGTATTGCGAGCGATGGTGCCCTGAGTCCGCCCGGGAGCATTGACTCCGGGTCGTGTCCTGCTGATCGTTGGCCGATGACCGCTCCGCACTTTCACACCCGTCTCTCGCTCAGCCAGGATCTGGAAAAGCTCGGACTTCGCGCCGGCGACATGGTCATGGTGCATGCCGCCATGAGCAGACTGGGGCGGTTGCTCAACGGTCCCGACATGTTCATCGATGCGCTGCGCGATGTCGTCGGCCCGTCGGGCACCATCGTCGCCTATGCGGACTGGAACGGCGCCTATGACGAACTGCTCGACGAGAACGGCCGCGTTCCTTTCGAATGGCGCGACCATATTGCGCCTTTCGATCCCACGACCTCCCGGGCGATCCGCGATAACGGCATCTTCCCGGAATTCCTTCGAACCACGCCAGGGGCGCGGCGCAGCGGCAATCCGGGCGCCTCGGTCGCGGCGATCGGCGCCAGGGCCGACTGGCTCACTGCCGATCATCCGCTCGATTACGGCTATGGCGATGGCTCGCCGCTCGCCAAACTCGTGGCGGCCGGCGGCAAGGTCCTCATGGCCGGAGCCCCGCTCGACACGATGACCCTTCTCCACCATGCCGAGCACCTGGCTGAAATCCCGAACAAGCGCCGAGCACCTGGCTGAAATCCCGAACAAGCGCCTGCGCCGCTACGAGGTGCCCTTTGCCACGCCGGCCGGCGTGGTGTGGCGCATGCTCGAGGAATTCGACACCGGCGATCCCGTCGTGGCCGGCTTCGAAAGCGATTACTTCGCCGGGATCGTCAGTGCCTTTCTTGCCGGCGGGCAGGGCGCGCAGGGCCTGGTTGGAGACGCGCCATCGGTGCTGGTCGATGCGGCTTCAATCTGCAGCTTCGCTGTCGCCTGGCTGGAGCATCAAGCCTGATCACGATGAGCGGCTCCGCGCTGCCGTGCAGGCTCTTGCTTCTCCCCTGGGCCCGCTCCTCCAACCTTACGGAACAAAATCCCGACGGCGATGTTGGTATGGCGATAAGCAATAAAGGCCATGGGAGGAATCCATGCATAAGTCTCTTCAGTTCGTGTTGATTGGCCTGGCCTCGATGACCGGCCTGACGATCGCACCGACGATTGCCGCCGCCCAGGATATGGAACTGCGCATCGGTCCCGGCGGCGTCGGCGTCTATGACCGGAATCGCGATTACGACCGCTACGACCGTTACGACCGTCGGGGCCCGCGCCGCTGCGATCCCGACGATGCGCTTGACATCGCCCGCAGCGAAGGCCTGCGCCGGGCCCACATCGTCCGCATCTCGTCTCGCAGCATCGTCGTCGAGGGGATGACGCGCCGCGGGCCGGACCGGATGATCTTCGCCAACCAGCGCGGCTGCCCGGAACTCTGAGCCGGCCTTGAGACAGTCGTGAATGCCGCCGGCACGGGGCCTTGCGCCCGCCGGCGGGAGCTTTCCACGATAGTGAACATTGCGCCCATTCAGCGCTCCGGCTGGCGTGAACCCACGGAGCACCACAGGAGGATTTCATCATGATGAGCGGTCAAATGAAGGCGCTTCTCGCCGTTCTTGCCGTTGCCGGTTACCAGAACAGGGACAAGATCCGGGAGCTCCTGCGGGGCTTCCAGAACCCGCAGCAGGCCGGCGCCGGAGGCCAGCCATCAGGCGGCCTCGGCGGCATCCTCGGCGGACTGGCCGGCTCCGGCGGTCTCGGTGGTCTTCTCGGCGGCTTGACCTCCGGCAGCATCGTCAGCGGCGGCCTCGGCGACCTCCTGAAAACCTTTCAGCAGAACGGCCAGGGCGACAAGATGGAATCCTGGGTGCGCCGCGGGCAGAATGCCGACATCAATGACGGCGAACTTGCCACAGCCCTCGGCCCGGATGTCCTGGACGAGATCGCCAGGAATACCGGCCTCTCGCATCAGGAGATCCTCGGCCGGCTGAGCCGCGATCTTCCCAAGGCCGTCGACGATCTGACGCCGGAGGGGAAAGTGCCGAGCGCCGAGGAGGCGTTCATGTCCTCGGCGAGCCAGGCGACGTCAGGGCGGCCGAGCGACATTTAGGCTGCGATGTGGAGGGGCGCCCGGCCGGCAGACAGCTGGCGCATGTTTGCTGGAACGATCGGGAGGCGCCCTGTCCTCATTCCGGAGACGTCGCCGGATTTCCCATGGAACTCAACCCACGCTCCGTCCTCCTCGGGCTTGACCCGAGAATCCACCACGCGGACATCGACCGGCGGCGGCCGTGGATTCCAGGCTCAAGGCCTGGAATGACAGAGATTGGGGGTGTGCGTTGGCGCCAAACTCGGGCTAGCGGATGAGCAGAGGCAGATCGCCAGTCAACCTCTACTCGGAGAGGTACTTGCGAAGAAAGGCGTAGACGCTGCGCATGGACTTCGCCGCGGCGTCGGGGTCGTATTTTTCGATATGACCCAGCACCCTCTTGCCCATTGTGAACTCCGGGGCGTCGAAATCGTGATAAGCGCCTTTGTAGACGTTGAGCTCAACGGATGGGCCATCGTCGCCAAGGCGGGCAAGGCTCTTCTGGCATCGGTCGGCCCGGCTCCAATTGTCCCGTTCGCCAATCAGGATCAAGGTCGGTGCTGACGGAGCGCCCCGATTTGCGTCGCAGGCGGGATAATAGGCGACTGCCGTCTTGAACTTGTGCTCCATAAGCTGCTCGTTTCCCTGGGTTTTTGTCGCGTCGAGCGTCGCGGTGGCGCCCGTCGAAAAGCCCATCAAGGCGACGCGGCTGATATCGACGGAGCTCGATTTCGACAAGAAATCCAGAGCGCCATAGGCATCGAAGACCCGCTCGGGAAGAGCGATTCGACAGTCATCGTCGAGCTTGCGGGTGGTGAAGCTGTCGACGACAAGCACGACATAGCCCCATTTGACCAGCCGTTTCGGCCAAAGCTCCTTGACGCTCAAACGCAGGTGATCGCAACCATGCAGAAGGACCACCGCCGGGAAGGGGCCGTCGCCGGGAGGGCGGGACAAATAGCCGAGCAGCGGCGTGCCCGGCGATTGGGAGAGAATTTCTCCCTGTTCGAGGGCCTTGCGGATGCGAAACGGGCTGAGCTTCACCGGCGCGCTTTCGAACCACACCACTTCCTCGGCATCGGCCGGGGCCGCACAGAAGGGAACGCCGAGAAAAGTGACGAGGCAAAGAAGAAGTCCTGCAGTTTTCACCGACGCCTCCATCGGGTGATCGACAGGCTGCTATTTGTACGCCGAAGCTGACACTTGGCAAAGCGGGGGCGGTCTGCTGCTATCAATTGGTGGGGGAGGCGTGATTTTCAAAAGTGGCCTGCACCACCTACGGAGGGTGGAGGGACGTTTTCGCCAAACGCTTGACGAATTCGGAACCGGCGTCGAAGTGAATTTCTACGCTTGAAAGTCCTTGATCACCCCCCGGCGGATCGTTTAGTCCTACCGTAAATCCAAGCTGCGGGATTTGAATGCAAAGGTGATCCGACGGTGAAGGCCGGCGACGCTTCGATTGCATGTGTCATTCGCCAGGGCTTTCCGGCCAGCGGCATCGAATATCACCGTGGGTTTTGCACAGCGCTCACCTCTTGCTCCGTCCTCCTCGGGCTTGACCCGAGGATCCACGCTGGTCTCCACCAGTCGCGGCCATGGATCCCAGGGTCAAGCCTGGTCAAGCCCTGGGATGACGGAGAGTCGAGGGACGTTCGGCCCAACGTTTGACCAATTTTTCTCCGCCAAATCCGAGCCGGCGTCGAAGGCAATTTCTGCGCTGCAAAGTCCTTGATCACCTCCCAGCGGATCATTTAATCCTACCGTAAATCCAAGCTGCGAGATTTGAATTCAGAGGTGACGCCGGCGGTGAAGGCCGGCGACGCTTCGATGGCGTGCGTCATTCGGCGGGGCTTTCCGGCCGGCGTCATCGACCACGCGGCTTGGCACAGCGCTCACTCCTTGCTCCGTCCTCCTCGGGCTTGACCCGAGGATCGGGCTTGCCCCTGGTATCCACGGCTGGGCTCCACCAGCGGCGGGCATGGATCCCCGGGTCAAGCCCTCGGATGACGGAGGGTGGGGGAGCGCGCTTGGCCATATCGAGCGTAGCAGCGCCCGACGCGGCCGTGTTGGCAGGACATCCACCTCTCATAAGGAGACTTACAATGGACCCCTCGATTGCTCCGGCCTCGCGGGCCGCCGTGGTGACGCCGAACGATACCGCGATTGTCGGCGCCCGGGCGCTTTATATCGGCACGGCCGGTGATGTGGCGATTGCGCCGCGGCGGGATGTGGATCCGGTCGTCTTCAAGAGCGTGCCGGCCGGGACGATCCTGCCGGTTCATGCGGCGATCGTGGCGCTGACCGGGACCACGGCCTCCAACATTATCGCCTTGTTCTGAGCGTCAGACACGGATCGATGGGCAGACCGAGCAAGTTCAGCCAGGCGCTGGCGGAAAAAATCTGCGCGCGCATCGCCGACCGGGAAAGCCTGCGCTCCATCTGCCGGGACGAGGACATGCCGGCGAAATCGACGGTGCTCTCCTGGCTGGCGGACGAGGACAAGGCGGCGTTCCGGGCGCGCTATGCGCTGGCCCGCGAGATCATGGCCGACAGCTTTGTCGACGAGATGGTCGAAATCGCCGACAACAGCAGCGACGACTGGATCGAAAAGAAGAATGCGGCCGGCGAGATCACCGGCTGGCAGGAGAACGGCGAGGCGATCCGGCGTTCGCAGCTGCGCATCGCCACCCGTCAGTGGGTGGCCGAGAAGCTCAGACCGAAGAAATACGGCGCCAAGATGGAGCCTGAACAGGGCGCAACGAGCGAGGTCTCGCAATTGCTGGAGGCGGTCAATGGCAGGACGCGCGGACTTCCAGGCGGCGGTTGACCAGTTTTCCGACTGGCGCTGGCGGCTGAACAATCTCTACTGGATCACCGACAAGGCGGGCCGCCGCGTCAGGTTCGAAATGAACATGATGCAGACGAGCCTTTTCGAGGAGATGCATTATCTCAACGTGCTCCTGAAGGCCCGCCAGCTGGGGCTGACCACCTTCATCCAGATCTTCATGCTCGATGCCTGCGTCTTCAACCGGGATATAAGAGCCGGCACCATCGCCCATACGCTCGGCGACGTGCAGACGATCTTCCGGGACAAGATCAAATATCCCTATGACAATCTGCCCGAAGGCATCCGCAACGCCGTGCCTGTTATCAGGACCAACCAGAGCGAATTGCTGCTCGCCAACAATTCGAGCATCCGCGTCGGCACGTCGCTGCGCTCGGGCACGCTGCAATATCTGCATATTTCCGAATATGGAAAGCTCTGCGCCAAATATCCCGACAAGGCGCGGGAAGTCCGGACCGGCGCCTTGAACACCGTGCAGGCCGGCCAGATGGTCTTCGTCGAAAGCACGGCGGAAGGTCAGGAGGGGCATTTCTATTCACTCTGCGAGGATGCCCAGGTCAAGCAGCGCCAGGCGCTTGAGCTGACCGAGCTCGACTTCAAGTTCCACTTCTTTCCATGGTGGAAGGAACCGCAATATTCGATCGCCCCTGAGGGTGTCATCATCAGCGACGTTTTCGTCAAATATTTTCGTCAGCTTGCCGAGCAGGGGATCACGCTGACGGCGGGGCAGAAGGCCTGGTACGTCAAGAAGGCCGAGATCCAGCTCGGCGATATGAAGCGCGAATATCCCTCGACGCCTGATGAAGCTTTCGAGGCGAGCGTCGAAGGCGCCTATTATGCCGACCAGATGGCGATCGCCGACGCCGAGGAGCGTATCGGTGTCTTCCCGCATGTGGAAGGTTATCCCGTCCACACAATCTCCGACATCGGCATGGACGACACCAACAGCGTTTGGCTGTTCCAGGTACTGCCCGGCCGCGTCAGGATGATCGGCTATTTCGAGCATACCGGCACCGGCATGGACGGCATGCTCGACGAGCTGGAGCGGCGCGCCGCCGAACAGGACTATGTTTACGGCGTCCACAACATGCCGCATGACATCAAGGTCAGGGAATGGACGCGCGGCGGCATGACCCGCATCGAGATCATGCTGAAAGAGGTCAGGGCGCGCGGCCTCGGCACGGTGCGCAAGGTCGAGCGCGCCTATGTCCACGACCGCATCAACGGCACCCGGCGCATCCTGGCGAAAGTCGAATTCGACCAGGCCGGCTGCGCCCAAGGCATCAAATGCCTGCGCAACTATCGCAAGGACTGGGACGAGGATCTCGGCGTCTTCCGCGACGAGCCGCTGCACAACTGGGCTTCACATGGGGCGGATGCTTTCGGCGGTCTCGCCATCATCTTCACTGGCCTGGCGCCCGAACCGCTGAAGCCCGAGCGTAAGCCGCTGCCGACATTCCAGACCATGACATTCAACGAATTTGCCGATTCCACTCCGAGACAGAGCGAGCGTGTTTGATGGAAGACGAGACGACGGTTTTGGAAGGCGGGCAGCACTGGGATCCGGCAAAGGTCGGCGCCCATTGGCAGCAGGAGCTCGAACGCGCCCAGCGCTATTTCAAGTCCTGGCACGACCGCTGCGTCAAGATCGAGAAGATCTATCTCGACCAGCAGGCGGACCAGACGAGCGCCGCCAAGCGCCGCTTCCCGATGCTCTGGGCCAATACCGCGGTGCTGCAGCCGGCCGTCTATGCCCGCGTGCCGCAGCCGGTCGTCGAGCGCCGCTTCAAGGACGCCGACCCCGTCGCGCGCATCGCCTCGGAAATCGTCGAGCGCAATCTCGCCTATGCTGGCGACGAGGCCGATCTCGACTCCATCATGCGGGCGGTGCGCGACGATTTCCTGCTCTGCGCCCGCGGTACGGTGTGGCTGCGTTATGAGGCCGATTTCGAGCCGCTCGACATGGGCGTCGCGCCCTCGGACCCGGCGGCGGAAAACGGCTTGCCCGGCGGATTGGGCGCAACCCTCGAAACGATTGCCGACGAGCGCGTCTGCATCGACTATGTCCACTGGTCGGATTTCCTGCATTCGCCGGCCCGCCGCTGGAAGGATGTCACCTGGGTGGCGCGGCGCGTGCCGATGAGCGGCGAGGAGATGGAAAAGCGCTTCGGCCGTGAGGCGATGGCGTCAGGCGCGGCCCAGGCTGCCGGCGCCCGCAAGGGCGAAAGCCAGGCCGAGCGCGCCGAAAACGAAGGCAGGACCCATGTCTGGGAGATCTGGTGCAAGAGCGAGAACTATACCATCTGGATCGCTGACGGTTCGCCCGTCGCGCTCGAAGTTTCCGAGCCGCCGCTGGAGCTGACGCATTTCTGGCCTTGCCCGCGCCCGGCCTATGGCACGATGTCGACGAGCTCGCTGATCCCGGTTCCCGACTATGTTTATTATCAGCAGCAATGCGATGAAATCGATCTTCTGACCCGGCGCATCAACAAGCTGACCGATCAGCTGCGGCTGAAAGTCTTCTATCCCTCCGGCGACGGCGCCATCTCGCCGGCGATCGAGAAGGCGATGCGGCCCGACAACGACATGGTGATGGTGCCGATCCCGGAATGGGCTGCCTTCACCGACAAGGGCGGCTCGAAAGCTGTCGTGACGCTGCCGATCGACGAGGTGCAGAAGGTGATCGTCGCCTGCATGGCGGCGCGCAAGCAGCTGATCGAGGACGTCTACCAGATCACCGGCATATCGGACATCGTGCGCGGCGACACCCAAGCCTCGGAGACTGCGACGGCGCAGCGCATCAAGAGCCAGTGGGGCTCGATCCGCATTCGCGACCGCCAGGCCGAGCTCGCCCGCTTTGCCCGCGACATTATCCGCCTTGCCGGCGAAATCATCTGCGACCAGTTCCAGCCGGAAACGCTGATGCTGGTCAGCGGCATCAAGCTGCCGAGCATGGCGGAGAAACAGCAGGTGCAGATGCAGCTGCAGCAGATGCAGATGGCGGCCGGGCAGGCGGCCATGCGGGCGCAGCAGATGGGTCAGCCGGCGCAGGCGCCCCCCGCAATGACGCCGCCGGAACTGCCGCCGCAGCTGCAACGGATGATGGGCCAGCCGACGATCGACGAGGTGGTGCAGCTCTTGCGCAACGACAGCATTCGCGGCTTCCAGATCGACATCGAGACGGATTCGACGATCGAGCCCGACGAGGACGCCGAAAAGCAGCGGCGCATGGAATTCGTCCAGATGGTCGGCGGCTTCATCCAGCAGGCGGGCGCGATGGCGCAGCAGAACCCGATGCTCGTCCCCGTCATGGTCGAGACGCTGCTCTTTGCCGCCCGCGGCTTCCGGGCCGGCCGTCAGCTGGAAAGCACGCTGGAGCAGGTGGGCGCCCAGCTTTCCCAGGCTGCGACCGCGCCGAAACCGGAACCGCAGCCGCAGCCTTCGCCCGCCGAGATGCTCAAGCTGAAGACGGCTGAGGTGAAGGCCGGTGCCGAACAGCGGAAAGCCGAGCTTGGCGTGGCGCAAGCCGAGATCGAGCATCGCGCCATGCTGGAACAGGCGCGCGGCGAGGCGGCGGCGCAGGCGATCGACCAGATGCGCGCGAGCTATCAATAAGCCCGGGAGCAACAGCATGAGAGAACGTTATTGCCGCGTCTGCGGCGGCTGGCACGCGCTCGACGCCTGGCCGCACAATTGCATGCCGGTGAAAAACCTCGCGCGGTCGGACCTGCCCGCGCCGCATTTCGTCAGCGACAACATCGAGATCCAGTCGATGCATGACGGCCGGCATTACACTTCGAAAGCCAAGCTGCGCTCCGCCTATCAGGCGGCCGGCGTCGTCGAGATCGGCAATGAGAAGCCGCAGCCGATCGAAAAGCCGAAGACGGACCGAAAGGCGATCCGCAACGAATTGCGGCGGGTCTACGCCGAATACAACGCCTGAACCTGAACGGGCATCAATCCCCGAAATAGGAAATCCCAAGATGGATATGGAAGACCTGAACGAGGCCGGCAACGGCAGCGAAGATTTTGGCTCGGAAAAGCCGGTCAGCGTCCGCGACAGCCTGAAGGCTGCGATCGACACTGTCGAAGGTGGGCCGGGCGATCTGCCGGGCCAGCCGCGCGACGGCGAAAATGGCCGCTTCCTGCCCAAGGGGCAGGAGCAGGCCGCTGCTGCCCGGACAGGGCAGGCGGCCCCGGGGGCTCATGGCCCACAGCAGACAGGCGAGATTGACAGTCGCCAGCAGTCCGCCGTCCCCGGTAACCGGGTGCCGCCCGGCTGGTCGGCGGAGGCCAAAGCGCAGTTTTCAAGCCTGCCCGGCGAAGTGCAGGCGGCGATCGCCAAACGCGAGCAGGAGGTCGATCGCGGCTTCCGCGTCCTCCAGGATTACAAGGGGCTCGAGGAGTTCACCCCGATCGTGCGCCAGGCCGGCATGACCCATGCCGATGTTATGCGCCGGGCGATCGAGTGGGAAAACGCGCTGATCCGCGATCCCGTCAACACCGTGCTTCACGTCGCCAAGGTGGCCGGCGTCAATCTTCACGCCCTGGTCAACGGCCGGGCAGGGGAGGCGATGCAACGCCATGAGCAGGGCCAGACCGGGCCGATCAATGTCGAGGCCACGGTCGAACATGTTTTGAGGAAGAGGGACACCGAAACTCAGGTCGATGCCTTTCTTTCCGATCCGGCAAATGCCCATGCCGAAGACGTTCTCGACGACATGGTCGCCCTCATCAATTCGGGGCGAGCATCGACACTTCAGGACGCCTACGACGCCGCATGCTGGATGCGTCCGGACATCCGCCAGCAGTTGATCAGCCAGACTGCGCCGGCTTTCGTCCACCAGCAGCAAGCCCAGAGGGCCGCAGCGGCAGATCAAGCCCGCCGGGCCTCGCGATCCATCTCTGGATCTTCCGCTCCGGGCCCGACCCGCGATGCGGCAAGAGGCCAGCCCACGTCAATCCGAGACTCGCTTCGCGACGCCATGCGTTCCGCGCGCGGTCAAGTCTGATCAAAGGAATGATCAATGCCCATTTCGCCCAACCTCTCTGAAATCGTCACCACGACGCTGCGCAACCGCAGCGGCACGGTCGCCGACGACGTGACCAAGAACAACGGTCTTCTCACCCGTCTCAACAGCCGCGGCCGCAAGAAGCCCGTCTCCGGCGGTCGCACCATCGTCCAGGAGCTGCAGTATCAGGAAAACAGCACCTTCAAGCGCTATTCCGGCTACGACATCCTCAACGTCCAGCCCTCCGACGTCATCACCGCCGCCGAATACGACCTGAAGCAGGCCGCGGTTGCCGTCTCCATGTCCGGCCTCGAACAGCTGCAGAACTCCGGCGAGGATGCGATCCTCGATCTGCTCGAGCAGCGCATCGAGAATGCCGAGACGACGCTGAAGAACAATATCGCGCTCGACTGCTATTCCGACGGCACGGCCGATGGCGGTCGGCAGATCGGCGGCCTGCAGCTCCTGATCTCGACCTCGCCGACCTCCGGCACGGTCGGCGGCATCTCGCGCGCCACCTGGGTTTTCTGGCGCAACCAGAAATTCTCCGCCTCCGCCGATGGTGGTGCGGCCGCCACCAATGCCAACATCCAGAGCTACATGAACCGGCTCTACATGTCCTGCGTGCGCGGCTCCGACGCGCCCGATCTCGTCGTTGCCGACAACAACTTCTTCCGCCTCTACTGGGAATCGCTGCAGGCGATCCAGCGCATCACCTCGGCCGACAAGGGCATGGCCGGCTTCCAGTCGCTGCAATATATGGGCGCCGACGTGATCTTCGACGGCGGCTTCGGCGGCGGTGCGCCTCTCAACCAGATGTTCTTCCTCAACACCAAATACCTGTTCTACCGGCCGCACCGCGACCGCGACATGGCGCCGATCGGTGACGAACGCATGAACACCAACCAGGATGCCTTCGTGCAGCTGATGGGCTTTGCCGGCAACCTCACCATGAACAACGCCTTCCTGCAGGGCGTGCTGTTCGCCTGATCGAACGAAAGGATCAACATCCATGACCATCGCAACTTCTCAGACCGATCGTCTTGGCGCGAACCCGTTCGTCGTCGAAGGCCCGATCGTCGCCGGCTCCGGCATTCCGGGACCGAACTTCGCCCTCGGCGCGATCGCCGGCGGCGACCGTGAATCCGAATGGGTCTATTGCCAGCTGGTGCTGGCCTCTCAGACGACCCTGCAGCCCGGCCAATGGTTTCAGTGGAGCCGGGACTATGTCGCCGCGCTGCTGACCACGGCCGCCGCCGTCGTCGGCCAGCGCTGCGGCGTTTTCTCCGGTGCGGCCCAGCCGCCGACGCTGACGGGCGGGCCGGTTGGCGCCGTGACGCTTCAGCCCGGCACCTATTATGTCTGGCTGCAGCGCAACGGCCAGGCGCCGGCCCAGGTGGCGAGTGCAACGGCGGCCCTCGTCGTTGCCGAAACGACCACCACGGCGGGCCAGGCAAGCGCGCCTGCCTCGGCGACCGTCGGCACCAAGGCGATTGCCAACGTCAACTTTGCTGCCGCCAACCAGACGTTTGCGGCAACGACGGTCAACGGTTCTCCCGTGCTGACGAATCTCTCCGGCCTCAATGCCGGGTCCGGTCCGTTCATCGGCGCGGCCGTTGCCGGCACCGGAATTCCGGGCGGCACGACGATTGCGGGCATCACCTACGGCCCGAACGGCGTCGTCCAGAGCATCACGCTCTCGGCCAACGCCACCGCCAACGGCACCGGCATCACCATCACGGCGACCGGCGTGCTGGAGGCGACGCTGATGCGGCCGTTCCTGTCGAAGGTGAACTAAACCACGTCAGTCAATGGGCGCTTCGGCGCCTGTTGAGACTGCTGCTCCGACCTCTCTTTCGTCATGCTCGGGCTTGTCCCGAGCATCTGCAGCAGATCCTCGGCACAAGGCCGAGGATGACGAGGAGGGGCGCTCCCACCGTCCATCCAAATCTCCCCGCCATCAACAGCGAGCAAGCACCATGCCCGACAGCCATACCGGAATTTATGCCTCCTTCAGCCTCGAGCCGGTCGAGCAGACCTTTCTGACCGAGAAGGAGGGCCGGCCGATCTTTGCCGACAAGGAATTCGTCCGCATCTTCATCGCAGGCGACAAGCACACCGAGGTCTATCGCGAGGTCACCGACAATGACAAACAGCGTTTTGCCGACGCCTATAAGCGCTTCAAGGACGGCGCCGCCGCTCGCGAGCAGCTGACCGGCACACCGCTTGCGCAATGGCCCTATCTGAAGCCGAGCCAGATCAAGGAGCTGGAGGCGATCAACATCTACACCGTCGAGCAGCTCGCCGCCCTCTCCGACACGGCCAAACAGAAGGTCGGCATGGGCGCCAACGAGCTGACCGCGGCTGCTCGCGCCTATCTTGCAACGGCCGAGAACTCCAGCGCCGCTTCCGCCTTTGCCGCCGAAAACGAAAGGTTGAAGGGCGAGGTCGGCCGGCTGCAGGAGCAGATGAAGGAAATGGCCTTGCGCTTCGAGGCGCTCGACAGGGAAGGCGAGGGCAAGGGCCGCAGCCGCGCCGCCTGAACCAGCATTCGAAACCTCAACCGGAGATCGCCCGCATGTCGCTGCTGACCATCATTCAGAACGTCTGCGCGGAGATCGACCTCGATCCGCCGACGGCCGTCATGTCGTCGGCGGATCCGCAGATCATGCAGCTGCGCATCCTCTCCACCCGCGCCGGCCGCGACCTGATGCGGGCCCATGACTGGTCGGCGCTGATGGTGCGGCGGCAATTCCAAGCGACCGGTACCGTCCCCGAGCCGGCCGAGCCCCCTTCCGACTGGGATCGCTTCGCCGCCAATGCGCGGATCTGGAACGTCTCTCGCCTCTCAGCGCTGAACGGCCCGGTGGAGCCGCAGACCTGGCAGCGCCAGACCATCCTCAATGCCAACCCGGTGCCGCAGATCTGGCGCATGGCGGCGGGCAGGCTCGACATCTACCCGAATGTTGCGGGTGAGACGATCGAATATGCCTATGTCTCCGGCTTCTGGGTGGCGGTGAACGGCGGCGCGGCCACTGCCGCCAACTGGGCTAACGACACCGACACGGCGCTCTTTCCCGAAGAGCTGCTCGAACTCTCGCTGATCTGGCGCTGGAAGCGGGCGAAGGGCCTCGATTACGGCGAGGAGCTTGCCTCTTTCGAACGAGCCAAGGAAGCCGCCATCGGCGCCGATCGTGCCGCAGGCCCTGTCGACCTTTCGCTGCCGGCGAGGGGACAGGCATTCGAGAATTATTGGCCCGGCACGATCACGGTGACGCCATGACCCGCAGACCTGTCCCTCCGAACGGCCGCACCCGCCGCGTTTCGCCAGGCAAAGACTGGATCGCGCCGATCGGCGGCTGGCGAACCGATGTCGAGATGGCCGATATGCCCGAAGACGCAGCCTTCCAGCTCGACAATTTCTTTCCCGAGGCCAACCGCGTCCGCGCCCGCTACGGCTTCCTCGCCTTCGCCACCGGCCTTGGCGCCGACGTGCAGACGGTCATTCCCTATTCCGGCGTGAGCAACAGGCTCTTTGCCGCCGCCGGCGACAAGATCTTCGACGTCACGGCAGGCGGTGCGGCCGGCGCGCCTGTCGTCTCCGGCCTCGCAAGCGCCCATTGGTCGGTGCAGCAATATACCAACCCGGCCGGCCAGGAATTCCTGCGTCTCGTCAACGGCCTCGACACGCCGCTGATCTTCAACGGCACCTCCTGGACCAACAATTTCCTGGTCGGCACGGCGGCACTCGCCACCCAGAATGTCGCCGTGCGCAACACCGCCTATACGCTGAGCTTCTTCGGCACCGGCTCGGTGACCCTCTCCGGCGCTTTCGCCGGCACGCTGAGCGGAACCGGCGCCGGCAACCGGGTGTCGCTCACCTTTACGCCGGCGGCCGGCACGCTCACCGTCACCGTCACCGGAACGGTGACCAATGCTCAGCTGGAAAAGGGCGTGGCCGCCACGGCCTATGTCGCCTCGACGATGATCACGGGCATATCGGACGCCTCGCTGCTTTGCGCCGTCACCGCCTATCGCTCGCGACTGTGGTTCATCGAAAAGAACTCGACCAATGTCTGGTACCTCGCCACCGACGCCGTCAGCGGCGCGGCGACGGCGCTGCCGGTCGGCGGCAACATGAAATATGGCGGCACGCTTGTTGCGATCAACGTCTGGACGATCCCGGTGTCGACGGGCCTGCAGCAATGCCTGGTGCTGATCTCCTCGGAAGGCGAGGTGATCGTCTTCCAGGGCTCCGATCCTTCCAGTGCTGCCAATTGGGGCCTGATCGGCACCTTCAAGCTCGGCCGGCCACTCGGCACCGATCGGTGCCTGCTGTCGGTCGGCGCCGATCTCGCGATCATGACCACCGATGGCATCGTGCCGATCACCAAGGCGGTGCAGCTCGATCGCGGCGCCGCCAGCCTCGGCGCCATTACCGCCAGGATCGGCCCGACATGGCGCGCGACCGTCGCGGCGACCGGTACGACCTCGCAGGAATGGCAGCTTTCGAGCTTTCCGGCGCGGCAAATGGCGATCGTCAACCTGCCGTCTTCCTTCGGCCCCTATCAATATGTGATGAACACCGAGACCGGTGCCTGGTGCCGCTTCGTCGGCATGCCCGCTTCCTGCTGGGCGAGCTGGCAGGACCGGCTGTTCTTCGGCGCCGCCGACGGCACGCTTTACGAGGCCGAAGTCGGCGCCAACGACAATGGCGCGGCGATCGACGCGCTGATGGTCGGCGCCTGGAGCCGCTTCGGCGACGGGCTCTCGACCAAGCTTTCGAAGCTGATCGGGGTGACGGCCGAGATCGGCGTGTCCACTCTGATGTATGGCGGCATCTCGGTCGACTATCAGACGAAAGTGCCGACAGCGCTTCTGTCGTCGGTCGAGAACAATGCAGCGGCGAAATGGGGAACGGCAATCTGGGGTATTTCGAAATTCCCTGGCCTTTCGCTGGTGCGCAAATTCGCCTCCGCCGGCGGCGCCGGTTCGGCGCTTGCGCCCACCATCCGGGCGCTGATCTCGGGCTCGTCAGGCTCGGTCTCGGAAGCCGCTGTCGTCGGCGGCTCGCTGCTTTACGAGAGGGGCGCGCCGATTTGATCGTCTGCGAACCCAGTGCCGAGATCGCCGCCTGGGTCGGCGCCAGGATCGGTGTCACCTTCCACCCGCCCTACACCACGCTTGCCCATGTCGAGCGCGGCCGGATCATCGCCGGCTTCGTCTTCAACGTCTGGACCGAGCACGATATCGAGATCTCGCTCGCCGCCGACCGGCTGTCGCTGACGCTGATGCGCGCCGTCTTCGACTATGTCTTCAACCAGCTGGGCTGCCGCCGCGCCACCTGCCGCACCCGCGCCGACAACATCAGCGCCCAGAGGCTGCTCGCCAGAGTGGGCGCTGAGCCGGAAGGCCGCCAGCGCGGCTATTTCGGCGATTGCGACGGCCTGCTTTACGCCATCATGAAGGAGGATTTTCCCCATGGTCTCCACGCCAAAGGCCCCCAAGGCGCCTGATCCGACCCAGACCGCCGCGGCGCAGACGGCCACCAACGTCGACACCGCCATCGCCAATGCGGGCCTCAGCCACACCAACCAGTACACGCCCGACGGCTCGCTGGAATACAGGGTCAGCGGCTATCAGACGATGACCGACCAGAACGGCAAGACCTACAGGCTGCCGACCTATTCCGCCTATCAGACCTATTCGCCCGAGAACCAGGCGATCTACGACCAGACTCAGCAGACGCAGCTCGGCCTTGCCAGGCTCGCCAACGACCAGACCGCCAAGGTCTCCGGCATCCTCGGCACCAATGTCGACCTCAGCGCCGGCAATGTCGACAAATATGTCAACGATCACTGGCGCTCCGGCTTCGACGACCAATGGAACCGCGACCAGGCGAGCCTCGAGCAGAGCCTCGCCGACAAGGGCATCGCGATGGGCTCGGCGGCTTACGACAACGCCATGCGCGATTTCTCCACCCGCAAGCAGGCCGCCTCCGACCAATATCTCGGCGACATGTATTCCAATGCGCAGAATTCGATCCTGACCGAGCGCAACCAGCCGCTGAACGAGATCTCGGCGCTGATGTCCGGCTCGCAGGTGCACCAGCCGAGCTACGTCAACACGCCGGCCACCCAGCTGCCGACGGTCGACCAGGCCGGCCTGATCAACGAAAACTTCAATCAGAAGATGGGCCTCTACAACCAGCAGCTCGCCCAATCGAACGCCGCCATGGGCGGCCTCTTCGGCCTCGGCGGCTCGCTGCTCGGCGGCTGGGCGAAATCCGACCGGCGGCTAAAGGAAGACATCCGCCGCGTCGGCACGCTGGACAACGGCCTGCCGGTCTACGCCTTCCGCTACAAAGAGGGCGGTCCGATGCAGATCGGCCTGATGTCAGACGATGTGCGCGAGATTCACCCCGACGCAGTGTTCGAACATGCAGACGGCTTCGACCGTGTCAACTACGAAAGGGCAGTGGCATGAGGGGTTTCCTCTTTGGTGGCGATACCAGCAAGAAGCAAAATGAGATCAGCGACGAGCGCAAGCGGCTGGCCCATGCCATGCTGCAGCAGGGCATGGATGCGAGCCCGGTGCAATCTCCGTGGCAGGGCGCGGCGCGCCTTGTCCAGGCCCTGATGGGAGGGCTGGCGATGCGCCGGCAAGAGCAGGAGATGGGGGCTGATGAACCCGGCAACGACAATTTCGCACCGCTGCCCGGCAACCCGCCTGTTCCCGGTGATAGACCCCTCTATGCCCCGCTTCCGGCGGCGAGCAATGGCCGTCAGCAGCCCGCGGCGGCGCCTGCTCGGCCCGATGCCGGTCTCTTCGCGCCGCTGCCCGACAACGGACCCATTCCGACGCCGAGACCCTATCGCGACCCAATGGTCACGACCGACTATCGCCCGGCGCCGCAGATGGCGGCCGATCAGCCCGGCGACGATGCCATCGCTCTGCCGCGTGAACCCATTCCTTCGCCGAAACCCGGCTATCGCGACCCAGAGATGACAACCGACGAGCGCCGCCAACAGCCCGCGGCGCCGTCTGCTGGCGGTGGCGGTGCCGGATCCGCAAATGACCGGGCAGAGCTTCAAACCATTCTAACCGATCCCGTTCGTCGCACCGAGCTGCCAGCCGGCATGCGCAACAATAATCCCGCCAATCTCAAATACGTCGGCCAGCACAGGCCAGGTATCATCGGCCCTTCCGAGAACACTGACCAGGGCGATCCGCAGGTCGTCTATGCCACGCCGGAAGCAGGCATGGAGCACAATTTCTGGCAGGTCATGAGGAAGTATCGAAAAGGCATGCTGACGCCAAATCAGATCATCGCTGGAAACGCCGGTTGGACGCCTAACTCCTTTACGGCGGCGGCCAACATCGCGCGATCCATGGGCATCGGCCCTGACGACGATTTGCGCCTGACCGACCCGGTAATGGCAAAGAAGTTTATGCGTGCCCTGATCACTCAGGAGCAGGGACCATCGGGCGATCTTTATCCCGACAGCATGATTGAAGCGGCAATCGCGGCACAGCCCAAGGAGGCCGCCGCCTTCGCTACCGTACCGGCCAACGGGCCTGTTCCCACGCCGAGGCCGGATTATCTCGATTCGCAGCTGACGACGGACGAGCGCCGCCAGCAGCCGGCAGCGGCGCCGACCCAAGCTGTCGGCGATCCCTTCGCTCCGCCCGGCAAGGTGCCCGTTCCCACGTCAAGACCCGGCCACCGCGACCGGCGCGCTGCAATGGGCAATCATCGCCAGCAAGCCGCCGACGCCGATGTCTTCAACGGCTTCATGGACACTGTGAAGAACGGTTATAAGCAGCGGGATGGATCGATCATCAAGGTGACCAACCCTTATGGTCTGGCGGCGGTTGCCTCGACCGGCCAGTCCGAAAGCAGCTTCTCGACCGAGAGAGCCAACGGCTCCTGGTCCGACCCGAGCCAGAGCGGAAAACAGGGCACATCAGGCGGCATCATGTCGTGGCGAAACGCCCGCCTGCAAGCGCTCTATGACTTTGCCGCCCAGAAAGGCGAAAAGCCAGGTGAGATCAGCCCGCAGACGCAGGCCGAATTCTTCCTGCAGGAGGATCCTCGTCTGATCGCCAGACTGAACGCCGCCAAATCGCTCGAGGAAGGGCAACGCCTGATGAACAGAGCCTGGGCTTTTAAAGGCTACGATGAGCCGGGGAACGAGGAGGTCGCCCACCGGCTCACCAGAGCCCGGAGCTTCATGCCACAGTTTCAGACGCAAGGCGCGGCCGATCCCTTCGCTCTGCCCGACACCCCGCCCATTCCGACGCCCCGGCCGGCTTCCGGCAATCCGCGGGAGACGATGAACAGAGGCCGCGAAGGGGCAGGGGCCGCGCTCGTGAATGCGCTCCTGGCGCGGCTGTAAAATGGCCGGTGACAGGCGCGATTCAGGCTTTCAAGGGCAGCAACTCGTGAAAGCTCGCTCGGCGCCGGGAGCAGCCACCATGGCGCCGCCGGCAATTTGACTACTGCACAACTTTGGGCCTCGTAATCTCGGGGCCTCTTCCTTTCGGAGCAAGGTAAAATGCCCAGAAACCCATCAACCGGCGTCTATTCGAAACCCGCCGGCACGACACCCTCCGTCGGCCAGGTCATCGATCCCGCGCCATGGAACGCGTTGACCGTCGACCTTGGCAACGAAGTTACCAACTCGCTGCCGCGCGACGGCTCGGCGCCGATGACAGCGCCACTCAAGGCGGCAAGCGGCACGGTTTCGGCGCCCGGCATCGGCTTCGCCACCAACCCGCAAACCGGCCTTTATCTGAAGGGTGGCGGGCTCTTAGGGTTCACGCAGAACGGCGTCGACGTCGGCTTCGACAAGGCGTTGGTCTATGCGGCGAAGTCGGGCGATTACACGGCGGTGGCCTCCGACGACAATGCGGTCCATCGCTTTACCCAAGCCGTGACGCTCACCCTCAACGCAGCGGCAACGCTCGGCGCAAACTGGCGCTATTGCGTCATTGCCGATGGCGGCGACGTGACGATTGATCCCTCCGGCTCGGAGACAATCGATGGTGCGGCAACGCTTGTTCTCAAGAACGGCTATAGCGTCAACATCACAAGTTCGGGTGCCGCCTTTTTCACCGATAAGCTTTCCACCAGGATCGGGAGTAAAGCCGATAGTTCGGCTGTAGGGGATTTCGTCGTCGGCCTCATCCCTTCCAACAACGGTAGCAGCCCGAACACCCATATCGACTTCACCCCCGGCTCGGCCAGGTCGGGGTCGAGTTTCGTTTCCAGCGCGGCGTCGTTCACCAAAAGGGTGACGGGAACATTTGCGGCAGGAACGGGCGCGGGCGGCCTCGATGCCGGCGCCGTCGCAGCAAATGCGACATACTTCGCCTATGCCTTGCGCAAGGACGCCGACCTGTCTTTCGACGTGGTTTTCTCGACCTCAGCGACGATCGGCGGCATCACCACGACACTGCTCACCGGCTATACCATCGTCAAATGCATCGGCGTCGTGCTGACCGATGGAAGTTCGAACATTCGGCCGTTTGTCCTGTATCCACGTGACGAATATACGTTCGTGATGCCGGTCAAGGATGCGATCGGTGCTGCTATCTCTACGACTTCGGCACTCCTGGCGCTGACAGTGCCAAATGGGGTTAAGGTCAAGGCGAAGCTGCGCTTCGAGTTCACATCGTCGGCAACGACCAACGCGGCTCTGCTATCAGACCCTGCACAAGGTGCCCTTGTAGCCGGCGCTGGCAGTGACGGCGCCAACGTCGGCTCTATCCAGGTAGCGAGCGGTTTTGCAGTGGGATCGCAGGAGATATGGACAAATACGAGTCGGCAAATTCGTATGACGTTGGGCGGGTCAACCGGTAGCATCTGGATCTGGACCGATGGCTTTCATCTCCCTTGCGGAAGGAGCTCTTGAATAAGCTCCACGCCTGTGTTTGACATGCTGCTATCACGCCGGGAGTAGAAATGGCACAGGTCGACAAGGCATCGTATCGCAATCGAGGCGGCATAATCCAACGGCTCGTTACTGCTTATAAGCGCTTCCGCTATTTCACCGCGGCCGGCGAGAATCTCGTGGTGAAGCCCAGCGCTGAGTTTCGCCTAGTCGGTCATGCCATCTTCAAAGTTGGCGATAACGTCACGATCCAAGACCAGTCGTTCTTTCAACTTACAATGCCAGAGCCCAAAGTCTTTATCGGCAACAACACCGTAATCGGCCGGCGCAACATCATTACGGCGAAAAACCGGATATCAATCGGCAATGATGTCCTAATCGGCTCTGATGTCCAGATCATCGATCACGGCCACGGCATGAGGCGCGATACGCCAATCAGGCTTCAGAAGGCCGAAATCGGTTTTGTCGAAATTGGTAACGATGTTTGGATTGGCGCTGGCGCCAAAATATTGATGAACGTTACGATAGGGACTGGAGCGGTAATCGGGGCAAATTCCGTGGTAACTACGGACATCCCGGACTATGCAATTGCAGTTGGTTCACCGGCGAAGGTCATTAAATACCGCAGCTAAATCGGTCCGGCCAATAACAAAGAGCGGTAGTGAGGAAATGCCGGCGTCTCGGCGTCTCACACACCGCTATACTGTCAAAGTGCTCGCAGCGTCACATTTACCAAGCCACTTAAGTGGGCTTTCAACTCGCTAGATTTGATAAAGCGAAAATATAGATACTCGTATGCGAGAGATGCGTTATCCCACGAGATTTTTTTGGATGATATTTCAAGCTCAGCTTGCGGTCCACTCAGATCGATATCTTTTGCGCTGGCCCAGGCGTCGCAGAAAAAAGCGATACGAGCGGGGTTCGTCGAATGAACTGGCTTTACGCCTGGCGCCGAGTCGATGCCGAAGAACTCTATGTGATGAGGCGTAAATGCCATCCTGGTCTGTCCGCCCCAAATGATGTGAAATTTCGAGGTATAATCAGCAAACCCATATTCCGAGGCCTCGCCCGGCATCGGAAACTTGTCGGTGATCCAATAGTTCGAAAAAGTCGACCATTGTGGATTATCAATAAGATATTGCGAGACCGCCAAGTCTTTTGCCGCTCGTGCCTGCCAAGCTGCGTAACTTCCCCACCACCGATTTGTAAATAATGTAAGAACGACCAGAAGTAACACGAACGAAGCTCTCTTGCCCTGCAAGCTAGGCGTTTTTCGCTCCAGAAATCGCAAAACACCGACCGCGATCACGGCCAGGGGAAGGGGCATCAGAATCCCATTTCTCATCAACACCCCAAGCTCCGGACTCTTTCCGACAAGGATATAGGGAAGAGTTCCGCAAAGAAGTGAGAAGAGCCCAAAGCTTACTATCTTAAGGCCGCCGTCTGGTCTCCGATTGTCGATATCCGGATTCCCGGCGGGTGGCGTTCTCAGGAGGAAAAATAAAGTGACAAAGAACATCGAATATATGAAAACAGCAAAAAATACATAAAAATTAAACTCAAACCAAATTGCAATAGGTCTAAACGCAACAGGCTTTACAATTCCGTTAACCACGAATCGGTAAGCATTATATGCGATGCTCGGGAGATTTATATCAAAGCTGTTATAATTCTTGTAAAGACCAGTTTTCTCATAATAAAATCCCTTATACGCCCAATATGCGATAGGAAGAGCTGCAAAATCTAGTTTTGATCTGCAGAATGAAAAAAATGTGGATATGAACCCTCGTAAGCCAACCCGCCGGGCCGCGTCGTTACTGTGGACGAGGTATGCAAGGAGGAAAGCAGCGGCGTAAAGTACAAGCAAAGAATTAAGTGTAAATGACGCAAAGTAAATAAGGAGGGATGCCCCTCTGGAGAGGTAGTGAAGGCCTCCACGAATCCGTTCAACTGAGATAAATAGGTACGTCGCCACCAAGAATAACGCATAGGCGTTGAAGTAAGTTGAGTATGTGATTATTACTGTAACGGTAGTTATTGGTAGCAGGTTCGAAAAAAGCGCAATATAAAAAGATTCTCGTTCATTGAGAAACCCGCTTCTTAAGGCGATAAGGTAAGAAAAAATAACAGCGACGTATACGCCGAAAATTACTACAGATTTAAGAAGAAAAACATTTGGAATATAAGATAGAGGCCAAACGTAATATGTGAACATTGGCACAGCTGCGGACGAATACATGTTCATGATTGCGTTCCAGTCTCTAAAAAATAGTGACGAGAACAGGCCGGCGTCTTCCGCAAATATCCCTTCATTCAAGAAGGCCATCCAGTGCGTGCACAAAACTGAAATAGTCAGCAGAACCAAGCTGCTGATCCTGGGCACGCGTTGAATGTAGTCGCTCATGATGTCTCCTGAGATTCCAAATTCCCCAAAAAGTGGCTGCGGAAATGCTTTACGCGGTATCAATCTCTAGTGGCGAGCACGTTCAATCCTCCGCCTGTGGGGATGACCGATCTAACAAAGTCCGGGTTTCGCGGTAGTTTTCGATTTCTGGCAACATCGGATATCTCATATCCCATGCTCCAGAGTGAATTCAGAATCGCGTCAAATTTTTCTGGCTGCGATTTGTATACGTACGGCGCAAGCTCCAATAGAATTTTAGGCTGGTACTTTTCTATTGTTGCCTTGGAGCCAAGCAACACATCGCTTTCGTTTCCGTCAACGTCCAACTTAACGAAATCAATGCGATCGATCCCGTTTGCTGCAACAAATTCATCAAGTGTACTCATAGCCGCGCCAACTGTACCCATCAGGCGGCCGTGATGTTCAACATGCAGATCGCCTGTAGTTTCTAGCGGCCAACTCGAATACACCGCGTCAGGCAATTTAGTGTCAGTTGTTGCCATGAGCATCATCTGATGGGCGCTGATACGCGGCGATAACATTGGATTGAGTGCGATATTCGCCTTCTGCTTTCGGAATGCAAAAGCGGTCGGTTCAAAGGAAAACACCTTGCCGCGTGCTCCGACAAGTTGTGCCAACGGCAAGGTATGTGCTCCGATGTTTGCGCCGATATCGAGAACGACATCGCCTTCGTTCACTAGCCGCGCATAGAGCTTCAGAGTTTGCACCTCAAAACCACCCAGGACGTAGATTGCCAGATCTATCCCTTCCTTGAGGTCGATAGACCAAGTCACTCCCCTCCGCACGGCGATAAGCTCTGACGGAAGGTGAAAAAGACCGCGCCCCCAAAGAATTGCCGTCGAAATAGAGCGCGCAATCCTGATTTTGTTGCTGGTCGATAGCATGTGTTTTCGTCCTAAGTTGTTGGTGGCCTCACGGACGCGAGCGTTTGCTGAGGATCAGATTGCAGTATTGGCTGGCGTCCTGCGGGTCAAACTGAGCGCCGTCAAAATTATGCAAAGCAGCACCGCGGATCATTTGTATTTCCAGATCAAGTCGATCGATAAAGGTGAGGAGAGCTGCCGCATCCACGCCGGCCTTTGAGAGGCCGTAAGGCCAATACTCCATCAAAATCTTGATATTCACGTTTTCCTGCAGCACGCGCTCAGCGCCCCGCAACACGCTGAGTTCGTAGCCTTGGACATCGATTTTAATCAGATCTACGCGCGTTCCGCTTGGGAAATACTGATCGAGGCTCATGACTGGGACACTGATTGCCTGTCGACCGTCACCGCTGTCAAAGGTACGATGATCGACATTTAACTCGTCAGATATGAAGAGTTTGATAGCTCCGCTTCGCTCCCCAACCGCAGCATGATTAAATCGAACATTGCCCAGGTTCCGCAAATTTTCTCTTAGTCTATGATAGTTCGCGGGGGCGGGCTCAAAGGCATGCACAATCCCACGGCTGCCGACAAGGCCTGACAGAAAGCGAGTGTAAACCCCGATATTTGCACCCACATCCACAATCGTCATGTCAGGCCCAACAAGCTCTCGTAGTAGCGCTCGCTCAGTCCGATCTGAATAGCTCTTCCATACGCGATAGATTGGGTGGTAGAGCGGAAAACAATACCTATACAGCAGATTGGCGATGGAGATGATCGTTGTGTTCATCGTTGTTACTTTGCGATCAAGTGCGCGCTAAAGAACGACGCGAACAGTCTGGGAAACGTACGGGCAAGCCGCCTATCAAGCGGGAGATAGAGCCGATAAAGCCAGTGTGGTACCGGAAATACTCTGGATATGCCTCCAGTCGCCATGTAGGCGATACTCGTAAAATAACCTAGTTTGGTCGCCTTTAAATCGTATTGATTTGACAATGGTGCTAGCCAATCGTGACGCGAAAAGAACATCATATAGGGCATTGCCTGGTTTGAAGACGATAGGGGACCTTCAATCGTGTCTAGAACGGGTTGCGAAACTTGGAAATTAACCGGTTCATGATGGAAGAACTTAAGCAAGGGAAAGGAAACGGCAGAGAAAAAAGGTTCAACGAGTACCAGCTGCCCCCCTTTCTTAAGCTTTCGGCTTGCGCCGCTTAGAAAGAAAATAGGATCACGCAGGTGATGTAGTACATTTGTCATGGTGATCACATCAATACTGCGGTCCGGGATATCCTGTAAGTCTGCGATGTTATGACAATCAAAAACGATGTCTAAATATTCGAGATTGAGGACGTCTGTAGTTGTTACATGCGGCTGGAATATTTTCAGTGGTGATGTGCCGCTACCTATCTCTAGTACCTTTTTCTGAGAAAAGTTTGGGATATCGTCGAACAACTGTGAGTACAGTTCGCGATACCAAAGCATTAGATTGCGATTGCTTTGAAGTCGGTTACGATTCTCCAAAGTCGTTGCTAGGTCATGATCGTAAAGTTCTGTATTCTCGATCTTCATCTCAGATGAACTTTATTCGCCGAGCAGAAAAGGCGAGCATCGCCAATAGGATAACGCCGTGGCGCCAACGAGAAATATTTGTTTCTCCATAAAGCCTTTGGCGATAGCAGATTGGAACCTCAACTATCTTGAGGCCCATTCTTGCCGCGCCGAAAATTAGATCGAAATCTCCAAATGGATCGAAATCGCCGAAGTAGGAACGATTTCTGGCGAGCTTCAGATAATTGGACCTACTGATAACCTTTGTTCCGCAGAGGGTGTCTTTGAACCGTTGGCCGAGAACAAACGAGAAGGCCATAGCAAAAAACTTGTTCCCTAGTAGGTTGAAGAAGCGCATCGCTTTCTTCTCCATTGGATACACAAGCCGGGTTCCGTTGATGAATTCGCCCTTGTTGTCCTTAATCGCAGCGTAGAATTTTGGAAGATCCTCGGGTGGAACGGTCATATCTGCATCAAGAATCATAAGGATTTCATTCGAAGCAAGGCGGAATCCCTTTCGAACAGCGTCCCCTTTTCCCTTTCCTTCTTGCTGGTCAATTAGAATTCTACGCTCTGATCCATAGCGGGCTTGTGCGGCCTGGATCGCACTCCAGGTCTCATCCGTTGAATTGCCCTCGACGAAGATAATTTCGTCTTTGGGCCCCATGGGTGGAATGCGCCTGACAATTGCGTCGATATTGCCGGCCTCATTTCGAGCGGGCACGATGATTGAGACGGATGGCGCGTCGACTTCTTTCATCGCTATAGGTCTTGCGACGGCGATGTTCAAAAGACAAAGATTTCTGAATACTGGCAGAGGGGCGATGTAACGGTTGATAAAGTTGCTGACGAGCGGAATATACAGCGGGACTAGGACTTTTTGATCTAAGCTGATCAACTCGAAATTTTCGAGTTCCAGCAGGTTACGAACGTCCTCATGCGCTAACCAGTTTGCCTCAGGTAAGTTGCCTCGCCAGCCCAGGGCCGACGCGAGATTAACCAAAGGTCGCCATAGGGCGCTATAATAGGTAAGAACGAGGCGGGTTTCCGGATGGCACGCCTTATGCAGATCGGCGAATAGCTTTTGAATGTCGCGTTCATAGTGGATAAGTCCACCGATCACTAAGTATTCGGCGCAGGTTTGCTTAAGCTGTTGATAAGGAAGCACTGCATTTTCTCGAAAGCTCTCAGCGGAGGGGCTTTCGCTAGACTCTGGACGGAACGCGACTCGACCTTGGGGCATCGCACCTATTAGAAGTGACGAAGCAGGATCGATTTCTACGACGGAATTTTGAGGAAGTATAAAAAGCTCCAGGTACTTCCGGAGAAGGGAATAGAAATATTCTCTCATTAGTTCTAACTTTGCAAGACGCGCGCCAAGCGCCACCGGCCGTAAAGGATCGCTGCCGGCAGGACATAAGCTGTGAAAAATAGGAGATGGATAGCTGTCGCTACAAGAAAGCCTTCAGCGGATGAGCGCCCCAGGAGAATGAATGCAGAAACTACTGAAGCATGAAAAGTTCCGATACCAGAGGGTGCAGCAGGAAGCATCAGGCCTAGAGCCCCTGCGAACAACACGACGAGCGCCTCTTCGTAGCTGAGTGCCACTCCCACAAATTGTGCGGCAAACACATACGAGAGAGCGTACGCTGACAACCACATTAACAATGTAAGAATGCTGGGAGAGAACAGGTTGTTGAGCGTCATTTGCTCACCCACGCTGCGTATTAGCACTGCGACATGTCTATTAAAGAAGGATTCATGCCCGAAATAAGTGAATACCGCGCGGGCCCATCTCAGGAGAAGCGCGTTAAAGTATTTCACTAGCACAATTGCACCGAATGCAAGTCCGAGAGCCGAAGATATTGAAACAAATAGTATGTCAGTGTGGGCGGAATCCATCGATAGTGTTAGGATTACAGCAGCTAATACGCCGACGGCAGCGATCGTAATCAGATCGATTACCTTTTCAACCATTAGACTGCCAAATACCTCGGCTTGAGCTATTCGGCCTACGACATGGCTGTAGTGGACTCGCAACAGATCTCCACCTCTTGCAGGGAGAAACATATTGCCGCCGAGGCAGAGAATGGAGGCTATAAGAGAGGTGCTCTTGTTAAGTTTTCCACCTATCAGCAGCTGCCAACGGCAACCGTATATCACGGCAATCAAGAGAGCCGTAATCGAAAATGGCCACAGAGATGCTGGGTGAACGCCTTCCTTAAGTATACGAATAGTATCTTGCCAGCTGATCGAGCTAACCAGGAACGCAAGCAGTGCGAGGCTCACAAGATAAGCGAAAAAAGTGCGAGCACTTATTTTTGAACGAGCTTGTGCGGCCATCTAATTCGATCTTCGAAACCTGAGAGTCTTGAAGGCTAGACAGGCCGTGACTCCTGCCACTGGCCCCGGCAAATCTGGGAACACGACATACAGAGCGGCACCGCTTTAGCCGTATTCCGGCCCTCGACTACCCTTAAGAGAAAACTTTAGCAATAGACAACGATTATTGTACTGAGCGGTACCTTTATTGGGTCGCCGCGGAGCCACAGTTCAACACTCGTCTCCGTTCGGGAGGCGGGTTTATCCACAGCCCTCCGGAGTTCCCGATGCTCGTCCACAACTGGCGCGCCGTGGTCAGGCACGCCTGGTCCGTCCGTCTGATGGCGCTGGCGCTGCTCTTCATAGTCCTTGAGCCCGTGATCAATTTCGTCGCCGCAACTTGGGTGTCGCGCAACCTCTACATCCAGATTGGCATGTCTACGGCATCGGGGCTCTTCGCTGCGGCGGCGATCGTCGCCCGCGTCTTCGTCCAGCAGAAAATCTCAGGAGAACTGAATGGCAAACCGCCTGCAGAAAGGTAGCGCCGCAGCCGCGATGGCAGTTGCATTGGTCGGAAGCTTCGAAGGGCTCCGGCAGCACGCCTATCCGGACCCGGCCACTCAAGGCCAGCCGTGGACGATCTGCTACGGCAGCACCAACGGTGTGAAGCCGGGCGAGCAAGCGCGCCAACTGGGCCATCGTGACACCCCGCAAACAATAAACTCTGACGCGAGTAACCTTTGGGGGCGCTTCCAATCCCGGCATGATTGCGCTATTCCCGCCGAGAGACGGAGGGATTGGACGTTGGATGCTCTTGCACATCGGGAGTCGGAGATACAAGCGCGCGGTCGCATACGTGGATTGGATGGGCTTAGAGCAATATCATTGCTTTTGGTGCTGATGGCTCATTGGTCACCAATCCCTTATCTCAACAAAGTCGCCGAATGGGGGCGGGGCGGCCTATTAATATTCTTCGTGATCAGCGGGTTTTTGATCACGAGAATACTCATAGGCCTGGCTCGCCGAAGACCTCGGATTGAGGGGGTACAGCTTCTCAAAGGCTTCTATGGTCGGCGATTCTTCCGAATCCAGCCTATCTATTATCTGGCGCTCGCATTTGTCATTTGCATGGGATTGAATGGTGCTGTGCGGGAGGATGCGATTTATCACGTCTTCTTCGTGCAAAATCTTTCAAATGTGGTGCTCCGGAATGATATCGGAACTTACGGACCAGCCGCTCCGTGGTGGTCGCTTGCAGTTGAAGAGCAGTTTTACGTTTTCTGGGCCCCGATCGTTATCTTCTTCCGGCCGAATGCTTGGAAGCTTTCGCTATTCGGGGCATTTGCGGTCGCGATCGGCTGGCGTACTTTCGCCTGGTACGCCGATCTTGGCCAGGCGAACGTTCTGGTCACGCTCGGAAATCTGGATTCACTTGCTGCCGGCGCAGCGGTCGCCATCATCACCTCGACAGTTCGGATTACCCCAGCGGTGTCGCGCAGCTTCTCGGCGATGATGGTGGTTGGCATCGCGGCACTCTGCCTGCTGTCATATACAGAGATGAGCCAAGGAATATTCGCGTTTCGGAGTAGCCTTGTTGGAAAAGCGCTTGCCGATGTGCCGGTTTATATGATCGCCTCATCGCTTATATTTTTCTTCGCTGTTGGCGGCGCGAAAACCGCAGCGACGGTGATGGAAAATCCCGTCCTAGTGTTCATAGGCAAGCGTAGCTACGGTGCCTATGTCTATCATCAGGTCGTGAACTACACGTTCTTTTTCGTCATTACACCGCTTTGGCTGGAGCCAAATTTTGGCATCCAACGTCAGTTGCATGGTTTCACTGAGTTTTGGGCTTTCACGTCGATCACGCTGCTGTTGGCGGCCTTGTCCTACAAATACATCGAGCAGCCGATATTCAGGGTTCGTGATCGGATCTATCCGACTACTTGATAGCGTTCATTGAACGTGTCGACCTTACTGAATGGCGAAAAACAGGTCGCCCGTCTCCTTTCGAGACGGGTGCTTTGCCGTATTCAAAATCTGGAGCCTCCCATGCTCTCGCCGACTGGCGGGCGGTGATCAAGCACGCCTGGTCCGTCCGTCTGATGGCGCTGGCGCTGCTCTTCATCGTCCTCGAGCCCGTCATCAATTTCGTCGCCGCAACCTGGGTGTCGCGCAACCTCTACATCCAGATCGCCCTTTCCACGGCATCGGGGCTCTTCGCTGCGGCGGCGATCGTCGCCCGCGTTTTCGTCCAGCAGAAAATCTCCGGAGAACTGAATGACAAACAGTCTACGGAAAGGTAACGCCGCGACCGCGTCGACCGTCACCGAGGACTGAGGGTCCGACGCGGCGGCGCGGTTCCCCTTATCCAATGGTCGTGGCGCGTTTGCCGCGCATGGGCAAAAACGGAATCACCCTGGGGACGCGCGAGGCATACGACCGGTAGTCTGGGAATGCCGCCCGGAGCACCGTCTCTTCGTTACTCATTCGGCGAAGTTGCAGACACCAATGCACGATTCCGAGAAATACCGTCCACGGAGAAAAGCTGAACAGGATCATTCCGATAATGAATATCTCCTCGGTCAGATAGAGCGGGTGCCGGACGATGGAATATGGCCCCGTTGTGACCAGAGCTCTTGCGCCAGGTGCTATGCTGAAACTGCGGCCGAGGATCGCAAGCATATATGCCGATGAAAGGAAGCCGACGATCATCAGAACCATTGCGGCAAGGCGCACAGCATCTGGCAACGCCATTGGCGGAGGCAGGAAGGCGATCAGCAGGAAGAGGAAGGTGCCTCCCATCGCCGTCAGGTATGGTTCAACGCCGCGCGCAGACCGCACCTGGGGCATTCTCGTCAGGGTCACGACACACATCATGCCGATAAATAAGATCGCAGCGATCTCAGCTATCAGGAATACGACGCCTTGGGACGGATAGTCGCCGGTCGTCATCGTCCGAGCGATCTTGGTCCACACAACAAGTATTGAATAGGAGCAGATGCCAATCCTGCCGATGACATCTGCAATAATCAAGTGTCGATTGTTCATTGGTGCCCCCGCGTTGTTTGGACGCATCTTCGCACGGTTGCGGAAAATGGCAATCGCAACCGTTTAAATTGGTGAATACCAACTATTGGGGATATGACTTACACGGACGCGCCGCCGGCGGTGTCCGTCAATGCAATGACACGCGATGCGCCAGCAGCCGGTCGATGCCGGCCCGGATGCGAATGCGGCGGATGATCTCGACGTGCGTGAAAACGCAGGCGAGCGCGGCCACGACGATCAACGCGGTTCCGATCAGCGCTGTCGGCAACGGCAGTGACCAGTCGATATAGCCATCGGGGAGTGACGCCCCACTGCGACCTGCTTCGGCTGTGCTTGCGGCGGCATTGGCAAGCACCAGCCCGAGCAGCGCAACATGCGCATGAACGAAGCGCGCCCTAAGAAACCGTTTCGGATGAAAAGCAAGATAGATGCCGAAAATCGTCATCGATGCAAACGCAGCGAGAAGTTCCCACGGTCCCATCCCTGCCGCGCTGAGTAACATGAGAGGCAGGCGCAGCACCGGCAGCAGCGTCAGGTAAAGCTCCCAAGCAAACGGGCGTGATGGATACATGGCCAGCAGTAGCATGCTGGCGGCAAATACCGCACCGATGGCATAGACCAAAGCAGGTCCGAGACGAACAAAAGTCAAAACCAAGATTCGCATTCGCTTTCCTCCTTCGGCAAGCTCTGGTTCCAGGCAGAATATTCGCAAATGCTTGAGCAAGGCTTATCGCTCGATCGGCGCGGCATGAATGACTCCGGCTGCGGCGATTTGCAACCTTCCACAAAACTTATCCACCTTAACGAGGCGATTTCATGAACATCGGTGGCGCGAGGTGCTGAAACACGCCTGGTTGGTGCGGCTGATGGCCCTTTCGCTGCCGCTCTGCATCGTCTTCAGGCCACACTACACCTCGTCGCCGCAACCTGGTGTTGCGCAACCTCCACATCGAGCTCGCCATATCGGCCACGTCGGGTCTTTTCACCGCGGCGGCGATCGTCGCCCGCATCGTCTTCCAGCAGAAAATTTCAGGAGAACTGAATGGCAAACCGCCTGCAGAAAGGTAGCGCCGCGGCCGCGATGGCCGTTGCTTTGGTCGGAAGCTTCGAAGGGCTCCGGCAGCATGCCTATCCGGACCCTGCCACCCAGGGCCAGCCGTGGACGATCTGCTACGGCAGCACCAATGGCGTGAAGCCGGGCGACCATAAGACGGTGGGAGAGTGCAGGGCGCTGCTTTCGCTCGAGCTGCAGCGGTACGCCAATGGCATAGAGCAGTGCGTCACCGTCCCGCTTCCGGATGCCCGCTTCGTGGCGCTGACCTCGTTCGCCTACAATGTCGGCATCAGGGCGGCCTGCGGCTCGAGCGCGGTCAAGCTCATCAACCAGGGCAGGACGGCCGAGGGCTGCGAGGCGCTCCTCAAATGGAACCGCGCCGCCGGTATCACCTTTCCCGGCCTGACGCGCCGCCGGCAGAAGGAGCGCGCCTTCTGCCTGGAGGGCATCTGATGTTCGGCCTTCTCGACGCGCTGAAGATGGGCGCCGGCATCGCCGCCGGCCTTGCCATCTATCACCTCTATGCGGTCTCGATCGGCTACCCCTCTGCGGCGCGCCAGGCGCGCGCCGGTTACGTCCTCATGTCCGAAAAGACCGCGGCAGATGCACGGGCGGCCGAGATGGAACGCCAGCGCAACGCCGCGTCGCTCGCCAGCGAAGAACACCGCAAGCGCCTTATGGCCGCGGAGGCCGCCGAGCAGGCCGCCAGTGACACACTCGAAACCGAGATCCAATCCTATGAACGTCAGCTTTCGCAAAAGAACCGTGCTTGCGCTGTCACTGCTGCTGATCGTGACTGGCTGCTCCGCCACTGAGCGCCTGAACAAGGCGGCGGTCGCGAGCGGGCAGGCCGCGGCCGGCATCGTGCTGCCGCCGCTGCCCGACGATCTCAGAAAGCAGGAAGCGCATGCGCCCGTGCGTGAAGGCGAGCCGCTGATTGCGATCCTCGCCCGCGAGCGCCAGGCGCTCGACCGCGCGAACGCCCGCCAGGAGCGCAGCGTCAAATTCTATGATGACCTCACCAGCCGATACGGAACACGCCGATGATGAATGCCATTTCGCTCGCCCTTGCCAATCCGATGCTGAACGGCGCGGGCGGGAGCGCCGGAGACCCCGACCGCTACATGTTCTTCGCCACCCGCAACCGCATGCCGTCGGGCGCGATCGTCACCGCCGCCTCCGGCACGAACTATGTCTGCACCAAGATCGTCGTCAACACGCCGCAATATAAGACGCGGACCTTCCGCTTTCATCTCTCCGGCTTCGCCTCGACGGAAGGCGGAAATTCGCCGCAGGAAACCGTCGTCACCGGCACGATCGGCACGCCGGGCAATTCCGTGGTCGCCGACGCCATGTTCGTCCGCGTCGCCGGCATCTTCTACCCGTGCACCTTTGCCGGGGCGAACACGGTGACCGTTGCCGACCAGACGAACGGCGCCTGGACGGACGAGCTCACCATTCCCGACGTCGCGCCGGAAAGCGAAATCGAAATCTGGCTGTTTTATCACACCGCCGTCGGCGAGAAGATCTGGCCGGTCTATCGCATCCAGAAGCATCGCGGCGAACGCGTCTGGGGCGCCGGCGATCTCGCCACCCTTCTTGCCTTCAAGGACAGCCCGCTCGCCGACAGCACCGCCGCGCTCGATACCGGCTACGGCACCCAAGCGCAGCCGCAATATTGGGGAGCCGATTTCATGGTCGCCAAGGGCGATTGGGATGGTAGGCCCGTCGCGCTGGCTTTCGTCGACAGCATCGGCGAGGCGCGCCAGGAATATTCGTCCGCAGCCGATGCGCGCGGCAATCTCGGCTGGTTGCGCCGGTGGCTCGACAGGGACGGCGGCCCGGGCCGCATTCCCCATTGCCTGATCGGCATGCCGGGCGCCGGCTCCGTCCGCGAATATACCGGCAGCGGCTCCTCGATCGCCACCAGGCGCCGAGACATCATTCGCGAAATCATCGCCTTCAACGGCAATAAATGGCCGTTCACGGTCATAGCAAACCAGATGGGGCAGAACGACACGGCCTCGACCTATACGCAGTTCTTCACGACCAACTACCGCTCGCTGGTCACCCGCCTGCGCGGCGAATATGCCGGCGTCAGAATCGTCGCCTTCCCGCCGCTCGGGCGGACGACGATCACACGCACCGTCACGCTGACCTCGGTCGGCACGGTTGCCACGGCGACCGTCGCAAGCGGCCTCAACGGACTTGCGACAGGCCAGACCGTCAGTATTTCGGGCGCGACGCCCACGGCCTATAATGGCAGCTATGTGATATCGGTCCTCGACGCCAACACCTTCACCTACAATTTCGCCGGCGGCACCTCGCCGGCGACCGGGACCATCACCTGCAACGATCTCGGTCTCAGGGCCGAGTATCAGGTCTATGGAACCAACAACAGCTGGCCGTCGGACGGAACGGACGCTTCGGGCAAATGGCGGCTTCGCGATGATATCCTTGCGCAGACATCGGCTTGCTGCGACGCGGCAATCGATACCTACGCAGCCTGGGTCTCCCCCTCCAGAGGCGGTGTCTGGCCCGGCATGCTCGAGCTTGCGAGCACGACATTGACCACCCAGGCCGGAACTGACGGCGTTACCACCTATAACCAGATCGTCGTCGCGGATGCGAGCATCTTCAGGCCCGAGCAGACGATGCACATCTATTCCGGTCCGGACGGCCTGGCTCGCCTGAGCACGCAGGTCGTCGCCAGCATCGCCGGCAACGTCATCACCTATCAAGGCGTGAGCGCGGTGGTCATGCCTGTAGGGTCGGTGGTGCGTCCGGCGCCGTCTGTCGGGGAGCTTTCGCCGATATCCTTCATCCACCCGCAGCCGATCATGATCGACCGGATTTCGAGCGGCATTGCACAGTCCGAAAAGCTGAAATTCAATTTCTGAGGTGGCCTCGCCATGACATCCAATGACGATATCCTGCGCGCTCTGGGGCGCGTCGAGGGCAGGCTGACCGGCATCGAGGAAAACGTCGCGCTGCTCCGCCAGGAGATGAGCGACGAAAAGGCCAATGCCCATGAGGGCCGCGCCGTGATCCACAAGCGGCTCGACGACCAGGCAAGGCAGATCGCCCATCTCGATACCAGGGTGGCGATGACAGGCGGAGCCAACGCGCAGATCCGCGCCGAGATCAGGGCGCTCAAGGAAACCGTCGAGAAGAACCAGGAGATGGTCGGCCCGGCGCTCGACGAGTGGAAACGGATGAAATCGATCGGCTATGGCATCTCAGGGCTGATCGCCTTCGCCGGGCTGACGACGGGCGGGGTCATCGCCTATGCCAGCGATGGCGCGGTGGCGGCACTCAGGCATTGGCTGAAGATCAGTTGAGCGGGCGCCAACTTTGCGCTGTTGGCGCCTGGCGACTGACGGCGAATGCCGGCAAGTCAAACGCAGCAAAACGGCGTCAGCTCGGCTGATATAGTGCCGTATTTCTCCCCTTGCTAAAATTAGACTTTGCTAACGAACCAAAATGCCTTTTGTTTGTTATCCTCTTCAAGGAGGAAACGGACATGAAGAGCATGAGCAACCGCCAAGTTCGCGTTCCCGGGCCCCGGGAGCATGACGTTGCCGAGCATTGCCGCAAGTTTGGGATTGGCCCGGCGGAGGAGAAGAAGCTGAAAAAGCTGCTCGGGTCTCACGCGCCGCTGCATGAGATCCGGGCCAATGCGCCGCCGCCCCAGCCGAAATGGCGATAGCGCCGGAGCCGGAACTTCCGGCAACTATCCGGCGTTTGGATCGCCGGGCCGCGCGGCTGGTCTCGTCTCCTGTACCCCTGCTACCCCGGCAGGCGCCGCGCGGTCCACTGATTCCCTTGTTCCCGGCGTGTCGGCGTGCGGATCTGTCCGCGCACGCCGAGCCGTCAATGCCGCAGCTCGCGCGATAGCATCAGGATATAGTCGTCGGCGATATCGGCGACCACCATGGCCGCTTCGGCCGGCCGATAGCCCCTGCCGACAGCCTCGGCGACAATCTTCATCACCTGCGGTTCAAGCGCTTCCCGACAGTCGGCCAGGCTTTTGTCGTCCGGGCATTTGGCACGAAATTCCAAGATGTTATTCATGGCATACCCCTCCGTTTGATGTTGCGCGCTGCTTGATGCATGAAGCCGGTCCCTTTCGGGAAAAGCGGGTCACCATTCCGGTGCGCCGTGCCGGAACAAATTAGCGATCATGAAAATACGATGTCACAGGGCGGGATGTATTCAAGTCGATGCTGATATTAAGGTAAGCCAGTAGGGTTAATTGGTAAAGCGGCAGTTGACTGGCCGTCGGCGGACCTGTCAGGTAATGGCGCAACACCTTGGTTCCGTGTCGCTTTTCGGAACGAAAAACCGGTGGTCTGTTGCTTTTTCGAGGGGAAATGCCGCCATTTACCAAATGCTGCGAGGGCCGGCGGCCGCAGCTCTGTGCCGCAGCCGGCAGCCGCAAATCGCGACGTCATTGCAGGCCTTGTGCCACGGCTGTCCTCAGGCGGCAAGTGGCACAGCAATGAAGGTCTTACTGCCGTCGCGTTCGACGAGCAGCAGCACGGATTTGCGGCCGGCCTTGCCGGCTTCGGCGATAGCGGCCTTGACGTCGCGGGCATTGTGCACCGGCCGGTCGTTGACCGCGACGATGACATCGCCCGACTGAATGCCGGCGGCAGCGGCCGATTTGTCCGGATTGACGCTGGCGACCAGCGCGCCGCTGACCGAGCGCGGCAGGTTGAGCTGCTGGCGCACATCGGGCGTCAGCCCGGCAAGGCCGATGCCGAGGCTCGGCTGGCCGGAGGCCTGGCCCTGCGCTTCCGGGCTTGCCGCCGAGGCCTGCTTCTGGCCGTCGGCATTGGCGCCGACGGTGACGTTGAGATCGATGGTCTTGCCGTCGCGCCAGACGCCGAGCGATTTCCGCGTGCCCGGCGAAAGATCGGCGACGAGGCGCGACAGGTCCTTCGGCGTCTTGACGGTCTCGCCGCCGACCGAGGTGACGATGTCGCCGGGCTTCAGGCCGGCATGGGCGGCCGGCGTATCGGCGGAGACGGCGGCCACCAGCGCGCCGCCGGTCTTGTCGAGGCCGACGGCATCGGCAACGTCTTTCGTCACCGGCTGGATCTGCACGCCGAGATAGCCGTGATTGATCGAACCGTCCTTCTCGAGCTTGGCGACGATCTCCTTGGCCTCGTCCGAGGGAATGGCGAAGCCGACGCCGACGCTGCCGCCGTTCGGCGAATAGATGGCGGTGTTGATGCCGACGACCTTGCCCTCACGATCGACGAGCGGACCGCCCGAATTGCCGTGGTTGATCGGCGCATCGATCTGGATGAAATCGTCATAGGGCCCGCTATGCAGGTCGCGGCCGCGGGCCGAGACGATGCCCGCCGTCACCGTGGTGCCGATGCCGAAGGGGTTGCCGATCGCCAGGATCTGGTCGCCGAGCTTCAGCCCGTCGGAATCACCCCAGGCGACGGTCTGCAGCGGCTTGCCCGCCTCGACCCTCAACACGGCCACATCGGATTTCGGATCGGTGCCGATCAGCTTGGCCGGAAGTTCCGTGCCGTCGTCGAGCGTCACCTTGATGTCGAGCGCATTGTCGATGACATGGTTGTTGGTGACGATCACGCCGTCGGCGCTGATGATGAAGCCGGAGCCGAGCGCCATCGCATGTTCCGAACCTCGATGCTGCGGCGCCGGGCGAGGCAGCGGAATGCCCTGATCCTCGAAGAACTGGCGGAACTGCTCGTCCATCGGCGATTGCTGATCGGCGCTGACATCCGTCGTCTTCATCGTCGTGGTGATGGTGACGACGGCAGGTTTGTCGGCGTCGACGACGGAAGCGAAGGAGCCGCTCGCGGCGAGAACGCCGCCCGTATCGGAAGGCGCGGCAAAGGCGTTGGACGAATTGACGGTGAAGGGGAGGCTGGCGGCGCCGGCGATGACGGCGGCCCCGACAAGCGCTGCGGCGTAATGTTTGCGGTGGATGCGTGACATGGGGAGGGTCCCTTGCGAGAGCGTTGGATTGCGATGGCGTCGTGGTTCCGTGTCTTGGACCTGGCGTCGGGTGAGGTCGCGCCAATTCCTCCGTTCGCCGGCGCCGATCGCCGGGGAGGCGACGATCGGGGAGGGGAAGAAGAATTCGCGCTCGGCATAAATATGAGCGCGGCAGATGGCTTTACAAATTAAATATTGATCATGTTTATGTTGCCGATTTGTAAGAAATTACATGCGTTTAATCTTCGCTGCCAAGGCTTGGCGTCAATCGCTGCTCCCGCCCGGATCACAAGGGTTTCTGACCTGCATCGCCTGGGCATTTGGCCAGGCAAAGGCCGCCTCCGCCGCAAGGATTAATGAGCTATTTCAGGGCGGTGCAGTGATCCGAGCGTCGCTTCAACGCCCATCGCAAAGCAAGCCATCTCGCGCTTTCCATCGAAAATCGTATCTCAGGAACCGGCTGTAAACATAAAAGTTAGTAGACTCTAAATTATTTCTTGGTCAGGAAGTAATGACCGGGGAATCGGCCGCGGGCGAGTCTCGTCGGCGGCATCTGAGGGGCGATGAAGAATTCGGTTGAGCGGAGACGGAAAGCCGGGCGCGGGATGCAGGTGAAGCTGAGCGATGTGGCGAAGAAGGTGGGCGTCAGCCCGATCACCATTTCGCGCGCCTTGCGCAATCCGGAAATCGTCTCGGAGGATCTGCGCGAGGAGATTCTGCGCACGGTCGAGGAGATGGGCTATATTCCCAATCTTGCCGCCCGGGCGCTGGCCGGCCGCCACAACGGCACCATCGGCGTCATCACGCCCGCCCTGCATCAGTACGGTTTCGCCGGCCTGATGATCGGTATCGAGGATCGCTTCCGCGGCACGGAGTTCACCGTGCAATATTCCAGCACGCTGCACCATGGCGAGGGCGAAGCCGGGCTGCTGAAATCCATCCTGACGCAGAAGCCGGCCGGCGTCATCATCGCCGGCGCCGAATCCTATCGCGATCTTCTGCCGCTGATGGCGAGCGCCGCCTGTCCCATCGCCCATATCACCGATCTCAGCCAGGAGCCGCAAAGGCTGGTCGTCGGCCTTGATCACCATGCGGCCGGCGCCGAGCCCACCCGCTTTCTGCTGTCGAGGGGCTATAGTCGGATCGCCTTCATCGGCCGCGGCGCCGATGTCCGCTCGCGCCGGCGCATCGAGGGTTATGAGGCGGTGATGCGGGAAGCCGGCCGGTTCGACGACGATCTCATCATCGGCGGGGATGCGCCGAGCCGCATCGGCCTTGGCAGAGAGCTGTTTTCCCGCCTGCTCGAGCGCGTGCCCGATGTCGATGCCGCCTTTGCCCAGAGCGACGAACTGGCCTTCGGCGTGCTGATCGAATGCAAGGCGCGCGGCATCCGCGTGCCGGAGGATGTCGGCATCTGCGGCTTCAACGATCTGGAATTTTCGCCCTTCATCGAGCCGTCGCTGACGACGGTGCATATCCCGCGCTACGACATCGGCAACCGCGTCGCCGACATGCTGCTGCGCGTCATCCACGACGAGCCGCCCGACGAAGACAGGGTCAATTGCGGCTTTTCGATCGTGCCGCGCGGTTCGACGCGATAATCTGGCACGTGCCGCCATAATGGAAGTGGAGTTGGACCTTGATGCCTGGGCACAGCAAGGATTATTCCGTATATGGAGCGGATGGCGATCACTGTGCTGAAAAATGGATAAGACGGAATTGTCCTTCGACAGGATGCGCACCTTTGTTCGGGTCGCCGAGCGCGGTAACCTGTCAATGGTCGCAAGGGAGCTCGGCGTCGGCCAATCCACCGTGACGCGGCACCTCAATGAACTCGAGGAGGCTGTCGGCGTGCCGCTTCTCAGCCGCACCACCCGTCGCGTCACCCTGACGGAGGAGGGCAGTCGCTATTATACCAACTGCCTGCAGATCTTGCGCCTGGTCGAACAGGCTGCCGAGGAAGCCAGAGATGCCCGTCAGGCTCCGGCGGGCGCTGTTCGGCTTTCCTGTACGGCAGCGCTCGGTGTGATGCATGTCACGCGAATGATCTTCGATTTCCAGGACAGGCATCCGGACATCCGCATCGACCTCAACTTGACGGACGAGCGCATCGACCTCGTTCGTGAAGGCGTTGACGTGGCGCTTCGCCTTGGACCTCTCGCCGACAGCTCAATGAAACTCCATGCGGTCGGGGAGAGCCAGCGGCTGCTGGTCGGCGCTCCGGCCTATTTGTCCGCCCGGGGACGGCCGGAGCGCCCGGCCGATCTGTCACGCTACGAAACCATCGTGATGTCGAACGTGGCAGGCAGCAATCAACTCCTTCTTTCCTCTCCCGATGGCGCCAGCCTGATCATCCCGGTCGGCGGTCGGTTGCGTGTCGATCATGGGCTTGCGGCGCGCGAGGCTCTTGCTGCCGGACGCGGCATCGGTCCGACACATCTCTGGCTGATTCAAGATCTTCTGGACGACGGCCAGCTCGAGGTGGTGCTTGGAGACTACAGGCCTTTGCCGGTTCCGGTGAGCTTGCTGATTGTTCCGGAGCGTGCAGCCATTGCCCGCGTTCGGCTCCTCGTCGACTTTCTTGCCGCGGAGATTGCCAAGCTGCCGGGAATCCGGCCGTCGTAAGTCTTTGCTTCAAACATGCCGTTGCCACGGAACCGCCGCCCCGCTTTTGCGAAACAGGCTTCAACCTCCGAAAGACCGCTTGTCGCCGCGCCATCCCGTCTTGCGCAGAAACTGCTCCCAGTTGAGCGTCTCGGGATTGAGCCGGCGGCTCCATTCGAGATCGTGTTCCTTGCCGAAATAGCCATATTCGACCGCATATTCGACCATCCCGAGAATCTCTCGAACGAGAAATTCGTTGGCGGCGAGTTCCGGAAAATAGCGGAGCAGGCCATCCCTGGTGAAAGCATCTCGATACTCGGCCTTGAGGCCGGTGACGCGCTGGAAGGTTTCGACCATCTCCCGCGGGGAGATGACATCGCCGACGATCGGCAGCGTTTTGCCGTTGTAGCGCTCGGGGTGCGAGAAGATCTCGAGGACAACGGGCCCGGTCGCCGTCAGCGGATCGACGAAGGGCGCGCTGAAATCTTCCGGAAGATAAATCGGCAAGAGCAGGGTGTCGCCTTCCATGCGCGGCGCATAATACTCGATGAGGTTTGTGTAGAAGAATGCCAGCATGACGAAGGAATGAGAGATCGGCAGGCCGCGTATGTAATCTGCAACGCGCGCCTTGTCGGTAAAATGCGGCGCATATTTCGTTCCACCGGTGATCTTGTCGACATTCTCCAGCGTGCTGAAAACAATGTGCCCGACGCCGGCCTCCACGGCCGCATCCGCCAGTTGCCGGCCGAGGGGAGCTTCGGTCGTCTCCGGCGGGGCGATCGGCGGCGTCATCAGAAACGCCCCATCCGCGCCCCTGAATGCCGCGACGAACTCCTTCTGAAGACCGAGTTCGAGGGGCACGGCGGCGATTTCAGCGCCGAGTTTCTCAAGACGCAAGGCTTCGGGCGAATCCTTTCTTCGGGTGAGCGCACGGACACGGAAACGTCGGCTTTCAAGAAGCGTGGCAACGACGCTGCGTCCCTGTTTGCTCGTTGCACCCGTGACTGCGATAAGTGGCTTGTTGTCTGTAGACATGTCTTCATCCTTTCCCGTCACTCGACGCGGCCGGACAGGCCGGCGTCTTTGCGAGGCAGGGGGGCGCGTGCCCCGTTGCCGATTGCCCACCTCGATGGCGGCACTCTACCGAAGCACGTTTTGTCGCTGTAGACGGGCGGAATGAATAAGATAATGCCATTTTTCGGATAGATCGCGGGGCGCATGCCGGCGTTCTTTCCCGAATGAATCACGGGATCAGCAGGATACTGCCCGCCGCGCGCCCGGATCCCATCTCTTCGTGCGCCGTCGCAACGTCGGCCAAACGGTATTCGGCACCGATCTGCGAAACGATGCCTGTTTCCATCGCCCCGATGGCAGCCAGAGCAGCCTCGCGATACTGTCCGACGTCAGCGCACCAGGCCATGATGCTCGGATGGCAGAGGGCCTTGCCCGGGCGAAGTTCCTCGACAGGCACCGGTGGAATGGCGCCGGCGGCCTGACCGATGGTGACAGCCATGCCGAATGGGCGGACGGAACGTATGCTCTTGAGAAGCGTCTCGCCGCCGATCCCGTCATAGGCGACGTCGACGCCGAGCCCGTTCGTCAGCCGCTTCACTTCAGCGACGATATCGGCGCCGCGTCCGACGATCAGATGATCGGCTCCACAGGATACGGCGAGGGCTGCTTTTTCGGAGGAGCCGACCGTGCCGATCACGGTGGCTTCGAGCGATTTGGCCCAGCGAACGAGGATGCTGCCGAGCCCGCCCGCGGCCGCATGGATCAGAACGTGGTTTCCGGCACGCACATTATAGATCTTCTTCAACAACATGTAGGCGGTCATGCCTTTGAGGAGCGAACTCGCCGCCGTTTTTGTCGAAACGGTATTCGGCAGCTTGATCGCCCTTTCAGCGGCAATGTTGCGCGCGGAACGATAGGCGCCGACCGGAGGCCCGGCATAGGCGACGCGATCACCTCTCTCGAACATTGAGACGTCCGGACCGACGGCCTCGACGATTCCAGCCGCTTCGGCGCCGATCACCGCGGGGTAGGACGGCAGCGGATAGATGCCTTTCCGGTGATAAATGTCGAGAAAGTTTGTTCCGATCGCCTCATGACGGATTCTGATCTCGCCATAGCCGGGACCGTCACACTGGTGCTGCTCGACATGGAACTGGGTGATCTCACCGGGGGTGTTCAGCCAAATGATCTGGTCAGTCATCGCTCGTGCTCTCCTTGTTTCGGACAAATTAAGCGATGGCGAAATGGGTGAAAATTCCCTATTGCTGCACAATGATTGGGAGAGATTTCACAAAACTCGATTGGGATGACCTTCGGCATTTCCTGGCGCTCGCGCAGTCGGGAACCTTGCTTGGCGCCGCAAGACAACTCGGCGTCGAACATGCCACTATCAGTCGGCGCGTTTCGTCGCTTGAAGCCGGTCTCGGACGTAAACTCGTGGACCGCCGCGGACGCCGCATCATCCTGACTTCGGACGGAGAGCAGGTCGCCAGGCACGCGGCTCTCGTCGCCGTCCAGACAGCGGCCATCGAGCAGCTTGGTCGCAGCAGCGCCACGGAATTGCGCGGCCATGTCAGGATCAGCGCACCTCCAGCGCTCTCAAGCATGCGGCTTGCAAAACCGATCGCAGCCGTCAGGCGAGACCATCCCGGCGTTGAGATCACGCTCGTCGGAGAAAAGCGGCTCGCCTCGCTCAACCGGCGGGAGGCGGATGTCGCCGTGCGAATGTCCCGTCCGGAGGACGGAGATTACGCGATCGCCAAGCTCGGCGAGACGAGCTTCCATCTCTACGCATCGAAGGCCTATCTCGAAACGGTTCCACCGTCGGACTGGACCTTCATCGGTTACGACGAAACCATGAATGCCTCACCGCAGCAGTTGCGGCTGCTCGAACTGGCCGCCGGCCGGCCGATCGCTGTGAGGTCGTCCGTTCTGGAGTTTCAGGCCGCAGCTGCAAGCCTTGGTGCAGGTGTCGTCATGCTCCCCGATTTCGCCGTCGCGGAGTCGAGCGGTCTTCAGCGCATCGTGACCGAACGGCCGTTGACGAGAGAGGTCTGGCTGGTGGTCCATGCTGATATCAAGGACGTTCCCTCCGTCCGCGTCGTCGTCGATGCGCTGAAAAACGCTCTGGGCAGGTAGTCCCCGCGGTTGAATCTCTGCCGAAACACATCACTTTTCGCAGAGCCGTCGGCCGCCGGAATAGGGCTGATAGGTACAATCGGACGGGCGAAAGGAGCGGTAGCTGCGCGAGCAGGCCGTGATGTTACAAGACTGCGGTGCGCCCTGACCATCGACGACTGCTTCGGTCGATCGCACGCCGTTCAGGCTCGGTTCGGTCGTCGCCTCGCGGATGAAGTCCCGCCAGATATGGGCCGGCAGGGCGCCGCCCGTCACCCCCTTCATCGGCGCATCATCATCATTGCCAACCCAGACGCCGACGACGAGGGCGTCCGTGAAGCCGACGAACCAGGCATCACGATTGTTCTGGCTGGTGCCGGTCTTGCCGGCCGCAAACGTGCCGGGGTCTGCTCCACGTCCGGTGCCGCGCTCGACCACCAACTGCAGCAGTCCGAGGAGATCGGACTGGTAAGGCGAAAGATCGACGCCCGGCTTGGATTGTGCGCCAACGCGAAAGGCCTTGGGCTGCCCTGCGGCTTGGAAGTCGATGATACCCCAGGGCTTGACGGGGGCCTTGCCGAGTTGGACGGACGCATAGGCGCTGGTGAGATTGAGCAGATTGACTTCGGAGGTACCGAGCGCCAAGGACGGCGTGTCGGCCAGTGGCGCATCAATGCCGAGTTCGCGCGCCGCGGCAATCACATTGTCCAGACCGACTTCTTGGGCAAGCGCCACCGACGCGGCATTGAGCGATCGCGCGAACGCCTCGGCGAGCGTCACCCACCCACTATAATTGCCGCCGGAATTTTCCGGCGACCAGCCGTCGATTTCGATTGGCGCGTCCAGAATCTGGTCAGACAAGGTGAGCCCAGCCTTCAATGCTGCGTAGTAGACGAATAGCTTGAAGGTGGAGCCCGGCTGGCGCATCGCAGTGACGGCGCGATTGAACTGGCTTGCCTTGTAGTCACGCCCGCCGACCATGGCGACGACCGCGCCGTCCGGCGTCATCGCAACCAACGCGGCCTGCGATGCTCCCACGGTTTTTCCTTCACCGTCCAAGGACCTCTTCACGATCCTTTCGGCGATCTGTTGCAACTGCGGCACCAGCGTGGTGCGCACTGTCGTCGACCCTGGCGAGGAGCCGGCGATTTCGCTCGCCTGCGGCGAAATCCAGTCGGCAAACCAGCTTCCCGAGCGCGGCGTCGGCGTCGTTGGGTGCAGCTTGGCAAAGCTCCCCTTGGCCTCCGCCGCCTCCTGCGCGGTGATCTTGCCATTGGCCGTCATCGCGTCGAGAACGACCATGGTGCGCTGCCGGGCGCCTTCGAAATTGTCGATCGGGTTCCATTGGCTGGGCGCCCGCAGCAACCCCGCCAGCATCGCCGACTCCGGCAGGTCAAGGTCGCCGATATCCTTGTTGAAATAGATCCGCGCGGCGGCTGGCATGCCGGTGGCGCCGGCGCCAAGATAGACGCTGTTGAGATAGCGCGTCAGGATTTCCCGCTTGCCGAGCTTCCACTCCAGCCAGAATGCGATGACGACTTCCTGTATCTTTCGTTTTATCGTTCGATCGCTGTCGAGATATTGGAGCTTGATGAGTTGCTGGGTGATCGTGCTGCCACCCTCCACCACCGAGCCAGCCTCCAGGTTGCGCAGAAACGCCCTGCCGATGCCCCTGGGATCGACGCCGAAATGGTCCATGAACCGGCGGTCCTCGATCGACAGGACGGCATCGATCAGACGGGGTGGAAACTGGTCGTATCGGGCATATGGTCCTTGATAAGGCCCCTGTCTCACCAATGGCGCGCCGTCGGCGGTTTCCAGCACCACGACCGGCTTCAAGGTTCCATCCCGGATTTCGCTCCAGGGCACGTCTTTCAGTGCCCACACCAGCACACTGGTTACGAGGAGGCAGACAAGCAACGCCGACCCCATAGCGAATTTCCACCAGCCCGCCAGAAGCGGCCGGCGATGGCTGTTTTCAACCGGATTGGCACGTCGATTGCGAATTCGGCGCCGGGCTTTGGCTAGAGCAGCGGTCATCCACATGATTGGCGCTGATGCGGCTACCAGGCCCATCGACCTCCTCAGCTTCCGCCTCAAAACCGAAGCGGCCGTCCTGCTCTTCGCCAACGCAGAACTTGCCTGCAAATCGTGACGCAGCGCACGGAATAGATTGCTCGCGGCCCGTCTGGTTTGGCCGAAGGATCCACGGGGCGGTTGCTGAGCGTCGACTTCAGTGCTCACCGGTGAATCCGAGGCAGCCGTTTGCGCCGCCGGATCTGCTGTCTGATTGCGACCCGAGCTCGTGCTGCTAACGCTTTCACCTGAGGAATCGGGAGAATTGGGCATCGGTTACCGCTAGAAGGCTAATGCAGCATGTTCTTTATAGCGGGGTGATGGTGCGTGTTCCACCGCAAAAGGGCCAACACTTCCAGACCCCCCTGAGCGCCACCCGGGCGGTGGGCGTCGATCCCGTGGAGCAGGTGCTTCTCTGGAGCGGTTCAGCTTTTCACGGAAGCGCAGAACCGCTCTAACCTTATGGATTCACGCAATTTCCGGCAAAAGCGCTTCTCGCTTTGCCTGGAATTGTTCTGGCCGCGTCAGGCCGACGCAGTCTTGTGCCTGGCCGATAATGGAAGGCCGCTTCCAGCGAAGACGAACGGAGCGGTGGCCCTTACTTTACCGTGATGGCGATACCGCTGAGATCGGCGTTGACTTGCAGGCCTACCTGCTTGCCCGAGAGTTCGAGTTGGGCGCCCTTGTCATTGGTCATGACGATCACCTGGGCCCCTTTGCCGACCGCGCCGCCGCCACCCGCCGCACCGTAGACCCCCGTCACATCTTGAGCGCGGCGGATATGGCGAACGGTACCATGAAAATTGGTCTTAGAAGCCCCGAAGGCGAGGCCGCCCGAGATGCCGCCGACAGAGATGGGATAGCGGCGACCATGGAAGGTCAGTGTGCCTTCGCCTCCGGAACCACCCACAAAGAAGGCAGCCTTGTAGACTGAGAAACTGATCGTACCGCTGTCGGCATGCGCGGAGCCGGCAAAGATGATTCCTGCTGCAGCGATAACCGCAACCGCGACTGAACGAATTCTGGATGAAAACTTCATGATGCAAGTCTCCTCAAAATCGAGGCTTACCCAGCCAGGAGGGCGTGTCAGCGTCATGCCAAAGTCACAGCTGAAACAGTCTCGCCTGTCATTGGTTCCCAAGCACGCGGCCAGAATCCGACTGGGAGAAAGCTGCCATAAAACGAAGCCGATGGCAAACCTGGTCTCGGTGGGAGTGGGAGCGGACCGTCATGCACAATGAGGGCGCAGGACAGTCGCTGCGCCTTCAAAATCGATCTACCGAACGGACTGAGTCTAATCGCAATTCGCGCTGAGTGACCGTTTGTCTCCTCAGCGGGGCTTCACGTTGGCGTGCTCGTTGGCGGCCTCCGTGTCAGTGGCCGGCGTCTGGGTGTCGTGTCCGGTGAACGGACTTCCCTGGCCGGGCGCCAATGTACCACTGTGACTGGCTCTGTTGGTCGTAAATGCGTGCGTCGTGGAAGCTGCCGTGCTGCCGGACTTCAATCCATGCTGTTCCGCCTGGAAAAGGTGGTCGTCCGCCTGGGCAACGCCGCAGGTGGAAATCAGCAAGAACGCCGCGGTAATCAAGGGATGGATATTCATCGCAAGAACTCCTTCGTTTTCTGCCCTGGACGACAACACCCTGGCCACCGCCGATATTCGCGGATTTTTCATCACATCCTCGTGAGCCACCGCCTGAAGAGCAATCACATCGCTTCCAAGGGCACCCGTCACCATGCCGCCGGCGACCGTGTTTTCTGCTCGTAAGGATCGAAGATCGCCGCTTCGCAGAAGGCAAGGCGCACCTTGCCGATCGCATTCATGCAGAGCCGCCGGGCGGGGTTCCAGGTGCCGGTCTTCGGTTCGAGCTGGCTCAACGGATGCAGCTGAACGCGCGGTGCGAACCGCTCTTCAGCCGTCGATCGAGACGATCATGTCGCCGCGCGCCCATGTCGACCTGGCTGTCGAGCACCAGTGTGATCGCGTCGCTGGCAACCGCGGCGTTGCGCACCAGATCGAAGGTGACGATCTTGGAGACGTTGGCGACCATGCCCGACCGCCGGATCATGACGCTGTCGCCGGGCTTGACCGAGCCGCCGCCTGTCGGACATTGCCAGCCATGCAGAAAAGATTACTTTAGATGCAGGGGCTTTACCTGTTGACCGGAAGATCCCGGCTGTGGGGCTTCCATAGTGTCGAATCGTTAGCGTGCTGCAAGGAGGGGCCGGCACCTATGTTGCTGGAAGATTTGTATCGCCTGATGAAGACCGGGCATGTTCAGGCCCAGGGCATTGTCGACACGATGACCCAACCCGTTGTCGTGCTGGATCAGAATTTCTGTGTGACGACCGCAAACAATGCGTTCATCAAGGCTTTCGAAGTCGCGCGGGACGACATCCTCTCCCAGAACTTCTTCGGGCTTGGCAACGGGCAGTGGGATATTCCGGAACTTCGGCGGCTCATATCCTCGGTCATCCCACGGGCGGCCGCCGTCATCGGCTATGAAGTGAAGCATGATTTCCCGACAATCGGCCAACGTACCTTTCTTGTCGACGCCCGTCGCCTCGTTCACCCCGATGATAACAGTCCCAACATTCTGGTGATCTTCGATGACGTGACGGAGCGCCAGCGCCACGATGCCGAGATGGACTTCGTCGTCGCCGAGATGCGGCACCGGCTGAAGAACCTCTCGGCCATCGTTCAGTCGATCGTGAACAACACCAGGACCGAAGATCCGGCTGTGGCAAGCTTCAAGGAAGCGCTGCTTGGGAGGCTGAATACCACCTTTCAAGCTCAGGAAATTGCCGCTGGCGGGGCGGTAGATTTCGAAGCATTGTTGAGAGGCGCGGTCGGCACGATGGTCTCGGAACGGCTCGAATGCTCTGGACCTTCCGTGGAAATTCGAGGTTCAAATATTCTTGCGGTCAGCATGATCTTGCACGAACTCGGCACCAACGCGTTGAAACACGGAGCTGTCTCGGTGCCCGGCGGAAAGATACGGGTGACGTGGGAATTGGAAGTCGGGCCGCGGGATCGGACGCTGCTCGTATGCCGGTGGCGCGAGGAAGCCGGGCCGCCTATTCATGAGCCTGTACGCAAGGGCTATGGGACCGAACTGATCGAAGGCCTCGCCGCCCATATGGGTGGAAGCGTGGAACTCAACTATCCTCCCAGTGGTTTTACTGCGACAATCAAAATCCCGATGTGAGGTCATGTGAGCGAAATTGTCGACACGAGGGCAGGCGCGACCAAGGTCCTCGTCGTCGAGGACGAGTTCTTCATCGCCGATGAACTCCGACGCAAACTGACCGCTGCCGGGCTGCGGGTGCTTGGCCCGGTATCATCGAACGAGCACGCTCTCGATCTTTTGGAGCAGGAGCGACCGGACGTCGCCGTGCTTGACGTTCATCTCGGCGGGGCAAGAGCGACCCCGGTAGCCGCGAAGCTACGGCAGTTGAATATTCCGTTCGTCCTCGCGACAGCAAGTCCTGCCCATGAACTTGCATCCCCGGTCCTCGCGGACGCGGTCATCCTGGAAAAGCCAACTGATTTCGGTCTTCTCATCGAAACCGTCCGCAGGGTGGTCAAGTGACGGTTCACAGGACCGCCCGCTCTCGGCGTCGTCTGCGTCGGGAATCCGCCACCCCGCAATGGACGGATCCGGGCTTGGATAAGAGGCCGGTCTGGTCGGCCCCTTGATCCCGATCAGATATCGCTGGCGGCGCTCGACCACAGCTCGGCCGCCTCGGCCGCCGTCATCCGGCGCACCTCTGCCTCGTGGCTGCGGCTGGCGAAGAGTTCGCTGGCCATGATCTGCTCGGCAAGATCGGCCGGCAGCGAGAGGATGACGCGGGCATCGCCATTGTGCAGGCCGCCGAGTTCGGTGCGCTTGCCCGTCACCATGCCGCCGGCGACCGTGTTGTTGGTCTCCGGATCGATCAGGATGAAGGAGCCGGACTGCCGGTTCTGTTCGTAAGGGTCGAAGATCGCCGCCTCGTCGAAGGCGAGGCGCACCTTGCCGATCGCGTTCATGTAGAGCCGCTGGGCGGGGTTCCAGGTGCCGGTCTTCAGTTCGAGCTGGCTCAAGGGCTGCACCTGGACGCGCTGGCGGCGCGAACCGCTCTTCAGCCAGTAGCGCTTGCCGGGCTCGATGCCCTCGGGCTGCAGGGCGACGATCTGCGCATCGAAGGCAAGGCCGACCTGCGGCTGGGCGTCGATCGAGACGATCATGTCGCCGCGCGCGACGTCGACCTGGCGGTCAAGCACCAGCGTGATCGCGTCGCCGGCAACGGCGGCGTTGCGCACGAGATCGAAGGTGACGATCTTGGAGACGTTGGCGACCATGCCCGACGGCAGGATCATGACGCTGTCGCCCGGTTTGACCGAGCCGCCGCCAACCGTGCCCTGATAGCCGCGGAAGCTTTCGCCCGGACGCGACACACGCTGCACCGACAGGCGGAAGCCGACGGTCTGCGACGAGCGCACGGTGGCAAGCTCCAGCGTCTCCACCAGCGTCGGGCCAGTGTACCAGGGCATGGCGCCCTGGCCGGAATAGACGACGTTCTCGCCCTTCAGCGCCGACATCGGAATGGCGGTGATCTGCTTGACGCCGAGCGACAGGGCGAATTCGCGGAATTCGTGGCTGATCTTCTCGAAGCCGGCGCGGTCATAGCCCGTCAGGTCGATCTTGTTGACGGCAAGCACGAACTGCCTGATGCCGAGCAGCGAGGCGATCGTAGCGTGGCGGCGCGTCTGTTCGAGGATGCCGAGACGGGCGTCGACGAGCAGGATGGCGAGATCGGCCGTCGAGGCGCCGGTCGCCATGTTGCGGGTATATTGCTCGTGACCGGGCGTGTCAGCGACGATGAAGGAGCGCTTGTCGGTCGAGAAATAGCGATAGGCGACATCGATGGTGATGCCCTGCTCGCGTTCGGCCTGCAGGCCGTCGAGCAAGAGCGCGAAGTCGGGCAGGCCGAGGTCGTTCTGCTTGCCGGTGGAATCGCGCTGCAGCGTGGCGGCCTGGTCTTCCTTGACGGCCTTGGTGTCCCACAGCAGGCGGCCGATCAGGGTCGACTTGCCGTCATCGACACTGCCGCAGGTAATCAGGCGCAGCGGGCGCGAGTCGCGTTGAGCCTTCTGCGGCTCGGCGGCGGGCAGGCTGGCGACGGTTGCGGCCGAGACGGCGGTTTGGACTGCGGTCATCTCAGAAATATCCTTCACGCTTCTTCTTTTCCATGGAGCCGGACTGGTCGCGGTCGATGGCGCGGCCCTGGCGTTCGGACACCGTTGCGATTTCGAGTTCGGCAATCACCTCTTCCAGCGTGGTCGCCTCAGAGCGGATGGCGCCGGTCAGCGGGAAGTCGCCGAGCGTGCGGAAGCGGATCATGCCCTCCTGGCGCACTTCGCCGGGCAGCAGTTCCAGGCGCGGATCCTCGGCCAGGATCATCATGCCGTCGCGCTCCACGAACTTGCGTTTGCGGGCGTAGTAGAGCGGCACGAGCGGAATGTCCTCGGCCTGGATGTAGCGCCAGATATCGACCTCGGTCCAGTTCGACAGCGGGAAGGCGCGCACGCTCTCGCCCTTGCGGATCATGCCGTTATAGATGTTCCAGAGCTCCGGCCGCTGGTTGCGCGGATCCCAGCGGTGATCCGGCGTGCGGAAGGAATAGATGCGTTCCTTGGCGCGGCTTGCCTCCTCGTCGCGCCGGGCGCCGCCGAAAGCGGCGTCGAACTGGCCGGCATCGAGCGCCTGGCGCAGGCTTTCGGTCTTCATGATGTCGGTGAAGGCCGCCGAGCCATGGGTGAAGGGCGTGATGTTTTCGGCCGCGCCGCGTGGGTTGATGTGCTCGATGAGATCGAGATCGTACTTCTTCGCCGTCTCGTCTCGGAAGGCGATCATCTCGCGGAACTTCCAGCCGGTGTTCACATGCAGGAGCGGGAAGGGCACGCGGCCGGGATAGAAGGCCTTGCGCGCCAGGTGCAGCAGCACCGAGGAATCCTTGCCGATCGAATAGAGCATCACGGGACGCTCGAATTCGGCCGCGACCTCACGAAAGATGTGGATGGATTCGTTTTCCAGCGCCTTCAGATGCGGGTCGAGCGGCGCCTTGGCGCTCTGCGGATTGCTGAGTTCCGTATCCGGACGGCTATCGGGCATGTCTTACTCCAGACTGTCGGTCCTTGCGGCTGCCCGCAAGCTTTTGTCGATTGTGGCTCTCCCCGGGGAAGCTCGCTTCCCCCAAGGCTGCGGCGACCGCCGCGCCCTGATCCGGTAAGCTGGGAAGGTGATTATTGTGCGACGATCGCTGAGGCCTCTTCGGCGACATGCAGGCCGCATTCGCGTGTCTCGTCCTGCTCCCACCACCAGCGGCCGGCGCGTTCCGGCTCGCCGGGCTTGATCGCCCTTGTGCAGGGCTCGCAGCCGATCGAGGGGTAGCCGCGGGCATGCAGCGGATTGACCGGCACGCCGTTTTCGGAAACGAAGGCCTTGATCGCCTCGATGTCCCAGTCGGCGAGCGGATTGACCTTCAGCAGGTGCCGTTCGGCGTCATATTCGGCAAAGGGCGTTTCGGCGCGGTTGGCCGACTGGCCGCGCCGCAGGCCGGTGATCCAGATCGTCGCCCCTTCGAGCGCACGCGCAAGCGGCTTCAGCTTGCGCACGCCGCAACAGGCATGCCTGGCTTCGACGCTCTCGTAGAAACCATTGAGGCCGTATTGCGCGGCATAGGCGTCGATATCGGCCTTCTCGGGCGAAAAGCGCTGGATATGGATGTCGTACTGGGCTTCCGTTTCGTCGATCAGCGCCAGCGTCTCGGCAAACAGGCGGCCGGTTTCCAGCGTCGCGATGTCGATCGGCAGGCGGTGCGTGCCGATTTCGGCGGTGATCACCTGGTCTTCGATGCCGAGCGAGGTGGTGAACACCACGCGGCCGCCAAGGCCTGCCACCAGCGACAGACGTCCGGCGAGGTCGAGGCCTGCCAGCTTGTCGTTCAGCGCCTCGGCTTCTGCATTCGGATTGATAACAGTCATGAGAATCCTGTCCTTAGTTGACCGGAGTATCGCAGTTCAAGCCTGGATCGGACAGAAAAAGGGATTTCGAAAGCTGCGGCCACAGGAGCAAATATCTCTCCGAAGCTGCCGCAATGCAGAAAAGCAGCCGCCCGCGGGGAAAAACCCGCGCCGACAGCCTCAATGTCTATAAAATTAGTAGGCTTACACGCAGCCTGTCAATCGGAAATCTGAAGTGATGCTGAAAATGGTGCGGAAGGCGCTGATTTGGCGTAGTTTGCAAGGGCTTGGCCAGCGTGAAGAACAAGGCCAAAAATACTTGTCCCTCAAGGCTTTCAGCCGGCGCGTTCAAATTCCGTTCATGCTGGTTGTGCCATAGAGGCGAATATACGTGTGAAGCGGCGCGAAAATGCGCGCCGCCTGTGTGTCGACGGTCTGAGATGATTACGCAAAAGGCGAAATATGCGCTGCGGGCGCTGACGGTTCTGGCGGATGCCGATGCCGACGAACCGGTGATGATTTCCGACATCGCGGCGCAGCAGAAGATCCCGAAGAAATTCCTCGAACAGATCCTGCTCGATCTCAAACATCACGGCATCGTCGTCAGCCGCCGCGGCAAGCAGGGCGGTTATCTCCTGCTCAAGCCCGCCCACACCATCACTTTCGGCGAAATCCTGCGCATCATCGATGGCCCGATCGCACCCTTGCCGTGCCTGTCGATCACCGCCTACCGCAAATGTGACGATTGCGACGGCGAACAGACGTGCGAAATCCGCCACGTCTTCGCCAAGGTCGCCGACGCCACCCGCAAGGTGCTGTTCTCGACGACCATCGCCGATGCCGTCGGCCCGGGGCATGGCGCCGAAGTCACCCGCCTGCTCGCCTGATCAGCTCTCAGCCGTTTCCCTGGCGCGCCGGGCCCGGATCGCCGCGGCGATGAAGACGCGCGACAGGCCGTGATAGAGCGGCTCGCGCGACAGGATCCGCGAGGTGATGTAGCCGATCATCGATACCGCCATAATCGGAATGATGGCCTGATGGTCGCCGGTCATTTCGAGGATGATGACAAAGGCGGTCATCGGCGCCTGCACCACGCCGGAGAAATATCCCGCCATCCCGAGAATGGCCGCAAGCGCGATGCTGCTGCCCATAATCTGGCCGATGGTGCTGCCGAAGCCGGCGCCGACGGAGAGCGACGGCGCGAAGATGCCGCCCGGAATGCCCGACATCATCGACAGAAAGCCGGCAAGAAGTTTTTCCAGGAAGAACAGCAGGGGCAGGGGATTGCCCTCGACGGCGCCTTTCGCCTGGTCGTAGCCCGTTCCGAAGGTCATGCCGCCCGAGAGGATGCCGATCGCCGCGACGGCAAGGCCGCAGGCTGCTGCCAGCGTTACCATCCGCCGCAGCGGCTGCGGATGCGCCCACCTGCGAACGTGCTGACCGAGATGGAGCGCAAGCCCGCTGAAAGCCGCACCCAGTGCGCCGCCGCCGATGCCGCAGACCAGCACCAGTTCCCAGTCGCGCACCGAGGCGGGCGCGACCGCGGTGGAGCCGAAATAATTGTAGCTGCCGGCAAGTCCGAGCGCTGCAAGGCCCGAAAGGATGACGGCCGTCAGCACCAGGCCGTTCGCACGGGACTCATAGGTCCGGCTCATTTCCTCGATGGCGAAGACGATGCCGGCGAGCGGTGTGTTGAAGGCCGCGGCGATGCCGGCCGCAGAGCCGGCGAGGATCAGGCCGCGCGCCTGCGCCATGCCGCCGAAGCGGGCGACGGCCAGCATGATCGATGCGCCCACCTGCACGGTCGGTCCCTCGCGGCCGATCGACGCGCCGCTCGCGAGCCCCAGCACGGTCAGCAGGATCTTGCCGAAGACGAGCCGCAGCGACAGCAGCCGCGCGCGGTCCTCCGGATCACGCAAATGCCGCGCGGCAATCGCCTGCGGAATGCCGCTGCCCTGCGCGTTCGGGAAGAATGTAGCGGCGAGATAGGCCGACAGCATGAAGCCGAGCGGGGTGATGAGAAGCGGCAGCAGAAAGCTCCATTGCCCCGAGGCGATCACGCCGGCAAAGCCGCGCTGCGCCAGATCGGCCAGCCTGGCGAAGCCGACGCTGATGATGCCGATCGCAAAGGCGCCGAACCAGAAGATCAGCCGCGGACGCCAGAGGGAGAAGGAGCCCCACAGGACACGCGATCTGCGAAGAAGTCTGGACTTGCGATGGAACACGGGCAGCCGAGGAACATTGGAGATGAGCTCTTCCTAAACCGGTTTGCAGGGAAGGGGCCACCTCTTTCTTCCGAAAATTGCTACTGTGATTGCGGCCTGACAGCTTTCGCCACTCATCACCGATCGCTGACCGCCGCCCTCGGATTGACCCAGGGCTCCTGGTTCGAGCGCGCCAGCGGCTGCTTGCCGAGGATGTGGTCGGCGGCCTTCTCGCCGGTCATGATCGAGGGGCCGTTCAGGTTGCCGTAGGTGACGTGCGGGAAGATCGAGCTGTCGGCGACGCGCAGTCCATCGACGCCGATCACCCGCGTCTGCGGATCGACCACCGCCATCGGATCGTCCTTGGCGCCCATCTTGCAGGTCCCGCAGGGGTGATAGGCGCTTTCCAGATGTTCGCGCAGGAAGGCGTCGATCTCTTCGTCGCTTTGTACGCCTTCACCCGGCTGGATCTCCGGGCCGCGATAGGCGTCGAAGGCCGCCTGCCCGAAGATCTCGCGGGTCAGTCGCACGCAGTGGCGGAATTTCTCCCAATCCTCGGGATGGCTCATATAGTTGAAGCGCAGCACCGGCTCGGCCTTGGGGTCGGGCGAGCGCAGCGTCACGTTGCCGCGCGATTTCGACAGGTTGTAGCCGACATGCACCTGGAAACCGTGGCTTTTCGCCGCCGCCTTGCCGTCATAGCTGATCGCCACCGGCAGGAAATGATATTGAATGTCCGGCTGCTTCAGCCCGGGTGCCGAGCGCAGGAAGGCGCAGGCTTCGAACTGGTTGGAAGCGCCGAGCCCGCCCTTCGACAAGAGCCATTGCGCGCCCGCCACCCCCTGCCAGAACCAGGGCAGCCAGGAATAGAGCGACACCGGCTTGGTGCTGACCTGCTGGAAATAGAATTCCATATGGTCCTGCAGGTTGGCGCCGACACCAGGGCGGTCGGCCTTCACCTCGATGCCCACTTCCTTCAGATGCTCGCCCGGGCCGATGCCGGACAGCATCAGGAGCTTCGGCGAATTGAAAGAGGAGGCCGAGACGATCACCTCGCGGTTCGCCTTCACCACCTCTGTCCTGCCGCCGCGTTCGATTTCGACGCCGGTCGCGCGCCCGTTCTCGATGACGATCCGGCGCGCCATACCGTAGACGATCCCGACATTGTCGCGCTTCAGCGCCGGTTTCAGATAGGCATTGGCGGCAGACCAGCGGCGCCCGGCAAAGATGGTCTGCTCCATCAGTCCGAAGCCTTCCTGCTTGCTGCCGTTGTAATCCTCGGTCGTCTCGAAGCCCGCCTGCTTGCCGGCCTCGACGAAGGCCCGGAACAGCGGATTGGTGAAGCCGCCGCGCTGCACATGCAGCGGCCCGTTGGTGCCGCGCCAGCCCTCTTCGCCGCCATGCGAATGTTCCATCCGCTTGAAATAGGGGAGAACGTCGGCATAGGCCCAGCCGCTAGCACCGAGCTCTTCCCAGCGGTTGAAGTCCTCGGCATGGCCGCGCACATAGACCATGCCGTTGATCGATGACGAGCCGCCGATCACCTTGCCGCGCGGCGCCGTGATGCGGCGGTTGTTGAGGTTCGGCTCCGGCTCGGAGAGATAGCCCCAATTATAGCGCTTCATGCTCATCGGCCAGGCAAGCGCTGCCGGCATCTGAATGAACGGCCCGAAATCGCTGCCGCCCGCCTCGATGACGAGGACGCTGTTCTTGCCGTCTTCGGAGAGGCGATAGGCCAGCGCCGAGCCGGCCGAGCCGGAGCCGATGATGACGAAATCTGCTTGTTGCATCTTCTTGTTTTCCTTGAGCTGCCGTGATCTGGCTGCTTCTTGTTTTCTCAGAGCCGGCCCCTCATCCGCCTGCCGGCACCTTCTCCCCGTAAACGGGGCGAAGGGGATATGCCGCACTGGCTTCCCCTATCTTCGACGTTGCTTTGGGCACGTCGCCTCTCCCCGCGTGCGGGGAGAGGGTTAGGTGAGGGGCAAGGGCAAGGGCGTGGACAGATGTCTTCAATAAGGCGCCGCCACCGGCCCCATGCCGACGTAAACCGTCTTCAGCTCGGAATAATGCTCCAGCGCCGCCAGCGAATTCTCGCGGCCGAAGCCCGATTGTTTCGAGCCGCCGAAGGGGATCTCGACCGGGCAGAGATTATAGGTGTTGATCCACAGCGTGCCGGCCTCCAGCCGGTCGACGACGCGGTGGGCGCGGGTGAGGTCGGCGGTGAAGACGCCGCCGGAGAGGCCGAATTCGCTGGCATTGGCGCGGCCGATCACCTCGTCCTCATCGTCGAAATCGAGCACCGACATGACAGGCCCGAAGATCTCCTCGCGGGCGATCGTCATGTCGTCGGTGACATCGGCAAAGACCGTCGGCTGCACGTAATAACCTTCGCCCGAGACATTGTTCGGAATGCCGCCGCCGGCAATCAGGCTTGCGCCTTCGGCCTTGCCCTTTTCGATATAGGCGATCACTTTCTCGCGCTGCGCCCAGGAAACCATCGGGCCGATCTGCGTCGCCTCATCCATCGGGTCGCCGATCATCATCGCCTCGGTGCGCGCCTTCAGCCGCTTCAGGAACTCCGTCTTGATCCCCTTCTGCACGAAGACGCGGGTGCCGTTCGAGCAGACCTGGCCGGTCGAATAGAAATTGCCGAGCATGGCGCCGCCGACCGCCGAGTCGAGATCGGCGTCGTCGAAAACGATGAGCGGCGACTTGCCGCCGAGTTCCATGGTCACATGCTTGAGGCTGCCGGCCGCAGCCGCTGCCACCCGGCGCCCTGTTGGCACCGATCCGGTCAGCGACACCTTGGCGACGTCGGTATGGTTGACGAGCAGCGGCCCGGTCTCGCGGTCGCCTTGGATGACGTTGAAGAGCCCCTTCGGCAGCCCCGCCTCGTGCAGGATCTCGGCGATCTTCAGGGCGCCGAGCGGCGTGTTTTCCGACGGCTTGAATACCATGGCATTGCCTGAGATCAGCGCCGGGGCCGCTTTCCAGCAGGCGATCTGCTGCGGATAGTTCCAGGCGCCGATGCCGACGCAGACGCCGAGGGGGACACGCTTGGTATAGGCAAAATCCTGGCCGAGCGGGATATGAGAGCCGTTGAGCCCGGCCGGCGCGACGCCGCCGAAGAATTCGAAGGCGTCTGCGCCCGACGTCGGGTCGGCGACGATCGTCTCCTGGATCGGCTTGCCGGTATCGAGCGTTTCCAGTTCAGAAAGCTCGCGGTTGCGCTCGCGCATGATCTCGGCGGCGCGCTTCAGGATGCGGCCACGCGCCATCGGGCTCATTGCCGCCCATTCCGGCTGGGCGCGTTTGGCCGCCGCGATAGCCTGTTCGACGATCGCAGGCGTTGCCGCATGCAGCCGGGCGATCACCTCGCCGGTGGCAGGATAAAGGCTCTCGATGACAGTGCCATCGCTATCCTCGACATATTCGCCATCGATGAAGTGCGAGGCTTTTGGCTGGGCTTTCATGTCATTTGTCCTTGGATGGTGCGAGGTAGTTTTTCCTTCCCCCGTTAAAAGGGGAGGCGCTGGCCAGAAGGGCGTTTACATAATCCTCCGTCAGCGCGATCGAGGCTTCGATGCCGATCGGCGCCGATTTCAGACTTTGCCTGATATAGAGCCCGTCGATCATCGCCGCAGCGCCCTCGGCGATGCGTTCTGCGGCGTCGGCTGGCAGCAGCGCCTTGAGATCGGCGAGCAGGTTGGAGCGCAGCCTGCGGGCATAGATCACCAGGAAGCGGCGCGTCTCCTCCGAACGCTGCGCTTCGGCGTAAAAGGCAAGCCAGGCGGCAATTGTATCGGGCGCGAACTGGTCGGCATGGAAGCTGACGCGGATGACGGCCGAAAGCCGCTCACGCGGCGTGCGCGCCTCCTTCAGCGCCGCCACCGTATCGCGGCGCAGCTGCCGCAGCAGCGAGCGGATCGTCTCGATCAGCAATTGCTCCTTGCTGCCGAAATAATGATGGGCAAGCGCCGGCGAGACGCCGGCCTGGCGGGCGATATCGGACATGGTCACGGCGAGCGAGCCGTGATCGCCGATCACCCGCAGCGCCGCATCGACAAGCGCCTTGCGGCGCACCGGCTCCATCCCGACCTTGGGCACGCCCGCTACCTCCTGAAAACGAGGCCCATCTTATTTTTGATTGACTGATCAATCAACAAAAATCTTAAGCGAATTGATTTGGCTCACATCTTTTCCGGAAGAACTGGGGCAACATATTCAAATGATCAGGAGGTGTGCTATGACCAGCGTCTTCAATGATATGCCCGAATCCTCGCTGCGATCGAAATGGGCATGGTTCCTCGGCCTCGGGGTCCTGCTTCTTATCTGCGGCCTCATCGCTCTCAGCAATCTGTTGATGGCGACCGTTGCTTCGGTCTTTTACGTCGGCATGCTCATGCTGGCCGGCGGCGTCATCTATCTCGTCCACGCTTTTCAGCTGCGCCGCTGGGATCAGGTGCTCTTCTGGGCTTTGAGCGGCGTGCTTTACGTGCTTGCCGGCATCTGCGCCTTCGTCAATCCCATTTTCACCTCGGCGGCCTTGACCCTGTTTCTTTCCATTGCGCTGCTCGTGGCCGGCCTATTCCGTCTCTGGGTCGGGATGCGCATGCGACCGCTCAAGGGTTGGCGCTGGATCGCTATCAGCGGTGTCATAACGGCGCTTGCCGGGTTTGTCATCGCGCTGGGCTGGCCGGTGAACAGCCTCTGGGTCCTTGGCCTCTTCCTGGCCGTCGACCTGATCGTCCAGGGATGGACGATGATCGCCTTCGGCCTTGGCCTGCGCAGTTGAACGGCGATGGGCCTTTTCTTTTTTGACAAGGGAATGGCGGGGGATTAGACTTTAGGGATTAGAGCCGTCCGGCATCTCCGGATGCTTCCGGTGCGAATGCACCAATGGCACCGGCGCAAGCGCCTGGAATGCCGAAAATGGTCATGCGTCCCCCAAAGGCAGGGTACTGCCTGAAGAAAAAAGGGAGGAAGTCCATGCCGATGGTCACCGTTTCCATCTCTCCGCAACAGGCAGCGGGCATCCGTGCCGCCGTCGACACGGGTGGTTACGCCTCGAGCAGTGAGGTCGTCCGCGAGGCGCTGCGCCTCTGGGATACCGCCCGCAAGCTCGGCGAAATCAAGGCAGATCTCCTCAACGACGAGAGCGTCGCCTCCGGCGGCAGATGCGTCGCCGACATGTTTGCCGATCATGAGGCGCAGCGCAGTCGCTCCGCCTGAATAAGCCAATGCTTGTAATGGGGAATTCGAATTCACGCGCAACGCGTGCCGGCGAGCCGCGTCTTTCACAAAACTTTCATATTGGCGAAAGGGTTCGTTGATCCTTCTGCGGCAGGTTCCTGACCAAGAAGAACAAGTCGCAGTGGAGATCGGCCCACAATGAACACTGCAATATCTTTGGCTGGCGCCGTCGAGCCTGGCGTGCTGCGTCGTTATGCGAGCGATCAGATTGTAACCCTTGCCAAGCTCGTGGTCGAAAACGCCTTCCAGCCGATCGTCGAAGCCGGCACCGGTACGGTGTTCGGTTACGAGTCCCTCATGCGCGGCCAGGAACGCATCGGCTACGACAAGCCGGCCGATATTCTCGACGAGGCGCATCGGACCTGTCAGCTGCTGCAGCTCGAACAGATGGTTGCCAGCCGCGCGCTCGCCAAGTTCGCGACGCTGTCGAATTTCTCCACCTCGACGCTGTTCCTCAATCTTGACGTCCGGCTGATCCCCGATGGCGAGCGCCTGGTGGAGAGCCTGCTGCAACATTTGCGAACGGCGAATATTCCGCCGTCCTCCATCTGTTTCGAATTCTCCGAGCGCTTCGACAATACCAGCGTGCCCGAATTCGCCGCCCTGGTTTCAAAGTTGCGGCGGGCCGGCTTCAAGCTGGCGATCGACGATTTCGGCGTCGGTCACGGCGAGATGAAACTGCTTTGCGATTATGCCGTCGACTATCTGAAGATCGACCGCCATTTCGTCGCCGAGATCGACCGCAGCGCCCGCAAGCGTCATCTGCTGAAGAGCATCGTCAACATCGCCCATGTGCTTGGCACGCGCGTCGTGGCCGAAGGCATCGAGACCGAGGCCGAATTCATCGCCTGCCGCGAATATGGCGTCGATCTCGTCCAAGGATGGTTCATTTCCCGGCCGACCACGCACATGTCGGAGCTGGCGCCGTCCTTCCCGCATCTGCAGGAACTCGGTAAGAGCAAGCGGGCGAGCCAGTCGCTCGACGAAATCCTCATCCGCAAGCAGATCGAGCTCTTGCCGACGGTCTACGAAAACGACAGCATCGACAGCGTCTTCGAGCTCTTCCGCCGCAATCCGCGCCAGGCCTTTTTTCCCGTCCTCAACGCCAATAGCGAACCGCGCGGCATCATCCACGAGCAGCACCTCAAAGAGTATATTTATCAGCCCTTTGGCCGTGACCTCCTGAAGAACAAGATGTATGAGCGCAGCATCTCGCATTTCGTCGAGATGGCGCCGATCGTTGGCCTCGACAGCGATGCCGAGCAGCTGATGGCGATCTTCGCCAATATGGAGGGCAGCAACTGCCTGATCCTGACCGACAATATGCGTTATGCCGGCGTTGTTTCCGCCGCTTCACTGATCAAGGTCATCAACGAGAAACAGCTGAAGACCGCCCAGGACCAGAACCCTCTGACCGGCCTCCCGGGCAATCGCGCCATCCGCGACTTCATGCGCCAGTCCGGCCGCGACGGCGATGAGGTCCGCCACTTCTGCTATTGCGACTTCGACAACTTCAAGCCGTTCAACGATGCCTACGGCTTCCATCTCGGCGATCATGCGATCTCGCTCTTTGCCGCGCTGATGCGCCGCTATTTCTTCGCCGAGCGCCATTTCCTCGGCCATGTCGGCGGCGATGATTTTTTCATCGGCGTCGTCGGCTGGACGAAGGAGGAGCTGACCGAGATCCTCGACCGGCTGATCAGCGATTTCCACGACGACGTGCTCGATCTTTATTCCGGCGAGCACCGCGCCGCCGGCCGCATCCTCGGCCACGACCGCACCGGCACCGAGGCCCTGTTCCCGCTGATGCGCTGCTCGATCGGCGTTCTCGAACTGCCGGAAGGCCTCGTCATCGACGATATCAACCGCGTCAGCGCCGAGATCGCCGTCATCAAGTCGGCCGCCAAGGAGAGCGATGAGGGCCTTGCCTTCCATTTCCTGGGCGAGGCGAATTGACGCCCTTGCCGCTTGCAGCCTTCCCAAGCCGGCCGGGCTGATCTATTCCGAACCTTCGGGATCAGGAGGGTAGCGCCATGTCATTGCCTCAGGAAATGCGTTTCGTTGATCTCAAGTCCTTCGGCGGACCGGATGTGATGGTGATCGGCAAGCGTCCGCTGCCGGTCGCCGGTGAAGGCGAGGTCCTCGTGCGCGCAGAGGCGATCGGCGTCAACCGTCCCGATATTGCCCAGCGTCAGGGCAGCTATCCCCCGCCCCAGGATGCGAGCCCGATTCTCGGGCTGGAACTCTCCGGTGAAATCGTCGAGGTCGGGCCTGGCGTCAGCGGCTATGCCGTCGGCGACAAGGTCTGCGGCCTCGCCAATGGCGGCGCCTATGCCGAATATTGCCTCCTGCCATCAGGCCAGATCCTGCCTTTTCCCAAGGGATACGATGCTGTAAGAGCCGCGGCGCTTCCCGAAACCTTCTTCACCGTCTGGGCCAATCTCTTCCAGATGGCCGGACTGACGGAAGGCGAGAGCGTGCTGATCCATGGCGGCACGAGCGGTATCGGCACAACTGCGATCCAGCTCGCCCGCGCCTTCGGCGCCGAGGTCTATGCCACGGCCGGCTCGATGGAAAAATGCGAGGCCTGCGAAAAGCTCGGCGCCAAACGAGGGATCAATTATAGGAGCGAGGATTTCGCCGCGGTGATCAAGGCCGAAACCGGCGAGGGCGTCGATATCATCCTCGATATGATCGGTGCCGCCTATTTCGATCGCAACATCGCCTCGCTTGCTAAGGACGGCTGCCTGTCGATCATCGCCTTCCTCGGCGGGGCCGTCGCCGAAAAGGTCAATCTCTCTCCGATCATGGTCAAGCGCCTGACGGTCACCGGCTCCACCATGCGCCCGCGCACGGCCGAGGAGAAACGTGCCATCCGCGATGATCTACTCTCCGAGGTCTGGCCGCTGCTTGAGGCCGGCACGGTCGCCCCAGTCATCCACAAGGTCTTCGCCTTTGAGGACGTCGTCGAGGCGCACCGGCTGCTGGAGGGCGGCAGCCATGTCGGCAAGGTCATGCTCACCGTTTGAGGTCAGCTTCGGACCAGCATTCGTGCGCAAGGTGAAGTTGATCCTGGCTGTCTGTGAGTCTCCGGGGTCGTTGAACAGTCGTCTGATCGAAACTTGGCCCCGAAACTGCGCATCCCGATGTGGCGTTGCTTGCGCGTTGTAAGGTCCCTACGAGGAATACAATGGCTCTATTCCACGCCTGCCCCATCTGCCGCAGCAGAATTCCGCATTTCGTACCGCTTCCGCGCTACTACATCGACAAGGCGGTCGAACATGGCTTTCCCTATCGCATCGATGAATTCGAGACGATCAACCATCAGGCCTATAGCTGCCCCAATTGTCATTCGACCGATCGCGACAGGCTTTACGCGCTGTTCCTGACGCCGGTGTTCCAGCGGCTCGACCAGGCAAAGGCCGTGCGCTTCCTGGACATTGCGCCGGGCCGGGCCTTGAGCTTCTGGCTCAAAAGCCACCCGCACGTCTTTTACCGCAGCTGCGACATGCATATGCCGGAGGCAGACGACAAGGCTGATATCCATAACCTGCCCTATGCCGATGAGAGCTTCGACTTCGTGCTTTGCTCTCATGTGCTCGAACATGTCGACGATCCGGTGCGTGCCACCGCAGAAATCCGGCGTGTTCTCAAGCAGGACAGCGTCGCCATCCTGATGGCGCCCATCTGCCTGTCGATCGAAGACACCTATGAAAATCCCGAGGTGACGACGCCGGAAGGCCGCTGGGCGCATTTCGGCCAGGATGACCATGTGCGCATCTTCTCGAGGTCCGGCTTCATCGACGTGATCCGGCGCGCCGGTTTGGCGGTCCAGCAGATTCCGGTCACCGACTTCCTGACGCCCGACGTTTGCGATACCTATGGCATCGGCCGCGGCTCCGTCCTCTATCTCGGCGTGAAGCAGGAGGTTGTCCAGCAGGAGCCGGAACCGGAGCGCAACGTCGCCTGAGAGCACGGAAATCATTCAGTCGTGAAAAGGCGCCCCGAAACCGAGGCGCCTTTTCAATTCACCTGTCTCTCAGGGTTATCGCCGTCGCGATCGCGATGATGCCCGGCAGCGCCATCAGCAGATAAAGCCAATGCGCCGCCAACAGTGCTCCTGGCACGCCGCCCGGTTCGACGAATGCCCCGCCGAGCGAGCTCATCGTCGGGATTGCCGCCGAGGCCTTGTCCTGTTCGTTGCTGGCGACGAGCTTCAGCACCATGGCGACGAAATGCGCCCAGCCGAGACCGATGCCGAAGCCCATCATGAACATGGCGGCCGCCGCCGGCATGATGAGCGGCAAATCCCCCTGCGGATTGTCCTTGGCGAGAAACAGGGCCAGCGAACCCGTCGCCGCCGTCTCGATCAGCGCGCCGGCGACGATCGCCAGATAGGCTTGTCGGCCCCTGAACGAGCTGCCGAGGGCCGTTCTCCTCGGCACCCTCGTCGACCAGCTTGGGGCGGGAGCGCTCGACGCCGTCATCTCCGCCCGCGAAACCGAGACGCTGCAGCGCTATCGCCACGAGCTCGAAAACGCCGGCGAGCTTGCCGCTCGTGCCGAGGGCCTGGCTGCGATCCGCACCCGTGAGGGTTACATGGCCGACAGTTGGCGGGAGGCGGACGGCTCCTTCATGCTGGTTGAAAATCACTGTCCGATCTGCGCGGCGGTCACCGCCTGCGCGGCTTCTGCCGCTCCGAACTCGAAACCCTCCGCGCCGCCCTCGGCACCGACGTCGAGCGCAGCGAAGATAACCTTGCCGGCGCCCGCCGCTGCGCCCACCGCATCATGGCGCGTTAGATTGAGGCGCGGCGATTGAACCGGTCGTGTGCCCAGCGCCGCCTGCAATCAGGCCGGCTGCCGCGCCTGCCGCCTGCTGCTTTCCAGATGGAGCAACGCCCCAATCGCCGCCAGACCCGCGCCGGCACCGACGAAGGCGGTGCCGGAATAATCGGTGAGCGATGTTCCGAAGGCGAAGAGCCCGGCGGCGATGCCGGTGCCGATGAAGGTGTTGAGCGAGAGCAGCGAGGTTCCGAGCCCCGGCCGGTCGGCGATCAGGTCCTGCAGATAGGTGATCGGCACGCTGAGGATTGCCGCCGCGCCGCAGGCGTTGACGAGCAGCAGCGCATAGATGTGCCAGGGCGCGGACGCAAATCCGAGCAGCAGCAGATAGGCGCAGTAGATCAGCGCGCCGAGGGCGAGCACATGCGCGGTGCGGAAGCGCCGCTGCGCCACGCCCCACATCATCATGAACGGCATTTCGAGAAGCGCCGTCAGCCCGGCGATGAAACCGACGTCGGCGACGTTTCCGCCCGCCGCACGGGTGATGATCAGCGGCAGAAGCATGCCGTTCAGCCGCTGCAGCGCGAACAGCAGCGCCATGATGAAGACGCGGATCAGCACGTTGGGCATGAAGATTCGCTTCAGCGAAGCGAGGAAACCGACCGGATCCGGGGGAGGGCCGGCGCTGCCGTTGCCGGGGGCGAAGAAGAAATACAGGCAGAAGCAGGTGCAGCTGGCGACCGCCGCGATGCCATAGGCAGGCGTCATCGATGGCGAGTTGACGAGATAAAGGCCGATCAGCCCCGGCGCCAGCGCCCAGGAGCCGGAAAACAGCGCCCGCACCGTTGCCGTCACCGCAGCGCCCTCGCCACGCTCCATCTGGTTGGTCCTGGCGCGCAGGCTGGCGAAGAGCAGCGAATAGGTGGAGCCGCTCATCGGCACCAGCAGCAGCGTCGAAAAGATGAAGATTGCCGGGCTGTGGATGATCGCGATCGATCCGAAGCCGAGCATGCCGGCCACAGAAAGCGAGAGCACCAGCGGCCGGCGCTCCTTCAGCCTGTCCGACCAGATGCCGAGCGTCAGACTCGTCGCCACGTTGACGATCGCCGAAAAGAACACCAGCGCCGAATAGGCGCCGTTGCTCAAGCCGAGTTCGTTGATCCCGATGATCGACTGGTAAGGCACGGTCGAAGCATAGGTAAAGGCAAGCGCGACGAGCGTCACGGCGGGAATGCGGATCCTGTTGTCGCGCAGGATGAGGGAAAAGCTGGATGACATGGGGGCGGTTCCTGACGCACCACTCTTAGCTGCATCCCACACATCAGGAAAACGATAGTTTTCGATCGCATGCGTCAGTTTCTGTGATGAGTATTGCGATGAGGCGATCGCCGTCCGACGGAGTTGCTTGGTCGAGCCCCGGGGGTGGATTCCAGGCTCAAGGCCTGGAATGACGGAGGGTAGGGGCTCGACCGGCAGAAGGCGCGACTGTCCGGACGGAGAATTGGCGCAGCCACTTGCTACTCCGCCGTACGTCACGTACTTGCCGCGCGAAACAGGCCGCCCCAACCCCGTTGGCTTTCGCGCCCTGACGCGTTATGCCTGCCCATCCCGCCAGCATCCGGATGAGAGCCCATGACCAATCCTGTAACCATTGAAGTCACCCGTGGCCTGCTCGTGGAAAGTCGTCATCGCGGCGCGGTGGCGGTCGTCGATGGCGACGGCAGGCTTGTCTTTTCGCTGGGCGACATCGACGCCGCGGTTTTCCCGCGCTCGGCCTGCAAGGCGATGCAGGCGCTGCCGCTGGTGGAGAGCGGTGCGGCCGATGCCTATGGCTTCGGCGACAAGGAGCTGGCGCTCGCCTGCGCCTCCCATAATGGCGAGGACGAACATGTGGCGCTTGCCGCCTCGATGCTGTCGCGTGCCGGCCGGAATGTCGAAGCGCTGGAATGCGGCGCCCACTGGTCGATGAACCAGAAAGTCCTGATCCATCAGGCCCGCACGCTCGACGCACCGACGGCGCTGCACAACAATTGTTCCGGAAAACATGCCGGCTTCATCTGCGCCTGCTGTCACCGGGATATCGACCCGAAGGGTTATGTCGGCTACGAGCACCCGCTGCAGGTCGAGATCCGCGCCGCGATGGCAAGCCTGACCGGCGCCGTGCTCGGCGCCGAGAGCTGCGGCACCGACGGCTGCTCCATTCCGACCTATGCCGTGCCTTTGCGCAGCCTGGCGCAAGGCTTTGCCAGGATGGCGACCGGCACCGGGCTGGAGCCGGTGCGCGCCAAAGCATCCCGCCGCCTGATCGAGGCTTGCATGGCCGAGCCCTTCTATGTCGCCGGCTCCGGCCGCGCCTGCACGAAACTGATGCAGATCGCCCCCGGACGCATCTTCGTCAAGACAGGCGCCGAGGGTGTCTTCTGCGCTGCGATCCCGGAAAAGGGCATCGCCATGGCGCTGAAATGTGAGGATGGCGCCACCCGCGCCGCCGAAGCCATGGTGGCGGCCGCGCTCGCCCGCTTCTTCGAGACGGAAGAGACGGTGCATGCCGCTCTGATGGCCTTTGCCGCAGCCGCGATGCGCAACTGGAACGGCATCCATGTCGGCGATATCAGAGCGACCTCCGTCTTCTCGGCATGATGCCGAAATCGGTTCGCGGTTTTCGCACGACATCCTGCCCTGACTTTTTAGCGAATGATTAGGCTGCAGTGATTGTACCGTTGAGATCGCGATAAGGCTTCAGCCGCTCGGCCGTCATCTCCGTCGGTACGATCAGTCCTGCCACCTCGGCAATGCCGAGCACTGGGCAGGGCGAGACGAGGTCGAACTTCTCCTCCGTCAGCAGCACATGCGTTTCGGCCGAGCAGCGAGCGATGTGCCGCTTGATCGCCGCTTCCTCGAAATCGCCGGTGGAAAGCCCGTGCACGGGGTGGGCGGCGGTGACGCCGAGGAAGAACAGATCGGGGCGAAGCTGCGAAATCGCCGCCATCGCCGCAGCGCCCGTTGCCACCATCGAATGTTTGTAGAGCCGCCCGCCGGCCAGGATCACCTCCGCCGTCGGATGGTGCTCCAGCTCGGCGGCGATCGTCGGACTGTGAGTGGCAACTGTCAGCGCCATATCGCGCGGCAAATGCCGGGCAATCTCGGCGGTCGTCGTGCCGCCGTCGAGGAAGACCATCTGCCCCGGCTTGACCATCGCAGCCGCCTTAGCCCCGAGCCGCGCCTTGTTCTCGGACGAGACGCTGGCCCGCGCGGTAAAATCGGGCAGATCGGGCGCAAGCGGCATCGCGCCGCCATGCACGCGTTTCAAGAGCCCCTCCGCCGCCATTTCCCGCAGGTCACGCCGGATCGTGTCTTCTGAAAGCGAAAAATCCTCGGCGACACGCTTGGCGATCACCTGGCCGTCGCGGCGCAAGATGTCGAGGATCAGGGTCTTGCGCTGCGTCGTCAGCATTGTCTCTCCGCACGAAAATTCACGAGATGGCATGATATTGCATGAAATGACTCGACATTCAAGAAATATCGTGCATTTTCAGGAAATCCCGTGCATGAGGCCGGGAGTGCTCGCGCAGAAGCGGAGCGATGGAGTTGATCATGTTGATTTTGATTGCGGGGCCTTATCGGTCCGGAACGGGCGACGACCCGGAGAAGATGGCCGCCAACCTCAAGCGGCTTGAGGAACCATCTTATGCCTTGTTCAAGGCCGGCCATGTGCCGATGATCGGCGAATGGGTGGCGCTGCCGATCTGGCACGCCGCCGGCGGCAGATCGGTCGGCGACGCCCTCTACGAGGAAATCTTCCATCCGGTCGCCGGCCGGTTGCTGCAGCTCTGCGAGGGCGTGCTGCGCCTGCCGGGCGATTCCAAAGGCGCCGACAACGACGTGCGCATCGCCAGGGAACGCGGCATCCCGGTCTGGCACCGGCTGGAGGATGTACCGGGCTGCGGGTGAGAGCGGGGGTGTTGCCTCTCACCCTGACCTTCTCCCCGTTTTGACGGGGAGAAGGGACGTGCCAAACGCAACCTCGAGATAGAGGAAGCGGGTGCCCCACACCCCTTCTCCCCGTCAGAACGGGGAGAAGGGGTGGCGGCAGCCGGATGAGGGGCGGCAGCAAGGCACGCCGGCAATCGCCCGCAAACCATCGATCTCCCCGGTTCCGGCGCACCAATCCCCGCGCTATAAGACGTGCCGAAAGGGAGTGGACAACCATGCTGACATTATATTACGCGTCCGGAACCTGCGCGCTCGCAAGCCTTATTGCCCTGGAAGAATCCGACCTTGCCTTCGAGACTAAGAAGCTCAGTTTCCGCGATGGCGAGCAGCGTTCGCCGGACTATCTGAAGATCAATCCGAAGGGACGGGTGCCGGCGCTCGTCACCGATCGCGGCGTGCTGACGGAAACGCCGGCGATCCTCGGCTTCATCGCGGAAAGCGCCCCGGCCGCCAAACTCGCGCCGCTCGGCGATGTCTTCGAAATGGCGCGGCTGCAATCCTTCAACAACTATCTCTGCTCGACCGTGCATGTGAACCACGCCCATCGCCCGCGCGGCTCGCGCTGGGCCGACGATCCGGCGGCACTCGAGGCGATGAAGGCCAAGGTGCCGCAGAATATGGCCGATTGTTTCGCGCTGATCGAAGAGACGATGTTCAAAGGCCCGTGGGTGATGGGCGAGACCTATTCGCTGGCCGATCCCTACCTCTTCGTCATGACCGATTGGCTGCCGGCCGACGGCGTCGATCCCGCCCGCTTTGCAAAGGCAAGCGACCATCACGCTCGCATGCTGCAGCGCCCCGCCGTCCAGCGGGCGCTAGCCTTCGACCGGGGCTGAGGGGCCGGCATATAGAGCTCGTCCAGTTGCGCAGGTTCGGTCCTTGCCGTCCCGGTCGGCCAAAGACATCAGGAGATCGGCGTCGGCTTGGATTCTTGGCCCTCGCTTCGGCCGCATCGGTAAGGTTGTTGTCCCAGACGGGGCCGCCGAGCAGATCGTCGATGAGTGTCGGGTGAGCCGGCGCGCAGGGTGTCGTAATCGTGGGCCGACAGCACGACGGCCACGCGTTCGCCGCCCAGTGTGACGAATTGCGGCCCGTCGTCGCGCCTTGCGCACCACTTCCGATAGTCGGTTTCTCGCGTCCGGCAATCGCCATTCCATCATCCGCCCCCCAGTTGTGCGAGTATTCATGCTACGCCGGTCGGGGCGCCATCTCCAGCCCGATTACCCGCCAGCCCCTTGGTATCTGCGGGTGGCGTAGCGCCAGTGGGCGATGGCGAGCAGCACCCAGATGGGGCCGGCGGCGAGCGCCACCGGCCCGGCCCAGTCGCCGAGGATCGGGATTGGTTTGCCGAGCAGGGCGCCGACGGGAACCGAGCTGGTCAGCGCCAGCGGAACGGCGGTGATGAGGATGATCTGGATGCTGCCGGGGAAGATGTTGAGCGGGTAGCGCGTCAGCTCCCAGAAACCGAAGAAGATCGAGAACAGGTGGTTCGACCGCACCCACATCAGCGCCGTCGCGCCGATCATGGTGATCATCGCAGCGGTGAGCAGTGTCGCGCTGACGATCGCGACCAGCAGGAACGCCACGGACGGGGCCGTCCAGATGAAGTCGACCGACAGGACGGCCCAGCAGAGCAGCGGCACCGCCAGGATGATGTGGCCGGCATAGCCGACATTGAGGCCGGAGAAGACGAGATAGGCCCAAGGGCTGAACGGCTTGACCAGGAGTGTGTCGTAGGTGCCGAGCCGCACCAGCTCCTCGAGGTCGCGCAATTGCACGAAGCTCATTGCCGCACCGAGAGAGTAGGCGAGCAGCTGGAAGCTGAAGAGCAGCGCCAGCTCCGGCCAGGTCCAGCCGCCGAGCGTCTGGAAGCGGGCCAGCAGGATGCCGATGGTGGCGAAGACGCTGCCATAGGAGAGGATCTGCGCAAGCCGGTCGAGCCAGAAGGCGCCGCGATATTCCATTTGTGAGCGCACATGCATGCGCACCAGCAGCGGAATGACGCGCAGGTGATGGATGAGCACGATCAGCCTCCCTGCACGGTGATGCGGCGCGAGGCCAGGCGCCACAGCCAGAGCACGCCCAAAAGGAACAGACCGGCCCAGCCGAGGCCGAGGCCGAGATGCAGCAAGGTGTCGGCCACTGAGAGCCTGCCGAGATAGACGGCATTGGGATAATAGACGACCCAGGCGAAGGGCAAGTGGCGGGCGATCGTCGCCAAGGGCTCGGGGAAGAACCAGAAGGGCACCAGCAGGCCGGAGAAGAGATGCAGCAAGGCGCCGAGGATCCAGTCCAGCGAGAAGCTCGTCATCAGCCAGAAGGCGATCAGGCCGAAAAGCGCCGACATCAGGAAGATCAGCGCGAAGGACAGCGCCCAGAAGGCGATAAACATCAGGCCGTGAAACAGGCTTGCCGGCGCCAGCATGCCGTAGAATAGGGCCGTGAAGGTGATGGTCGGGATTACCTGCGTCGCCAGTCGGTAGAAAAAGCTGCCGCATTCATTGGCGAAGAGATAGAGCGGATAGGAGAGCGGCTTCAGCAGCCAGACGGCGATATCGCCTGTTTTGAGCGAGCGGCCGATCTCGCCGATGACCCTTTCCGGGCGGGTGGCGCCCATGACAGCGCCGCCGAGCAGGGCGTAGGTCACCATCTGCTGCAGCGAAACGCCGTCGACGACGGTCGCGCCGACGCCGGCATAGACGGCGAGCCAGATGGCGACGCGAGCGACGACCTGTACAAGCTTGCCGAAGATGTTGGCCCAGACCTCGTTGCGGTAGGCGAGCTGCGCGTGAAAGGAGCTGCGGGTGAAGGCGAGATAGGCGCTCATGAGGCCCTGGCCCTGGCGTTGCGACCCTGGTAGAAGGTGCGGATGACTTCTTCGATGTCAGGCTCGTGCAGCGCCACATCCTTGAGATCGCGGTCGCTGCCGACCTCCGAAAGAATTTTGACCAGCGACACGTCTTCGCGCTCGATCAGATATTCCTTACGCAGGCCCTCGTCGTTGACGAGCGACGCCGTGCTGAGCCGCAAGGGGCCGGGGTCGCTGGCAAATTCCAGCGTCAGCCGCCGGGCCGAGCCGAGGGCGGCGCGCAGGCTGCGCAATTCGCCATCGAAGATCAGCCTGGAGTGATCGACCATGATCAGCCGCGGGCAGATCGTCTCGATGTCCTGCAGGTCATGGGTGGTGAGAATGATGGTGACGCCGCGTTCGCGGTTGATCTCGGCGAGGAACCGACGCACGGCATCCTTGGCGACCACGTCGAGCCCGATCGTCGGTTCGTCGAGGAAGAGGATCTTCGGATCGTGCAGCAGCGACATGACGATCTCGGCGCGCATGCGCTGGCCGAGGCTGAGCTGGCGCACCGCCCGGTCGAGGAAGGGCGAGAGATCGAGCAGCTCGCTGAAGTGACGCAGATTGTCCGCATAGCGGGAAGCCCGGATATCATAGATGCGCTGGTGCAGGGTAAAACTGTCGATCAGCGGCAGGTCCCACCACAGCTGGCTGCGCTGTCCGAAGACGACGCCGATCTCGCGCGCATTGTCCATGCGGGAGAGATGCGGCGTGCGGCTGAGCACCGAAAGCGTGCCCTCGCTCGGCACCAGAATGCCGGTCATCATCTTGATCATCGTCGATTTGCCGGCGCCGTTCGGGCCGAGATAGCCGACGGCCTCGCCGGCCGTAATATCGAAGCCGATATCGGAAACGGCCTGAACCTCGGTATATTCGCTCGTCACCAGCGTCTTGAAGGCGCCGAGCAGGCCCGGAAATCTCTTGTGCTGCCGGAAGCGCTTGCTGACGCCCCGTGCTTCGATCAAAGCCGGCATGTCTATTCCCTCGGATGTGATGCGAGCCGACTCGGGCGGCGATGGGGCTTGCGACACAGGCTAGCGCGAAGTGAGATTCGTGCAAAGACAAGTTGAGTTTCGACCGATCGCTTCGGCCTTGTGTCGCCACCACCTTTGACCGATCCCCGCCTGCGCTACATTGAAGGCATGGAAATAATCTGCGCCTTGCTCATCGTCGCTGCAGCCATCGCGATCATCGTCCTTGCCGGCCGATGGAACACCTCGGATGCCGATCACTATATGGGCTTCGGCAATCTTCGTTCGCGCCGCAGGCGGCAGCCCGGCGACGATGACACGAAAGAGGAATGAGGCGCCGTTTCGAAGGCCGTCTTCGGTCGGGCGCCTCCGCAACGGCGGTCAGTGTGCCTGGCGCTGCGAACACTGACGCAGGATCGTCGCCGCATTGTTCGGCATCGGCCGTTCGACGCGCCGGTAGACGCTGCCGTCGCGCGTCCGGCGCATCAGGCCGAGGTCACAAAGTTCCCGACGCAGCAAAGCGTGATCTCCAAACAGGTGCCTGTCGCGAAGAAGAGCATTGACTTCTTTTTCGGACATATCCCTCGCTGAGGGAATATACGACCAGAGAATCCAAAGCGCCGTGATCTGATCCATGCGCCGCGAGGGCCAGCGTATCAGGCGAAGCTCTTGGTCGAACCTGCGTTGAACACGGTCGATATGCTTTCGGTCGACCGCGGGGTCGGCGACAGGCGCCGCTGTCGGGGGGAGGGCCTCGCTGTCAACGAGATCAGTTTGCGCCCGCAGGCTCTGGAAATTGCCGTAACCGGCAGCCCGTGCCAGCATGTTCAAGAACTGGAGGTGAGAGGGAAGCCCCTCATGGGCGGAGAGCTGCAGGCGAAGCGACTTGGCAAATGCGGAGGCATCGCTCACCTGGAGCGGGATGAGTTTTCTGGACATGACCTATCCTTTGGTCGTGCCGTTCCGGATGGATTATCGGTGATCGCCCTTCCGACATGGCACGGGATCGGTGTCCATATCTCAGTCATTGTCAGGTTTAGCGTGTTCCGGAGAACGGCGATGCCTGGGTGAACTGCAGACCCGATGCAGGAATTATCACCGCGCCCTCGATATTTCAACGGTCTTCACGCTCGGTGGCTCCGGCCGGGCGATAGCCTTTTGCGGGGCGGGGTCCATTCGCACGGGCCAAGCACGCAGGTCTCTTCTCCACAGCTACGGGTTTCAGCTTGTCGGCCATGACCGGAACAAAGCAGGCGGTCTGGATGTTTGACGCATGCTCTGCGGCATCTGACGAATTGTGCGACATGGCCAAATCTGCTCGGGGAGATCACGTCACCTGGAATTCGGAGGCCGGGCAGGTCTCCGGCCACATCATTGCGATCCACACCCGGGATTTTGACTACAAAGGTCATCGCCGCCGCGCCACCGAGGCCTCACCCCAATACGAGATCAAGAGCGACAAGAGCGACCATATCGCTGCCTATAGGGAAGATGCATTGCGGAAGGTCAAAGGAGGATAGGATGAACCCGAAAAGCACGTTGAGCATTGCCGGTCATCCGATCCACCCGATGTTGATCCCGTTCCCCGTCGCCGCCTTCGTCGGCACGCTTGTTGTCGACATCGTCTACGCCAGATCGGGCGATCCGGCCTGGGCAGTTGCGACCAACTGGATGCTCGGCGCCGGCCTTGTCATGGCGGCGTTGGCGGCAGTTGCCGGCTTGATCGACTCTTTCGGCGACAGCCGCATTCGCGACCTGCGCGACGCCTGGTTTCACATGATCGGAAACGTCATTCTCGTCCTGATCGAGGCCTTCAACCTCGGGCGGCGGCTGGCCGAAGGCGGGGACTTCATCGTCCCGACCGGATTGGTGCTGTCTTTGATCGCTACCGCCCTTCTTCTATTCAACGGCTGGAAAGGCTGGGAAATGGTCTATCGCCACCGCGTCGGCGTCAGCGAGGATCCGGCCAATCCGACGAGATAATGAACGGCATCCCATCCAACGCCAGCATGTCCGCCCCATCCTTCGAGGCCCCCGCAGGGGCACCTCAGAGACTCTCTTGACTACCGGCGCTTGCTGCTCTGAAAATCATCATTGCGGCCGAGGCGAACGGCGAGACACCGCTCGAATTGATCGAGGGCTGGTCTCGCTCCATCGCTCGGCTTGACGCGTCAAAACCGGCGCATGCGCAATGTCGAGAAGAATATGATCATCGAATTGACGGCCCATGATTTCAACGCATTGCTGAAAGGTTTCGCGCCTGTAAATACCAGCCTGGTTTCCGATAGCGCCATCGCGCCTCCTGAGGTCCTGGAGATGCTGGCCAGGATTGCAGCAGAGATCGCCGCCCAATTCATCCCGTCGGCCTGGATGATTGTGGAGGCGACCGAAATCGTCGGGCTGTGCTCCATCATTCGCGCACCTCAGAACGGCGAAATCCACATCGGCTATGGGATCGCGCCCAGCCGCCAAGGACGTGGATCCGTCACGCGCGCCATAGGAGAATTGCTGGAATGGGCGCGGCAGGATCCGCGCGTAACCCTCGTTTCGGCCGATACGGCCATGGAAAACATCGCTTCGCAGCGTGTCCTCGAACGAAATGGCTTTATCCGCACCGGCGAGCGCATCGATCCTGAGGACGGTCCGGTGATTTGCTGGCAGGCATCTGCCGTTTAACGGACGCCGGCATAAGGCAAATTAGCAAATGCGCGGGAGCGGTGCTCACACGCATTTTGCCAGCGGCGACCTGCCCTCGGCATGCAAACCGCTCTCCGCTCCCAGCGGCAGATCGGCGATTTCGCGCAGCGACATGCGTTGGACCTCGGGATGCCGAAGCGGGTCGTTCTTCCAGGCCGGGTAGATTTGCGCGCCCGCCGCAACGGCGGGCTTCAAGAAAAACTTCAGCCACGACATGGCAAGCCTCGCATTCTCCAGCGACGCGGAAAGGTGACCACCCGGCCGCTGGTGCCAAATAACCCTCTCCCTCTCACCGCGTCGTCGCCGGTCGAGTGGGATCCTCTATGCTTATAATGTCTGCCTGCACCGGTGCTTTTTCAATTGAGATTACCGCGGCGGCGTTATAGGAAAACTATATGAAGAACCTGAATAGCGTCCATCTCAACGGCCTCAGGGCACTGGAGGCCGTCGGTCGTCTTGGCTCGCTGCAGGCGGCCGCCGACGAGCTCGGCGTTTCGGTCGGCGCGGTCAGCCAGCAGGTGATCAAGGCCGAGGCGCAATTGGGGCAAGTGATCTTCGAGCGCACCGCCCGGGGCATGATCGCCACCGAAGCCGCCCGTCCGGTGCTCACAGCGCTCGACGAGGGCTTTGCCCGCCTTTCGGCGGCAGTCTCGATCGCAAGCCGCAAGGACGATACGATCCTGACCATCTCGGTGGCGCCGGTTTTCGCCGCCCGCTGGCTCGTCCATCGGCTTCATCGCTTCGCCAAACGTTACCCCGACATCAAGCTGCGGCTGGATGCGACGACCAATCTCGTCAATCCCGCGATCTCAGACGTCGACATCGGCATCCGCGTCGGCGCCGGCAAATGGCCCGATGTGAAGGCCGAGTTGCTGCTGGAGCAGGAGGTCTTTCCTGTTTGTTCGCCCGAGATGGCGGCCAACCTGAAACAGCCTGCCGACATCCTCGCTTTGCCTGCCATTATCGATGGCCCGGCCATGTTCAGCTGGGAAGTCTGGATGAGCGAGGCCGGACTGTCGGGCGCGACGCTTGCGACGCGCCACGTCTTCAACGACGCCTCGCTCTGCCTCGACGCGGCGATCGCTGGCCAGGGCGTCATGCTCGCCTGGCAGACGCTTGCCGCCTTTGCGCTGGCCGAAGGCCGGCTGGCAGCGCCGTTCGGCATTCGCGCGAAAACCGGCTTCGGCCATTATTTCGTGACGGCCGAAGGCACACGCGAGCCGAAGAAGGTCAAGGATTTCAAGGCCTGGATCCGCGAGGAAATGGCCGGCACGCTGGCGCTTTTTCGGTAGCGTTAAACCTCGATCGGCTCCTTGCTGCGGGCCGCCTGCATCGCCTTGTAGGCCGGGCGGGACTGGCAGCGTTCGATCCAGGCCTTGATGTTCGGATGCGCGTCGAAAAGATCCGCCTCGCTCTGGGCATAACGCAACACCTCGGCGATGTTGAGATCGGCGACGGTGAAGCGATCGCCGACGATCCACTGCCCGCCAGCGAGGTGACCTTCGAGCGCCGCAAGCGGCCGGCGCAGCCCGTAGCAGGCGGCGGCGATCGTCTGCTTGCCGTCGTCGCTGTTCTCAAGCCCGTTATCATAGGTCAGGACGATCCGCACCGAATGCGGCTCGACCTGCGAGGCCGCCCAGATCGTCCACATCGTCAGCAATCCGTCCTCCTCGACGGTTTGGCCGGAAAGCTGCCCGCCATGCTTGCGCGCGAGGTAGAGATTGATCGCCAGCGACTCGTGCATGATGAGGTCGCCGTCGCGAATGCTGGGGATCTGCGCCATCGGGTTGAGGGCGGTGAACTCGGGCGAATGCGTGTTGAGCGGCGCCTCTTCGGCGAGCGGGTCGGCAAGCCGCCTGGCCTGCAGCACGGGCACGGAGCGGAATTCGAGCCCGAGCTCCTCCGCAATCCAGTAGACGCGCGAAGCGCGCGATCGATAGACCCCATAGATTGTCAGCATGACGATATTCCCTCGCTGTGTCGCAGGAACCGTAGACGCCGGATCACCCTCGGAAAAGTCCTCGCCGCTGATGGGACGATGAAAGCTTTTGATGCGGCCGGGACCTTCCCGACCGGATCGAGCACAATTGGGAACAATGAGAGAGCCGGCGGGTTGGACCCTGAGATTGGCGCCCTCGCGGCGCCGAAAAGCGATGAGCCGCGTGCGCAGCGCAGGCCAGGCAAAGGAGGAACTCATGACGGGCAAGAAGACGCATGAACAACAGCTTCGTGTCATCGAGAAACGCGAGAAAACCGCAAATGCCGGCGAGGATTTCGACGCCGGGGCGGATCTGCAACGCAATGAGCAGGCGAAGGAAGCCTATCGCAAAGGCAATGATCTGAAGGCCGATCCGGACCTCCGCAACGACGACCGGGCCATGACGCGCGGCCGCAATCAGGAGAGCGATCATAAAAAGGGAAGCGGTCGTCCCTGACGATGACGGAGCCCCGAACATCAAGGAGCCCCTTAGAAAGGAGAATGTCATGACTTTGACATTGATCAGCAAGGCTTTTGCCCAGGATCAGCCGATCCCGAAGAAATATGCGCGCGCCGGCGAGAACCTCTTTCCGCCCCTTACCTGGAGCGGCGCCCCCGAGGAGACCAGGAGCTTTGCTCTGGTGGTTGAGGATCCGGATGCTCCGCATGGCACGTTCCGCCATTGCGGCATTGCCAATATTCCCGCTGAGTGGAGCGCCCTGGCCGAAAGCGTCGATACGGCGCCGGAGCAGGCGCCGCGCTTCTACAAGAACGATTTTGGCAATGCCCGTTACGATGGCCCGCAGCCGCCGGCAGGCGATCGCCCGCATCACTACATCTTCCGCCTCGCGGCCCTCGACGTGCCGAAGCTTTCTACGCCGGATGCCGCCGGTATCAGCGCGATGTGGGCGGAGGCAAGGAAACACGCATTGGCGGAAGCGACCGTCACCGGCACCTATCAGACGCACTGAGCAAAGGCGGAGCCGCGTGTCAGGACACGCGGTTTCGCTCAACGGTCAACTGCGCATAGGGTGCGCCGCCGCCCGCCATTTCAGCGGAGACTTGTCTGTCCCACTCAAAACCGAGGACCGCCCCTTCGCCAACCTCCTGGAAGATGTTGTCGGTGATGACGGCCGTGCCTGCCCCCTCGGCGACCGAGACGGCGCATCCCACAGGCGCCTTGCGCACCACATTGCCGCTGACGACGACATTTCTGAGATAAGGCCCCCATCCGATCTGCAGGCCCCAGCGTGGCGCGCCCTCGATCACATTGCCGGACACCAGCGTATCGGCTTCCGCCGCAATGCCGATGCCGAAGCCGACCTCGTGCTTGTAGGGGCCTTTCAGCGTCAGGTTGCGCACGACATTGCCGGTGACGCTCGCGAGCCGTCCGCCCTCGTCGAAATTGGCGATCGAGATGCCGTTTGCCGCGCCGTCAACCATATTGGCGGAGACGACGGCGCCTTCGAAGGCGAATTCGACATAGATTGCCGTCTCGCCGGAGCGCCGGCACTGGTTGCTGCTGATCTGGATATTCGAGGCCGAATTGGCGCGGATGGCGGTAAAGGCGCAGTCGGAAATCTGGTTGTTCACCACCATCACCCCGTCGGCGCGAAAGACATTGATGCCGTTGCCGTTCTGGCCGGTGCCGCCGTCGTTGGCGCGGATGTTGAAAATCCGGTTGCCGGAAACGACCGTGCCGTCCTCCGCCTTCTTCCAGCGATGCACGAGGATGCCGCCATTGCCGCAATTCGAGACCGTATTGCCCGTGATCGACAGATTGGCGGAATCGACGGCGTAGAGCCCTGATTGGGCGGCGCCCGAAATGCGGCTGCGTTCGATCCGACCGCCGCAGCGCTCCAGTTGCAGGCCGTGTTTGCGGCTGCCGCCGATCTCGCAATTGTCGATCAGCACCTCGTCGACGCCGGTAAATTGCAGGAGCCCGCCGGCGTAATCGCCGAGCCAGCGGTTGCCGCCGTCGATGACGAGATTGGAAAGCTCGATGCGCCTGATGTTCTCGGCCGCAAACAGATGGCCGTCGCCGGTATAGACGATCCGCGAGGCGCCGGGCACGCCTGATATGCGCGTATTGTCGGGCAGGGTGAGGTTGGAGATCTTATAGGTGCCGGGCGGCAGGAAGACCGGCACGTTCTCGGCCGCCGCCTGCCTGATCATCTGCTCCAGGTTGCGGGTCTTGCGGTCGCCGCTTTCGGGAGCGGCGCGATATTCCACTGCGTCGATCGCGCCGCGCAGATCGGGCTGGCTGGCAGCCGTCAGCGGTGAGGCAAGCGCGCGCGATGTCCCTCCCGCAAATGCGGAGGCGGCGAGAAAGAGAAGCATGTCGCGGCGAAAGGGCATTCCGGGCTCTCCTGTCATGACGCGCCCGTAGCAGAAAACGTGCCAACCCGCCTGTCTTCTTTTGGCACAGGCCCTTCACAGCCGTTCAAAATTCTTGTTGCGGCGGAGGCCGATTGCAGGATCTCGCCGCTTATATTGGGGTGTTGTTCACCCTTTCATTTAAGCAACCCGAAGGGAATGCGGACTACTTTGAAGGGAAAATAAATGGATGTTGCGGGATAGGCCTTCAGCCACTGGGGAGAATGGCGTCATGCACGAACCGAGTGCCAGGCGACGGGAATCCGTCGATGCCCTGACGGCCGAAACACGGCGTTTCGTTGCCGCGAGCGAGGCGATGATGGCATCGACCGCCCATCACCTCGCGGAAGGCGTTGAGAACCTGCGCCTGAAGGCGATTATCCACGAACTTCCGGACTTCCTCTACGTCAAGGACCGTGACAGCCGCTTTGTCTTCGCCAACGCTGTCACGGCGGCCAGCCTCGGCCTCAGCGCCGAAGAGATTGCCGGCAAGCGTGATTTCGACCTGTTCGATTTCGAGGCGGCGCGCCGCCATTTCGATATCGAGCAGCAGATCATGGCGACCGGCGAAGCCCGCATCGACATGGAGGAAACGGTCGTCCTTCCCGGCGCCGTCAAGCCGATATGCCGGCTGACCTCGAAGATACCGCTGCGCAACGATCGCGGCGAGGTCGTCGGCCTGATCGGCGTTTCCCGCGATATCACCGAACGCAAGCTGCAGGAGGAGCTCCATCGCGGCCAGGCGAAACTGCTCGAGATGATCGCCCGCAATGAACCGCTGCCGATGATCCTCGAGGCGCTGGTGCTGATGATCGAAGCCCAGCTGACGGGGATCGACGGCTCGGTTCTCCTGCTCGATGGCGAGGGCACCAGGCTCTATCACGGTGCGGCTCCCAATCTTCCCGGAGGCTACAGCCGGCTCATCGACGGTGTCACGATCGGCCCCAAGGTCGGCTCCTGCGGCACCGCCGCCTGGCGTGGCCAGCCCGTTATCGTCGAGGACGTCCTGAGCGATCCGCTGTGGGAGGATTTCCGCGCGCTGGTTGCCCCTTTCGGCTTTCGCTCCTGCTGGTCGACGCCGATCGCTACCTCTGAGAATAACGTGCTCGGCACCTTCGCGCTCTATTCCATGGAGGTACGCCGTCCGACGGAGCATGAAACGAGGCTGGTGGCGCTCGCCACCCATATCGCCGGCATCGCCATCGAACGCAAGCGCGTCGACGACCGCATCCATTTCATGGCACCAGGCGATCACCGGCGATCAGCTGTTCCTGGAATATCAGCCGCAGGTGGATGTCGCCAGCGGCCGTATCACCGGCATTGAGGCGCTGGTCCGCTGGAACCATCCGGCAAAGGGTAGGGTGCCGCCCTTCAATTTCATTCCGCTCGCCGAAGAGACCGGCCTCATCGTTCCACTCGGCCTCTGGGTGCTGAACGAGGCGTGCCGCCAGGCGCGCAGCTGGCAGGATATGGGCCTGACGCCGCTGACGATCGCCGTCAATGTATCGGCCAAGCAGTTCGCCGATCCGGATTTTGCAAGCCATGTCGCCGAGGCGCTGGAGCGCAACCACCTGCAATCCCGCTGGCTGGAGCTCGAGGTCACCGAAAGCGTGGTGATGCAGGATGCCGAGCGGGCGCTCGCCATGATGGAGCAGCTGAGGGCGCTCGGCGTACGCCTGTCGATCGACGATTTCGGTTCCGGCTATTCCAGCCTTGCGGCACTGAAGACCTTCCCCTTCGACCGGCTGAAGATGGACCGTTCGCTGGTCGAGGCCCTGCCGGGCGACAAAACAGCCGTCGCCATCGCCTCGGCCGTCATTTCGCTGGCGCAGACGCTGAAGCTGTCGGTTCTCGCAGAAGGCGTCGAGACCGATGCCCAGATGGCTTTCCTGCGCCAGGCGCATTGCGAGGAGGCGCAGGGCTACCGCTTCTCGAAGCCCGTCTCGCCGGAGGAGATTCCGGCATTGCTGCAGGCGCAGCTTCTCTGAACTTTTCCTCAGCTTGCTCGTCGCGAACGGATCGCTCGCTTAGACCCGAATGATGTTGAGACGCAGAGCGCTGACCACTGCCTGCGTTCTCGTCGTGCATCCCAGCTTCCTGATCACGCTGCCGATCTGATTGTTGACCGCGTTTTCCGAGAGATCGAGAAGCTTCGCGATCTCGCTGCTCTTCCTGCCTCCGGCCGTTAGCCTCAGGCAGTCCAGCTCGCTCCGCGTAAAGGCAACCGGCTTGTGTTTCTCGTTCAGTGTCAGCTGTGACAGCCGATCATAAATCAACGTGGCGATAAACAGGATCTTGGCCATTTCCACCATGCTGAAATTTCGGGGTCCCGAAATCGAAAGGGCGCCGCGTCCAGCCGCGGCATCGTGCACGGGAAAATAGGCGCCCTTTTCCATGCCATAGCGCCTGAACAACTCGATGACGGTGGACTTCTTGGCTGCTCCGCGATCGGTATTGATCGCCTCGACATCATAGTTGAAGGGGCTGGTCGACCTCAGCATCCGCCGGATGACCGGACTGTCGACCAACAGGTTATGGGCGTCGTAATAGTCGACCATCTCCGCCGGCCAGTTGGTGATGATCTTTGTCGCGCCTATTTCGACGACGTCGACCGTAGGGAGCGTCATGATCAGGAAAGCCGTCATGCCCAGGTCCTGGGTAAGACGCTTCATATATTTGAAGACTTCGTAATGCGTGTTGAAGCCTGCAGCGACTTCTTCAATTCGGTTGAACTCGCCCTCGAGCGGCATGTCTTTCTCCGATCGCTTTCGCGGCGCCTGGCGGCTGAGGTGTCCACTTATCCGCTCGTACCGGAAGTTGATTCTGCATGCTCCAAGCACGGTGGAATATGCATCTGCCGAGAAAAAACGGAAAGGCCCTTAGCTGCCGGCAACAGACGGACGGCCGTTGCTTAACAAAGAGTTTACGGATCTTCGAACTATTCGAAGCGGCCGAGGCGAAAAAATCAGTGGCTTCGCGTTCGCCAACTTCCCAGAAAATCAGCTTCCGACGCGGAAATCGTGTTTCAAGCCAATGATTCTGTTTTCTTATTTGTCCGTACGGCTCGACCATTGGCCATCCGGTTTCGCAACGTCTCGGTTAAAGGAAGCTTAAAGAATATATCGGATTTTATTTCAGGGGTGCCCGTCCAGCGCAAATCCGTGATGGGTGGCGGCAGTCATTCGCTCGATGTGAGCAAGGGGGAAGAGCATGAAGACAATAGGATTCGGCTTCGGTTCGGATGCCAAGGCCGTACTGGCGGCGATGAGCAGGTCGCAGGCCATCATCGAATTCGACCTTACCGGCAAGATTCTCACGGCCAATGCCAATTTCTGTGCTGCCCTCGGTTATCAACTGTCTGAGATTGTTGGCCAGCATCACCGGATGTTCGTCGAACCCGCGGAAGCCTCGTCGGCCGGCTATCGCGAATTCTGGGCGAAGCTCGGCAGAGGCGAGTTCGACCAGCGCCAATACAAGCGGATCGGCAAGGGCGGCAAGGAAATCTGGATCGAAGCCTCCTATAATCCGGTCTTCAGTGGCGGCAAGCCCTACAAAGTGGTGAAATTCGCGACCGATATCACCAGGCAGAAGCTGCAAAGCGCCGAGGATGCCGGCAAGATAAGCGCGCTGTCGCGCGCCCAGGCGGTGATCGAATTCACGCCGAAGGGCGAGATCTTGACGGCCAACGAGAATTTCCTGTCGGCGCTCGGTTATCAGCTTGCCGAGATCCAGGGGCGCCATCATTCGATGTTTTGCGACAGCGCTTACGTCAACAGTGACGATTACCGGCGGTTCTGGGCGCGCCTGTCAGGTGGCGAATTCGTGGCGGATGAGTTTCTGCGCATCGGCAAGGGCGGCAGAAAGGTCTATATCCAGGCGTCCTACAACCCGATCTTCGACATGAACGGTAAGGTGTTCAAGGTCGTCAAGTTCGCGACCGACGTCACTGCCCGCGTCAATAATGTCGATCAGTTGGCGGCATCCTTGATGGCGCTCTCCGGCGGCGATTTAACCCAGGAAGTCGCAACCCCGTTCATTCCGACCCTGGAAAAACTCCGAACCGACTTCAATGCCGCTGTCGGCAAGCTGCGCGCAGCGATGCAGGCCGTGGCCGAAAACGCAACCGGCATCGCCGCCGGAGCTCAGCAAGTTCGCTCCGCCTCGGACGATTTGTCGAAGCGCACGGAACAGCAGGCGGCCTCCGTCGAGGAAACCGCCGCCGCCCTGGAAGAGATCACCACAACGGTCTCCGATTCCAGCAACCGCGCTCAGGAGGCCGGCCAACTGGTGAGAAGGACGCGCGAGAATGCCGAGCGTTCCGGCGCGGTGGTCCGCAGCGCCGTCGATGCGATGGGCAAGATCGAGACATCATCGGCGGAGATCGGCAATATCATCGGCGTAATCGACGAAATCGCCTTCCAGACCAACCTGTTGGCGCTGAACGCGGGCGTCGAGGCGGCGCGCGCGGGCGATGCCGGCAAGGGTTTTGCGGTGGTCGCGCAGGAAGTTCGCGAGCTTGCTCAGAGATCGGCCAAAGCGGCGAAAGAGATCAAGGAGCTCATCAGCGCCTCCAACGAGCATGTGAAGAGCGGGGTGACCCTGGTCGGCGAAACCGGCAGGGCGCTCGAAGAGATCGTCGCACAGGTTCAGCAGGTCAACGGCAATGTTCTCGCGATCGTCGAAAGTTCCAAGGAGCAGGCGACGGGACTGAAGGAAATCAACACCGCGGTTAACACCATGGACCAAGGCACGCAGCAGAATGCGGCCATGGTCGAGGAATCGACGGCTGCCGCCCACAGCCTCGCCAAGGAGGCGGACGCACTATTTCAACTGCTGGCACAGTTCAACATCGGCGGTCCCGCCGCACGCCAGCACCGCCCCGCCGTGGCGACCGCCGCTTCCAGACCGGTCGCATCGGCGCCGCGGGCAATGGCCGCGAAGGTGAGCGCGGCCTTCCGTGGCAATGCCGCCGTCGCCGGCGGCGATTGGGAGGAGTTCTGAGGCGCAGGGCGGCTCCGCCTCATTCCATCAGCTTGCCGATTGCCTCGATCTCATTCGTCCATAGGCCTGCCGCATAGTTATGCGGCAGCCGCGCCAGTTGCGCGGCATCGTCGATGCCGGTGGAAAAATCGCCGCCGCGATAGGGCCCGAGCACGAAAACCTCAGTGCCGGCATCGTCCATCCGGTTGAGAAAGCGGTCCGGCCAGCCCCAGAGCCAGGGCGCGATGTTGATCGGCACCAGCATCATCCGATGTTTGCAGGCATCAGGCAGGAGGCCGGTCCAGCCATAGCCGATATAGCCGAAAAGGCAGCCTTTCAGGCTCTTGCGCGATGCAGTTCTGATATCTGGCGCGAGCCGGCCGAGCACGTCGATCGGCTCATCGCCGCCATAGACGATGATGCCGGCCCGCCGAGCGGCCGTTAGTCCGTTCAGCACGGCTGCGAGCTTTTCCGCCTCGGACGGATCGCGGCTTTTGATGTTGATGAGGAAGCGCCGATCCGGAAAGGTCGAAAGCACTTGCGCCAGCGTCGGCATCATGCCGATACCCCGGCCGCGAAAAGGAAAGCTCCTGCCGCCATCGGCCGTATAGCCGTAGCCGATGTCGAGCCTCCTCATCTCCGCCATCGAATGCTCGCGCGTCACGCCGTGCCCATCGGTGCGGCAGTCGAGCATCCAGTCGTGAAAGACGGCGAATTCGCCGTCCGTCGTCGGATGCACGTCGATCTCGACGATATCGGCCCCGGCTGCGAAGCCCGCCTGAATCGAGGGGATGGTGTTTTCCAGATAGTCGTGTTTCGGCGGCAGCATGCGGCTTGCCGTGCAGGTGTCGTTCTTCAGATCGGTCTCGTCGAACCGCTGGGCGATGCCGCGATGGGCGAGCAGCACCGGCTTTCCCGGCCGATGCTCGGCAATGAGGCTGGTATTGTTGAGATAGATGCCGGCGGCTGCGAGCGCGATGGCCGCCGCGCAATGGAAAAGCTTCCTGCCCATCTTTCCGCTCCTCCTGATTGCATCGATAGAGGAAGCAGCTAGAAAGCGATTCTGGTTGTTCTTGGGCTGTTTTCCGGCTTTTCTATGCGCGGGGTTATTCGCCGGAAAGGATTGGCATCGCGATGGAACGACAGGACGACGAACTCATCCATTTCGAAGCGCAGGGGGCCGCGCCGTTGCCGCCGGCTTCTGTCGAAGGCCATGTCGGGCGCGCCGGCGCCCGCATCTGGTATGCGAGCTACGGCACAGGCCCTGCCGTCATTCTGCTGCATGGCGGCCTAGGCCATAGCGGCAACTGGGGCTACCAGGTCCCGGCGCTGCTCGCCAGCGGCCGCCGCGTCGTGCTGATCGACAGCCGCGGCCATGGTCGAAGCACTCGCGATACCCGCCCCTACAGCTATGAGCTGATGGCCGCTGACGTGCTTGCGGTGATGGACGAACTGCGGCTGGAGACGGCGGCATTCGTCGGCTGGAGCGACGGCGCCTGCGTCGCGCTGATCCTCGCCATGACGGCGCCGTCGCGTGTCGAGGGCGTCTTTTTCTTCGCCTGCAACATGGATCCGAGCGGCACGCTGGAATTCGTTCCGACTCCGGTCATCGACCGATGCTTCAGCCGCCACGCCAAGGACTATGCGGCATTGTCCGCCACGCCGGACGATTTCAATTCCTTCGTCGAGGCGGTCAGCCTGATGATGCGCACCGAGCCGAATTATGGGGCGGAGGACCTCGGCCGCATCGGCGTTCCGGTCGCGATCGTGCTCGGTCAACATGACGAATTCATAAAAGCCGAGCATGCCGAATATCTTGCCGCAAGCATCCCGGACGCTCAGATGATCTACCTGCCCGGCGTCAGCCATTTCGCGCCGCTGCAGCGGCCGGCGGAGTTCAACGCCGCGATTTTATCCTTTCTCGACGGGATCAGATGATGACGATCGCCTCCTCTGGCCCCGCGCCCATTTCCCGCTATCTTTTGGTCCATGAGAGCTGATGCGCTGCTTTATCCCGCCCCGGAAGGGCTCTATTGCCCGGAAGGCGGATTCTATGTCGATCCGGTGCGGCCGGTCGAGCGGGCGCTCGTCACCCACGGCCATTCCGATCACGCCCGGCCCGGCCATGTGAACGTGCTTGCCACCCGTCAGACGCTCGACATCATGCGCCTGCGTTATGGCGAGGGCTTCTGTGCCAGTGAGCAGGCAGTCGGTTTTAACGAGGAACTGCTGGTCAACGGCGTCAAGGTGAGCTTTCATCCCGCCGGCCATGTGCTTGGCTCCGCGCAGATCGCTATCGAGAAGGACGGCACGCGCATCGTCGTCTCCGGCGATTACAAGCGCCGCCCCGATCCGACCTGCGCCCCTTATGTGCCGGTCGCCTGCGATGTCTTCATCACCGAGGCGACCTTCGGCCTGCCGGTCTTCCATCATCCCGATCCGATGGATGAGACCGGCAAGCTGCTGGCTTCGCTCCGCCAATTTCCCGAGCGTACCCATCTGGTCGGTGCCTATGCGCTCGGCAAGGCCCAGCGCGTCATCCGGCTGCTGCGCGACGCCGGTTATGCCGAGCCGATCTATATCCACGGCGCCATGGAAAAGCTCTGCGACTATTACGTTGGCCAAGGCGTCGATCTCGGCGAGCTGCAACCCGCCACGATCGAGAGCCGAGACAAGTCCGCCTTCAAGGGCGCCGTCGTCATCGGCCCGTCATCGGCCTTTGCCGACCGCTGGGCGCGCCGCTTCAACGAGCCGCTGCCTGCCTTCGCCTCCGGTTGGATGATGGTGCGTCAGCGCGCCAAACAGCTCGGCGTCGAACTGCCGCTCGTCATCTCCGACCATTGCGACTGGCCGGAACTGACCGAAACCATCCGGGAGCTGCACCCGGCCGAGGTCTGGGTGACGCATGGCCGCGAGGAGGCCCTGGTGCGCTGGTGCCAGTTGCAGGGCATCAAGGCGAAGCCGCTGCATCTGGTGGGCTATGAGGATGAGGCGGATTGAGATGAGCTGCGTATTGGCCCTAAACCTGTCTACAGCCGACCCTGTTGCCTCTACCGCCACTCTGGATGTGGCGGCGACGTCTGCCTCACACTCCCTCATTCGCGTGCTCGTCACAGGAATCCAGCCACCGCGCGTCGGCGCGGGGAGTAACTCTTGCGACCCTGAAGAGTCTCCCGCGCCCAAGGACTTTGGCGCGCTGGATTCCTGTGACGAGCACGGGAATGAGGGAGTTCCTGTGGAGCTTCGTCATGCCAGAAGGAGGGCCTCATGAAAGCCTTCGCCGACCTCCTCGATCGCCTGGTTCTGACCCCCAGCCGTAACGGCAAACTGAAGCTGCTGACCGATTATTTCCGCGACACCCCCGATCCGGACCGCGGCTACGGCCTTGCGGCGATCGCCGGCACGCTGGAGGTGCGCAACGTCAAGCCGGCGATGCTGCGCGACCTGGTGCTGGAGCGCATCGACGAGGTGCTGTTCCATTATTCCTATGATTATGTCGGCGATCTCGCCGAGACCATCTCGCTCGTCTGGGACAATGAGCGGGATATCGACCGCTCGGCCCTGGCTCAGCCGCGCCTGGGTGAGGTCGTCACCCGCATGAACGGCCTCGGCCGCACCGAAGTGCGCGGCTATGTCCGAGATCTGCTTGACCGGCTGGATTCGTCAGGCCGGTTCGCCTTCATCAAGCTTGCGACCGGCGCGCTGCGCATCGGCGTTTCCGCCCGTCTTGCCAAGCAGGCGTTGGCCGATCTCGGCGGCAAGGACGTCACCGAGATCGAGACCCTCTGGCACGGCCTGCAGCCGCCTTACGAGACGCTGTTTCAGTGGTTGGCGGGCGGCGGCGAGAAACCGGCGCTGGCGACACCGGCGATCTTCCATTCCGTCATGCTCGCCAATGCGGTCGAGGAGGGGGACTTGGCGAGTCTCGAGCCGGCCGATTATGCCGCCGAGTGGAAATGGGACGGCATCCGCGTCCAGCTGTCGCGCTCCGGCGACAGGCGCAAGATCTATTCGCGCTCGGGCGACGACATATCGGGCGCCTTTCCGGATGTTCTCGACGCGATCAATTTTTCCGGCGTTGTCGACGGCGAGCTGCTGGTCGGCGGCACTGCCCGCTCCAACAGTCCGACGCGCACCTTCTCCGACCTGCAGCAGCGCCTGAACCGCAAGACGGTGACGGCGAAGATGCTCGACGACTACCCCGCCTTTATCCGTGCCTACGACCTGCTCTTTGCCGGCGACGAGGATATTCGCGGCCGCGCCTATGTCGACCGCCGCGCGCATCTGGCCGAGATTATCGAGCGCGCCCCCCATGACCGGTTCGACCTCTCGCCACTCGTGCCTTTCTCCTCATGGGAGGAGCTCGACGCTCTGCGTGCCGCGCCGCCCGATCCGGTGATCGAGGGCGTGATGATCAAGCGGCGCGACAGCATCTACCAGGCGGGCCGCATGAAGGGCCCCTGGTTCAAGTGGAAGCGCAATCCTTATAATGTCGATGCGGTGCTGATGTATGCGCAGCGCGGCCACGGCAAGCGCTCCAGCTACTATTCCGATTTCACCTTCGGCGTCTGGGCCGATGACGAGGACGGCGAACAGCTTGTGCCCGTGGGAAAGGCCTATTTCGGTTTCACCGATGCCGAGCTCGAGCTGCTCGACAAGTTCGTGCGCAACAACACCACCGAACGTTTCGGCCCGGTACGGGCCGTGCGGGCCGACAGGGATTTCGGCTTCGTCGTCGAGGTGGCCTTCGAAGGCATCAACCGCTCGACGCGGCACAAATCGGGGGTCGCCATGCGCTTCCCCCGCATCGCCCGCCTTCGCCCCGACAAACCCTCCTACGAGGCCGACCGGCTGCGCACGCTGATCGCGATGATCGACGCAAAGCCTGGCTGAGCTTTGCGCTCCTGCGCAACAATGACGCAGGACAATATTTTCAACATCATGTGTATTGGCGGCACCGGTTTTCCGATGCAAATCTCGCGTGCCGGGGGAAATGATTTGGGTGCTGCGCCATGAGCTCGTATGAACAAAATTCCTTTTTCCGCCAACGCCGCGCCGTGCTGGCGGGGCTTGCCGGCGCGCTCATCCTGCCGCGCATGGCGGCCGCTTTCGATGTGCCGGACGAGCCGCGCCTTGCCAAGTACGACTATGCCACGGTCCGCCGGCGGTTCCGCACGAAGCTCCTGCAGAAGGGGCCGGCGCCGGACAAATACGAACCGCTGACCGCGCCTGCCGACGCCGAGAAGATATTCTATCGTTCCGGCTATGGCGGCGAACTGGAACTGGCGGCCTGGGTCTCCAGATACAAGCGCGAGCGCAAGCCCATGCCGGCCGTGCTGTTCCTGCATGGCGGTAACGCCATGGGCGTCGGCCACTGGCAGCTGATGAAACCCTATATGGATGCCGGTTATGTCGTGATGATGCCGTCGCTGCGCGGCGAAAACGGCCAGAGGGGCAATTTCTCCGGCTTCTACGATGAGGTCGACGATGTGCTTGCCGCCACCGAGCGCCTGGCGCATCTGCCGGGCGTCGATCCCGGCCGCCTGTTCATCGCCGGCCATAGCATCGGCGGCACGCTCACCATGCTGACGGCGATGAGCACCCATAAATTCCGCGCCGCCGCGCCGATTTCGGGCAACCCGAACGCCTTCCGTTTCTTCAGCCGCTATCCGCAGGACATCCGCTTCGACGACAGCAATGCGCATGAATTCGAGGTGCGTTCGGCGCTCTGTTACGCCCACAGCTTCAAATGCCCCATCCGGGTGGTTCACGGCACGGAAGAGTCGCATTTCAACGACCGCGCCGATCTGCTCGCCCGCCGTGCCCGCGCCGCCGGCATCCATATCGAGACCGACACCGTCGCCGGCAACCACACCTCAGCGCTGCCGGCCGAGATCGAACAGAGCATCCGCTTCTTCCACGGGGTGGCGGCGTAAGCTCTGCCGTCGGCGAAACAGCATTGTCCTGTATCGCGACGAACGCCAGCCTCGCGCCAGCCGCGGATGTCATCCTGACGGCAGATATCGCTATCTCGCCGATCGTTGATAAGGGTGGTCCCATGAATTTTCTGCGCCGGGTTTTGCCGATTGCCGGGCTTACGATTGCTGTCGCGCCGCTCGGCGGCTGCAACATTCTGATCCCCGATGTCGCTGCCGATTCGCCGGCCCGCTTCGTTCAGGAAACCTCGCCGGTCTTCTACCAGCCGCCGGGCGTCGATCCGCGCCGGGTGCGGCCGATCCCCGATCAGCCGGTGCCCCAGACGCGCGAACTCTACAAGACCCAGTTCCACCAGACTTACGGCCTGCCGCTCACCAATCCCGTGCATATGGCAATGTATGGCGAGCAGCGCGCCGAGGATTTCACCCTGCCGGCGATCCCGATCAGCCGTGTGCAGCCGCAGTTCCTGCGCCAGGAGGTCGACTACCAGACGACCGAGCGCCCCGGCACTGTCCTCGTCGATACCAAGGCGCGTTTCCTCTATTTGATCGAGGCTAACGGCAAGGCGATGCGCTACGGTGTCGGCCTCGGTCGCGATGGCTACGCCTGGACGGGCCGCGGCGTCATCCAGTGGAAGCAGAAATGGCCGCGCTGGACGCCGTCGGTCGAAATGGTCTCGCGCCAACCGGAAGTTCGCGCCTTCTCCGCGGAAAATGGCGGCATGAATCCCGGGCTTCAGAACCCGCTCGGCGCGCGCGCCATGTATATTTTCAAGGACGGGCAGGACACCCTTTACCGCATCCATGGCACGCCGGACTGGCAGTCGATCGGCAAGGCAACGTCGTCGGGCTGCGTGCGCATGCTGAACCAGGATGTCGTCGATCTCTACGACCGGCTTCCCGCCAAGGCCGAGATCGTTGTGATGTAGCGCTGCAACAGCGCTCTTCATATCGTCGGCTCCGGCTGGAACACGTCTGCGTGAAGCTATGGTTTATTTGGCGCAAGCCGATAGATTTCTTGATGTCGTTATTCCAGCATTCCCGCATCAAAAGGAAATCAGTCCCGCGTCATGAGTTCCGATAGACATCTTTCCCGCCGCAGCTTTCTTTCCCTTTCGGCTCTGACGGCAGCTTCCGCGCTCGCCGGCTGCGCCTCCTCCGCCAACACCGTGACATCCGGCGACACGTCGATCATCTACCGCTCGCCGATGCGCCTGTTCCAGTCACCGGGAGCGTCGAGCGTGCCGAGCGGTCCGGAGCTTGCCGTCATGTACGGACCCGTCGAGGACGGCGGCTTCCTCATTCCCGCCGTTCCCTATGAAGAAATCGATCCGCGCTACTATCGCCAGCGTGTCCTCGACCCCACCGGCCAGCCGCCAGGCACGATCGTGGTCGATACGCCGTCGCGCTTCCTCTATCTCGTCCAGGCCGACGGCATGGCGATGCGCTACGGCGTCGGCATCGGCCGCGAGGGCTTCGCCTGGCAGGGATCGGGCGTCATCCAGTGGCGTCAGAGATGGCCGCGTTGGAAGCCGCCGAACGAGATGGTTGCCCGGCAGCCGGAACTGGTCAAATATTCTATCGAGAACGGCGGCATGGAGCCGGGTCTGAAGAACCCGCTCGGCGCACGCGCCCTCTATATCTTCTCGAACGGCGAGGACACGCTCTACCGCCTGCACGGCAATCCCGACTGGCGCTCGATCGGCAAGGCCGTCTCGTCGGGCTGCGTCAGGCTGTTGAACCAGGATATCATCGATCTCTACGACCGCGTTCCGACAAAGGCGCCGATCGTCGTGTGGCAGTGATACCGCCGGGGCGGTCGCCAGCCGGCCGCCCAAGGCAAGCTTTTCGGCAAACGCTTTCTCATTCGCTGCCTATAGAGGAATTTATTTTCGAAAATCCATTGCTTAATTCGACAAACCCCCTACATGTGGCGTATCGAATATTGCTTGTGACTCTTTGTCCATGCGCTTCAGGCGCTTCGTCAGATCTCGTCTCAACATCGATATTGCCCGCGGAATCGGTCCCGGGCGCACTCAAACGGTTGAAAAGGAGATCGTTATGAATTCAGGCGTCGTCAAGTGGTTCAATGGCACCAAGGGTTTTGGCTTCATCCAGCCCGATGATGGTTCCACGGACGTCTTCGTCCATATTTCGGCAGTCGAACGTGCCGGCATGCGCGAACTCACCGAAGGTCAGAAGGTCCGCTACGACCTGGTCCGCGACAAGCGGTCCGGCAAGAATTCGGCCGATAACCTTCAGGCCGCATGATTGTCGTTCGCCTTGGCTGACCACAGATTGCGGCGCGCTGACCACGGATGTACTGGCAGCGCGCTGACCATCAAAGGCAGCTTGGTGGCTGAATGACTGGAAGAGGTCGGGTTCAAGCCCGGCCTTTTGTTTTGAAATTGAGCAGCCGAAGAGTTGAGGGACGCAGAATGAGCAGGCCAAGCTACAAGGTCGGCGACATGATCGTGCTGAAGTCCGGCATGACCCGCACGGCAAAGGCAGACAAGCGGTGCCGGATCGCCAGCATCCTGCCCAACGATCACGGGCACGTGCAATATCGCGTCCAGTTCACCGGCGAGAATTTCGAGCGCCGCATTACCGATGACGATATCGACATCGGGGAATCGCCACGGGCGGCGTCACTTGAGGCGGCTGCCAAAGCCGATGACGCCGAGCCGTGGCTGAAATTTTCGGGAATCCGCATGGGCAAGTAGCCCGCCATTTTTTATCATATGACAGCGGCCTCGCCGCCGACAGGAAGGATATTCGTTTGCAGGTACTCGTTAGGGATAACAATGTCGATCAGGCGTTGCGCGTGCTTAAGAAAAAGATGCAGCGTGAAGGGCTTTTTCGGGAAATGAAAGCGCGCAGCGCTTATGAGAAGCCGTCGGAGAAGCGTGCCCGCGAAAAGGGAGAGGCCGTTCGCCGCCAGCGCAAGCTTGCCCGCAAGAAGCTGCAGCGCGAGGGCCTGCTGCCGGCGCCGAAGAAGGCTGTCCGCGCTCGCTGATCCGGCCGTGGCATGCCGGCCCTGGTGTTACGGGCCGGTCGCCACATCTCGGCTTTGTGGAATTACGTCCCGGCCGTAAAATGATGTTGGCATCCGAAATGCAAGGATCAAACGCCGCCATCACCTGAGAAAGGGGGCACATGACCGCCACCAAGGGAGAATTCTTCAATCCCGCCAAGCTTTCGTCTCGCGACAAGGCCGAAGCGACCGATCACACGGCGCGCGCCATTATTGCGGCCGAGGCATCGGCCCGTGACAAGAAGACGGAGAAGCTGAGGGCGCTTCGTCTGCAGCAGGCCGCCGAAGACGCGGATGCCGCACCCGCGCCTGCAAAAAAGCGCCGCTCGACGGCGAAGACCGCCACCCGGCGGTCCTGATCCCGCCGCAGACGTCACACCGGCGCGGGGCAGGGGCTTTCAGCCGTCGCCGGCCCGGCCGAGATTGGCCCGCAGCCGATGCAGCATGTCGCGCATCTCGGCCATTTCCTCGATCGTGCAGCCGGCGGCTTTCCCGATCGCCGTCATGATCGTATCGACCTCTCCCTTCATCGCTTCGCCCTTCGGCGTCAGCGACACGATCACCTGCCGCTCGTCGCGCAGATCGCGGATGCGCTTGATCAGCCCGCTCTGTTCCAGCCGTTTCAACAGCGGCGACAGCGTGCCGGAATCGAGGTCCAACTGCTCGCCGATCGTCTTCACCGGTAGGGCGCTGCGTTCCCACAGCACCAGCATCACCAGATATTGCGGATAGGTGAGGCCGACCCTGTCCAGGATCGGTTTATAGGCGCGGGTAAAAGCATGCGCCGTCGCGTAAACCGCAAAGCACAGCTGCTTTTCCAGCCGCTTCTCCTCCTCAGGTATCTCCATGGTCTTTGCCGTTTGCGCTTTCATATCCGTCATCCCCGAGGCTGCGATTGTCCTCTTTCCACTTGCGAAATGCAATTTGCAAAATTCACTTGCGTACAATTTAATTGCGCTATAGTAAAACTCCAACCCGATCGAAGGGCCAACCAAAGGAGATCGTCATGCCTATTCTCTATACGACCAAAGCCTCTGCCACCGGCGGCCGCGCCGGCCGCGCCGTATCCGAAAACGGCGTTCTGGACGTGACGCTGACCGTTCCAAAGGAACTCGGCGGCGACGGCGCGACCGGCACCAATCCCGAACAGCTCTTTGCCGCCGGCTATTCCGCCTGCTTCCTCGGTGCCTTGAAATTTGTTGCAGGCCAGCAGAAGGTCAAGATTCCCGAGGACACGACCGTCTCCGCCAAGGTCGGCATCGGCCCGCGCGAAGACGGCACCGGCTTCGGCATCGAAGTGGCGCTGACGGTCAATATCCCGGGCCTCGACCGCGAGACCGCCGAAAAGCTCGCCGCCGCGGCCCACATCGTCTGCCCCTACAGCCACGCCATGCGCACCTCGACCGAAGTACCGGTCACCGTCGCCTGATCGCAGCGACCTGCGATTTGCCCCTCACTGCAACCCTCTCCCCATTCTGACGGGGAGAGGGGAGTGCCCTGCGAAGATCGGCGTGGAACGGAGAGCTTGCGGCATATCCCTTCTCGCCGTCACAACGGGGAGAAGGTGCCGGCAGCCGGGATGAGGGGCAGGTCACTCTAATCGCCCGTCGCCCGTCCACTTTGACGCGGCCGGCGCGACCCCTCAGCCGGTTTCGGCGCTTCCACCGTCGCCCCGGACAGCGCCTGCAGATCCTGCCGCAGCCGCCCAACGCCGCCGCCCGGCAATCCGTCGTCGAGGGCCGCATGCGTGCTTTCCCAGATCGGCAACGCCGTTGCCAGCACCGCCTTGCCTTCCGCAGTAAGGCTGAGCAGCCGGCCGCGCCTGTCCTTCGGGTTCTCCGCCACCGTCACCCAGCCCCTGCGCTGTAAGGGCTTCAGCGCCGCCGTCAGCGTCGTCTGGTCCATGGCGAGCAGGGCGGCGACCGGCCCCATCGGGGGCGGTTCCGGCCGGTTCAGCGACATCATCAGGGAAAACTGTCCGTTGGTGAGGCCGGCCGGCCGCAACGCATCATCGAACAACCGGGCAAGCGCGCGTGCCGCCCGCTGCACATGCAGGCAGAGGCAGGTGTCGCGCACCAGCAGCGTCGTCGAAAACGGGATCTCGATCGAATTTGACATGCTCAATTTCTATTGATATCAATGCAATTAGTCAAGGAGAAGGAGATGAGCCGGCTTCACCGGCGGGCGCCGGAGGAGGGCGCAGTTCATGCAGAACGAAGTAGTTTCCCGCGAGGAATGGCTGGAGGCCCGCCGCGCCCTGCTGCTGAAGGAGAAGGAGGCGACGAAGCTGCGCGACAGCATCAACGCCGCCCGCATGGCACTTCCCTGGGTGAAGGTTGACAAGGATTACGTCTTCGAAACACCCGAGGGAAAGAAGTCGCTCGCCGATCTCTTCGATGGCCGCAGCCAGCTTTTGATCTATCATTTCATGCTCGGTCCCGGCTGGCAGGCCGGCTGCCCCGGCTGCTCCTTCCTGTCGGATCACGTCGATGGCGCTCTGCCGCATCTCAACCATCACGACGTCACCTGGGTCGCTGTTTCCCGTGCCCCGCTCGAGAAGATCGCCGCCTATAAAAAGCGCATGGGCTGGAAATTCCCCTGGGTCTCATCCTTCGGCAGCGATTTCAATTTCGATTATCACGTCTCTTTCAGTCCGGAGGACCTTGCCAAAGACAAAGTCTTCTACAATTTCACTGCTATCGAGCCGGCTGAGGCTCATGACGAGCTGCCCGGCCTCAGCGCCTTCTACCGCAACGACAAGGGCGAGGTCTTTCATACCTATTCGAGCTATGCCCGCGGGCCGGAAGAACTGATCGGCACCCTGATGATCCTCGACCGCGCGCCGAAGGGCCGCAACGAGGAAAGCACGATGAATTTCGTGCGCCGCCACGACGAATATGAGGATGCTCCGAAGACCTCGTCCTGCTGTCACTGAGCCATCAAACATTTGGAATATCGTCACCCGAAGGGAGAAGCGATGATGAAAACGGCCGAAGTGCTGAAGGAGCATTCTTTTTTGGAAAGACTGGTCGGCGACTGGAGCGTCACCGCACCCGAGATGTCCGACGGCAACGACTGGACGGAGACCGTGCGTTCGCTGCACGGCATCTGGTTCGTCGCCGAAGGAACCGGCCTCATGCCGAATGGCAAGCGGGCCACCACGATCCTGACGCTCGGCTACAACGCCGAGAAGGGCAGATATGTCGGCAGCTGGATCGGCAGCATGATGGACTATATGTGGGTCTATGAGGGCGAGGTCGACGCCTCCGGCAATGTTCTCGACCTCTATACGACAGGACCAGACTTCAGCGGCGATGGCCTTGCCGATTACCGCGAGCGGATCACCTTCATCGACGACAATCACCGCACTTTCACCTCCAGCGCCAAGCAGGAGGACGGTTCGTGGAAGCAGTTCATGGAAGCACATTACATCCGCAGAATCTGACAATCACGGCGCCCCCAGCGAAAGGGTGGCGTCACAAGAGGGAGAACGTGATGTCCAAGACGCATGGAAAGTTCATCTGGTGTGAGCTGATGACATCAGACACCGCAGCCGCCGCGAAATTCTACAGTTCCGTCGTCGGCTGGACCACCTCGGACATGCAGGTGGAGGGCATGCCGACCTATACGATCTTCGAGGCGAACGGCATCGGCGTCGCCGGCCTGATGGAGTTTCCGGCCGAGCTTGAAGGTCAGGGCATCCCGCCGAACTGGACGGGTTATGTCGGCGTCGACGATGTCGACCAGACGGCAAGGGATTTCGCCGCCAATGGCGGGGCGGTGCGCCGGCCGCCCCAGGACATCCCGAGCGTAGGCCGTTTCGCCGTCGTCGCCGACCCGCATGGCGCCGTCATTTGCATCATGACGCCGGCGCCGATGGAACAGGAGTGGCCGGAACTCGCCCCCGACGCACCCGGCAACATCGGCTGGCACGAGCTCTACGCCGGCAACGGCAAAGACGCGCTGGCCTTCTATTCCAATCTGTTCGGCTGGACGAAGGACAGCGAGATGGATATGGGGCCAATGGGCGTCTACTACCTCTTCTCGCATGATGGCAGGCAGATCGGTGGGATGATGACCAAGCCCGACAGCGTGCCCATGCCCTGCTGGAGCTACTATTTCATCGTTCCCGCCATCGACGCGGCGATCGAACGCGTCACATCGGGCGGCGGCAAGGTCGTCAACGGCCCGATGGAAGTCCCCGGCGGCAGCTGGATCATCCAGGCCACCGATCCCCAAGGCGCCTTCTTCTGCCTGGTGGCGCCGAAGCGGTAGCTGCTGTGCCGGACGGCGTGCCCCTCATCCGGCTGCCGCCACCTTCTCCCCGTTCTGACGGGGAGAAGGGACATGCCGCAAGCTCTCCGTTTCACGCGACCTCTCTTATGGCACGTCCCCTCTCCCCGTCAGAACGGAGAGAGGCTAGGCTGAGGGGCTTGCGCCTGAAACGCTTTGGGCTACGGACGCCAGACCTCAAAAGCTTGTCACACTGCCACAGAAGCAAAAAACCCCTCCGGGCTCTCCACCTCCACCAGCCGCTTCTTCTCGATCAACCAGAAGCGGTTTCCAACCGCCCGCACGAAGCTGCGGTCGTGCGAGACCAGCAGACAACTCGCTTCATGCGCCATCAGCTCGTTTTCCAGCGCTTCCTGTCCCTCGATATCGAGATGGTTGGTGGGCTCGTCGAGCAGATAGAAATTCGGCTCCGTCAGCCTGAGCACCAGCATGCCGAGCCGCGCCTTCTGGCCGCCGGAAAGCTGGCCGATCGGCTTTGACTGCATGTCGATCGTCATGCCGGCTCCGGCGAGCAGTGCCCGCGCCCGCTGGTCGCCGACATCGAAGCGGCGGATGATCGTGCCGATCGGCGTATCCTTGTCGGCAAGATCGGCCAGCGCCTGATCGCCATAGCCGAGAACCAGCGACGGCGTCGCCTTGATTCCATTCTGCCCGGCCTCGGGTCTGTCGATCGCTTGTTTCAGCATCGACACCAGCCGTGATTTGCCGGCGCCGTTGAGGCCGAGGAGCACGATGCGGTCTCCCTGGCAGATGAATTGGCGGCCGGTCTTGAACAGCAGCGTCCCGTCCGGCGTCGTCACCGCCGCGTCGTCGAACGTCATCAGCACCTTGGCATGCGTGCCGCGGTTGGAAAGCCGGATGGCGCCGGCCGAGCGCTCGAGATGGGCCGGTTTTGCCGCGTCCTCCAGCTTCTCCGCCCGCTGCTTCAGCTGCTTCGTCTTGACGACCAGCAGGTCGCTGCCGGAATTGATGCCAATATTGTTGAGCTTGGCCGCCTGCTTGCGTAATTGCTCGGCCGCCTTCATGTCGCGCTCGTAACGCCGCGCCTCGGAAGCGTCGATCTCGTCGAGGGCGGCGCGTGCTCTGCTATAGGGGAGCGCGAAGACCGGCGATTGCTCCGGCCGCAGGAACAGCGTCCTGTTCGTCGTCGCATCGAGGAAGGCGCGGTCGTGGCTGGAGAGGATGACCGGCACCTCGCGCGGCAGCGCATTCAGCCAGCTTTCCAGCTGCGCGATCTTTTCGAGGTCGAGATGGTTGGTCGGTTCGTCGAGCAGCAGCACGTCGGGCTCGCTGACCCAGCTGCGCGCAAGCATCGCCAGCCGCTGCCAGCCGCCGCTCAATTGCTTCAGCGGCCGGCTGCGCATGACTTCCGGCACCTCCAGCGATTCCAGCACGACATCGACGCGCCAGCTCTCGCTTTCGGCCTGATCGGCCGGCAGCGCCTGCAGCACCGCATCATGGAACGGCGTGTCGAAAAGGGCGGTCGGCACATTCTGCGCGACATGGCCGATCGTCAGCCCACGCGCCTTGGTGATCTCGCCCGCGCTCGGCTCCAACGCGCCGTTGATGCAGGCAAGCAGGGTGGATTTCCCGCGGCCGTTGGCGGCGACGAGACCGATGCGGTCGCCTGCATTGACGACGAGATTGAGGTTGGAAAATAGCCGATTGGCGAGCGTCACGCCGAGATTGCGGATATTGATGAGGGTCATGTTCGTTCTCTGGTCCTGGCCGGGGGCGGGCGCAATCGGTGGCGTCAGGCCATCACGGATTGCGTCTTGCGGGCCCGGGAATGAGAGGAATGCGCGCAGTCATCCGACGGCGGCGCATCGGCCACGAAGGGCAGACCAGGAAGAGAGTGAAAGCGTCTCTGGTCAGCCCTGCAAACGCATTTGCAGGGCGTTGACTGGACCACGCTGGCGATGATGCCGGAAATAATACTGCATAGCGTGATCCTCCTTTCTCGAAAGGGTTGCAGGATGGAAATACCATTGCCGACAAAAGGAGGCAAGGGAGGTTGGAGGAGGCCGCGCTCTCAATAAGCGGGGGTAGGGAATGGAAGGTGCCGCTGGCGGAGAGCACTGCTGCCCGCTGAAATCACCTACCCGCATCGCGGGCCCGGCAATTCCAGCCGCCGCGTTATGCCGATGGTTTCGAGAAACGTCTCGTCGTGGCTGACGACGATCAGCGCCCCGTCATAGGCGCTGAGCCCCGCCTCGACGGCAGATATCGAGTCGATATCGAGATGGTTGGTCGGCTCGTCCAGGATCAGCAGCGGCGGCGGTGCGGCGCCGAGCGTGCAGGCAAGACCGGCCCGCAGCAATTGGCCGCCGCTGAGGGTCGAAACCGTCTGCAATGCCGCATCCGCTCTGAACATGAAGCGGGCGAGCGCGGCCCGGCAGGTGTTTTCATCGGCTTGCGGATTGATCCGGCGAAAATTGTCGCGGATCGAGGCCGATGGATCGAGAAGGCCGATCTTCTGGTCGAGCATCGCGAAACCGGTCATCACCGCAACCGTGCCGGCCCAGGCATTCAGCTCGCCGGTGATGAGCGCGAGCAGCGTCGTCTTGCCCGAGCCGTTCGGCCCGGTGACGGCGATACGTTCCGGTCCGGTCACGTCGAAGGAGAGATCGTCGATGATGGGTTGATCAGGCCGGTAACCTGCCGTCACGCCGTCGATCTTCAGCACGATCTTGCTGGCCGGCAGCCCCGTCGGCGGCAAGCTAACCTGCAGCGGCTGGAGGATCTCGATCTTCTCGCGCGCCGCCTTGGCCTCTTCAAGGGCCTGGGCGCGCCGTCGTTCGGCAAGACGGGCATTGTCGCCGCCGGTGGTTTCGCTCCGCTCCTTCATGCCGCCGAGCATGATGCGCGGGATGCCGCCCTTGGCGGCCATCTTCCGCCCGGCGCTGTCTCTCTGTGCCTGACGCTCGACGTTCGCCTGTGCCTTCCTGGCCACCTCCGTCATGCGTCTTTCGGCATCGGCAAGATCATGCCGGGCGGCGGCCAGCTCAAGCGCCTTGCGCTCGCGATAATGGCTCCAGTTGCCGCCGTAGCGTGTCGCGCCGAGCGAGGTCAGCTCGACAATCTGATCGACGCTATCGAGCAATTCCCGATCATGGCTGACGATGACCGCGCCGGCCCGCCAGCCTGAAATCAGCGTGATCACCGCGTCGCGGCCTTCGCGGTCGAGATTGTTTGTCGGCTCGTCGAGCAGCAGGAAGTCCGGCTCGCTGAAGATAAGCGCGGCAAGAGCGGCGCGTGTGCGCTGCCCGCCAGAGAGTACGGCAAGCGGCGTCTGCGGCTCCGCGTCGAGCCCCGTCCGGTTGAGCGCGGCGGCGATCCGCGCCTCCAGCGTCCAGTCCGCCGAAGCAAGCTCGTCGGCCGTTGCCGCGCCGGCTTCGGCACGCCGAAGAAGCGGGAGCGCCCCGGCCGCGCCGAAGAGATCGGCAATGGTTTCGCTAGGCGTGACCTGGACGCTCTGGCGCAGCACGCCGAGACTGCCACTGACTGAAACCGTCCCCGACTGAGGTTGGATCTGACCGGAGACGAGCTTCAGCAGCGTCGTTTTGCCGACGCCGTTGCGTCCGACGAGACCGCTGCGGTCCCTGCCGAAACTGAGGTCGAGATCGGAAAAAAGCGGCCGCCCGTCAGGCGTGGCCCAGGAGATTTGCGAGAGAGTGATGGAGGCAGGCATGGATATGGATTTCCCCGTTGGCAAGGCGAACTGGCATTGCGATCGGGTTGAGATCCATTGCGGCACACATCCTGTTGAAATGGTCGATGCCGGGCAATTTAGGAAAGAAAGGCCGAAGGTTCAAGGTAAAGCGGCGATTCTGCATTCTTTCCGGCAAACCGTGCCGATGCCCCTCACCCTCTCCCGTTTCTGACGGGGAGAGGGGACGTGCCCTGCGAGAGACTGGTGGGGAATGGATAGGTCGCGGTATGGTCCCTTCGCCCCGTTTGCGGCTTCCGAAGGACGGGTCGAGACCAGTGGCTCGACCCAGTCGGTGTCGGCAGGCGGATGAGGGGCTCAAGCGCGCCGCCGCGCAAAACGCCTACCGCTTCAAGCTCCCTAGGATCCCCCGCACCAATGCCCGGCCGACCTGGGTGGCGACCGTGCGGGCGACGCTCTTCATTGCCGCTTCCACCACCGTTTCGCGCTGGTAGCCGGAAGACCTGCCGCGCGATTGGCCGCGGCCCTGGCGGTTGTCGTCATCGCCGAAGCCCGGCAGGCTCCAGCCGGAAGTCGTGCCCGGCTGCTCTGCCGCTTCTTCCTGCGCTCGCTTGGCGGCCTCGGCTTCCGCCGCCTTTTTGGCGCGCGCCGTCAGCATTTCGAAGGCGGATTCCCGGTCCACGTCCTCGTCATAGACGCCGAGAACCGGGCTCTTGTCCATGACCTGCTGGCGTTCGCCATCGCTCAGTGGGCCGACGCGGCCCGACGGGGGGCGGATCAGCGTCCGCTCGACGATGGACGGCGCGCCTTTGGCCTCCAGTGTCGAGACCAGCGCCTCGCCGGTGCCGAGAGTGGTGATGACGGTGGCGCAATCGAAGGCCGGGTTCGGGCGGAAGGTGTCGGCGGCCGTCTTCACCGCCTTCTGCTCACGCGGCGAATAGGCGCGCAGCGCATGCTGGACGCGGTTGCCGAGCTGGGCAAGTACTGTTTCCGGCACGTCGAGCGGGTTCTGCGTCACGAAATAGACGCCGACGCCTTTGGAGCGGATCAGCCGCACCACCTGCTCGACGCGTTCGACGAGAACCTTCGGCGCGTCGTTGAAGAGCAGATGCGCTTCGTCGAAGAAGAAGACGAGCCTCGGCTTTTCCGGATCGCCGACCTCCGGCAGTTCCTCGAAGAGCTCCGACAGCAGCCAGAGCAGGAAGGTGGCGTAGAGCCGCGGATTCATCATCAGTCTGTCGGCGGCAAGCACCGAGATCTGGCCGTAGCCATTGTTGCTGGTGCGCATGATGTCGGAAATCTTCAGTGCCGGCTCGCCGAAGAAGTGCTCCGCGCCCTGCTGTTCGAGCACCAGCAGCGCCCGCTGGATCGAGCCGACCGAGGCTTTGGAGATCAGGCCGTACTGGCTGGAAAGCTCGCTGGCGTTCTCGCCCATATAGTTGAGCAGTGAGGTGAAATCCTTGAGATCGAGCAGCGGCAGCCCGGCCTGGTCGGCGATCTTGAAGGCGATGTTGATGACGCCTTCCTGCGGCTCGCTGGCATCCATCAGCCGGGCGAGCAGCAGCGGGCCCATCTCGGCGACGGTGGTGCGCACCCGGTGGCCCTTCAGCCCGAACAGATCCCAGAAAATCACCGGAAACTGGTCGAATTCATAATCGGCAAAACCGATCTGTTCGGCACGCTTGGTGAGGAAATCCTTCGGCTCTCCCCTGGCGCCGATGCCGGAAAGATCGCCCTTGATATCGGCCGCAAAGACCGGCACGCCGGCCCGGGAGAAGCCTTCCGCCAGCACCTGCAGCGTCACCGTCTTGCCGGTGCCGGTGGCGCCGGTGACGAGGCCGTGGCGGTTGCCGAATTTCAGGTCAAGATATTCCGGCTTGTTGATGCTGTCGTCGGGATTGCGGCTTGCGCCGATGAAAATCTTGCCGTCCTCGATCATCCCCAAATGCTCCCTTCGGCGCTGCCGCCATTTGTCGAGAAGGTCCGGCGTCCGCGGCCTTCATCGAACCATCGTTTCCCTGTTATAAGCAGGCAGGCAGATGCGGACAACTGTTTGCATGGGAAGCGAAACCGCTGGCTTGAGTTGCAATCGATTCTCGAATAACGTTGACGTTAACGTCAAAAAATAACAGGAGGCTGACGATGAACGAAATTGTGACTGAAATCGCCGATCGCGTGGGTATTTCCCCCGAGCAGGCGGAGAAGGCGCTCGGCATGATGCTCGGCTTCCTGCAGCGCGAGGCCGCCGACGGTCCGGTGGCGCGGATGATCGAGGCGATTCCTGGCGGGGCCGATCTCGTCGCCCAGTTCAATGGCGCAGGCGCCGGCGGCGGCGGCCTGCTTGGAGGGTTGATGAGCTCGCTCGGCGGCGGCGGCATCATGGGTCTCGGTCAGCAGCTGATGGGCGAGGGCCTCGGCATGGGCGAGATCACCTCGCTCGCCAAGGAAACCATCGCGATTGCCAAGCAATATGCCGGCGAAGAGGTCGTCGACGAAGTCGTCGCTTCCGTTCCGGGGCTCAGCCAGTTCGTCTGAGCGATGGCCGAACATAGGAGCCTCGCCGTATTCGCTGCGAGGCTTTTCTATTCGTCCGCGCCCGAAGGAGAGCCGCATGACCGTCTGGCGCCCGCCGCAGCAGATCAGGGTGAAAGTGATCGGCCTTGCCTGGCGAGAGAACCGGTTGCTCGCTGCAGAAGTGGAAGATGACAGCGGCCGCATCAAGGGCGTTCGCCCGCTCGGCGGCTCGATCGAATTCGGCGAGACACGCGAACAAGCCCTGCACCGCGAAATCCGGGAGGAGCTCGAGACGGATATCCGCATCGTCGGCCCCTGGCATCTTCTCGAAAACATCTTCGAACACCATGGCGCAATCGGCCACGAATTCATCTTCGCCGCCGATATCGAGTTGGCGGACAATGCCCTCTACGATCGTGACGAAATCCGCTATTCCGAGCTGGACGAGACGGCGGCGACGGCACGCTGGTTCGGCCGCGACATGCTGCGTGATGCCGGCCTCGATCTCTATCCGACAGGCCTCGAGAGGGTGCTGTCGCGCTGGCGTGATTGAGGCTTGGGGAGGTTTTTAATCTGCTCGCCAAACTTTGATCGCCCGGGCCTGCCCGATAGGGAACAAGGGGCGTAGAATGGCTGTTTCTGCCGCATTGCCGACATCAGAAGGAACAGCATCATGCGCAGGTTCATTGCAGCAACGTCGATCGCTCTCCTCAGCCTCTCCGGCCCGGTTCTTGCCCAATCGAACATGGGCATGGATGCCAGCGGCCGCTTTGACGGCACGCCGCCGCTCGGCACCGCGCCGGGCGCCGAGCCGCAGACCGGGCTGGTCATCCCGCTCGACTCGATCGAAACCGGCAGTGTCGATAACGGCGCTCCGAGCGGTCGCGTCGACTGGGCGCGCTGTCCGCCCCGCAAGGACCGCGGAGCGCTTGCCACGCAAGGTGGCAGTAGCGGCGCCTCCGTCAGCCCCGCCTGCAGCCAAGGTCAATGATCCAGGCAGGCTCTATTTGCTGTTCTTGCCGTCGCGGTGCAGGATGACGCCGAGTTCATGCCATTTGCGTCCGTCGCGCTCGATGAGCGCGTCGGCGCAGGCCGGTCCCATGCTACCCGGCGCGTAAGCTTCGGGCGTGCTCGGGTCCTTGCTCCAGACGTCGAGGAAAGGCTGCACCGCCGCCCAGCCGGCCTCAATGCCGTCGGCGCGCTGGAATAGCGTCTGGTCGCCGATGAAGAGATCGTAGAGCAGCGATTCATAACCGGTGGTCTTGCCGATATCGAACTTGTCGGCATAGCGGAAGTCGAGCGACACTGGCGTCGTATCGACGGAAAGCCCGGGCGATTTGATCGAGATTTCCATGCTCATGCCCTCGTCCGGCTGCACCTGGATCACCAGCCGGTTGGGCGGCAGGCGGCGATCGACCTCGGTCTCGCGAAACTGCGCGAAGGGCACCGGCTGGAAGGTGATGACGATCTCGGTGTCGCGCGCCGTCATTGCCTTGCCGGTTCTGAGGTAGAAGGGCACACCCGCCCACCGCCAGGTATCGGCATAGAGCTTCAGTGCCACGAAAGTCTCGGTCCGGCTGTCGGGTGAGACGTCCTTGCTGTCGCGATAGGCCGGAAGCTCGACGCCGTTGAGCGGGCCGGCCGCATAGGCGCCGCGCACGCCATGCGTCTTTGCCTCCTCGGGCGTATAGATGCGCAGCGCCTTCAGCACCTTGCTCTTCTCGTTGCGGATCGCCTCGGCATCGAAGCTGTTCGGCGGCTCCATGGCGATCATCGCCAAGAGCTGGAACAGATGGTTCGGCACCATGTCGCGCAGCGCCCCCGTGGCATCGTAGAATTTGCCGCGGCTGCCGACATCGACGATCTCGGCGGCGGTGATCTGCACATGGTCGATATAGCGACTGTTCCATAGGGACTCGATGATCATGTTGGCGAAACGCGCCGTCATCAGGTTCTGCACCGTCTCCTTGCCGAGGAAATGATCGAGCCGGTAAACTTGGCTTTCGTCGATCTGCGCGAGGATCTGCGCATTGAGCGCCCGGGCAGAGGCGAGATCGGTCCCGAACGGCTTCTCGATGGCCACGCGGCGGAAGACGCCCTCGCTTTCATCGGTCAGCCCATGAGCGCCAAGCTTCTCGATGATCGTGCCGAAGAAGGATGGCGGCACCGCCAGATAGAAGGCGGCATTGGCGTTCGGCCCCAGCCGCTTGCCGATCTCGAGGAAAACATCCTCCTTGGTGAAGTCGCCCGACATATAGGAAATCCGCCGGCGCAGGCTCTCCCAGGCCTCGTCCTTAACCGTCTGCTCCTCGCCGTTCAGATGCTCGAGGAAGGCATCGAGCCGGCCGCGCAGGAATTCGTCGTCACCCGTTTCGATGCCGATGCCGAGGATATTGAGATCCTCGCCGACGAGGCGCTGACGCGTCAGGTTGATGATCGCCGGCACCAGGAGCCGGCGCGTCAGATCGCCGGTGGCGCCGAAGATGACGAGGGTGACCGGCGGGGTAGGGGCAGCGTGCATGTCTCACCTCCGAGATTTTGCGGCCGACTATAATGCCTGCCGGTTTCGCCGCAACCTGGGCGGCGAGGGGTAACAGGCATTTGACAATATTTGGAGCGGGCAGGTGCTGTGGCCCGGTCGTATGCAAAAGGTGTGGCGATGTTACAGTTGGCGCTCAGCCCCAAGGCATGCTCAGTTGCGGGCGAGCGAAGTGTAGAACCAGTCGATGAAGACGCGGACGATTGGCGTTGCGTGAGCTTCGGTTCGGCAGGCCACATAGACCGCGTCGTTGGCCGGAACCGTAAGGTCGAACGGCGCGATCAGCTCGCCACGCGCGATCATGTGCGCGGTGGTGATGTTATCGCCGAGCGCAATGCCATGACCGTGTATGGCAGCCTCGATCGACAGGCGCGCGTCGCTCATCATGTGTTGGCGTGCCGGCATCGCAACCCCGGCCGCGGTGAGCCAGGTGTTCCACTCATTGCCGCGATCAGCGTGCAGGAGCATATGGTCACGCAAATCGCGCAGGGAGCGTAGCGGGCGCCGGTTCATGAGGGCTGGGCTGACGACAGGGAAGAGCTCCATCCGGCTCCAGAGGCGCGACCAATAATTGGGCCAGTTGCCGCCGCCGTAAAGAATGCACAGGTCGACATTCGGGGAGCTCAGATTGTTCGGGTCGTTCGAGGCGCGCAAGTCAAGCAGGATGTCGGGGTACTGATCGGTGAACTCCTGTAGCCGCGGAATCAGCCAGAGTGACAGCACTGCCGCAACACAAGTCACTCGCAGCGTGCCGCCGGTCGCGGGCCGGGTCATCGCCGCCTTCGCTGCAGCGATATCCGAAAATGCATTGGAGACGACCGGCATCAACAACGCGCCCTGACTTGTCAGCTTCAGCCATTTGCCGCCGCGCTCGAACAGGCGCACGCCAAGCGACTCCTCCAATGTGCGTATCTGATGGCTGATCGCACCGTGCGTGACATTCAATTCGCGGCCCGCGGCGGAAACCGATCCATGGCGGGCAGTGGCCTCGAAGGCGCGTAGCGGGTTGAGAGGCGGAAGACGGCTGGTCATGGCGACAACCTGTGAGAAAAATTCGCATGAAACCGTATATTAATATCAATTGATTTTCCAGTGAGCTTGCCGTTCAATCAGTGGAAGAAGCCATCGGCCCCTGCCGCAGAGCTGCAGCCGAGGACCGACCTGCTACCCTGATCGCAGCATCGTAACCGTTAGGATGGCCGTCATGTCCTGGAATGAAACCAAGCTTTCCGAACTCCGAACCAGGTATGGCGACAGCCACGGCGGTGAGTTGCACGATCCTGAGTTCCGCAGGGTGGCCGAGAAGATCTTCAACAAGAGCGGCACCCGCCTTGCGCCCTATTCGGGCATTCCGACATTCCTCTCCGCCCCGCTCATGCAGATCGACAACGACAACCCGGATTTCGGGGACTTGCAGGTGGCGCTCCTCGGCGTGCCGATGGATCTGGGGGTAACGAACCGCCCGGGCTCGCGCTTCGGGCCGCGGGCGCTGCGCGCCATAGAGCGGATCGGGCCCTACAATCATGTGCTGGGCTGCGCGCCGGTTCAGGAACTGCGCGTGGCAGACATTGGCGACGTGGCGTTTCAGAGCCGGTACAGGTTGGAATTGTCGCACGAGGATATCGAAAAACGCGTGGCGCAGATCGTGGCGGCAGGCGTGCTGCCACTCTCGGTAGGCGGCGACCACTCGATCACCCATCCGATTCTGCGGGCCGTCGGCAAGGAGCGGCCAGTCGGCATGATTCATATTGACGCCCATTGCGACACCGGCGGTGCTTACGATCTGACCAAATTTCACCATGGCGGCCCATTCCGCAACGCGGTGCTGGACGGTGTGCTCGATCCGACGCGCGTGATTCAGATCGGCATTCGTGGCTCGGCCGAATATCTCTGGGAGTTTTCTTATGCCTCGGGCATGACGGTGATCCATGCCGAGGAGATCTCGGCGATGGGCATCCCTGCGATCATCGAAAAGGCCAAGGCCATCATCGGCGACGGGCCGACCTATCTTTCCTTCGACATCGACAGCCTCGATCCGTCTTTCGCGCCGGGCACGGGCACGCCGGAGATTGGCGGCTTCACCACCCGCGAGGCGCTGGAGCTTGTCCGCGGCTTCAAGGGCGTGAACCTGGTCGGCGGCGATGTCGTCGAGGTCGCGCCGCAGTATGACGCCACCACCAACACGGCCCATGCCGGCGCGCAGATGCTGTTCGAGATATTGAGCCTGATGGCGTTCAGCCCGGCAATCCGCCGCGCCGCCTGATGGCCTTGGCCGCAGCTCAAGGCGGCCCGGAATGACAAGAAGGCTGCAAAGGCCTCGAATAAACTGAAAGAGGGTAGCGGCGGTGCCGCATCGTTGAGGAGAAAGATCATGACGAAGTTGACAATGAACCGCCGCACCGTGCTCGGTGTCGGCATAGGTGCTGGTGTAGCCATGTTGGCGATGCCCAATGTGCTGCGCGCTCAAGCCAAGTCGCTGAAGGTCGGTGTTTATGGCGGCTACTTCAAGAACTCGTTCGACAAGAACATCTTTCCGGAGTTCACCAAGGCGACCGGCATCGCGGTCGAATCCGTCGCAGAGCCGACCGGCGAGGCCTGGCTGGTGCAGATGCAGCAGGCAGCCCAAGCAGGTCAGGCGCCGGCTGACGTTTCGATGATGTCGCAGGTGGCGATGCGCAAGGGTCAGGCCATAGAGCTCTGGGCTCCGCTCGACCTCGCCAAGATCAAGAATTCCAGCAACCTGCTCGAGCGCTTCATCAACAAATACCCGGATGGCCGCGTCGCCGGCATCGGCGCGGTCTCATGGTTCATCACCCTGGTCACCAACACCGATGTTTACAAGGAAGCGCCGGCCAGCTGGACAGCGCTTTGGGACCCGGCCAATGCCGACAAGCTCGGCCTGCTGGCGCTCGTCTCCAACTCCTTCCTGCTCGACGTGACGGCAAAGACCTATTTCGGCGGCGCCCAGGCGCTCGACACTGAGGAGAACATCCTCAAGGTGTTCGCCAAGCTGGCCGAGCTGAAGCCGAATGTCCGCCTGTGGTATCGCGACGAAGCGCAGTTCGAGCAGGCGCTGAAGTCGGGTGAGATCCCGATGGGACAATATTACCACGACGTGACCGGCCTCGCCGCCGCGGACGGCCAGCCCGTTCGCTCGACCTTCCCGAAAGAGGGCGGCATTCAGGACGCAGGCTCGTGGGCGCTGTCGAAGGCGTCGCAAAAGACGGAAGAGGCCCATATCTTCATCGACTATATGTGCCAGCCGTCCATCCAAGCCGTGCTGTCACGCAAGGTAGGCACGTCGCCAACGGTCAAGCGCGAAACGACCGACCTGAACGAGAAGGAATTTGCGGCGGTTTCCTCCGACATCGAACCGATCATCCCGCACTACGACATGTACACCTCCAAGGCCGACTGGCTGAATGAGAAGTGGACGGAAATGATCGCCAGCTGAGACTAATCGTGCTTTCGCAGGCCTCGTTCGCAGGCCTGCCTTTCAGTTGGGAAGAGGCATATGTCGGGACTCACGCTTCAGAATATCGTCAAGGACTTCGGCGTCATTCGCGCCGTCGACAATGTCGACCTGACGGTGCCGCACGGGGCATTCGTCTGTCTGCTCGGCCCCTCCGGCTGCGGCAAGACGACCTTGCTGCGCATGATAGCAGGTCTCGATCTGCCGACCTCGGGCCGCATCACGCTCAACGGGAAAGACATCACCAGGACGCCGACGCACCAGCGCGAGCTTGGCATGGTGTTCCAGTCGCTGGCGCTGTTCCCGCACCTGACGGTTGGCGAGAATATCGCCTATCCACTGCGCATTCGCGGCCGTCCGAAAGACGAACAGGCGAAGCGCGTCGAAGAGCTGTTGGCGATGATCTATTTGCCGGGCTACGCTGATCGCGCCGTGTCGAAACTTTCCGGTGGCCAGCGGCAGCGCGTCGCAATCGCAAGGGCACTGGCGATTTCTCCGAAACTCTTTCTGCTCGACGAGCCGCTGTCGGCGCTTGATGCGAAGCTGCGCGAAGCCATGCAGGTGGAGCTTCGCCAGCTTCATCAGAGGCTCGGCATCACCACGATCGCCGTCACGCATGACCAGCGCGAGGCGATGACCATGGCCGATACGGTTGTGGTCATGAACGGCGGTCAGATCCGCCAGGCAGCGTCGCCGACCGAGATTTATCGTAGACCGGCAGACAGCTTCGTCGCGGATTTCATTGGCCAGACAAACCTGGTCGAGGCCAGGCGGGAGGGCGGCGCGGTCAGCATATTGGGGCAGCCGGTCGCGGCCCTGTCGCTGTCGGCAGGGATCGAGCGCGCCACACTCTCGATCCGGCCGGAAGACGTGCGCCTGGGCCCGCCCGAGGCCGGCGCGCTGACGGGCGAGGTCACCTTTGTGCGCGATCTCGGCGGCGTCGTCGAAACCTTTGTCAATGTCGGCGGTCAGCAGTTCATTGCGGTCTCGACGCCGCGCGAGCGCCCTGACGTGGCGGTGGGCCAGACGGTGGGCATTGCGCTCACCGACAGGGACTGTGTGGTGCTCGAGCAATGAGACGCGAAGCCCCGCAGACGCTTGGCGACTATGCCCCGCTAGCCTTCCCGGCGATCATGCTGATCGTCTTCTTCGTCGTGCCTTTCGGCACGATGATTTCCGTCAGCTTCTTCAAACGCCAGCAGGGCGGCTTCTACACGCCGGATTTCGTCTTCGACAATTATGTCCGCTTCCTCTCAGCCTTCTTCGGCGGAGTGCTCAGCTTTTCCCTGCTCCTCGCGGTCGCGGTGGCCGCGACCTGTGTCGTTCTGGCCCTGCCTTTCACATATCTGCTGATCCGCATGAAGCGGAGCACCCAGGTGGCCTGGTTGGTCGCACTTCTTTCGATCCTGTCCCTGTCTGAGGTCATCATCGGTTTCGCCTGGTCGACGCTGTTTTCGCGCACGGCCGGCATCACCAACCTGTTTGTATGGCTCGGCCTCATGCAGCAGGCCGTCGCCCTGACGCCGAGCATCGGGGCCGTTGTCACAGGCATGGTCTATCAGGCCTTCCCCTACACGATCCTGGTCCTCTACCCCGCGCTGGTGCGGCTTGATCCGACGCTTTCGGAGGCCGCGCGCACGCTCGGCGCTTCGCCGGTCAAGGCCTTCTTCACCGTCGTCGTGCCAGCGCTGCGCGATACGATCGTCGCCACGCTGATCATGGTCTTCATTTTCGCGCTCGGATCCTATCTGTTGCCGCAACTGCTCGGCCGCCCGCAGCACTGGACGCTTTCCGTGCACATTACCGACCAGGCGATCTATCAATCGAATATGCCCTTCGCGGCTGCCATGGCGGTTTTCCTGGTGTTGGTCACACTGGCCCTTGTAGCGCTCACCTTGCTCGTTGGCCGCCACGGAGGGGCGAGCAAATGACCATTCTCCGCAACGTTCTTTTCGTGATTGTCGGACTGTTTCTCGCTTTGCCGCTGATCGTCGTCGCCGGCGTCTCGGTCAACGCAAGGCAGAGCCTCACCTTCCCGCCGCAAGGTTTCTCGCTCGGCTGGTACGGTCAGATATTTCTCGACATGGAATGGCGCAATGCGCTGATCGCGTCGCTTCTGCTGGCGCTCTCGTCGGCGGCGCTGGCAGTGCTGATCGCCCTGCCGCTCGCCTGGTTCCTCTGGCGCCGCTACGCGCCCTGGGCCAATATCTTCCAGTTGCTCGGCGTGGCGCCCTTTACCTTGCCACCGGTCATCACGGCGCTCGGCCTGCTGACTTTCTGGGCCACGACCGGATTCTACGGGCAACCCTGGACGGCGATGATCGGCCACGCCATCTTCTTCGTCACGCTGCCGCTGGTGACCATTTCGCTCGGCTTTTCGGCGATCGACCGCTCGCTGGTAGAGGCCGCCTCGACCCTGGGAGGCGACGACCGCACGGTGTTCCGAACCGTCGTTCTGCCACTGATCTCGCCGTACATCGTATCGGGCTACGCGTTTGCCTTTGTTCTGTCGCTTAACGAATACATCGTTGCCTACATGACGGTCGGTTTCACGCTGGAAACGCTGCCGATCAAGATCTTCAATTCGCTGCGTTACGGCTACACGCCGACCATGGCGGCGGTGACGATCCTGTTCGTGGCGACGGCAGCGATTGTCTTCAGTCTGGTCGCGCGCTTCGGCGACCTGCCGAAACTGCTTGGCGCGATGACGTCCAACGAGCCCTGATCGAAGCAACCAGTCCCGCCAGGGAACGCCAGGACGATCAGCCGTTCCTTCCTCCTGAACATCGAAGCACCCGAGATGGACCTAGCGCTAGAACGACGTTTTCCCTGCGTCGCCGACATGAAAAAGGCCGCGCAAAGACGCATGCCGCGTTTCGCCTGGGACTACCTCGTCGGCGGACTCGGGCGCGAAGCTTCCGTGCGGCGCAATCTGGCGGCCCTGGAAGAGGTGGTGCTTATGCCGAGCTACCTCGCCGACGCCGACGAGCCCGATACTGGCGCAAGCCTGTTCGGCCATCGTTTCGACGCGCCATTTGCCGTCGCGCCGCTTGGGTTGGCCGGCCTCCTGTGGCCCGGGTCCGAGCTGCCGCTCGCACAGGCTGCCAGGCAGCATAACCTTCCCTATATCCTGAGCACTTTCGCCAACACCTCGCTTGAGACGATCCGTCCTGCAGGCGGTCATCACACTTGGTTCCAGTTCTATCCACCGAACGATCCCGCCATGGAAGACGACATGGTGGATCGGGCGCGCAGAGCGGGCTACGACGTTCTTGTCGTGACTGTCGACATTCCAGCGTCCGCCCGGCGCGAGCGCGACATCCGCAATGGTTTGACCATTCCGCCGGTCTTTGACTTTTCAACGATCACGCAGGTGGCAATGCGGCCGTCATGGGCAATGGGCATTCTGCAAAACGGGGTTCCCGACTTCGCCAATCTCTCGCCTTACTACCCGAAGGGCTCGAGCCTTGCCGCAGCGGCCCAATTTGTCGGCAGGGTGATGACGGGTCACGTCACCCGCGAGCGCTTCAAGAAAATCCGAGACGCGTGGCCAGGCAAGATCCTGGTCAAGGGTGTGCTTCACCCCGAAGAAGCGGAGGAATATATGTCCTTGGGCGGCGATGGTCTGATCCTCTCAAATCATGGGGGACGGCAACTCGACGCCGCGCCGTCTGCGGCGGAGGTCATCGGTGAAATCCGCGCACGACTTGGCCCCAAGACCCTGCTGCTCGCAGACGGCGGTGTGCGCTCCGGCCTCGATATCGCCCGGATGCTGGCGCTCGGCGCCGATTTTGTCCTGATCGGCCGCCCATTCCTGTTTGCTTCCGCCGCCATCGGGCGTCGCGGCGGCGATCATTTGATGAACGTCCTGAAAGCCGAACTGACGGCAACGATGGCGCAACTGGGCTGCAGGACGGTCGAAGACTTGCCAGCGAGCCGGTGGCGGCCGAAAGGCGGGGCGGCGAAAGAACTTGATCTCGGATGGAGAATTGCGTGACTGAAGCCGTTACGATGAGCATCGAAGCCCTGCAAAATCGAATCGTTGCGATCTTCGAGCGCGCAGGATTGAACAAGGTGCAGGCGGCGGCTTTGGGCCATGTCATCGTGGCCGGCGAGCGCGATGCCTGCAAATCGCACGGAATTTACCGCATCGAGGGGGCGTTGCGCACGATGAAGGTGGGCAAGGTGAAGCCCGATGCCGCTCCTGTCCTTGCGCGGGATGACGGCAGCGCGATCGTCAGGGTCGACGCGCAGGGCGGTTTCGCCAGTGCGGCGTTTGAACTCGGCGTACCCGTACTCGCGGAACGCGCCAGGCGGCTTGGTATCGCCGCCATGGTCATCAACGATTGCTCGCACTTCTCGGCCCTGTGGCCCGAGGTCGAGGCACTGACCGCGCACGGCCTTGCAGCATTGGTGATGTGCCCGAGCTATGCGACGGTTGCCCCATCCGGAGGCAGCAAGCCTCTGCTCGGCACCAATCCATTCGCCTTCGGCTGGCCTCGCAAAGACCAACCGCCCTACGTGTTCGATTTTGCCACGTCGGTGGCGGCGCGCGGTGAGATTGAACTGCACCGCCGCGCTGGCAAGCAACTGCCGGAAGGTTGGGCGATCGACGCTGCCGGCAATCCCACCACTGACCCGGTTGCCGCGCTCGAAGGCGCAATGATGCCTTTTGGCGGCCACAAGGGGTCCGCCATCGCCACCATGATAGAGCTGCTCGCCGGCATCATGATCGGCGATCTTACCAGCCCCGAGGTTCTAGACTATCTCGGAACGACGACCTTGGCGCCGTTCCATGGCGAACTGATCATTGCAATGTCACCCGAAACCTTCGCCAGGGGCCGCCCCGGCGATCCGTTCGCGCGCGCCGAAATCCTCTTCGAAACGATCGTCGGACAAGGCGCTCGGCTGCCATCGCAGCGCCGCTTCGCCGCGCGCATGAAATCGGAAGCTGAAGGGATCAGCCTGACTGCAGCCGAACTCGCCCAACTGGACGCGCTGCTGGCTGGCGGACTGGCCGCCGTTAAATAAAGCACGTCGTTCGGAAATGTGCAGCGGTTTCGGGGCAACGAGAGATCCACCGACGTCGGAACCTCATGTGCAATCCCTGCGGACTGTGAGCGCAAGAGTGCGAAGAGCATGCCGGGCGCAGCCGGTCATTTCTTCACCGCCACAATGAAAAGCCGCGGAAATCTGAGCAGCACCCGCCCGTCCGCCAGCTTAGGATGGGTCTGTTCGACCCGCGCGAGGTAATCGGCGAGGAATGCCTCGCGATGCTCTGCGCCGGCACGGGCGAGATAGGGCATCAACCCGGTTCCCTTGACCCATTCGACGATCGCTGCCGCATCGGCCATCGGGTGATTGTAGATGGTGTGCCAGATATCGACGCGCGAGGCCTTGGCGATCAGCCTGTTGTAATAGGCCGACGGCGCGGGCAGGGGCCTGCGGCGCACGCTCTTTGCCTCGAATGCAACTTTCCAGGGGCCGGCATTGGCAGTTTCTTCCATCGCCAGATGTGAGGGTTCACCGAGATTGTCGGGCATCTGCACGGCAAGAACGCCGCCTTCGGCAAGCCCGTCCATCAGCCGCTCGAAAATGTCGAGGTGATCGGGCAGCCACTGGAAGACGGCATTGGCAAAGAGCAGGTCGGCAGGCTCCGTCGGCTGCCAGCTGCCAAGATCCGCCTCGACGAAGGCGGTGCCGGGAAGCCGCTTGCGGGCCGTCTCCAGCATGTTGATGTCGCTGTCGAGGCCGGAGACGCCGGCAGCCCCATAACGCTTGATGATGAGTTCGGTCGAATTGCCCGGCCCGCAGCCGAGGTCGACGGCGCGGCGAAGGTTCTGCAGCGGCACCTGCGCCAGAAGATCGCGCGCCGGCCGCGTGCGCTCGTCCTCGAACTTCACATACTGGCTGGCGGACCATGCCATGGCGATACCTCCTGATGTCGGGCCACGTCTTCCTGTGGCGGATGCGAATCGTGTCGTTGTTGCGCCCGTCGAACTCAGTCGCGAACTTCAGACACAAGGATCTTGTCCACGCGCCTGCCGTCGAGATCGACGACCTCGAAGCGCCACCCATCCCTTGTGAAGCTCTCCCCCAATTCCGGCAGATGTTTCAGCTCCTCCAACACCAGGCCGGCCACGGTCTGATATTCGAGATCGTCGTCGAGCTTGAGGTTCAGGAACTCGGCGAATTCATCGATCGGCGCCCAGCCGGAGACGAGATAGGAACCATCGTCTCGGCGAGCGATCGCCTGCTCCTCGACCGGCCCCTCCTGGAGCGCGCCCATGATCGCTTCCAGAATGTCGCCGGACGAGACAATCCCTTCGAAATGGCCGTATTCGTCAAACACCAGCACCATGTGAACAGGCGATTTCCTGATCGCCTCAATCACGCTGGTCGCGGTTGCAAGGTCTGAAACGACCGGGACGTCCTGCGTCAGAGCCTTGATATCGGCGCTGCCGTGTTCGGACATCGAATCGTAGAAGTCCTTCACCGGAAGGATGCCGATCACCTCGTCCGAACTGCCTTTGCGAACCGGCAATCGAGACCGCTTCGTCCGGTGCAGCTGCGCCCGGATTTCATCGAGGCTGTCGTCGATATCGATAATTTCGACGTCCCGTCGCGGCGTCATCAGCGCCCGGGCGGTGCGGTCCGCCAGCCGCATGACGCCCGAGATCATCGCGGACTCCTCGCTTTCGATGACGCCCGCCGATTGCGCCTCGGCCAGAACCGTCTTGATCTCTTCGTCAGAGACGTTGTCGCCCACTTTTCCTGTCTGGCCCAGCAGCTTGAGCACAAGATTTCCCGAGGCGTTCAGAAGCCAGACGAGAGGCAGCGCAATCTTTGAAAGCAGCGCCATGGCGGGTGCGACCCTCGCCGCAACCGCTTCGGGTTCCCGCAATGCGATCTGCTTTGGAACAAGTTCGCCGACGATCAGGGAAAGATAGGTGATCGCCACGACGACGAAACCGACGCCGATGGCGTCGGCAGCCGTCGATGACATCCCCTGCGCCTCCAGCCATGTCGTCAGGCGACCGCCGAGTGTTGCGCCTGAGAAAGCGCCGGAGAGAACACCGACAAGCGTGATGCCGATCTGAACCGTGGAGAGAAAGCGACCGGGGTTTTCGGCAAGTTTGATGGCTTGAGCTGCACCTTTGCTCCCATTTTCGGAGAGAACCTTCAGGCGGGCCGTTCGAGAAGACACGACGGCGAGCTCAGACATGGCGAGCACACCATTCAAGATGGTGAGAAACGCCACAATTCCAATTTCCAGAAACACAGGGACCCTATTCGTTGAGGTTTTGATGCCGCATAAGGCGAGGCGGCGGAAGCTTCGCAGAGACGCTATATATGCGCATCACCCATCGGCAAAGCTTTCTGTGAGCTCGGCTGGATGCAAGGCCAGGCAGACTTCGTCACACTGTCTACGACAGGCGCCAGCATCTTCTGCGGCGGCTTTCCGGTTTGAGCGGGCGGAGCGTGTACTGGATGGGTCGCTATCAGGCATGGCGCAATTTTGGCGGTGAAACAGGCCCGGCGCAAGAGGCGCTGGGCGAATTCCTTATAGCGCCTTGATGTGACAGTTTCGAAAAACGGCGACAAGGATGCCTTCTTGCTGGGAGTTTCAGGGAAATTCGCATTCATGCGTGATGCCGAGCCGAACGCTCCGGCATCACGCGCGCGAATGTCACGCCGCCAGAATGGTGATCCCATAAGCATTGGCAGTGGCCGTCATCCGGGCGATGGTCTCAGGCGAGGGGGCCTTCAGCGGCTCGCTCGTGCCTTCCGCTTCGATGAACTCAGCCATCTCCCGATCGACGATGGCCGAAAAGACTGCGGGGACGGTCCCGCGGTTGGCATAGCCGTGCACCACCAAAGGCGGAATCGTGACGATGTCGCCAGCACCTGCTTCGATCTCTTCAGGGCCGCTGTCGGTCAGCCGCCAGATCGTCAAACGGCCCTCGAGAATGCGGAAGACTTCCGGGCTTGCATGCGCATGTCTAGGCGTCCGGCTGCCTGATGGCACGGTGACGTCGAAAATGTTGAACCAGGTTCCGCGGAGCCGAAGCCGCCGCTCGATCCGGTCGCCGAGCACGAAATATCGCTTCGTGTTTTCGGCAGATAATTTCACAAACGAGTTGGACATCATGTCTCTTTCTTCTTCTTGACGAGGCTTTTCTTGCAGGCGCCTTCTTGCCGGCGCAGCCGTTAGACCTTTGCGCCGCCTTTGACAACCACTTCTGTTGCAGGGGCAAGATCGCTGGATGGCTTCGGCACGGGATGGACCTGATGAAGCGTCGCGGCCGATATCGGTGCGGCGAGCCCTTTCCGCAAGGTCCCCGATCCAGGGCGGCCTGCGTGAAAATGACACGGGCTCGGCCGGCTCGTCGAGCACGTGCAAGGGCTCATCATGTAATTGGGCCAATCCAGCAATGTCATTGCTTCTAAGGCAGCCCCCTCGACGGTGAGGCCAGCCGGAATATCGTTTGGCGTGAAGTTTCGACAAAACCCACCGTGAGTAAGCCCGCTGCCTTCATGATGAAAAGCACCTTCACAAAGTCCTGCCGGTCGGCCGGCGCCATTCCCTCAAGATCGTATCACTCATCAAGCCACGCCCGCACACCGTCTTGTCGCCCGCTCGGATCAAGCTCCTGACCCAGCGTGTCGATTTCGGCCGATCCTGTTCGATTAAGACGGAGCGCCGTGAGCCAGTCAAAGGAGAGACAAGTATGGCTGCCACTATGTATTCCGAGCAAGTCGAACTACAGTCGCCGCGCTTCAGTGCGGTGGGCACTTTGCAAGCCGTTTGGATGCTGCTGGAACATCAGCGAAGGTACCGTCGGAGCTTGAGCGAACTCTCGCGGTTTGACTCTCGGCTGCTCCGTGACATCGGATTGGCGCCCCCAGAGTCTCCACTGGAAAGATCGGAGAATGACCTCTCCACCCAGACGATCAGAGTGCTGGAACCAGATCCGTCCACGATGTCTGACGCCGTCGCCCCTCTTCCGGTAGTCGGCGCGTGAAAGTGCCGGCGAGACGGCATGCGGCCGTTCTCATGTATCCTCTTCTTCGGCACTGTGAGGCACCGGTCACGCAGAGCAGCAAGCCGCTCTCACCGGAAAGCGCAACTGGCAGCATTTTTTTGCTCTTTGTCGATTCGCGGTATCCAAATGCGATCGGCAGCACCATGGAGGAACCGATGCGCTACCTTTGTCTCTTCTACATCGATCAAACACTTGCTGATGCCGCCAGCAAGGAGGAATGGGCCGAGATCGACCGGGAGTCCTTGGCTTCCAATGAAGAACTCCGACGATCAGGCCACTATATCGCCTCCAATGCTCTTGCCGACCCAAAGACCGCAAAGACATTGCGGGTTCGGGCCGGCAAGGCAAGTTGGACCGACGGGCCCTTCGCAGAGACCAAGGAGCATCTGGGTGGCTTCCTGCTCATCGAAGCGAAGAACATTGCGGAGGTAATGGAGATCGCGGTGCGGGACCCGCTCGCTCGGATGGGGGCGATCGAGGTGCGCGAGACCGCCGGCTTTTAGATTTGAGGTGTCCCGGCTAATGCCGTCGGCCATGCGCTCGACGTTCTGATTAGGGTCACAAGAATCCTTTTCGCCGGATTGTTCACGCTATTGACGAGACACGCCCTGAAGAGCCGGGTGGAGATCACTGAGGTAATCGAGAGCAACATGACGTCAGCGGAGGAAAACACTGCAGCTATACCTACACGTCGAAATTTGTCGGCAAGACAATCATGTCCCGGATCGTGACGTTTCGCGGGCGGGTCAGCATGAAGATGATGGCATCGGAGACCTCTGAGGGCTCGATAAGACTCCCACTGGCTTTTGCCTTCTCGAGGTTTTCCGCGGGCCAATCGGCCAGCAGAGCGGAAACGACCGGGCCGGGCGAGACCTGGCTGACCCTGATGCCGTGGTTCTTCAACTGCCGGCGCATGATCTGGACGAAACTGGTAATCGCCCATTTGGAGCTGGAATAAACCGGCTCCCACTGGATCGGCGCATGGCCGGCTACGGAGCAAGTCACCAAAATGTCCCCGGTCCCGCGCTCGATCATATGCGGAGCGATGTCGCGGACGTTCTTCATGACGGCGTTCACGTTGAGATTCAGCATACGATCAATTGTCGCGGTATCGGTATCGATAAGATCCCCGCCAATGTAGGACCCTGCATTGCAGTGCAGGATGTCGAGATGATCGACCTTTGCCAGGATTTCCGGCACCATGGCCGCGCAACTTGCGGCGTCCAGAAGATCGGTGACCTGCATGACTACGGCGTCGCCGAACTCGGCAGCGTACGTTTCCAGCGCCTGTCTGTTGTAGTCGACCATCACGACCTTGGCGCCGGCGTCGACCAGGGCACGGGTCGTCGCCAGCCCGATACCGGAAGCTGCGCCGGTTACCGCAGCGATCTTTCCTTCGAGTGATTTAGTCATCGTCTTGTCTCGCTCTTGGTTTTCAGACAGCAAGGAAGCCGCCATCGACTGGCAGGACTGCGCCACTGATCATGGCTGCGTCCTCTGAAATAAGCAGGGCGATCGAGCGTGCGACATCGTCGACCTCTGCAAAGCGCCCCATCGGGTGGCGAACCATCATCGGGTTACGTTTGGAAGGCTCGGACCACGCCTTCGCCGCAAGCTCCGTCATGGTAACCGTAGGCGCCACTGCATTGACCCGGATTCCATAGGCGCCGAGTTCCTTGGCCATGACACGTGTCGCGCCTTCCAGTCCCGCCTTTGAAGCGGCGTAAGCCACGTGATCCACGAAACCACGATGTCCGGCGATCGAGGTCACATTCACGATCGTACCGCCGCCGCCGTTCGAAATGCGAGCCCGCGCGAACTCCTGCGCACAAATCAGCGCGGCCCGCAGGTTGATGCCGAGGACCTGCTCATAGCCCTCCTCCGTCATATCGATGACGCTTTCAAGCACGTTGGTTCCCGCGCAATTGATCAGCGCGTCTGCCAGTCCCGCCTTCTTCATGGCGGCGCGTGCTGCTGCATTGTCGGCGAGATTGACCGATATTACCGTCGCGCCGAACTTTGCCGCAAGATCATCCAGATCGGCCTGCGTACGCGACAAGGCGACGATTCGGGCGCCGCGATGGGTGAGCAGTTCAACGCAGGCCCGACCGATACCCTTGCCGGCACCGGTGATGATGACCGTTTTTCCTCTAAAGTCCGACATGGTTGATCCTTCCGATGCCTGTTGCTCAGAACGGGAGTCTTTGCTCCGTTTGCTTGTCGAACACATGAGCCGCGGCAGGATCGACGTCGAGCCGTATCCTGTCGCCCGGCTTCAGCGCGTGGCGCTCGCGAAAGGCGCACAAGACCCGCTTGCCCGCCAATTGGACTGCCAGGAGAATTTCCGCCCCCGTCGGCTCGATCAACTCGACAGTTGCCGGTACGCCCGCATCGCCGTTCGACAGCATCCACTGGTCAGGACGTACCCCGTATATCACCTCTTGGCCGTGACTCGCCCGCGTGCCCTGTGGAAGGGGAAGGGCCGACCCTTCAGCCAGCCGCGCTGAGTTCGAAGAGAGATCGATTGTGGCCGGTAGCATGTTCATCGCCGGCGATCCGATGAAGCCGGCGACAAAGGTATTTGCCGGCCTGTCGTAAAGCTCCAGTGGCGCACCGATCTGCTCCACCTTGCCGTCGCGAAGCACTACAATGCGGTCCGCCATTGTCATGGCTTCAATCTGGTCATGCGTGACATACACGGAAGTCGCGCCGAGGCGCTGGTGAAGAGTTTTGATCTCCGAACGCATATCTACGCGCAACGCGGCGTCCAGGTTTGACAGCGGCTCGTCAAAGAAGAACGCCTTTGGGCGGCGAACCATCGCGCGCCCCATGGCAACACGCTGCCGCTGGCCTCCGGAGAGCGCCTTCGGATATCGGTCGAGATAGGGCGTAAGCCGCAACATCTCGGCAGCCTTGTCGACCTTGACGTTGCGATCCGCAAGGTTCTCGCCGCGCAATTTCAATGCGAAGGCCATGTTCTCCCGAACGGTCATGTGCGGATAGAGCGCGTAGTTCTGGAAAACCATCGCCACGTCACGGTCCTTGGCGGCGATGTTGTCGACGCGATGTCCGCCAAGCTTGATCGTGCCGCCGGTGATCTCCTCAAGGCCGGCAAGCGACCGCAACAGCGTGGATTTGCCGCAACCGGAGGGACCGACCAGCACGACGAACTCACCGTCGGCTATGTCGAACGAGATGTTGCGCAGCGCGTGATAGGAGCCGTAATGCTTGTCGACCTGGTCGAGCTCGATCGTCGCCATGTGTCAATCCTCAGTCAGTTGTGGCGGCATGGCCGCCGATCAATCGGGACGGGTCCACGGGCAGCTTCACCATGAGGTGTATCCTGCATCCGCAACGACGATGCTGCCGGTCATCAGGCTGGCGACATCGCACGACATGCGCGCCCGCTTCCGATAAGGCATCAGCGCAGGCATAGCCGATGTTGGGCCTCGCGCCGGTGACGACCGCCACTCTTCCACTGAGATCCAGCTTCCGCAGGTACATGCTACTTCCCAAGCTCGATCTGGATTTTGACGGAGGACGGCTTCGGTCGCACGGCGTAATCGAACGCTTCGACAGAATCCTCGAAGGCGTAGGTATCGGTGATCAGCGCATCGACATTGATCTGGTTCGATCCCAATAGCGCGACGATGCGCGGGTAGACATGGGCGTAGCGGAACACGTGTTCGATGCGCAGTTCCTTGGTCTGGGCGATGACGACATCGAGCGGGACCGGCTTCAGGGGCATGCCGACGAGGACGATGGCGCCGCCGGGGCAAGCATGGTGCGCCGTGTCTGCGATCACTTCGGCCGCGCCGGAACATTCGAAGACGACATCGACGCCCCAGCCGTCGGTTTCGCGGGCTATGACACTCTTCAGGTCCTGCGAGCGTACGTTGACGGTCATGATGGCAGGGCCGAGCTTGCGCGCCACGGCAAGCTTTTCGTCGACAACGTCGGTAACGATAACTCTGGCGCAGCCAGCCGACAGCGCCGCGATCGCTGTCACCATGCCGATCGGTCCGGCACCCGTGACCAGCGCGATCGCACCGGGCGTCAGCCTCGCCTTGGAGACTGCTTGAAAGCCTACAGCCAACGGCTCGACCATAGCGCCAGCGGCGTAGGAGACGTTGTTCGGAAGCTTAAAGGTGAAGGCCGCCGGGTGGACCACGCTCGGTCTCAGTACGCCATGCACCGGCGGCGTCGCCCAGAAGCGCACCGCGGGATCGAGATTGTAGAGACCCAGTCGCGACGCGCGACTTTGAGGATCGGGAATGCCGGGCTCCATGCAAACGCGGTCGCCGACTTTCAGGTTCTGCACCGCGCTGCCGACCTCTTCGATGATGCCGGCGGCTTCGTGGCCGAGGATCATCGGCTCGCGCACAACGAAAGGGCCGATCGCGCCGTGAGTGTAATAGTGAACGTCGGATCCGCAGACGCCAACGGTTTTGATGGCGATGCGCACGTCGGTGGGACCGAGCGCCTCCTTCGGGTCCAGGTCGCGAATGCGCAGTTCGTCTTTGCGTTCGAGGACGAGTGATCTCATGTCTTCAGCCCTTTCGGATAATGAACACGGCCAGCGCCAGGCAGAGCACCGTCGCCACCCATAGGGGCAACACGCCCTCAAGGAAGCGCATCCATAGAAGATGCACCAGGATCAGGATCACGACGGAGATGAAGCCCCTGTCGAAGCCGTTGGTTCGGATAGGCAGGAACCCGTCGCGTTGGGTTTTCTGGGGTTGAACGCCAGCCATCTTCTTACCCTTTCAACGCGCCGAACGTGAGGCCGGTCACGATGTGTTTCTGGACGAAGCCGAGCACGATTAGGGCCGGAAGCGTGGTCAGGAACGCCATCGCTGCCATCTCGCCCCAGTTCGTTCCGGTGACCGAGACATATTCAGCGAGCGCTGTCGTCACGGTCCTGGCGTTAGCCGAGGACGTTAGGGTCGCTGCGAACAGGTACTCGTTCCAGGCGAAAATCCAGGTCAGGATGAAGGTGACGGCCAACCCCGGCCGCGCCAGCGGCAGGATGACGTTGGACAGCACCTGGCCGGTTGTCGCACCATCGACCCGCGCCGCTTCGTCAAGCTCCAGCGGAATCCCGTCGAGCATGCCCTTCAAGAGCCAGACGGCGAAGGGCAGGTTGAAGACGCAATAGAGCAGGATCAGGCCAGTCTTCGTATCGAACAGCATGAAATCGCCGAACACGAACCACTTGGTGAAGAGCAGGAAGAGCGGCAGCAGAAACACGGCTGGCGGCGCCATGCGGTTGGTGATCAGCCAGAAAAACACATTGTCACCGCCGCCGATTTTGTAACGCGACAGCCCGAACGCCGCGAGCAGGCCGAGCGCGCACACCAGCGCTGCGTTCGATGTCGCCACGATCAGCGAATTCCAGAGATACTGCAGGAATGTCGAGCTGTTCAGCACCGCCAGAAAATTGTTCCAGTAAAGATCGTCGATGAGGAACGACTTCGAATAGAGCTTCACGCGGGGGCGCATCGAAACGACCAGCATCCACCAGACCGGAAGCAGCGTCAGAATGGTCAGGCATATCCAAAGGACGAACGAGGCTATACCGGAGCGTTTCATTGTGCGCCTCCCTTGCGGCCGGTCATGGCGACGAACAGCAGCCAGCTCAGAACGATCGTGACGTAAAGCGTCAGTAGCGACATGGCCGCACCGTAGCCGTAATCGGTCTTCGGAAAGACGTTGATCCAGATATGAAGGCCGATGAACCGGGTGGCCTCAGCCGGACCACCCTTTGTCAGCATCCAGATTTCGTCGACCGAGCGCAGCGCGTCCATCAGCCGGATGAAGACGGTTGTCAGCAGCACCGGCTTCAACATCGGAACGATCACGTACCAGAAAATCTGCAGCTTGTTGCCGCCGTCGATCTGCGCCTGTTCGAGCGGTTCTTTCGGCAAGGCGGTCAGTCCCGCCATGAGCGACAGCGTGACGAACGGCGTCCAATGCCACAGGTCCATGATGATCGCCGTGGCGAAGGCGTGATAGGCATTGGTCGAGATGTTGTAGTCGATGCCGAACCACAGTTTCAGGTAATAGGGCACGATGCCGAAGCCGGGAACGCAAAGCAGCCGCCAGGTAGCGCCGACTGCAATGGGCGCGACCACGATCGGCAGTGTGTGGATCGTGCGAAAGAACTGCCGGCCCCACAGCCGGTCTGCCATCAGCGCGCGGGCCAGGACATAGCCTAACAACAGCTCGCTCACAACGACGACGAATGCGAAGACCAGCGTGCGCGCAAGCGAGTTCAGGAATGTCGTGTCAAAAACGAGGCTGCGATAATTCTGCAGGCCTGCCCAGCGCAGGGTGGGGTCGACTGCGTTGGTGTTCCAGTCGAAGAAGCCGACATAGAGAATGTAGATGAAGGGAACAAACCCGACAACGAACAGAATTAGCGTGGCTGGTGCTAGAAACAGCCATCCGATGTTGGATTGTCTCATCCTGCGCTCCGTCAGATCGTCCTTGACACTCATTCGCCTGACTTCGAGCGTCGCGGGCAGGCCCCGCAAACCGCAGTCAGGAAAGGGGCGGCCACCTTGCTGAAGGCGACCGCCAACCGCTTGGGAGGTGCGGTCTTTTACTTGCGATAGCCGAGCTTCACGAGTTCGGCTTCGGCTGCGGTGGCGGCCTGGTCCAGCGCATCGTCCGGCTTGATCTCACCGACAATCGCTTTGTAGATGAAGGGCGCGACTACCTGCAGAACTTGCGCGTGGAACGGGAACGGCGGAGCTCCGGCGAACAGCTTTCCGTCCTCACGCATGAGCGTGTAGTAGCCGTTCATCTTCTTGTCCTGATCGACGATCTTGGGATCGTCGTAGGTCGAGTTCATGACGATGCGGGAGCCGGCCAGCGCCCAGTCGGTCTGCACTGAGGCCTGACCGATATACTGCAGGAATAGCAGCGCCGCGTCCTTGTTCTTGGACGAATGCGGGATGCCGAATGCACCACCATCGTAATAGCCGATATATCCCTTGCCGGATTCGGCTGCTTCCATGACACCCGCCTCGACCGGAGGCAATGACACTCCCACCTTGCCGACGACCGTCGATTTGCTTTCGTCGGTAGCGATCCAGGCAGCGTTTTCACCGTAGACGAGGCCTTGGGCTGCGCGGCCGGCGGCAAATGTCCCGGCAACCTCGTCCCAGGTGGACGACGTCGATTCCGGCGGCGCGTATTTCAGCAGGCCGATCCAGTAGTTGAGCGCCTTCTTCGCGGCGGCGGAGTTCATCTGGCCGCCGTTGGCTTCGGTGGCCGCGAAGGTCGTGCCATCGATGCCCCAGTTATACACGCCAAAGGTCGGCGCGACCGACTCGAAGAATTCGTAGAAGGCGGCGGGATGGCTCGACGAGGCCTGTACGGTGGTTCCCCAGAGCTCCTTGTCTGCGCCGTATTCGGTGAAGAACTTGGCGATCTGGGTATACTCGTCATGCGTCGTCGCGGGCTTCAGATCCGCACCGGTGGAATCCTTGTAGGCTTTCTGGATCGCCGGATCATCGAAAAGATCCTTGCGGTAGAGGTAAGGCTTGATGAAGGCTTCCATGGGGACGCCCATGACATCGCCCGACTTCGGATCCTTGAAATAGTTCAAGAAAGTAGTGAAATTCTCCGGCTTGAAGTCCGGCGAAGCGATCTTCGCATTATCGGTAAGCGACTTGGTGATGTCGACCAGGAAATTGCGAGCCAGATACGTATATACGATGTCCTGCTCGATATAGACGAAGTCATAGATGCCGGTATTGGCCTCCATGTCCTTGATCGCCTTGTCGTACATCTGGTCCCAGGATGTCGCTTCGAATTCGACCTTGATGCCGGTCTCTTCGGTGAACTTGGGACCGAGCACCTGCTCGACATATTTCGACGCTGGGGTCGATTCCGAGATGCCCCGGATGGTCGCGCCCTGGTAGGGTTGGGCGGCAGTTTTCCACCAAGAATCCTGAGCAAGAGCGGTCGAGCTCCAAAGGCCAAGCGAAATGAAGCCGACGCCCACGGCTTTGACGAAACTGTTCATTGTTCTCCTCCATTTGGATCGCAAAATCGGTCCGGTTGTGCGTGCTAAACTCTCCTCCGACACGCTCAACGGACCACAATAGTTGTAGAAAGAACGGGTGGACACAAGCGCGGCCGTTGCGCGATACTGATACTCTCATGCGCGAAATGCCGAAAATATCCATGAAATCTTGTGTGCGTTGCACAATCCAATATTGATTGTCAGCGCAACGAGCATCGCGGGAAGCACTGGAGGATGTCCGCAATGTCAGTTGTTTCGCCAACGGTCGCGAGATTTGAATATGTCTTGACCGGCGCGGACGAGTCGTTCCTCTGGCGCCGCGACGACTATCCGTGGGAACGCAACGTCTGGAATTTCCACCCGGAGGTGGAGATCCACTACATTCCCAACGCCAGCGGCGTCCTGCTTGCAGGCGATCATGTCGGCGCGTTCACGCCGGGCCATATTTCCGTCATCGGCAGCAACCTGCCGCACGACTGGGTGACGCCGCTCGGACCGGGTGAGCGCATTCCAGGACGTGACATCGTCATCCAGTTTCTGCCGGCCAAGCTGGAGCAGGCTTCGGCCTTCCTGCCGGAACTGGCGGGGCTGCGTGACTTTCTCGCCCGCGCACAGCGGGGGCTCTCCTTCAAGGGCCGGGCGCGGGAGCAGGCGGAGGCGCTGATACTCGACATGGAGTTCCAGACCGGCTCGCTGCGGCTTTCGACCTTCCTGTCATTGCTCTCGCTGCTGCGGGACACCGACGAGTTCGATATGCTGTCTTCAGAGGCTTATGTGCCGGACCTGAGCTATGGCTCGCTCGAAGCCCTGCAACAGGTCTTCGCGTATGTCTTTGCCAATCTGTCGGAGGATATCCGGTTGCCTGATATGGCTCGCATGGTCGGCATGAGCGACAGCGCCTTCTCGCGATTCTTCAAGAAAAACAGCGGCCACAGCTTCACCGACCACGTCAACAAGCTTCGTATCTGGAAGGCGGGCCAGCTATTGACTGATACCTCTATGCCGATAACGGACATCTGCTTCGAGGTGGGCTATCGCAATCTGTCAAATTTCAACCGGGTGTTTCTCCGTCACCATAACCTAACACCGACGAAATACCGGAAACTGTCCACCAACCGCAGAACCGTTCCGTTACCTCAGACAGCGACAGATCATATGCCTGTGCAGTCAGCCTAGCGATCAGTCGATGATACCTAAAGAGGAGGGAAGATGTATTCTCTCCTTGCGACTTCATTATGCCCTGGCTCAGACGATCCCTATGAAAACCGCGTAATCACGCTGATCCCTATCGCCTCCGCCTTATCGAGCGCCATCAGCGCCGGCACGGCCTCCTCGAGACTGACGCGGCGTCCGATCAGTTTCTGCGGCGCGATCTTCCCCGCCGCCAGCATGGACAGCATGGCGTCGTAGCGCCAGGCCTGCATGCCGTGGCTGCCGTAGATCTCCAGTTCGTGGCCGATCACCTGGCCCATCGGAATCTGCGGTGTCGCGTATTCGCCGAGCATCAGCCCCACCTGCACATGCCGGCCGCGCCGGCGCAGATTCTTGATCGAGTTGAAGCAGGTGGCGGGGTGGCCGAGCGCGTCGATCGAGACATGCGCGCCGCCTTTGGTGATATCGCGCACCGCCTCGGCCACGTCGGCAACGCTTGAGGCATTGACCGTCGCCACCGCGCCGCACTCTCTGGCGAAGGCGAGTTTCTCCTCCGATATGTCGATGCCGATCGCATTGGCGCCCAGCGCGGTGGCGATCATGATCGCCGACAGGCCGACGCCGCCGCAACCATGCACGGCGATCCATTCGCCGGGTCCGGTGCGCGCCTGGTCGGCGACGGCGCGGAACGAGGTGGCGAAGCGGCAGCCGAGGCTTGCCGCTGTCGCGTCCTCGATCGTATCGGGCAGATGCACCAGATTGGTGTCGGCATAATCGATCGCCACATATTCGGCGAAGGAGCCCCAATGGGTGAAACCCGGTTGGAACTGGTTCGGGCAGATCTGCTGGTTGCCGGAATGGCATTCGCTGCAATGGCCGCAGCCGGACACGAAGGGCACGGTCACCCGGTCGCCCGCCTTGAAGCGCATGACGCCGCGGCCGGTGGCGACGACGCGTCCGGCAAGCTCGTGCCCCGGCACATGCGGCAGGCGGATATCGGGATCGTGGCCCATCCAGCCGTGCCAGTCGCTGCGGCAGAGCCCGCTTGCGCCGACTGCGATGACGACTCCGTCCTCGGAAGGTGTCGGATCGGGCAGCGTGCGGATTTCCGGCGCCTGCTCGAAGGCTTCGTAGAACATGGCTTTCATCGGCGTCTTCCCTTGCTGCTGTCCGGCGATTTCTCCTCATGATCGCATGCGCCAGCCCGCCATTCCAACAGAGATTCCATCATTTTTGCTGATGCACCCATCGCCAACGCCGCAGGTGTCGCGCACGAATATTGCGGCCGGACGCTGTGCTCCGGCATTTTCTTGCTTCCGTATTTCCGGCCGGGATTTGTCCTTGACCCGGCGTGCCGCCGGGGTTTTTGCTTTCCCGGATTCGCAAGGGAGATCAGCAATGGCCGTCGATACATCACCGCGTTCCACCACCTGGACTCATGTCGACGGCGAATGGCTTCCCGGCAATCCGCCGCTGATCGGGCCGACCTCGCATGCCATGTGGCTCGGCTCCACGGTGTTCGACGGTGCCCGCTGGTTCGACGGCATCGCCCCGGATCTTGATCTTCACTGCCAGCGCGTGAACCGCTCCGCACTCGCCATGGGCCTGAAGCCGGTGAAATCGGCCGAGGAGATTGCCGCGCTCGCCTGGGAAGGCGTTGGCAAATTCGACGGCGCGACGGCGATCTACATCAAGCCGATGTATTGGGGCGAACATGGTTCGCCCGGCAGCATTGTCTCCGTCGATGCCGAATCGACCCGCTTCGCGCTCTGCCTGTTCGAGGCGCCGATGGGCGGCCATGGCGGCACCAGCCTCACCGTTTCGCCCTATCGCCGTCCCTCGCCCGAAACGGCCATGACGGAGGCGAAGACCGGCTCCCTTTACCCGAACAGCGGCCGCATGATCACCGAGGCGCGCAGCCGCGGCTTCGACAATGCGCTGGTGCGCGATCTGAACGGCAATGTCGTCGAAACAGCCTCCTCCAACGTCTTTCTGGTGCGCGACGGCGTGGTGATGACGCCCGCCGCCAACCGCACCTTTCTCGCCGGCATCACCCGCGCCCGCGTCATCGGCCTCTTGCGCAAGGCCGGCTTCGACGTCGTGGAAGCCACGCTCTCGGTCGAAGATTTCCTTGCAGCCGACGAGATCTTCACGACAGGCAATTATTCCAAAGTCGCCGGCGTCACCCGCCTCGACGATCGCAATTTCCAGGAAGGCCCGGTCACCCGCAAGGCGCTGGAACTCTACATGGACTGGGCCCACGGGAGAAGTGAGAGCGAGGAGTGAGCAGTGGTTCGGCGTAGCCGAGGTAATCGATTCAGCGAATCGATTGCAACGGCGGACGTAGGTTTCAGTTCGTCAGGAACAGGGTCGTCACGCGACGATTTCAGCTTCGCAGATCGATCCCAAACCTTAACGCTCACTTGACGATTTAGAGCGGGCCTGCCCGAAACCGCTTCGCTTCCCCACACCTTTCCGCCATAGTGCGCCGAAATTTTCATACACAGAGGAACCACCCATGACCGTGCTCTCCGACGAACAAGGTGAGATCATCCGCGAGCTGGGCCTTGCCGCCGAGATCGATCCGGAGCACGAGATCGAGCGGCGGACCGCCTTCCTCAAGGATTATCTCGTGGCGTCGGGCATGCGCGGCTACGTCCTCGGCATTAGCGGCGGCGTCGATTCGCTGACGGCGGCGCTGATTGCTCAGAAGGCGGTGCGCGAGTTGCGTGAAGGTGGCCATGCGGCGGAATTCATTGCCGTGCGACTTCCCTACGGTGTTCAGGCCGACGAGGCCGATGCGAACCGGGCGCTGGAAACGATCGGCGCCGATCGTTCGATGGTGGTCAACATCAAGGAAGCGGCGGATGCGATGCTGGCCGCCGCGCAGAACGGCGGCCTTGCCTTTGCCGATGCCGGCCGGCAGGATTTTATCCTCGGCAACATCAAGGCCCGCCAGCGGATGATCGCCCAGTTCGCCCTGGCCGGCGCGCTCGGCGCCCTGGTGATCGGCACCGACCACGCCGCCGAGGCGGTCATGGGCTTCTTCACCAAGTTCGGCGACGGCGCCGCCGATATCCTGCCGCTCGCCGGCCTCAACAAGCGCCGCGTCCGCCTGCTGGCAAACCGGCTCGGCGCTCCGGATGAGCTGGTCTTCAAGGTGCCCACGGCCGATCTCGAGGACCAGCGGCCGCTGCGTCCCGACGAGGAGGCCTATGGCGTCACCTATGACGAGATCGACGATTTTCTTGAAGGCAAGCCGGTCGGCGAGATTGCCCGCCGCCGGATCCTTTCCGCCTATCGGGCGACTGCTCATAAGCGAGCCCTGCCGGTCGCCGTCAACGCTCTCTAAGAGCGGCGCTACGGCCGCACCGGTTCGCCGGCCCGTCCGGCCGAGGCGAGATAGGCCTGCGGGGCGAAATAGACGCCGCCGGCCTCGAAGGCCTGGAGATCTTCGGCCTGCAGTGCCTCTCGCACCTTGGGGCGCGCCGCGACGCGAGCCATGAAGCCGCTCAGTGCCGGCCATTGTTTCAGATCGATGTCGATCCAGGGCGACCAGTTGAGGCAGACGAAGAGATAGGCGTCGGCCACCGTGAAGGCATCGCCGGTAAGATAGGGTGCGGTCACACGGTCGTTCAGCCAGGCGAGCCGTTTCGAGATCACTGCGCGGATTTCTCCATGCACGCTGGAATAGATCGGGCTGAACAGCAGCACCATCGGCTTGTGCAGCTCGGCGGTGATGAAATTGAGATAGGATTGCACCTCGTTGCGCTTGATGTCGCCGACTTCCGGCAGCAGGCCCGAGCCTTCCGCCAGAAACTGCACGATCGCCGGCCCTTCGGTCAGTACCTTTCCATCGTCCAGCATCAGCGCCGGCACATAGCCGTTGCCGTTGATGACCAGGTAGTCTTCGCCTTTGCTTGTCCTGTGGGTCTTCCGATCGACCTGGACGAGCTCGATGTCGAGCCCCAGCTCCCGGCAGATGATGTGCGGCGAAAGCGAGCAGGCTGCGGCGTGCATATAGAGTTTCATCTCGGTTTCCTTTCTGCGGAGGCGGCAAGATGCCGCCGGCCGATATGTTTGGACATTTGTACTGTTTCGCATAAAATAACCGTCGTCAACAATTTAATGCGAAGCAGTACAAAATATGAAGGACGAGAAGAAACGCGGCCGCCCGAGGGCTTTTGACGCCAAGGCGGCGCTCGGCAAGGCGAGGGACGTCTTTTGGGACAGGGGCTTTGCCGCCGCCTCGCTCGACAATCTGAGTGCCGCGACCAACCTCAACCGCCCAAGCCTCTACGGCGCCTTTGGCGACAAGGAGGCTCTCTATCTCGAAGCCCTGGAGGCCTATCGGCAGGATGGCATGGACGTGCTGAAGCAGGCGCTCGACCCGTCACTGCCGCTGCGCGACAATCTCGCGAGCGTCTATGCCGGGGCGTTAGCGATCTATCTGCACGGCGAAACCGCCGCCCGCGGCTGCCTGCTGATCGGCACCGCCTCGGTCGAGGCGGTCCAACATGAGCGTGTGCGCGAGGTGCTCGGCCGCAGCCTCAACGAGTTCGATGGTGAGATCGAAAAACGCATGCGCATTGCCGTCGAAAGGGGCGAGCTTCCCGAGAGCGCCGATCCGCTGATGCTGGCAAGGCTCGCCTCCGCGGTCATGCATTCGCTTGCCGTGCGCGCCCGCGCCGGCGACAGCCGTGAGGTGCTGGAGTCGATCGCCCGCTCAGGCGTCGAGCTGATCTGCGGGAGCTCGCAGGTCTGATGTTGTGGCCTCCCTCGGCCGCACCAGCCAGGCATAGGCAGCACCGGCCAGAAGCAGCAGCGAGGTGCCGAGAAAAACCGAGCGCATGCCGATATGCCCGCCGACGAAGCCGCCGAGGATGGGGCCCGCGACCTGGCCGACATATTGCGACGAGATGGAAAGCCCGAGAATGCTGCCGGCCGCACTGTCCGGCACGCTATGGCGGATGACGGCGGCGATGCAGGGCAGCAGCCCGCCGAGTGCTGCTCCCATCAAGAAGCGCAGGATGATCAGCTGCCAGGGACTGGTGACGAGAGCCTGCGGGATCAGCAGCAGCCCGGCGACCACGAGCGCACCCGCGATCACTGGCCAGTGGCCGACCCTGTCGGCGAGCCTGCCGAGCCATGAGGCCGAAACGATGCTGCCGAGGGCGGCGGCCGACATGACGAGACCGGAGATCATCGTCACTTGCGCTTCGACGGGCACGATCTCAGCGACATAGACGGTGATGATCGGCTCGATCGACATATTGGCGAGCATCAGCAGCATGCCGGTTGCCAGCATGGCAATGACGGGGCGCCTGTCGTTTATGGATCTCCAGCCGCCGCTCGCCTTGGCCGCCAGGCTGCGGGCCGGTGACTTCTCCTCCTTGATCAGCAGGGTGGTGGCGAGAAAGGCGAAGAAGATGATGGCCCCGGCGGCGAGAAACGTGCCGCGGATGCCGATGAGCTGCGGCAGTGCGCCGCCAATCAGCGGCCCGACGAGATTGCCGGCCATGATGCCGGAAGACAAGACGCCGAGCGCCCACGCCGAGCGGTCCTTCGGCGTCTGCGTCGCCACCAGCACCATCGAGCCGGAAGAGTAGCCGCCGGCAAGCCCGACGAACAGGCGCAGCGCCACCAGCTGCCAGACATTGCCGGCCATGCCCATCAGCGAGATCGCCAGCGTCATGCCGAGGCTGGCGCGCACCAGCATCAGCTTGCGGCCATAGATATCGCCGAGCCGCCCCCAGAGCGGCGCGACGAGAGCGGCGGCCAGGAAGGTGGCGCCATAGGCGATGCCCGACCATTGCACGATCGCCGCATGATCGGTCACGCCGAGCTCTTTGACATAAAGCGGCAAGAAGGGAAGCAGCAGCGTCATCGCCACGATCGTGGTGAAGGAGCCGATCAGCGAGACGGCAAGGTTGCGCCTCCAGTAAATCGAGCCTGGTCCAGCGCTGGCCGCGTCCCGTTGCGTGTCGGTCATTCTTGCCTCGGCATCGATCCTGCGGGGGCAGTTGCGCCGCAAGCTGGATCATCTCGGGTAAAAGTGGTAGAAGATAGCCGATTGCATAATGCAATCGGATAATCGGAAGGTTTTGCCATGAACGAGATGCGATCCAGGCAACAGACTGTCCGCGATCTCTACACCGCCTATCTCGCCGATCGCAAGGACCTTGTCGGCGCCATGCTGACGGAGGATTTCACCTTCTCCAGCCCGCGTGACGACCATATCGACCGGGCGACCTATTTCGAGCGCTGCTGGCCCAAGGAGCCGGTCTTCCGCGCAATCCACATCGAGTTCCTGTCGGTCGACGGCGACGAGGCTGTTGTTCGCTACCGGGCCGAAAAACTGGACGGCACGAGCTTCGCCAACATGGAAAGCATTCGTTTCCGCGGCGATAGGATCGCCTCCGTGGAGGTCTATTTCGGCCGCAATCTCTGACACGCCGAAACGCCTTTAGAAGATCCGCAACGCCGACGTCGTGATGATGACCATTGAGACCGCCACCATCAGCGCCCGCACCGGCAGGCGCTTGACGAAGATGGCGCCGAAGGGGGCGGCGATGACGCCGCCGATAATGAGGCCGATCGCCGAATTGAGCTCAGACCAGCCGAGCGTCACGACGAAGGTGAGCGAAATCGTCAGCGTCACGGCGAATTCGGTAAAATTCGTCGAGCCGATTACCCGTTTCAGATCATGACCGCGCCCGACCAGCGTACTGGTGACGACAGGACCCCATCCGCCGCCGCCGATCGCATCCAGCAGGCCGCCGCAAAAGCCGACGGGCGGCACGGCCCAGTCGCGCACCTCGCGTTTGCTCGGTGGTCGGAAGCCCTTGTAGAGGATCAGCAGACCGATCGCGATCAGATAGGCCGACACGAAGGGTTCGATCACCTTGCCGTCTATATTGGCAAGCAGAGTGGCGCCAATCGCGCCGCCGATCATGCCGGCCGGGGCTAGACGCGCCACCAGCCGCCAGTCGACATTGCGATGATAGGCATGCGACAGGCCTGACGCGGCCGTCGTAAACATTTCCGTCACATGCGTCATGGCGCTGGCATTGGCCGCCGGCACCCCGAAGGCCAAGAGGCTCGTCGTCGACAGCACGCCGAAGGCCATACCGAGCGCGCCGTCGACGATCTGCGCACAGAAGCCGACAGCGATGAAAAAGAAGATATCCGATGGCATGCTGTCCCCTCAGGCGAACGGTAGCATCAGAATCGCCGATGCGGAGAAAACTTTTGCTCTCAGGAGGAAAAGCCGCGCTGCTTCAACCGGACGATCTTGAAAAAGCCGTTCGGAAAGACCGGCAGAATATCGGTCGTTGAAAAATCGCCGCGGCGTTCGGCCCAGGCGACGATGCGGTGGATGCGGAAGGCGGACGACCAGCCGATGTGACGCACCAGCGGCGCCACCGCCGCCTCGATCGCGCCCTGAAGGCCGGCGCCGTCGCCGAGCTTGCTGGCTAGGATGATCTCGCCGCCCGGCCGCAGCACCCGGGCGCATTCGTCCAGCGCCCGTTCGGGCTCGGGAATCAGCGTGATGACGAAGGGCAGGCAGACCACGTCGAAAGACTTGTCGGCAAAGTGCAGCGCATGTGCATCCATCACCTCGAGCGCCTGCACATGCTGCAGGTTTTCGCGCCGTACCTTTTCGCGCGCGCGTGCGATCATATGTTCGGAAATGTCGATGCCTGTCACCCGGCAGCGGCTCGGATAGTGGGCGAGCGTTAGACCGGTGCCGACACCAACTTCAAGAATATCGGTGCCGGCTGCGGCAGCCAGCGCGGCCAGCTTGCGGTGGCCGTCGCGCAGGATGCCGCGATAGACGCGGTCATAGACCGGTGCCCAGCGCTGATAGATTTTCTGCTGATCTTCCGCCCGGTTGCGAAGCTCCGACATGCATAAACCTCCCTGCGCCTGACCCCGAGAATCGAATCGATTTCGGAAAGCATCATGCCTTTATCGCAAACATAGAGCGCCTTGGCGCCTCTCATAGAGGCGCGGGGCTCTAAAAACTGAGCACTTCAACTCCTGAGAGTGGGTTTGGGTTCCGCTCGCAATGTGACCAAAGTCACATGCCGCTGCGGTGGCCGGCTTCGCTGGCGCCAAGCCGAGCTCTTCAGCATCGATCTCGCTGCCGATCTCGACCGATTCCGTCTGCTTGTCATAGACGCAGATCTGGACGATGAGCCCCCTGGCCCCCTTCGACTTTCCCGTCACCAGGGCCAGCCCGTAATGCGAGGTGCCGAAGGGATCGACCACGGCCTTCGGCTTCTCGATTGCGACCGCCGCCTTCCTGCACTTGTCTTCCACGTCTGCGGCCAGCTGTTTCCAGGCCTCGTCCGAAGAGGCATGCGCCGCAGGGACAAGAGAGGGAAGCGCGGCAATGGCGAGATGCGGGATTATATTCCTGTTCATACCGGATCTCCATTGATGTCGGTGGCCGGTGAAGCGGTTTTCGGGGCGTCATGCCGGCGATTTTGTACGCCCGAATCCCGCCCTGAAACTGAGGCAAATTTTCCTCCGTCCGGTCGTTTTTTGATATTTCGGCGGTTGCCTCTCCCCCTTTCCCCTCCTATGTTCCGCCTCACCTGCCGATGACGCAATCTATTGCCAAGAGGAGATCTGACATGGCTTTCGAATTGCCTGAACTTCCCTATGATTACGAAGCGCTTGTCCCCTTCATGTCGAAGGAAACGCTGGAGTTTCACCACGACAAGCACCACAAGGCCTATGTCGACAACGGCAACAAGCTCGCCGCCGAAGCCGGCCTTTCGGACCTCTCGCTCGAAGAGGTCGTGAAGAAGTCCTTCGGCACCAATGCCGGCCTCTTCAACAACGCCGCCCAGCACTACAATCACATTCATTTCTGGAAATGGATGAAGAAGGGCGGCGGCGGCAACAAGCTGCCGGGCAAGCTCGAAGCGGCCTTCGCCTCCGATCTCGGCGGCTATGACAAGTTCAAGGCCGATTTCGCCAATGCCGGCGCCACCCAGTTCGGCTCCGGCTGGGCCTGGGTTTCCGTCAAGAACGGCAAGCTCGAAATCTCCAAGACCCCGAACGGCGAAAACCCGCTCGTCCATGGCGCCACGCCGATCCTCGGCGTCGACGTCTGGGAACACTCCTATTACATCGACTATCGCAACGCCCGCCCGAAATATCTCGAAGCCTTCATCGATAGCCTGATCAACTGGGACTACGTCCTGGAACGTTACGAAGAAGCCACGAAGTAAGCGCCCGGTCTCGCCGCCAGCCGCGGCGATCTCTCGATTTCGCACCCGGCGTTCTCCGAACGTCGGGTGTTTTCGTGACGCGAGCCGTCACATCCCTGTCACCGGCCGATCCTAATCACGCTCGATGTCCTCTTCCGATGTTTCCCCGCTCCGCCTCGGCATCGTCGCCGATCCGCAATATGCGGCGATCCCTCCGCATGCGGCCATGGACCGCTATTACGCCAACAGCCTCGCCAAGGTCGCCGAGGCGATCGAGGTCTTTAACGGCTGGGAATTGAGCTTCGTCATGACGCTCGGCGATATCATTGACCGCAGCTTCAGGAGCTTCGACGACATCCTGCCGGTCTACGGCAAGCTGAGGCACGAGGCGCTCTTCCTGCTCGGCAATCACGATTTCTCCGTCTCGGCGGGGCATCTCTCCGAAGTCGCCGCGCGTCTCGGCATGCCGTCGCCCTATTACAGTTTTTCCCGCCACGGCTGGCGCTTCGTCGTGCTCGACGGCAATGAGGTCAGCACCTTCGCGCCGCCCGAGGGCCATCCGCACCGCGCCCTTGCCGCGCAAATGCTGGCCGAGCTGGAGGAGAAAGGCGCCAGGAATGCCCATCGGTGGAATGCTGCGCTGAGCGACGTGCAGTTCGCCTGGCTAGACGATGAAATCGCAGAGGCAGCTGCGACCGGCGAGAAGGTGATCGTCATGAACCACTATCCCGTGCATCCGCCAAGTGAGCACGGCATGTGGGACAGCGAGCGCATCGTCGCGCTGCTCGCCTCGCATGCCAATGTCGTCGCCTATCTCAACGGTCACGACCACGTCGGCAATTACGCCAAGGCCGGCGCCTGCCACTTCGTCAATTTCAAGGGCGTAGTCGACACCGAAAGTGAAAACGCCTTCGCGATTGTCGAACTCCACCCTGACCGCATCGATATCCGCGGCTTCGGCCGCGAGGAGAACCGCACGCTGGCTTATTAGGCCAGAGATCGCCGCGTGCCCCTCATCCGGCTGCCGCCACCTTCTCCCGCACGCGGGGAGAAGGGAACATGCCGCGACCTCGCCACTCCTCGCAGGCCTCTCGCAGGGCACGTCCCCTCTCCCCGTTTCTACGGGGAGAGGGTTAGGGTGAGGGGCAGCGCTCAACGTCAACCGACGCGTCGATGATTGGCCAAGTAGCTGATTTCACACCGTCACAGCCTTTTCCGCCCACCCGCTCGTCCACAATTGCCGCAGCCGGTCACCGTCGCCCTTGAAGAAATCGTCGCTTGCATCGCAACGCTCCACCCGGTCGCTGCGGAAATTGCGGATTGCCTGGCGCAGTTCGCACCAGGCGACGATATTGGCGGTCTGCGAATAGTAGATCAGCGCGATCGGCTGCACCGTCCGCTCGCTGGCGCGGCCGAGCTCGTCGCGATAGGCGAGCGTCAGCTTGCGTTCGTCGCGGATCGCCCGGCGCACGATCGCAAGGTCGAAGCCCACCGGCTGCACGGTCGAGCCCCAGGCATAAAGCGCCTTGTTGTCCAGCGCCTCGCGCAGCGGCGCCGGCACGGCGCCTGATATCTTCCGGTTGACCCGGCGGGCGGCCTGCTTCAGCTCCTCGTCGCCCGTACGTTCGAGCAGCGCCAGCGACAGAACGATCGCCTCCATCTCCTCGATCGAGAACATCAGGGGCGGCAGGTCGAAGCCCGGCCGCATGATGTATCCGATGCCGCGCCCGCCTTCGATCGGCACCCGCATTGCCTGAAGGGCGGCGATGTCGCGATAGATCGAGCGCACGGTCACTTCGAGCGTCTCGGCCATGACAGCCGCCGTCATCGGTTTTCTGGCGAGCCTCAGGATCTGGATGATCTCGAAAAGCCGCGAGGCCTTGCGCATTCTTGTCTCTCCATCCTCACGCTCCTGACAATACACTGTCAGTTGGGTTTGCGTATAGACCCGCCTATCGGATTGAAATCAATCGGGGCTTTTGAAAGTGGCCCGCGGAACTGAGGGTGGCAACTGACATGAATTACCATGAAAACCTCTGGCTATTCTTCACCCTTCTCTTCGGCATCATCATCGTGCCGGGCATGGACATGCTCTTCGTGCTTGCCAATTCGCTGACCGGCGGTATCAGGCGGGGGCTCGCGGCGACGGGCGGTATCATGGCGGGCGGCGCCGTGCATTCGGCCTATGGCGCGGCCGGCGTCGGCGTGCTCGTCACCATGCTGCCGCAGCTCTTCAACCTGCTGCTCTTTGCCGGCGTCGGTTATATGATCTGGATTGGCGTTTCGCTGATGCGCAGTTCGATCACCGTCGAGGTGGTCGGGCCGGCGACGGCGCGCTCTGGCTGGCGCGCCTTCTGCCAGGGCGCCGTCACCTGTCTCGTCAATCCCAAGGCCTATATTTTCATGTTCGCGGTCTACCCGCAGTTCCTGAGACCGGAATATGGCCCGGTCTGGATGCAGGGTGTGATCATGGGCGCCATGACTATCGTCACGCAGTTCGCCGTTTACGGAACGCTGGCGATGACGGCAGGCCGCAGCCGCGACCTGCTGGTGGCAAATCCCGACGCCACGGCCTTTGTCGGCCGTTGCGCCGGACTGCTCCTGGTTGCGGTCTCCGCTTTCAGCCTCTGGCAAGGTTGGAAAACCACCTGAGACGCCGGTTATCACATTGTTTTTATGACCCTCCGGCAAAACGTGACTGCCTGGACGCATGGATTTTGTCATGCTCCCGGTGCAGATTGGCCATCGGCCGCCTTGGCCCCAGCAACAATGCTGAGAAAACGGAGAGGAAATATGAATTGGAAAGCAGTAGCTGCCGCCGCAGCGATGGCCGGCATCGCCTTCGGGTCGGTGACCGCCGCCGATGGCACCCATGATTCGCGCATTGCGCTGATGAAGAAGATCGGCGGTTCGGCGGGCGCCATGGCCGCCATCGCCAAGGGCGAGAAGCCCTATGATGCCGAGACGGTAAAGGCGGCGCTGACGACGATCGCCGCCACCGCCAAGGTTTTCCCCGATCAGTTCAATCCGGGCAGCGATATGAACGATCCCGAGGTCAGCCCGAAGGTCTGGGAAAACATGGACGACTTCAAGGCGCGTGCCGCAAAGCTCTCGACTGACGCCGAGACCGCGCTGGCTCAGCTTCCGGCCGATGCCGCCGCTGTCGGCGCGACCATAAACACCCTCGGCGCCAATTGCGGCGGCTGTCACAAGGCCTATCGTATCAAGAATTGATAGACCGTTCGATCTGGAACTTGAGGCGCGATCCGCGCCGGCCTGGCCGCTGGCGCGGATCACCTTGTTCTCCGCGTGTGGGCTGGTGCCGAATCGTTCCGCACAGGAAAATCTCGGAAAAAGGGAGGCGGAGCATGATCCGCAGGTTCATCCGGTTTCTGCTCTGTCTGATCGGCGTCGTCGTTCTCGGCGGCGGCGCCTTCTATCTCGTCACCGCGCCCGATCCGCTGCCGGAGAGCCATTGGGCCGGTCTCGGCGCGCCGGATCCGGCAAACGGTGAGATGGTCTTCCGGGCGGGCGGCTGCGTCAGCTGTCATTCAGCACCCGGTTCCGAAGGCGATGCCAGGCTGACGCTGTCGGGCGGCCTGGCGCTGAAGAGCCCGTTCGGCACCTTCCACGTGCCGAACATTTCGCCGGATGAAAAGGCCGGCATCGGCGCCTGGACGCTGGCCGAATTCGGCAATGCGATGAAGCGCGGCGTCGGCCCGGATGGCCAGCATCTTTACCCGTCTTTTCCCTATGGCTCCTATTCCCGCATGAGCGACAAGGACGTCAACGATCTCTTCGCCTTCCTGAAGACCCTGCCGAAGAGCGCCAACGTCGCGCCCCCGCATGAACTGCCCTTTCCTTACAACATCCGCCTTGCGCTCGGCGGCTGGAAATTCCTCTATTTCAACGATCAGCCGCGCGTCGCGCTCGCCAAGAACGACGACAAGATCAAGCGCGGGCAGTATCTCGTCGAAGGCCCCGGCCATTGCGGCGAGTGCCACACGCCGCGCAATGGGCTCGGCGGCTTCCAGGCCGATTTGTGGCTCGCCGGCGCTCCTAACCCCGAGGGGAAGGGGCGCATACCCGATATCACCCCGGCCTCCAAGAGCATCGGCGGCTGGAGCGAGGCCGATATCGCCAACTACCTCGAAACCGGCTTCACGCCCGATTTCGATTCCGTCGGCGGTTCGATGGTCGATGTGCAGCAGAACATCGCCCGCCTGCCGGCTGCCGACCGCGAGGCGATCGCCGCCTATCTGAAGGCCGTGCCGGGGCGTTAGACAACATGGCTAGGCCCTGCCTTCATGCGCCCCCTTAAAGGGAGGTGGGACCCGGCATCAGATCATAGGGATGGCGCCAGCCGGGCATGCTGCTGATCCGGTCTTTCCAGGCCGCGATAGCCGGATAGGCGCTGTGATCAATCCCGGTTTCCTCTGGCATGAAGACGTAGCCTGCCAAGGAGAGGTCTGCGATTGTCAGGCGGCTCCCGACCATAAAGGCCCGGTGGGCAAGGTGGCCGTCGACAATTGCATAGGCAGCCTTGGCCCGCAGCCTCAAAAACTCGACGACCGGTGTCTCGCCGCTCTTCTGAAGGCCGTAAATGAACCTCAGGGTCGCGTAATAGCTCGTGAATTTATGGTTGTCGAAAAGGATCCAGCGCATGATCTCGCGCCGTTCTTCGGCTGTCTGCGCCCCAAACTGTCCCGTCACCTCTGACAAGTAGTCGAGGATGACCCCCGATTGGCTGATCTTCGTTTGCCCATGTTCGAGGACGGGCGCCTCGCCCTGTTCGTTGATGGTTTCTCGCCATTGTTCGGTTCGCGTTTCACCGCCGAGATAATCGACGAAAATGCTCTCCCACTCGATGCCGGCAAGGGCGAAGAAGAGGGCGACCTTGTAGGCGTTCCCCGAGAGAGCGAAGCAATGGAGTTTGAAGTCAGGCATGCAATCTCCTCATGACAACAAAGACTTAGACCCGCGACGCGGTTAAGCGATCGACTGCATGTAACGCATGCCGGTCACCGGCCTCGGCGTGAAATCCATCTGTTCGTAGAAGCGGTGGGCGAGCACATTGCCGGTCGCGGCGCTGACGGAAAGGTAGCCGCAGCCGGCATTGCGCGCCGTCTCGCGGGCCCGGTCGACGAGCAACTGGCCGGTGCCGTGGCCGCGATGGCCGTCGCGCACGAAGAGATGGTGCAGGTCCATGCCGCGCTTGCCTTCCTGCGCCCTGTAGAGCGGCACCAGAATCGCGTAGCCGATCAGCCCTTCGCCGGTTTCGGCGACAAGCGCGGTAATCCAGGGCAGCGGGCCGAACAGGTCGCGCTCCAATTGCTCCGGCGTCGTGGCGGCCGCATCGCCGTGATGGGCGGCAAGCAGGGCGATCATGTCGTTGAGCTCGGGCAGATCGCGCGGTTTGGCGGTGCGGATCGTCACCACCGATGGCCGCATCAGTGAAATTTCGCTGTCTTCGATTTCGGTCATGGTCTTCGCGTCCTTTGATAATCTGCCGTCAGGACGCTGCCGATACAACAAAGCCGCCTGACGGCGGCTTGTTGACAATATGATCTGTCCGGCCGCCCTTTACAGGTACAGCCAAAAATACGAGCGGCTCTGGTGCACGTTCTTGATCATGCAGCATCCATCGCCGCAAACGCGGCATTTGTCAATGGCGTGAGCGCATGACGCTGAAACATGTCAGACCCTCGAATCCAGCCGAGAACACCAATAGGATACCCCCTATACTAAACGAAGGTCTGCGATGTCCCACCCCACTCTGCAGAAGAAGAAGCTCGTTGCCCGCGTCAGCCGCCTGAAGGGGCGGCTGGAAGCCGTCGAGCGGGCGCTCGAGGCTGAACGCCCCTGCGGCGAAATCCTGCAACTGCTCGCCTCCATTCGGGGCGCGCTGACCGGGCTGACCAGCGAGGTTTTGGACGATCACCTGCGCCCCGGCCATCACGCGGCAATCGTCGCCATCGTCACCCCGCAGCCGCACGAGCCGGCGTTCTACAAGGGCAGGCTTTCGGCGCTTGAAGAATTGTCGCATGTGACGGTCGAGGTCACGCGCGCCGCCTGATCGGCTGCGGGCGGAGGACGAAATCGCCGCTGCTCAACAAGGTTGCAGCAGCTGACAACAAGTTGCAGCAGCTGACAACAAGTTGCAGCAGCTGACAACAAGTTGCAGCGGGGACGAGATGCCGCCGCAATCGGTCCTTAGCTCTATTCTCCGAATCGTCGGAGGAATTCATGGATATCAGCCTTACTCGCCGCACGCTGATCGGCTCGGTACTCTGCCTGCCTGCTTTGAGCCTGTCCACGCTGGCGCGTGCCGCCAATGCGCAGGAAACTGCCGGGGAGGGCGACGACAATATCGAGCATCGCCTTGCCGCGCTCGAAAAGCGCACCGGCGGCCGTCTCGGCGTCTCGGTGCTCGATACCCAGACGAGCATCTCCTTCGGCTATCGCGGCAGCGAGGCCTTTCCGATGTGCAGCACCTTCAAGGCGCTGGCCGCAGGGTTCGTCCTTGCCCGCGCCGACAAGGGGCAGGAGAGCCTCGAGCGGCGGGTGACCTACGGTAGCGACAAGCTCGTCGACTATTCGCCGGTCAGCGAAAAACACGCCGGTGCCGACGGCATGACCCTCGCCGAACTCTGCGAGGCGGCGGTGACCGTTAGCGACAACACCGCCGGCAACCTGCTGCTCGAAAGTTTCGGCGGTCCGCCGGCGCTGACCGACTGGCTGCGCTCGATCGGCGACGGCACGACCCGTCTCGACCGCACCGAACCGACACTGAACGAGGGTCGCAAGGGCGATCCGCGCGACACGACGGCACCCGACGCGATGCTCGATACGCTCGGCAATCTGACGCTCGGTTCGGTGCTGACTGGGGCCTCTTGCGACAAGCTGATCGCCTGGCTGGTGGCAAGCACCACGGGCAAGGAGCGGCTGCGGGCCGGCCTGCCTGCCGATTGGAAGGTCGGCGACAAGACCGGCACCGGCCAAAACGGCTCCCTCGGCGACATCGCCGTCATCTGGCCGCCCGACCGCGGCCCGATCGTCGCAGCCGTCTATATCGCCGAGGCGACCGTGCCGGCCAAGGAGCTCAACCTGATCTTTGCCGAAGTCGGCAAGATGGTAACCGAGATGGTGTGAAGCAGGGAGTCGCTTCAGAAGCAATTGATTACCGCATCGACATCAAGTTCGTGATAAGACCCGCTTTGATGTCGAGCACCGGCCGATTGGCCTCGGGGTGACCGATGTCTCTCAGCTGATAAGGTGTCAGCTCTGCCAATTGTTTCCGACTCGCGATAGCCCGCTGCCATGTTCTCAGGGCAGCAAACAAAGTCGTTAGGATGTTCATGGGACCAGCCATCTGCCTTGTCGGCGCGCTGACGAAGGTCTGTGTTTCCGTATGAGCCATTTCCGATCTCCCACCTGTGATGTGCAGGTGGAAATCTCCCATGCGGGCGTTTTCACCCTGTTCGGCTGAGCGTGAACGGGGAAGAAAACTTCGACAAGCCGCCGCTAAATCGGTGTTAAATCCGTCTTTCCCAAATGCTATTCTGCCAACGGCGGTCCAAAGCTGGAGGCTTTCTGTGCGCATCAGGATGCTAGGCGGTCTCGAGGTTATCTCCGGAGAGGGCCGGCAAGTCCGCTTCGCCACGCGCAAGACGTCGCTGCTGTTTGCGGCTCTCGCCCTGGCAGGCCGCCGCGGCTGTCGCAGGGAGGTGCTTTCGGAAGCCTTCTGGCCGGGGCGAAGCGATGAGCAGGCCCGCAACAGCTTGCGGCAGGCGCTGGTCGATATCAGGCGGTCGTTCCCGGCAAGCAGTGACGCCACCACCTATATCGAGGGGGATCAGGAGACGGTGGCGCTGATTGTCGCTCCCGATGAAGTCGACATTTCACTCTTCGACCGGAAGCTGGGGACGGGCTCGAGCGCAGATCTGGCCTCCGCGGCGGATCTCTACCGCGGCGACCTGCTTGAGGGCGAGTCCATTCCGGATGAGTTGGGTGAGTGGTTCGCACCTTACCGGAGCACATATCAGCGCAAGGCGCTGCAGCTCGTGGAACGTTTGAGCCTTGCCCTCTTCGAACCAGGTTCCGCGGAAGAATTGCCCTGCGAAGCGCTTGCCGCGAGACTACTCGCCTCCGACCCGACGGCGGAGGCTGCCCACAGGGCGCTGATGCGGATCCACGCTCTCCGCGGCCACGAGAACATGGCCTTGCGCCAGTTCGAGACCTGCCGGGCTCTCCTGAAGAAGCATCTGGACGTCGAACCCGAAGCGGAGACCTCGTCTCTGGCCGCCACGCTGCAACCGCGGCAGCGACCCGGTGATCGGCGGGCTGCGGCCGCAGTCGAGCCGCAGCTGCAAGTCTTCTCAGCCCCGGCCAAGCATCATGACCGTCCATCGGTTGCGGTGCTGTCCTTCCAAAATTTGAGCGGCGATGCGGAACAGGACTATTTTGCCGACGGCATCGTGGAGGATATCACGATCGCTCTCGCGCAGTTCCGCCACCTCTATGTCATCGCCCGCAATTCGAGCTTCACCTACAAGGGACAGGCCGTCGACATAAAGCGGGTCGGGCGCGAGCTGGACGTGGACTATGTGGTCGAGGGGAGCGTGCGCCGCGCGGGCGACCGGCTTCGTATCGCCGGACAACTCATCGACACCTCGACCGGCGCGTATCTCTGGGCAGACCGTTTCGACGGGACGCTGGCGAACCTGTTCGATCTGCAGGATCAGATTGCATCGAGCATTGTTGGCGCAATAACGCCGAAAGTGGAAGAGGCGGAGATCGAGCGCGCCAAACGCAAGCCGACCGAGAGCCTTGACGCCTATGACTATTATCTCCGCGGGCTGGCGGCCTTCGACCGGACGGTGACCAACAGATCGGTCGTCGACGAGGCCCTGCGGCTGTTCACGAAGGCGATTGAGCGCGATCCGGATTTTGCCATCGCCCATGCCCGGGCGGCGCGCTGCTATGCGACCCGGAAGAGCAACGGCTGGATGGTTGATCCCGGCACCGAGATTGAAGAAGCGACCCGATTGGCGAGAAGAGCCGTCGGACTCGGCTGGGACGATGCAGTCGCGCTCTCCTACGGGGGATATGTGCTCGGTTATGTCGGCGGCGATCTCGATGAAAGCGCTGCTTGTATCGATCGGGCCCTCTTCCTCAACCCGAACCTCGCCATTGCCCTGGGCGTCAGCAGCTGGGTGCGAGCCTGCCTGGGCGAGCCGGACAAGGCCATCGAACACGCCGCTCTGGCCATGCGCCTGAGCCCCTTGGATCCGCGCCTGTTTGCCTGGCAGTTCAACACTGGGCTGGCTCACTTCTGCGCCGGTCACTACGACGATTCCGCCGCCTGGGCGGCAAAATCCCTGCGCCACCAGCCGAACTACCCGAGCGCGATGCGTGTGATGGCGGCGGCCCACGCCATGGCCGGGCGGAGCGCGGAAGCAGGGGAAACGATTGCGCGACTGCACCTGCTGGATCCGGCGCTTCGGCTTTCGAATCTCGCCGACATTCTGCCACCGTTCCGGCGGCCGGATGACCGCAACCGCTATATCGAAGCCCTTCGTATGGCCGGATTGCCGGAGTAGGCATGCGGCGAAGGAGTTCAATCCGATCTTTGCCGAAGTCGGCCGCATGATTGTCGAGATGGTTTGAGGGAGGAGCATGCGAACGGTAGGATCGACAGATCTCCGGTGCGCCCGGAAAACTCCTCCCCAACCCCTCCCCACAAGGGGGAGGGGCTCACCCGCAGCGGGATTCTGCCACTAAAATATGCCGCCACATGCTGAGCCCTCGGGGATGAATTTCGACGGTGCAGCAGAGTAGTCTCTCCCCCTTGTGGGGAGGGGTTGGGGAGGGGTTTTCTCCCAGGTCAGTGTTTTCCTTATACCGCTCAATCGCGTTTGAATGCGGCTCAAGGCCCTGCCTCTCCCATCACGGCAGCGTGTAGGCGATCACATAATCACCGGGCTTGGTGCCGACCGAGCCGTGGCCGCCGGCGACCATGACGACATATTGCTTGTTGTCGTCGGTGGTATAGGTCATGGGCGTTGCCTGGCCGCCGGCCGGAAGGCGCGCCTGCCAGAGCTCGCGTCCGTTCGTCACGTCGTAGGCGCGAAGATAATTGTCGACCGCCGCACCGAGGAAGGCGACGCCGCCCTTGGTCAGCATCGGTCCGCCGATGCCGGGCACGCCGACCTTGAAGGGCAGCGGCAGCGGCGTCATGTCGTGGACCGTGCCGTTCTTGTGCATATAGGCGATCTTGCCGGTGCGCAGATCGACGCCGGCGACATAGCCCCAAGGCGGCGCCTGGCAGGGGATCTGCATCGGCCCGAGGAAGGGACCCATGAAGACACCGTAAGGCGCGCCGTCATTGCGGTTGAGCCCCTGTTCGCTGCCCTTCTCGTCCTGACCTCGCGGCGGAATGTCGGCCGCCGGCACCAGGCGCGAGGTGAAGGCGAGATAGGTCGGCATGCCGAACATGATCTGCCGCTCCGGATCCACCGCCACCGAGCCCCAGTTGAAAGTGCCGAAATTGCCGGGGTAGACGATCGTTCCCCCGAGAGACGGCGGCGTGTATCGGCCCTCATAGCGGTAGCGGTGGAAGTCGATACGGCAGAGGAGCTGGTCGAACAGCGACACGCCCCACATGTCCTTTTCCTTCAGCGGCTCGGGCGAAAAGGTGAGGTCGGAGATCGGCTGCGTCGGCGAGGTATGATCGCCGGTGACCGCGCCGCCGGGCGCCGGGATTTCCTTGACCGGGATGATCGGCTCGCCGCTGCGCCGGTCGAGCACATAGAGATCGCCCTGCTTCGTCGGGCCGACGAGGGCAGGAACCACGCTGCCGTCGGGTTTGGTCAGGTCGATCAGCGCCGGCTGGGCCGGCACATCCATGTCCCAGAGGTCGTGATGCACCGTCTGGCGCACCCAGCGCAGCTGGCCGCTGGCGATATCGAGCGCAACGATCGAAGAAGAGAATTTCTCGACATTGTCGCTGCGGCCGATGCCGATCTGATCGGGCACCTGGTTGCCGAGCGGGATATAGACCATGCCGAGCGCCTCATCGACGCTGAAGACCGACCAGCTGTTCGGCGAATTGGTCGTATAGGTCTGGCCATCGGCGATCGGCGTCGTTACGTCCGGGTTGCCGGAGTCCCAGTTCCAGATCAGCGCGCCGGTCTTGACGTCGAAGGCGCGGATGACGCCGGACTGCTCCTCGGTGGAATAATTATCGTTCACCGCCCCGCCGACGATGATCTTACCGGCCACCGCGACCGGCGGCGAGGTCGAATAATAATAGCCGGCCGGATTGAAGCGCATGCCGGTTTCCAGATGCAGCACGCCCTGATCGGCAAAGCTGGTGCAGATCTTCCCGTCGGCTGCATCGAGCGCGATCAGCCGGGCGTCTGAGGTCGGCAGATAGACGCGCTCGGCGCAGGGCTGGCCGGCGGCGACATCAGGATCGGCATAATAGGTGACGCCGCGGCAGGTCTGGTGCTGCCGGTTGGGATTCATGCCCGAATTGGCGTCGTATTTCCATTTCTCCTTGCCGGTCTTGGCGTCGAGCGCAATCGCCCAGTTATGCGGCGTGCAGAGATAGAGCGTGTCCTTCACCTTCAGCGGCGTCACCTGATAGGTCGTCTCGCTGATATCCTCCGGCCGTTTGACGTCGCCGGTCTGATATCGCCAGGCTTCCTTCAGAGTCGAGACATTCTCGACATTGATCTGGTCGAGCGGCGAATAGCGCTGGCCAAAGGGCGTGCGGCCATATTGATGCCATTCGCCGTCGGGCACGTTCCCGCCGAGGGCGGGGGTGGCGGCGGCCGCATCCTTCGGCAGATCGCCGGCCAGATCGTGCGGGTCCGTCGTCATCGAATAGACGGCGACGAGGATGGCGAGAATGACGGGCACGGCGAGCGGCCATGGATTGGCGCCGTAGGTGATGCCGGTCGGGCTGCGAAAGCCGAGCGGCCGGCGGATCCACGGCGTCAGCAGCCAGAGGCCGAGCAGGATGATGACGCCGCCGCGCGGACCGAGTTGCCACCAGTCGAAACCGACCTCCCAGACCGCCCAGGCGAGCGCTGCGACGACGAGCACCGCATAGACCCAGAGCGCCGCCGCCTTGCGCATTAACAGTAGTCCGGCGGTGATGAGGAACATCAGGCCGGCAAACAGATAGAAGATGCTGCCGCCGAGCGTGATGAGCCAGAGCCCCCCGCCACCGAGCGCGACCCCGATGATGATGAAGAGAATGGAGGTGATGACGAGCGCCATAAGGCTGTCTCCCGCTTGGGTTAGCCGGGTGGGGGATCAGCGGAAAAGTACCGCCGGTCAGGCAGATAGAGCGAGGGAGATGCTATTCAACGGCTGCATTTGCCGCAGGCGGGTGTCACGGTACGGTTGTATTGAAGCCGCTTACGTCCCGCAGAAAGTCTGCAGCACCCGTTCCTCCGGCTTCGGAGGTTCCATATAGACGGTGAAATCCGGCTGGTTTTCGTAGGGCTTCGACAGCACGGTCAGCAGCGCCTCGAACAGCGAGAAATCGCCGCGCTCGACCGCGGCCTCGAGCGCCTGTTCGACCCGGTGATTGCGGGGAATGAAGGCTGGATTGACGCGGCGCATGGCGCTGGCGCGTTCGACCGCCGTCTGCGGATCGCGCGACAGTCTCTCGCGCCACTGCATCAGCCAGGGCCGACAGGCCTCCGGTTCCCGGAAGCTCCTGGCAAAAGCGGGCTCCGCGCCGTCGTCGCCGGCAAGATCGGCGAGCCGCCGGAAGGCCAGGGTGAAATCGGCGCCCTGCGCCTGCATCAGCGACAGCAGCGCCTGGACGAGGTCGAGATCGCCGTCCTCTTGACCGGCAAGGCCGATCTTATCGCGCATGCCGGCCAGCCACGCAGCCTGGAACCGCTCGCCATAGGCCCGGATCACCGCATTGGCCTTGTCGACCCCCTTGTCCGGCTCGGTATCGACCAGCGGCAACAGCGTTTCGCCGAGTCGGGCAAGGTTCCACTGGCCGATGGCCGGCTGATTGGCATAGGCATAACGGCCATGCTGGTCGATCGACGAGAACACGGTCGCAGGGTTATAGACATCCATGAAGGCGCAGGGGCCGAAGTCGATCGTCTCGCCGGAAACCGTCATATTGTCCGTGTTCATCACGCCATGGATGAAGCCGACATGCAGCCAGCGGGCGATCAGCGCCGCTTGGCGCTCCGCGATTGCCGAGAACAGCGCGAGATAAGGTTCTTCGGCCGCCTTCAGTGCGGGATAGTGCCGGTCGATCACATAGTCGGCGAGGGCCCGCACACCGTCGGTGTCGCCTCTCGCCGCGAAATACTGGAAAGTGCCGACCCGGATATGGCTTGCCGCGACCCGGGTGAAGACGGCGCCTGGCAGCACCTCTTCGCGATAGACCGGGTCGCCCGTCGTCACGGCCGCCAGAGCCCTGGTGGCGGGAATGCCGAGCGCAAACATCGCCTCGCTTATGATGTATTCCCTGAGCACCGGTCCGATTGCCGCCCGCCCGTCGCCGCGCCGCGAAAAAGGCGTCGGTCCGGCGCCCTTCAGCTGGATGTCGAAACGATTGCCGCTGCGGTCGACCACCTCCCCGAGTAGGATCGCCCGCCCATCGCCGAGCTGCGGCGAGAAGCCGCCGAATTGGTGCCCGGCATAGGCCATCGCCAGCGGTTCGGCCCCTTCGGGAACGAGATTGCCGGAAAAGATCGCCGCGCCGTCGCGACGCAGCGCGTCGACGTCAAGCCCGAGCTCGGCGGCCAGCGGCTCGTTCAGCTTGATGAGCCAAGGTTCGGTTACCGGTGTCGGCGTTTGCGGCGCAAAGAAGCGCTCGGGCAAGCCGACATAGCTGTTGTCGAATGGAAAGGCCGCGCCGGACCGGATTTTCTGCGGGGTCGAGGTCATTGTTCATAGGTAGGGCCGGGGTGCCCCGCGCGCAAGCCGGTCTTGCGGCCGGATCGATCGGCCGTCACGCAGATTGCGCCGATGCAAGGAATCGTGATCCGCTTTTACCTCTCGTCAAAGCTGCTTTGCCATAAAGGACATAGCCCCGCCATGATCTCGGGCGTATAGCAGATCGTCTCCCCTTGGCCCTGCGCCATGTCATCCCCGCGGCCTTGCTGCTTCCTCTGCTCCGCCGCGCCACCGTGAGTGATTCCGGACGATGTCGGATCAGATTTACCAGGCGCCGATGGTTCGGCGCGCCGCGCCCAATTTCCGGGTGATCGCGATGATCGTCGCGAGTGCGATGCTGATGGAAAATATCGATGCGACCGTGCTGGCGACCGCGCTGCCCACCATGGCTCGCGATTTCGCTGTCAGCGCCCCGGCCATGTCGATCTCACTGACCTCCTATCTCCTCAGCCTGGCGATCTTCATTCCGGCCAGCGGCCGGATGGCCGACAGTTTCGGTTCGCGCACTGTCTTCAGGGCGGCGATTGCCGTCTTCGTCATCGGCTCCATTCTCTGTGCGCTCGCGCCGACGCTGCCCTTCCTGGTCCTGGCCCGGCTGCTGCAGGGCATGGGCGGCGCAATGATGATGCCGGTCGGCCGGCTGGTGCTGATGCGCAGCGTCGACCGCAAGGATATGGTCAGCGCCATGTCCTGGCTGCTGGTGCCCGCGCTGATCGGCCCGATCGTCGGCCCGCCGCTCGGCGGTTTCATCGTTACCTATCTTGACTGGCGCTGGATCTTCTACATCAACGTGCCGGTCGGCATTATCGGCATGATCTTCGTCTCGATCTATATCGACGAGGTGAAGGGCAAGGCGGCCGGCCCCTTCGATACGATCGGCTTCATCCTCTCTGGCATCTCGCTCGGCTCGCTGCTCTTCGGCTTCGAAATGTCGAGCCATGAAGGCGAGGGCGCTTTCTCGATCTTCCTGATATCAGTCGGCCTGCTCTTCGGCCTCGCCTATCTCAGGCATGCCCGCAGGCATCCATCGCCGATCATGGATTTTTCGCTGATGAAGGTGCCGAGCTTCGGCACCTCGGTCATCGCCGGTTCGCTGACGCGCATCACCCAGGGTGCGCAGCCTTTCCTGCTGCCGCTGCTCTTCCAGATCGGATTCGGCCTGTCGGCGGCTGCGGCCGGCCAGATCGTCATATCAACCGCGCTCGGCGCGCTCGCCATGAAACCGATGGCGCGGTTTGTTTTCAGGCGGCTCGGCTTCCGCAGAAGCCTCGTCGTCAACGGCATTCTCGGCACGGCCGGTTATGCCCTCTGCGCCGCCTTCCGGCCGGATTGGCCGATGCCGCTGATTTTCGTTGTCCTGGTGCTCAGCGCCTTCTTCCTGTCGTTCCAGTTCACCGCCTACAACACCATCGCCTATGACGAGATCGAAAAGGAGCGGATGAGCTCGGCCACCAGCTTCTACACCACCTTTCAGCAGCTGATGCTGTCGCTCGGCATCTGCATCGGGGCCTTGGCGCTGCACGGTTCGATGGCCTTCAACAATGTCGAAACGCCGTCGCTGGTCGATTTCTCCACCGCCTTCATCGTCGTCACCATCATCTCGATCACCGCTACCGTCTGGAACCTGCGTTTCTCGCCGACCGCTGGCGAGGAGATCAGCGGCTATAAGGCCAGAGGGATAAAGGTGCCTGGAGAAACAAAGGCTTGACGCGCGTCGCTTGAATCAAATTCTGAGCCAGCCTTCAGTCCTTATCCTCCATGTCAGCCGCCATTTCCGCGAGCTTGCGCACGGTGTTGAGATTGCGCGAGGTCCCGGGCTTCAGCGCCGGCAGCTTCAGTTTCGAGCGGCCGGACCCATTGGGATAATGCACATAGATCTCCCGTCCGGCCAGCTTCGCCTCCTCGCCATCGGGCGCCACCATTTTGTCAAGCGCATCGCCGGACGCCTTTTCGGGCAGGAAGTAGACGAGCAGGAAACTCGGCTTGGCGTCGGGGAAGGGCGCGTCGGCGGCAATCGCCTCGAGTTCTTTCCGGCTGCGCACCATCACGCCCGGCCGCTTGCCCATCTTCTGTCCGAGCGCCGCGTCGAGCTTTTCCTCGACTGCCGTTTCGGACGCATCCGAGCGGAACAGCACATTGCCGCTCTGGATGTAGGTTTTCACGTCGGTAAAGCCGAGGCCCTCGCAGATCGATCTTAGTTCAGCCATCGGCAGCGACCCGGTGCCGCCGACGTTTATGGCGCGGAGGAGGGCGATATAGACGGGCATTTCTGTCTCCTGGGCTGTGCCGTGTGGCATGCCCCAACCCTCACATCTTCCCCGCCACCTTGATCGCAAACGCATACTCGAACGCGATCTCTTCCAGCCGCTGGAAGCGCCCCGAAGCGCCGCCATGGCCAGCGTCCATATTGGTCTTGAGCAGGATCGGCGCTTCGCCGGTTGTCTTGTCGCGCAGTTTCGCCACCCATTTGGCCGGTTCCCAATAGGTGACGCGCGGGTCCGTCAGGCCCCCGAGCGCCAAGATCGGCGGGTAGGGTTTTGCGCCGACATTGTCATAGGGCGAATAGGCGGCGATCTGCTCGTATTCTTCCTTGCTGTCGATCGGGTTGCCCCATTCCGGCCATTCCGGCGGGGTGAGCGGCAGAGTGTCGTCGAGCATGGTGTTGAGCACGTCGACGAAGGGAACGGCGGCGATGATGCCGGCGAACTTCTCCGGCGCCATGTTGGCGACGGCGCCCATCAGCATGCCGCCGGCCGATCCGCCCTCGGCGATGATCTTCGCGTAAGAGGTGAACTTCTGTTGATTCAGATAATCCGCCGCGGCGACGAAGTCCTTGAACGTGTTCGTCTTCTTGTCCATCTTGCCGTCTTCGTACCAGGCAAAGCCCTTGTCCTTGCCGCCGCGGATATGGGCGATGGCATAAACGAAGCCGCGGTCGACGAGCGACAGGCAATTGGTGTTGAAGCCGGCCGGAATGGTAATGCCGTAGGCGCCATAGCCGTAGAGCAGGCAGGGTGCTGAGCCGTCGAGCGGCGTATCCTTGCGATAGAGCAGGGTGACCGGTACTCTCTCGCCGTCCCAGGCCGGGGCGAAGACGCGGCGGGTGACGTAGTCGTCGGGATTGTGGCCGGAGGGCACTTCCTGCGTCTTCAACAATGTGCGCTCGCGCGTCACCATATTGTAGTCGTAGAGCTGCGACGGCGTCGTCATCGAGGAATAGGAGAACCGGATGACATCCGTATCGTATTCCGCCGCGCCCGAAAGCCCCAGTGAATAGGCTTCTTCGGCAAAGGCGATCGCATGTTCCTCGCCGGTCGCCCGGTCGCGGATCATGATCCGCGGCAGCCCGTCCTTGCGCTCCAGCCACAGGAGGTGGCGGGCATAGGCCATGTGGCTGATGATCAAAGTCCCGGGCTTATGGGCGACGACTTCGCGCCAGTTTTCCTTGACCGGATTGTCGACCGGCGCTTCCATGATCTTGAAATCCTTGGCGCCGCCGTCATTGGTCAGGATGTAGAAGACATCGCCGCCTTCTGTCAGCGAATATTCTATGCCTTCCTCGCGCGCAGCCACCAGCTTCGGCTCGGCCGTCAGGTCCTTGGTCGACAGCAGCCGGTATTCGCTCGTTTCATGGTCGTGAATATCGATATAGATGAAGTCGTCGAGCAGCGAGCCGCCGACGCCCATGAAGAAGCCGGCATCGGCTTCCTCATAGACCAGCCGGTCTTCCGACTGCGGCCGGCCGACAATATGGTGGAAGACTTTCGACGGCCGGTGGTTCTCGTCGAGCGCTGAATAGAAGAAGCTCTTGCCGTCTGGCGCCCAGACGCCGCCGCCGCCGGTATTCTCGATCCGGTCCGTAAGATCTTCCCCGGTCGCGAGATCGCGCACCTTCAGCGTGAAGAACTCCGATCCCTTGTCGTCATAGCCCCAGATGCCGCGGCTGTGGTCGCTCGAATGGTCGAGGCCGGCGAGGCGGAAATAGGCCTTGCCGGCGGCTTCTTTGTCGCCGTCGAGCAGCACCGTGCGGATCGTCTCGTCGGCAACGTCGCCGTCACGGGGAATGCGGAAATAGCGCGGCTGTTCGCCGCCGGTGACATAGAACGTGCCATAGGCATAGGCGCCATCCTTCATCGGTACCGAGCTGTCGTCTTCCTTGATGCGGCCGCGCATTTCAGCAAACAGCGCTTTCTGCAGCGGCTTGGTGTCTTCCATCGCTGCGTTCATATAGGCGTTTTCGGCTTCGAGATGCCGGCGGATCTCGGGGTCGAGGATCGACGGATCCTTGAACATCGCCTGCCAGTTATCGGCGCGCAGCCAGGCATAGTCATCCGTGCTGGTAATGCCGTGGCGCGTATCGGAGAGGGGCTTTTTCGGTGCGGCGGGCGGTGTCGGCAGGCTCTTGAAAACGGACAAGGAATTGGCTCCGGTGGGAATGTCGGGTTGGCAAGAGATAGAGGCGCGCCGTCGCCGGATCAAGCGGCTAGGCTGTGCCAGGGGTGCAGACGGCCTTCCAGAGCCGAGGAGACGGCACCGCTCGCCCTGCCTTGATGTCACCACAATATTTAAGGAGGTCCGCTATCACAGAGCGAATTTTGCACGTGCCCAGCCCCCGGCAATCCGCCGGTGGCAGGATGAAGACTGTACAACAGTAAGGGATTTCCTCCGCAATGCCGAAACGCCTTCTCCTGTTTGTATCCCTGGCCGGCTTGGCTGCCCCCGCTTTTGCCGTCGACCCGGCCATCAAGAAGCAGCTGGAAAAACTTGATCCCTCCACCCGCCTGGAACAGAGCTGCGACACGGAAGCGATGAGCCGGATCAACAATGACAGCACCGGCTTCAAGCCCGACAAGGTGATCGCCTATACCTTCAAGGACCCGATCGCCGGCGACAATTCGCTGCAGGCGCCGGGCGCGGTCTTCCGCAGCAAGGGTGATTGGTATCATCTTTCCTACAATTGCATCACCGGCCCGCAGCATATCAACGTGCGCGAACTCGACTATCAGATCGGCGAGAAAGTGCCGCGCGAGAAATGGGACAAATATTATCTCTACGATTGATGCTGCTGCATCCGTCCGGGCTACTACGGTGACATCCGGCCACATGGCGGTATGCAAAAATACCCGCTAGAATCGCCGGATCGAACCTTAGAAGCCCTGATATGAACCGCATCCTCGTCGTTTCGGCGTTCCTTCTGGCCGCGATCTCAGCCGCATCGGCGGACGAGTTGTCGTTGGCGCCGCCAGCTGCTCCGCTCTCGAAGGCGCCGGCGATCAAACTTGTCGAGCCGCATCTGCATATCGCCCGTTCCAACATAGCGGGCCATGCCCGCATCGCGCTCACCTTCGACGCCTGCATGGGGCAGGCGGACGAACGCATCCTTTCGACTCTGGTGCGCGAGCGCATTCCGGCAACGATCTTCGTCACCGCCCGCTGGCTGAAGCGCAACCCGCAAGCCCTTGCCGTCTTCCTGCAGAATCCCAATCTCTTCGAGATCGAAAACCACGGCGAGAACCATATTCCGGCCATCGATACGCCGATGCTCGTCTATGGCATTGCCTCGGCCGGCTCGCCGCAGGCGGTGAAGCAGGAAGTCGAAGGCGGCGCCGCCGCCATGGTCGCATCCGGCATTCCCGCACCGCACTGGTTCCGCGGCTCCACGGCCAAATACGATCTTCCTGCCATCGGCGAGATCCGCGCCATGGGCTATCGCATCGCCGGCTACTCGGTGAACGGCGACGGTGGCTCGCTGCTCGGCGCTGTCATCACCGAAAAACGCATCGCCTCGGCCAAGGACGGCGATGTCGTCATCTCCCACATCAATCAGCCGACCCATGCGGCCGGGGAGGGAGTGGCAAAGGCGCTGGTTGATCTCAAGATGAAGGGCGCGGAGTTCGTTCGTCTGGAGGATGTCGAGGATATGGGCGACGACAAGACGACGGAATAGAGCTGCGGTTGAAGGTGTACCGTGTGGCACGGCACAATAGCCAAAGCGAAGCCTCTACCGCAACGCATCCCCAGTCCCCAACCTATCGTCACCAAACCGCCGTATCCCTGGTCCTTCCCGGTCGAGCGCGAAATCCTCGAACCAGTCGCGATGAATCCCAGCAATCATCGCCCCGACCATCTGGGCGGCGAGATAGGAGAAGGTGATGCCGTTGCCGCCATAGCCGTGGGCGGCGAAGACATGCGGCATCCCGGGCGTCGGGCCGATCAGCGGCAGGCCATCGGCCGTTTCGCCGAAGGTTCCGCCCCAGGCATGGGCGATGCGGGTATCGACTCTCGGCCATAACCGCTTCATCTTCTCCTGGACGGCGCTGATCTTGGCCGGCAACTTTCGGTCCCGCGCTGCGGCATCGGTCGTACCGTCGTCCTCGCCGCCGGCGACGATGCGATTGTCCGCGGTCGTGCGCATGTAGAGGTAGGGATGGCTGTCCTCCCATAGCAAAGCCCTGTCGCGCCAGAACGTGGCGGGGTTCTGCGGCACGGTGGCGAAGGCCCAGCTCGAACGTGTGCGGTGCAGTTTCGGCATGTCGAGGCCCGGCATCGAATAGCCGGTCGCCAGCACGACATGCCGCGCCTCGATGACATAGGCGCCGTCCGTCTCCGCCGTCACGCGATCGCCTTCGCTGTGCAGTGCGGTCACGGAGGCGCTGACCGGCTGCGCGCCGCGCCTGATGGCCATCGCGATCAGCGCCCAGGTGAGCAGCAGCGGATCGGCTTCCGCCGAACCCGGCGAATAGATCGCTCCATCCCGATCGAGCTCGAATTGCGTGAAGAGATCGGGATGTTCGAGATAGACGCCGGGCAGGCCCGCCCGTCGGCGAAGCTGGCGCTCTTCCCTGAGGTCGCGGGCGCCTTCCAGATTGCAGGCGAGATAAAGCGTGTTGCGCGGCCGGAAGCCGCAGGCCACTCCGTTCGCTGCGATCAGCTTCGAAAGACCGGCGACGGCAGCGGCGCTGCGGCGATAGATTCCCGCCGCTCGTTCGAAGCCGTAATAGGCCTCGAGCTGTGTGAGCGTGCTGTCGATTTCCCATTGCAGCATCGCGGTGCTGGCGGCGGTGCTGCCGAAGCCCGGCTCTTCCCGGTCGATGATAACAACGGAAAAGCCACGCGCCGTCAGATGATCTGCGATCAGCGCGCCGGTGATGCCGCCGCCGATCACCGCGACATCGGTCGAAAAGCTCTGCGCCATCGGCCGCCATTGCGGACGTATGGCATTCTTTCCCCAGAGCGAATGGCCGCTGACCATCTGGTCATGATCGGATTCGTCGAGATCGAGATCGGACGCCACTTATGTCTCCTCGCGTGATTACTTCGGCAATTGCGGCTGCGGTTTTTCCTCGATCAGCAGTTCCTCGATGATGGTCATGACGATCAGCGACAGCGGCAGCGCCAGCATTGCGCCGACGGCCCCCCACATCCAGGTCCAGAACAGGATGGCGAGGAAGACGATAAAGGGATTGATTTCAAGCCGCCGCCCCATCACCGCCGGGAAGATCAGGTTCTCCATGACGAGATGCACCGTGAAGAAGGCGGCCGCCGGCACCAGACCGACGATGAAGCCGTCATAGGTGATGATCCCGGCGATCGCGACGGAAAGCGTCATCAGCGTGATGCCGAGATAGGGGATGAAGCTCGACAGGAAGGCGAAGAAGCCCCAGAGCACCGGCGCCGACAGCCCACTTGCATAGGCGATGACGGTCATGACGACGCCAAGCCCGACATAGATCAGCGAGGCGGTGGCGAAATAGAAGCCGAGCACCTGCTCGACGCCATTGATGACGCGGATCGCCGCCAGCCGCTGCGGGCGGGTGCGGAAGGTCATGATGATGGTCTTGCGCAGATTGACGCGGCTGGCAAGAAAGAGCAGCAACGCGGCGAAGAAGATCAGCCCCTGTATCAGTGCCGGCGTCAGGCTGGTTGTCACCACATGCAGCACGTTGCCGGTGTTTTCGAGCAGCGCGCCAATCGACATCGGCCCGCTTTCGAATGTCGCCGGCGTGATGTGCAGCCATTCGATGCGCTCCAGATAGGGCATGATGCGGCTGATCATCCGCTCGATGAAGGCGGGGGCTTCGTTCGCAAGCGTCGCCAGCGGATCGGCAAGCGAACTGACCAGCAGGACGATGACCAAAGCGACTCCGCTTGAAAGAAGGAAAGCGTTGGCAAGCCTTGGCACACCCATTTTGCTGAGGTTTTCAGCGGCGAGGCCGAGGATCATGCCGACGACGACGGCAAGGGTGACCGGAATAAGAATCAGCGACATCATGTAGACGGCGGCAAGGCCGAGGATGGCGAAAATGCCGATGATCGCCCAGGCCATGCTGATGTCGAGCCCGTCCTTCTCAAGCCGATGCACCGGCGGCGACGGCAGTTCCTCCGCTGCCTCCTGCAACGACTGAGCCCAGGCGCTGGTTTGGCGTTCGCCGATGGCGATCTTCTTTGCGTGTTTGCGGATGCCGTTGGCGATGCCCATGTGGTGAGGTCCCCGAAGCCCCATTGCTTCGCCACAAAAACGCGCTGATGCGGTTCCGGTTCCGCGGCCATGGCGCTGTCGTAAAGACATCAGTCCGCCTGCAGGCAAGGGCGCTGATCGCGGAAGTGTCCGCTCCTTCTTCGGCTCGCGCCGATTTGATCCTGCCGCCGGAACAACCTCGCAGGCGCTGGCGTTCGGTCTCGGAAGGAGAGTGCTCATGATTGCAGATCCCGATCAGACGAAAACCACCGAGACCTATTCGACCGATCCCCCTTATGCGGACGAGGCGAGGTTGAAAGCCGCCGATCAGCGGCGTTGGTGGGTCTGGACCGTTCTTGCGGCGGGCGCGGCAGTTCTCATCATTGCCGGCGTGAGCGTTGCGATCTGGCCAAACCCCGGCAACAATGATCCGACCGCGACGGCTTCGACCAGGCCGGATCCGATCAACACGCAGCCCTCCGGTCCCGGCGCCTTCAACAACGACCCGGCCTCCGGCCCTGCACGACCGCCCGAAGCGACAGACCGGTCGCCAACGCCGAGCGGAAACGGCGGCGGACCGACGCAGGTGACGACGCCATCAGGAACCGAGAAGGTCCAATAGCACAGGCTCAGGACGAAAGCGTCAGGCCGATGCCCCAGGGATCTTTGAGGAAGACGCCGCCATCGCGCTTCTCGCTGTTGATCTCCAGCGCGTCGAACCTGGAGACCGCCGCGTCGAGCGTCGCCTTATCGTTGAAACGGATCCGGTAGTCGGAAAGCCCGGTCATATTGTCGGCGCGGGCGGTGGCGCCTCGGCTGTTCCAGATGTTGGCGGCGAGATGGTGGTGATAACCGCCGGTCGCAAAGAAGCTCGCGCCGGGATAACGGGCCATCAGCTTGAGGCCGAGCACGTCCCGGTAGAAGGCGTCGGCCTGCGGGATATCGCCGACCTGCAGGTGCAGATGGCCGATCGCCGTTCCCTCAGCCATGCCGTCCCAGCGATCACTGGGCGCGCTATCGTAGAGCGCCTGCAGGTCCAGACGCCGCGTCGCCATTTCGACCATGCCGTCCTGGTGGAATTTCCATTGCTCGTGCGGCCGGTCGGCATAGATTTCGATGCCGTTGCCCTCGGGGTCGGAAAGATAGATCGCCTCGCTGACGAGATGGTCCGAGGCGCCGTCGAGCACGACATTGTTGTGGGCGGCTTGACGCAGCCAGCGCGCCAGTTCGGTGCGATCGGGCATCAGGAAGGCTGTGTGGAAAAGGCCTGCGGCAGTCCGTGGCGCGACTGTCGCGTCCCTTGCCGTCGTCAGCGTCAGCAGCGGATGACCCCCGACCCCCAGCACTTCGCCGCTCGTCGTCTTCTCGATGACCTTCAGGCCGAGCATCGACTGATAGAAGCCGGAAACCAGGCCGAGGTCGGTAACGACGAGATGCGACTGGTCGATGTGAGCAGGCCGCGTCAGCGCATAGGATGTTTCTGTCATCAATGGGTCTCCTGCCTCTGCAGTTGAAGCGTACCGGCGGTGGCGGCAATCATGCCGCCCGTGGCAAATCCGAGGAAGTCTCGCCGGTTCATGCGCCTGGTCTCCTCGGTTGCCGTACTTGATCTCTATATGGTCTATCCAGATTGTTCACAGAAGGCTTGTTTTTGAGGATGAAGCGTTGAGCAGATGTTGACGATGACCTGCACCGGCTTGATCGGAGTCAATGCGCCCGTATCTTCATCTGAGCAAGCTTATGCATCTCAGTCATGGAGGGAAGCCATGTACAGGAAAATCATCGTGGCGATCGCGCTCGGCAGCCTCGACAGGGGAGAGAACATTCTCCGCAAGGCCGCCTCGCTGCTCGACGCGGGCGGCCAGATTGTCGCGCTCAACGTCGTCGAGGATGTGCCGACCTATGTTGCGATCGAACTGCCAGCCAATATGCTCGAGGACGCCATGAAGGACGGCCGCGAGAAGCTGGAAGCGCTGGTCGCCGCAACCGGGATCGCGGCGACGATCGACATCCGCAACGGCCCGCCGGCCAAGGCCATCATCGCGGCCGCCGAAAGCTACGGCGCCGACCTCATCATCCTCGCCTCGCATATTCCGGATTTTTCCAACTATTTTATCGGCGCCACGGCCGACCGCGTCGTACGGCACGCCAAGTGTTCAGTGCTGGTCGAGCGGCAGAAGATCTGAATCTTCGCCGCTCCATTTTCGAGTGCTCTTCCCAGTCGTCGAGGCGGGGCAGACCTCGCGCGGTCTGTCACGAAGATTTACTGCCCGCGCGATGCGCCGCAGTTGCGCCCCCGCCAGTTCGGTGCGACCATCGCAATCGGGTACGAAACGGGTTGGCGTGCATGGCCGAGTTCAACGGCATTCGCTGGGCTTACGACAGATACGAGTTGATCGCCGACGGCATCGTCCATGGCGTCGGTCTCGTGTTGGCGCTGATCGGCGCCACCGCTCTGATCTTTTACGCCACGGTTTGGAGCTCCCACGGCGCGCTCGCCGCCGCCTGGATCTATGGCGTCGGACTGGTGCTGACGCTTGCCATCTCCTTTTCCTACAATGTCTGGCCGGTCTCGCGCACCAAATGGTTCCTGCGCCGCTTCGATCATTCGGCGATCTTCATCCTGATCGCCGCCACCTATACGCCATTCCTCGAGCGCGGCGCCGACGATCCGCTGCTCTTCTTCATGCTGGTGGCGATATGGCTGTTCGCTGCCGTCGGCATCGTCCTGAAATGCGCCTTTCCCGGGCGCTACGACCGTCTCGCCATCCTGCTTTACCTCGCCATGGGCTGGAGCGGCGTGCTGGTGGCGGGGCCCGTCGCCGCGCGCATTCCCTCCGCTTCGATGCTGCTGATCATTATCGGCGGCGTCATCTATTCACTCGGCGTCATCTTCCATGTCTGGGAGAAACTGCGTTTCCAGAACGCCATCTGGCACGGTTTCGTCGTCATTGCAGCGGCCGTGCATTATTCCGCCGTCTTCGCTTGTTTCAGCCTGCCAATGCCGGGCTTCTGAGCTGCGGCCTGCCCGAGACCGTTCCGCAAGCCTTTCTCTGCCGTATCAGCCGTTTACATCTTTCGAACTGCGGCGTATGCCAACCCGCGCAGTCAATCCGAACCGGGTCATCATGACAGACGCCGTCCTCCTCCGCGACGCCACCGAAGCCGATCTTCCCGCCATCCGGGATATCTACAATCATGCCGTCGAGCACACGACGGCGATCTGGAACGAGACGCTCGTCGATCTCGAAAACCGACGGGAATGGCTGAGCGCGCGCAACGGCCGCGGCTTTCCGGTCATCGTCGCCGACAAGTCGGGTCAGGTCGCGGGCTATGCCTCCTATGGCGACTGGCGCGCCTTCGAGGGCTATCGCCACACGGTCGAACATTCCGTCTATGTCGAGAAAGATCATCGCAGCGCCGGCATCGGCGAGGCCCTGATGCGCGAATTGATTGCGCGTGCGGCGGCCGCCAATATCCATGTGATGATCGCCGGCATCGAGGCCGACAACACCGCCTCGATCCGGCTGCACGAAAAGCTCGGCTTCCGTATTGTCGGCAGATTTTCCGAGGTCGGCACCAAGTTCGGCCGTTGGCTGGACCTCACCTGCATGGAGCTTCGCCTGCCCGGCGAGGCCGATTGACCTACTTGCTCGGGCAAGGCCGACGGAGGATGAGCGCTCGCCGGACGGAGTGACCGGCAAATCATTGCCGGAGCGGTCACTATCTTTTTATTGTATTCTGAGCTGTGTAGAAAAGAGAGGCCGCCTGCTTCGCGAGAGGCGGCGTGATAAGCGTCATGGAGTTCAACAGTTCAATGGTAATGCATAGATCGCCGCTCGGCCTCCTTGCCTTCCTTCTTCTCGCCGCTGCTCCGATTTCCTCGCGTGCTGCCGATTGTGGCAGCACGGCCTCGCCGAAGCTCGACTGGCAGGAATGCACGAAGAAAAACCTGATGTTGCAGGGCAGTGACCTCCAAGGCGCCAATCTCTTCAGCACCGATTTCTCGCTGACCGATCTCAGCGGTTCGAATTTCAAATCCGCCAATCTGGAAAAGGCGAGCTTGGTGCGGGCCTCGCTTGAGGGGTCACATGCCGAAGGGGCCAACTTCGCCAAGGTCGAGGCCTATCGCGCCAGCTTCGCCAATATTGCCGCCGAAGGCGCTTCCTTTGCCGGCGCCGAGCTGCAGCGCGCCAATTTTGCCGGCGCCCGGCTCTCCGGCGCGAGCTTCGAAAAGGCCGAACTCGGCCGCGCCGATTTCGACAAGGCGGTGCTGACGGGGGTGAAATTCTCTTTCGCCAATCTCTCGCGCGCTGACCTTTCCCACGCCACCTTCGAAGGCCCGTTAATCTTCGAGCGCGCCTTCATGTTCTTGACTCGCATCGAAGGCCTCGACCTCTCGGCTGCCGCCGGGCTCGAACAGGCACAGATCGACCTCGCCTGCGGTGACGCCTCGACCAAACTGCCCGCCGGCCTCTCGGCGCCGCCGACATGGCCTTGTCCGGCTGAGCACGAGTGATTACCAGGCGACACTATACGCCTATGGCAACACGCACGTCTCTCTGGGATGGTTCGGTTCGACTTAGTGGAGTTTGAACTCGCCCATGACGCGGCGCCACTTGTTCGGCCCGATCAGCCGCTGGTGGGTGTAGCGAACAGAATGCAACGGCCCGTCGAGGGAGGACTGCCAGAACTCGAGAAACTTATGCATCTCCGGAAAGTCCGGGGCAAGATCGTAATCCTGCCAGACATAGGTCTGCAACACGGATTCAAAATCAGGAATGCGATAGAGGATATGTGCAGTGGTCAGCCCATAGCCGTTCAGCTGACGTTCCAGATCTGAGGAAAATCGCATACTTCATCTCCGTTTCGTGACGCTCGAAAGGTGGCGCAAAATTTTGCAGCCATCAACGGATTTCTGAAACGCGTCCACCGTGTTTATTGTTCCTTTACAGGATGTTAGCAGCCACTTCGCACGAGTGCTAATTTTTTTATGGCGCCCTCTTGAAATGGAAAAACCGCAAAACCAGATCATTGCGCGCAGAACGCTCGATCGAGGTTTTGCACCCGCCCGGACTGGTCATCCGGTCCGGCCAGGGGAATAACATCACTATTGTTTGTCCATTGGAGGAAAACATGTCGTTCCGACCGCTTCATGATCGCATTCTCGTCCGCCGCGTCGATTCCGAGGAAAAGACCAAGGGCGGCATCATCATTCCCGACACTGCCAAGGAAAAGCCGCAGGAAGGCGAGGTCATCGCCGTCGGGCCCGGTGCACGCAACGAGGCCGGCCAGATCCAGGCGCTCGACGTCAAGGTCGGCGATCGCGTTCTGTTCGGCAAGTGGTCCGGCACTGAGATCAAGATCAACGGCGAGGACCTGCTGATCATGAAGGAAAGCGATGTCATGGGCATTATTGAAGCCCAGGCGGCCGAAAAGATCGCCGCCTGAGGCATGTCCGCGCATGAGTCAAAAAGCTGCCTATTGAAGGAGTGAAAGAATGGCTGCGAAAGAAGTGAAATTTCATAGCGATGCCCGTGAACGCATGCTGCGTGGGGTCGATGTGCTGGCCAATGCCGTGAAGGTGACGCTGGGCCCGAAAGGCCGCAACGTCGTGATCGACAAGTCCTTCGGCGCGCCGCGCATCACCAAGGACGGCGTTTCGGTTGCCAAGGAAATCGAGCTCGAAGACAAGTTCGAAAACATGGGCGCGCAGATGCTGCGCGAAGTCGCATCGAAGACCAACGACCTCGCCGGCGACGGCACCACGACTGCGACGGTGCTCGCCCAGGCGATTGTCAAGGAGGGCGCCAAGGCGGTCGCCTCCGGCATGAACCCGATGGACCTGAAACGCGGCATCGATCTCGCCGTCGACGCTGTCGTCGCGGAACTGAAAACTAACGCCCGCAAGATCTCCAACAATTCCGAAATTGCCCAGGTCGGCACGATCTCCGCCAATGGTGATTCCGAGATCGGCCGCTACCTTGCCGAAGCAATGGAGAAGGTTGGCAACGAAGGCGTCATCACCGTTGAAGAGGCCAAGACTGCCGAAACCGAACTCGAGGTCGTCGAAGGCATGCAATTCGACCGCGGTTATCTGAGCCCCTATTTCGTCACCAATCAGGACAAGATGCGGGTCGAACTGGAGGATCCCTATATCCTCATTCATGAGAAGAAGCTGTCGAACCTGCAGTCGATGCTGCCGGTTCTCGAAGCCGTGGTTCAGTCCGGCAAGCCGCTCCTCATCATTGCTGAAGACGTCGAAGGAGAAGCCCTTGCGACCTTGGTCGTCAACAAGCTGCGCGGCGGCCTGAAGATCGCTGCCGTCAAGGCGCCTGGCTTCGGCGACCGCCGCAAGGCCATGCTTGAAGACATCGCCATCCTGACCGGCGGCACCGTCATCTCCGAAGATCTCGGCATCAAGCTTGAGAATGTGACGCTCAATATGCTCGGCCGGGCAAAGAAGGTGGCCATCGAAAAGGAAAATACCACCATCATCGACGGTGCTGGTTCGAAAGCGGAACTCGACGGTCGCACCGCTCAGATCCGCGCGCAGATCGAAGAAACCACCTCCGACTATGATCGCGAGAAGCTGCAGGAACGTCTTGCCAAGCTCGCCGGCGGTGTTGCCGTCATCCGCGTCGGCGGCTCGACGGAAGTCGAAGTGAAGGAGAAGAAGGATCGCGTCGACGACGCGCTGCATGCAACACGCGCGGCGGTCGAGGAAGGCACCCTGCCCGGTGGAGGTGTGGCGCTGCTGCGCGCGGTCAAGGCGCTCGACAATTTGAAGACTGCCAATGACGACCAGCGGGTCGGCGTTGAAATCGTGCGCCGGGCGATCGAAGCCCCGGTTCGCCAGATCGCCGAAAACGCCGGCGCCGAAGGCTCCATCATCGTCGGCAAGCTGCGTGAAAAGAGCGAATTTTCCTATGGCTGGAACGCCCAGACCGGTGAATATGGCGATCTCTACGCGCAGGGCGTCATCGATCCGGCCAAGGTCGTTCGCACCGCACTTCAGGATGCAGCTTCGGTTGCCGGCCTGCTGGTGACGACGGAAGCGATGATCGCCGAAAAGCCGAAGAAGGAAGCTGCTCCGGCCATGCCCGCCGGCGCCGGCATGGACTTCTAAGCGATCGCTCGGCCCGCTCTGCCCTCGGGGCGGGCCGTGCTACGCACTACCGAATGAAACAAGTTCCATCGGTCGACATCAATGGAGCCAAGCTATGAGAAAGGAAAACATCAGCAATTCCATACAGCAGAATGCCGTGGCAGCTATCAGTGCGGCGCATCTGCTTCATCCGGCGAAGCATTTCGGTCACCCGCGTGACGTGCTTGCCGCCGCCGAGATCGACAACGACGAGAAGCGGGCAATTCTCGCTTCATGGGCATCCGATATCTTCGCAGTCGAATCCGTACCAGCCCTCCGCCTTTACCCTGGGGCCGAAAGAGCTGTATCCTATGACGAGATCCTTGAAGCGCTGAAGGCTTTGGATAATGGCGATCGCCCATCCGCGAGGCAGGATACGTCCGCTTCCCTGAGTTCCCACAGGACCCGTCGTCGAAAACCACCCACCCCCCGATTTCCCGGCCTTTGCTTGTGCAGCTATTGGAAAGGAGGACGGCGCCGACCGCTGTTCGAAACCTGACTCTCCGTCTGGCCTGCCGTGTGCCTCTCGAAGACGCAGGCATGATTTTTGCCGACGGCTCTTTGCTCAACTGAGGAGTTTTGCCGATGAAGATCGCTCAGATTGCACCGCTCGCCGAGAGCGTTCCCCCAAAGCTGTACGGCGGGACGGAGCGGATCGTTTCCTACCTTACTGAAGAACTCGTGGCAAAGGGACATGAGGTCACGCTCTTTGCCAGCGGCGATTCCGTCACACGGGCGACACTCGTGTCGTGTGCGGACGTCGCCTTGCGGCTCAACCCTGCGGTCAGGGACCATCTACCGCATCAGGTCGTGATGCTCGAGGAGATCCGGAGGCGGGCGCATGAGTTCGACGTGCTGCATTTCCACATCGACCTGCTGCATTTCCCGCTGATCCGCGATTTCGCCGATCGCACCGTGACCACGCTGCACGGGCGGCTCGACTTGCCGGATCTCAAGCCGTTCTACGCCGCTTTCCCCGATATTCCATTGGTGTCGATCTCCAATGATCAGCGTCACCCGATGCCACCAGTCGACTGGCGCGGGACGGTCTATCATGGTCTCCCGGCCGATCTTCTTCCATTCACGGAGAACCCTAGGGGTAACTACCTGGCCTTCCTTGGTCGGATCTCTCCGGAAAAGCGCCCCGACCGAGCCATTCAGATCGCGGCAAAAGTCGGCATGCCTCTGAAGATCGCCGCCAAGATCGATAATGCCGACAAGGTCTATTGGGAAACCGTCATCGAGCCGATCGTTAAGAGCCATCCGCATGTAGAATTTATCGGCGAGATCGACGAACGTGAGAAAGCTGACTTCCTCGGAAATGCAGGCGCTCTGCTCTTCCCGATCGACTGGCCGGAGCCCTTCGGGCTGGTGATGATCGAGGCCATGGCCTGCGGCACGCCGGTCATCGCTTTCGGCTGTGGCTCGGTTCCCGAGGTCATTGACAATGGCATCTCCGGCATCCTGGTCGACAGCGTCACCGAGGCGGCCGAAAATGTCGAATGGGCGCTGCGCCTCGATCGGCGCAAGGTGCGGGCCGCGTTTGAAAAGCGCTTCACCGCACAGCGAATGGCGTGCGACTATCTCGACATCTATCGCAACCTGCCGGGCGTTCGCATCAAAGCCGCGCCCCTCCGCCGGTCGAATGGTCAAGCGCTCGACCTGCAGGCTGTCGCCTGAGGCAAGGAGGAGGAGACCATGTCGAACGTATCTGCGGACAGCAACCCCGCCACAGCATCGTCAGGCGTGGTGGCGCCCGTCGCTCAGTTCTTCATTCCGGCCGCCGCATCGCTGCAGGAGCGCCGGCCGCGTACATTGAAGCACGGCGATACTTTCGCCGTCTTCGACCATAATGGCGATGCTCTTTCCGGTCCCGGCAGCCCGGAAGGCCTTTTTCACCGGGACACTCGTCATCTCTCGCATCTTTACCTGACGATCAACGAACAGCGGCCGATGCTGCTGTCGTCGACGCTGCGGGACGACAATGCGACGCTGACCTGCGATCTCACCAATCCTGATCAGTTCGATGAGAAAGGAAGGCTGGTTCTGGGCCATGACGTGATTCATCTGCGCAGATCGCGCTTTCTCTGGAATGCCAGTTGTTATGAACGGCTGGCTGTGAGGAATTATGACGAGCGGCGGCAACAAGTTCGCATTCAGATCTCGTTCGGGGCCGATTTCGCCGATCTTTTTGAAGTCCGCGGCACCGCAAGGGCAAGGCGAGGGCGCCATCTTCCCGCCGTCGTAGAACAGGATTGGATCCTGCTTTCCTATATCGGCCTGGACGGTCGCAAGCGGTCGACGCGCCTTTCCTTCATGCCGGAACCGGCCGAGGTTCGTAGCGATCTCGTCACTTATGACCTCCATCTGGAGCCGCACGAGACCAAATCGCTCTTCATCCAGATCGCCTGCGACCATACGTCCGCCGATCGACTGAGCCGTCTTTCCTTCTTCCTTACCTTGCGGGATGCCCGCCGCGCGTTGCGTGCCTCCTCCTCGCGCGCGGCGTCGGTCACAACCTCCAACGAGATCTTCAACGAAGTCGCGCGACGCAGCGCCTCCGATCTTTACATGCTGATCACCGACAAGCCGGAAGGCCCCTATCCCTATGCTGGTATTCCCTGGTTCAGCACTGTTTTCGGCCGCGACGCCCTGATCACGGCGCTTCAGACGCTTTGGCTCGATCCGGAGATCGCCCGCGGGGTTCTCGGTCATCTTGCAGCCAATCAGGCGACGGACGTCGATCCTGCTTCAGACGCCGAGCCGGGCAAGATCCTGCACGAAGTGCGTTGCGGCGAAATGGCCGAACTCGGCGAGGTTCCATTCCGGCGTTACTACGGCAGCATCGACTCGACGCCGCTCTTCGTGATGCTGGCCGGCGACTATCTCAAACGAACCGGTGATCTTGCGACCATCGACCGTATCCTGCCGCATGTCGAAGCGGCACTGACCTGGATCGACGAACATGGGGATCGCGATGGAGACGGCTTCGTCGAATACGGGCGGCTGACGGAAGAAGGACTGATCAATCAGGCGTGGAAGGATAGCAACGACTCGGTCTTCCATGCCGATGGCACATTGGCCCGAGGCCCGATCGCGATCGCCGAAGTCCAGGCCTATGTCTACGGCGCTTGGCAAAGTGCTGCCGAAATCTTCCGGTGGAGGGGCAAGCCGGAACGCGCGGCGAGCTTTCTCGCGCGCGCGGAGGGACTGCGCCGCGCCTTCGACATGAGCTTCTTCGATGAGGAACTCGGCACCTATGTGTTGGCTCTCGACGGGGATAAACGGCCTTGCCGGGTCCGATCCTCCAATGCCGGCCACGCTCTGTTCACCGGTATTGCTTATCCCGAACGGGTCGCACAGGTGACCCGCACCCTTATGAATGCGTCGTCCTTCTGTGGCTGGGGCATCCGGACGATTCCCTCGACTGAAGCACGTTACAATCCTATGAGCTACCACAATGGCTCGATCTGGCCACATGACAATGCCATGATCGCCAGTGGTCTTGCCCGCTATGGCTATCGCGCCGAAGCCGCGCGAATCTTCGAGGGGCTGTTTGCCGCTGCGACCTATATCGACCTGCGGCGGCTTCCCGAACTGCTCTGCGGCCTGCCGCGTCAGCGCGCACGCGGACCGACCTCTTATCCGGTTGCCTGCTCGCCGCAAGCATGGGCAGCAGCAGCCCCTTTGTCGCTGCTGCAATCCTGCCTCGGTCTCGACTTCGATCCGAATAGTTTGCAGATCAGCTTCAGCGTGCCGCGGCTTCCTTCTTTCCTCGATGAGGTGATCTTACAGCGCCTGCTGATCGGCAATTGCTCGGCTGACGTGGCCATCCGCCGGTCGAGACACCAGGTCGTGGTCGATGTCATCAATCGACAGGGCAATGTCAGCGTGCTCACCACGGCCTGATGAAGGACCGTGCAGGAAAGACGGGTCGACCGCCTTTTCTAATCCGGTTCCTCTTCGTCCGACCTCAGCAGGTCAACAAGCGCAGCAACCCTGCCGGTCGGTAGATGCCGCCCTTCACCCACCAGGGCCTCGTCATTGTTGGCCCATGCAAACGCCTCGACAAGCTCGGTTTGGGTTGCACCTGTCGCGATGATCTCGGCCACAAGCGTTTTGTCTGCAGGTCCAAGGACGGCGACGACGTCGTGTGAAGTCATTGTCATAACCATTGCTCCTCGCTCAAGCTCCAAAACATATGGTGGCGTCTTCGAAAAGATCAATTTTTCTCGTTAAGAAATTCGATCCCCTTGAAACTGTAAGACACTGAATTATATCAGTATTGTCGATCGCCCAATAGGGATCGGCAGAAAGTCCAGGAGACGCCGGTCGCTCTTGGCGTCTCCTTGTGTCCATGTTGCTTGCAAGGAGGATATGGCTATGAGGACAAACCTCGATTTCTCTCCCCTGTTCCGGTCGAGCATCGGCTTCGAGCGAATGTTGAACGCGCTTGAGGCTGCAGGCCGCGCCGAGACAATCGACAACTGGCCGCCTTACGATATCGTCAAGGCTGGTGAGAACGACTACCGCATTGCCATGGCAGTGGCGGGCTTTTCGCAGGACGAGCTGGCAATCACGCAAGAGCAGAACATGCTCATGGTATCGGGGCAGAGGGCAGAGAGCGAAGATGTTCAATACCTGCATCGCGGAATTGCCGGACGCTCGTTCCAGCGCCGGTTCGAACTGGCCGATCATGTGAAGGTTGTCGACGCCGGTCTTGCCAACGGTCTGCTGACCATCGATCTCAAGCACGAAATTCCTGAAGAGATGAAGCCGCGCCAAATCGAGATCGGAACTGGTCACGTAATGCCGAAGGCCGAGACGAAGCAGATCGAGGGCGAGACACAGGCGGCCTGAGCGTGGCGCCAGACGCCGTCTGGCGCCCATGAACCATCAGAAAGGAGTAGAGCCATGAGTGTTCGTGATTTGATTCCCTGGGGCCGCAACAACGGCAATCAGATGCCGAGTCTCCTTCGCGACGACGACCGCGATCCTTTCCTGTCGCTCCACCGCGAGGTCAACCGGCTGTTCGACGACGTTTTCCGCGGTTTCGGTTCCAGCTTGCCGTCACTTCGCGGCGCCAGCGGCTTTGGTGCCGGCTGGCCGAGCGTGGAGATCTCAGACACCGACAAGGACATCAAGGTGACGGCCGAAATACCCGGCCTTGAGGAAAAGGACATCGAGGTCTTACTCAATGACGGCGTACTGACCCTGAAGGGTGAGAAGCGTTCGGAAACGGAAGACAAGGAGAAGCAGTTCTCGGAGCGCTACTATGGCCGCTTCGAGCGACGCATCCCGCTCGGCACCGAGGTCAAGGAGGACCAGGTCGACGCCACCTTCAAGAACGGCATCCTCACCGTCACTTTGCCCAAGACCGAAAAGGCGCAGTCACAGGTCAAGCGCATCGCCATCAGAAGCTGACGAGCGCGGCGGCCGACACCTGGCCGGCCGCCGCTCATCCTTCACCAGTTGGGAAGGATAAACGATGAAGATTATCGGACGTACACACCGCGAAAACACAGCACCGATCTCCCGCTTCCGCGCCTCGAACGACGATCGGCGCAGCCGTCTTCCTTTCACAGTTCCGCAGTTCCAAGAGAACAGCGTCGCCCGCATCTCATTTCTGGCTTCCCACTACACCGTGACCGAGTTTTGCGGCGACGGCGATTCAAGCGCCGTCGCCGCAACCGTCTTCTGCCCGCAGGAGGCGGCCATTGATGATGCAACCAACTAAGAAGGAGAAATGATCGATGCTGAAGTCTCTGTCTTCCAACAACCGGACGGCTTTCGATATCGTCAATATCGTTGCCGGTCTTGGCCTCTTCATCTCGCCCTGGCTGTTCGGTTTCTCCGCTGAGACCTATGCCGCCTGGAATGCATGGATCGTTGGCGCGGCCATCACCCTGATCGCCGTTGCCGCTCTCTATGCTTTCTATGAGGCCGAGGAATGGTGCAACCTGGTCCTCGGGCTATGGGCTGTGATCGCTCCTTGGCTCCTCGGCTTTTCAGCCGTGGCAGCGGCCATGTGGGCGCATGTGATTGTCGGCCTGGTCGTCGCTGCCCTCGCAGCGGGCAGCATCTGGTTCAGTCATAACCATCCGTTGTCGACCGCATGACTGAATGCGAACGGGCTCGGGCGTCCGGGCCCGTTCGCCTTACCACTCCGCCCGCCGCCCCTGGAGGAGAGGCTTGGCGGCCGATCAGACTGGTTGACGACCGCGACGCGGTGATCGCCATCGATGGGTGCGCGGCTCTCCGTGCAAGGGCGGCGGATCGACGATCATTGGTTCAGCGCTATTCGGGCTCGAACACCATGGCATGGCCATTGATGCAGTAACGCAGACCGGTTGGCTGCGGGCCGTCGGGGAAGACATGGCCGAGATGGGCGTCGCAGGTGCCGCAGCGGATTTCGGTGCGCACCATGCCGTAGCTGGTGTCGCGATGCTCGGTCACCGCATCGGGAGAGACCGCTTCGAAATAGCTCGGCCAGCCGCAGCCGGCGTCGAATTTCGTGTCGGAGCGGAAAAGCGGGGCGTTGCAGCCGACGCAGCGGTAAAGCCCCGTCTCGAAGGAATCCCAGTAAGGGCCCGTGAAGGCGCGTTCGGTGCCGTGCTGGCGGGTGATGCGGTATTGCTCGGGCGTGAGCTGCTCTTTCCATTCGGCGTCTGATTTATGGATCTTGGCGGTGGTTGCAGTTTCGGACATGACGTGCTCCTTTCGCCGAAGGGCGGTTCCGTTTCGCCAGAAATGTGGTGCGCCGTCTTTGTTTCATCAAGCCTCCGGCGCCGGGCCGCGGGAATCGCGGCATGCAGCTATCAGGAAAGACGTCCGCTTTTACATCTATTAAGGGTTTTCTGTTAGGGTTAATGTTACGTGCATTGAGGAGCCATTGGTGTTTGAAGCCGCAATCGTCCTGCTCTACGGCCTCGTGGCCGTGACCGCCATGGCGGTCACGCTGCTGGAGGGCTGGGCCAATCACGCCGGTTTGACGTTTCATCGTCTCGCCGGACTTGTCGCCTGCCTGCTCTGGCCGCTGACGCTTCTGCTCTTCGTCCTGCACGGCTCGGTCGTCCGGCTGCTGACGCGTCTCTCCCGCTCGCTGGCCTGATCACGGCAACTCTCTGAGCCCGGCAATTGGCGTCTTAACCTGTTTTACGCCGAACTTATGCACAGGAAGCTGTGAGTAAAGCTTGGCCTAAAGTCCTATAATTCTTCATCAGCCATTTTTTCTCAAGAAAAACCACAAATAATAATTGGCCTTTCGGCCAAACGATGGTATTTGAAAATGCAAGTAGAATTCTGATTGTGAATTACAATCCTACTGCTTCCAAGTCCCTCAGTTTTGATTTTTCAATGTCTAACTGGGGCCATCGCCTGGAGCAAGACGGTAGTGGTTTTCGGTCAGGCAGTATAAGAACAGGTCTCGGACTTCGGAATCTAGGGGTGGATTTCACGTTTTTCGAAACAGAAGATTGCTTCCTGTGCTTTTGCTGTTCGCTTCTACGAGGCGGGTCTTTGGCGTGACAGTCAAAGATCGTTTGAGCATGCTAACAGGAGAAAAAATATGACGGATATGGCGACCGGCAATGGGCCGGAGCTGCTTGTGGAACTGACGGCCGACATCGTCGCGGCTTATGTCAGCAACCATGTTGTCCCGGTCAGCGACCTGGCAAATCTGATTTCCGACGTGCATTCGGCACTTAGCAACACATCCGTACCGCAGCCCGCTGCGGCTGTCGTCGAAAAGCAGAAGCCAGCAGTCTCTGTCCGCAAGTCCGTACAGGACGAGCAGATTACGTGCCTGGAATGCGGCGGCAACTTCAAGTCCCTCAAGCGTCACCTCATGACGCATCACAGTCTCTCGCCGGAAGAATACCGTGAGAAATGGGACCTGCCGACCGACTACCCGATGGTAGCGCCCGCTTATGCCGAAGCGCGTTCGCGCCTGGCGAAGGAGATGGGCTTGGGTCAGCGCCGCAAGCGCGGCCGCGGCTGAGCTTTTCCGCTGTCAATGACAAAAGCCGGGTCTTGTGCCCGGCTTTTCTGTCTGTACCGCAAACCTGAAACCGAAAACCGGAAGCCGTTTCCGGGCGCTATCCTGGTCCGGCCCGTTAAATGAAAGCAAGATTCAGACTTTAGTTCGGACGACCCCAGAGTTCATCCTGTTCCGGATGAGGATAATAATCTCCCCGACTATTCCGCCGCTATCGCAAGTCATGCACGGGGCAGACGGGATATTATCAGGGAACCTATCTTACGCTTTGGAGCGCGACGTAGAATGTATTCCTATACTATAAGAAAGTGTTAATATAGTCGGTTGGCCGTTTCCGCAAATGCCCAATCCGCCGCGCTCGCCGACCGAATCAATGACGTTCACGCCGCGGCGCGGACTATCGCCTCTTCCCGGATTCGCTTCACCATCGAGCGCAGCCCGTTCGAGCGCTGCGACGACAGGTTCTCCACCAGACCGATCTTCGAGAAGATCTCGAAGGCATCAAGCGCAGCGATTTCGGAAGCCCGCTTACCGGAATAGGTGGCAAGCACGATGGCGACGAGGCCGCGCACGATATGCGCGTCGGAATCGCCCTCGAAACTCATGATTGGGTTTTCCGGATCGCCCGACGTATGCGTCACCAGCCACACCTGGCTGGCGCAGCCCATCACCTTGTTCTCCGAGGTGCGTTTTTCCTCGGCGAGCTCGGGCAGCGCCTTGCCGAGTTCGATGACATAGCGGTAGCGGTCTTCCCAATCGTCCAGGAAGGCGAAGTCATCGATGATCTGGTCGAGGGATGCCATAAAAAGCCTTTCACCTTTTTGCATGCTGGCAAAACGACACGGCAATTTTGCGTCCGGACATGCTCTAGGACTGCATATAGGTGATAGACCGACAGATTTGAACCGCTAAAGCGCGCCGTCTTTTTGATGCGGCGCTTCAGCTTTTGTTTTTACGCATGTCGTTATCGAAATCCACCGCACATTCTTGTGCGACATGCTCTCAAAAGAAACGCCGTGAGGGATGGGCATCCTCACGGCGCAGCAATCTGCTGAATTAAACAGGGCAGGCACGTCAGGCATGGGGCATTTCCGCGTCATGCGGACCACCGATGCAAGCTCTAAAGCATGTCGCGCAAAAGTGTGCAGCGGTTTTGCGTGAACGACATGCGGAAAACCAAGGGCCTAAAGCGCGGCAGGCGAATCTCAAAGATCGCACCGCGCTTTAGAATTCCAGTGTGACGCAGTCCCGCGTCCGAACGTTGCTTATGTGCGGCGGGCCGGTTGCCCGCGCAATTTCGTCAGATCGCCGGCTTCGGCGTCGGCAGCGGGATCGCGCCGGTTACCACGGTCTCGGCTTCATCGTCGACCGGCGGCCGGTAAGGCATCGGCTGGTTGAGCGCAGCCTTTGCCTCGCGCACCTTCTCCTGGACGGAAGGGGAGGCAAGCGAGGGCATGGCGGGCGATGTCCGGTTTGCCGGCTCGGCAAGCCTTGCGGGCGTCGTCGGTTCGTCGGTGAATTGGCTGTCGAGAAGTTCGTAAGCGACACGGGCGCCCTCACGGGCCCGGTAGCCGAGCGCCGTCAGGGTCTCGGCGCCTTTGGCGCAGACATCCGGCTTTTCCGAGCACATGCCGGTGAGATAGTCATAGGCGCCGCTCGCCGCCGTAAACGCGTCTGAGAGCTGCAATTGTGGGCCGCCGGCAAGCTTGTCGGATCCCTCCGTGCTGAAGACGGAAAGAAGCACGAGCACTAGGCCAAACCAGAAGGATCCTTTGATCAGAAACCACATTGTCGTTGCCCATCCTGTTTTCCCGTCCGGTTCTTATCGCCGAATCAGGCCGGTTGTCCGGTGTGCTCTCACCCTATCGGCAAGTTGCGAATGCCGCTTTTCAAAACTCGCGCGCATTTGCGGCAAATTTAACTCAAATTTTAGCGAAGCGCATTTGAGCGGCATTTAAGTCAAATGCGAGCGATTGTTGTTAAGCATCAGGGCAGCACCTGCCTGCAATTGCAGGGCTTTTGCCGGCTCGCCTTGCCACAGGAGTTAACGCAGTGCTGAAATATGAAGGAAATCCGCCGCTTACCGGCCATTAACCACAAGAAGCGAAGGAGCTCTCAGATGCTTCAAAACGGGAATTTCTGCTCTTTCTGGCTGTGAACAGCGCCTTTGCCTTATCCTTTCCTTAAGTCGCGGGGGCCTATTGTCCGGATCGACAGACAGCCTCTTTGGGCGGGTATTGCGTGCGAGTATTGAGTGACATTGGCGGCTGGGCGACGGCCCTCGTAGACCGGGCGGCGACAAGCTGGCTTTCCCGGACGGGTGGCGGCGAAGCCGTGCGCCAGCGCGAGCTTGCGATTCTGCGGCGCCTCGTGCTGCTCTCCTCGGCCGCTCTCGTCGCCGCGCCGGTCGGGCTTTCGGCGGTCACCAGCCCCGCCGTCGCACTGCCGGCCGGCGTCGCCATGGTCTGCGCCGCCTTTCTCTTTTCCGCCGTCGGCAGCATTGCACTTGCCCGCCAGGGCTCGTCGGCCGGCATTGCCACACAGTCGGCCGAGGACTTCTTCCTCGACGTCACCCCCGGCCTCGTCTTTTTCCTGGATCCACACGGCAGCGTCGCCACCATAGGCGGCCGCGACCGGCGCGATTTCCTTGCCTGGATGCGCGATCCGAAGGGCAGGGGCTTCCTGGAGCAGGTGCATGTCTCCGACCGCATCCTGTTCCTGCAGGCGCTCGATGAGCTCAGGCGCGGCGAAGATGCCGCAAGCGTCGATCTGCGCCTCGACCGGCCTTCGATCTCGCGCGATCAGCGCCAGTTCGCCTATCTGAGAATGGACATGACGGCTCGCCGTGATGCCGATGGCGAGCTTGCCGCCGTCATCGCCCAATTGCGCGATGTCTCCGTCGAGCAGCAGCTGCGGGCCGAAGCCCAGAACCGTGCGGCCGACGCCGAATCGGCAAACGACGCCAAGTCGCGCTTCCTCGCCGCGGTCAGCCACGAGCTGCGCACGCCGCTGAACGCCATTCTCGGCTTCTCCGATATTCTGATCGGCGAATATTTCGGCAAGTTCGAAAATGACCGCCAGCGCGAATATGTCGGTCTCGTCCGCGAGTCCGGCGCGCATCTGCTCTCGGTCGTCAATACCATGCTCGACATGAGCAAGATTGAAGCCGGCCGCTACGAACTGATTCTGGATGCCTTCGATATTTCAAGCTCCGTCAGATCCTGCGAATCGATGCTGGCATTGCAGGCCAAGACCAAGGGCGTCACGCTGACGAGCCGGATTCAGCGTGGGCTTGGCGAGATCGTCGCCGATCAGCGCGCCATCCAGCAGATCCTCATCAATCTCGTCGGCAACGCCGTGAAATTCACCGAAGCCGGCGGCGTCGTCTCGGTCGATGCGGCGGCGCGTGACGGCATCCTGAAGCTGACGGTCAGCGATACCGGCATCGGCATTGCCGCCGATAAGCTGGCGATGCTCGGCCAGCCTTTTGTCCAGATCCAGAACGATTACACCCGCCGCTTCGAGGGCAGCGGTCTCGGCCTCTCGCTGGTCAAGGGGCTGGTGGCGCTGCATGGCGGGAATTTTGCCATTGCCAGCCAGCCGGGCGAAGGTACGATCATCACCGTCGAGATTGCGGTGGATGGCTCGGGCGCCCGGCGCGCCGAACACGCCGGTCATGGCGCGACCGTCGAATTTCCGCCGCGGCTGAAGGACGCGGTCGGTACCGGAGCAGAACTGGAAGAGGGGCTTTTCGATGGCCGCGCGCAAGCGAAAATCGCCTAAGGGAAAGAAGCGACGGCAGCAGCCGGGCCTTGTCGTGTCCGGTGCGGCCGCTCTCGGCGGCCTCGGCCTGCAGGGCGCATCCGCGCTGGGTGGTCTCGGGCTGCAGGGGGCGTCCGCGCTCGGCGGCGTCATTGGCCGCAATCCGTCGGTCGCCGGCGGCATGATCGCCTTCTTCGTCATCTTCTCCTTCGTTGCGGCCAATGCCCTCTGGTATCAGCCTGGCCTGCATCCGCACCCGATTTTCCGCACCCGCGACCCGCAGTCCCCAAACGTGCTCGGCGCGCGCCGTCCGGCCGACGAACAACCGGCTGACGTCACCACCTTCCGGATCGAACGGCCGGAGGATGCCGCCACCACCAGCGGGACGCCGGTGCCGGCCGCACCCGCTCAGCAGCCGAGCGAGCTGGTCATGGACATCCAGCAGCAGCTGGTGCGCCGCGGCCTCTATAACGGCATCGCTGACGGCATCATCGGCCCCCGCACCAGTGCCGCCATCCTGTTCTTCCAGGAGACCGTCGGCATGGCCCAGACCGGGGAAGCGACGCCGGAGGTGCTGGCCGCGCTGAAGACCGACGCTGCCGGCCCCTCGACCGTGCCCGTGGAAAAACCGCGTGAGGATGTCACCTCGAAGGCGGCGGCGGAGGACCCGGTCGCTGCTGCGATCCGCAGCGCCGAAAAGACCGTCAAGACGGCTCCGTCAGCCGCAAAGCAGCTTCCATCGAGCGAGCTTGCCACCGTCGATCTGGTGCTGAAGATCCAGAAGGGCCTTTCCAATATGGCCTATGCCAACGTTGGCGTCGACGGTGTGGCCGGCGAGCAGACTCGCGCCGCCATCCGCCACTTCCAGAAGCACTACAACCTCCCCGAAAACGGCGAGCCGAACGAGGCGGTGCTGAAGAAGTTGAAGGAAATCGGTGCGATCTAAGGCGTTCGCGCCATAGTACAACCTAAGTCTAAGACCCCAGCTTCGTTTGCAACTTGTTAACCATGTTGTCCGAAGCTTTGCCAATTGCGGCGGGGGAATGTCGGTCATGCATGCGCTGAAGGCGATAGACGATCTGACCGGAGAACCGACGGTCGAAGCGGAAAGCCCTGATCGCGAGGGATTGCGCCACATCCTGCAGCGCCTTGCCGAAGAAGCCTCCACCCTTGGCATCGATCTCGTCGATATTGCCGGCGCCATCCAGGACATGGCGGCGATGTCGGCGCGCCACGCCTCCGCCTTCGATCATGTCACCAGCACCGCACTTTCGATTGCCGAGACCAATCGCTCGGTAGCCCTGTCGCTGCGCGAGACCGATCGCACGGCGGCCGAAGCCCGCCAGATGCTGAAGGAGTCGGCCGACCGCATGTCCGGTTCCGTTGCCGAGATCGGCCATATGGTTCAGTCCTCCAACGTCATCGGTGCTGAAATCGCCAGCTTCTCGAAATCGCTTGCCGATGTCGACAAGATTGCCGAGGAGATCAGCACCATAGCCCGCCAGACCAACCTCCTGGCGCTGAACGCCGCGATCGAGGCGGCGCGCGCCGGCGATGCGGGCAAGGGTTTTGCCGTCGTCGCCGCCGAAGTGCGCGCTCTTTCGCTGCAGACTTCGAAGGCGACGGGCTCCATTCAGGACACGCTGGATGGGCTTCGGGTGAAGATCGACCGGCTGTCGGCGGTCGGCGGCGATGCCCGCGACAGTGCCGCCGGCGTGCGCGACAAGTCGGAGGCGATGCGCGGCGCCTTCGAAAGCATGGAACATGTCATCACCCGCATTCTCGACAGTTCGACCGTCATGGCCAACACCACCGAGGCGGTCGACCAACAATGCGCCGGTTTCGTCCAGAAGCTCGGCGAAATGTCCGGCGAGATCGCCGGTTCGAATGTCAGGCTGCAGCAGGCGGCAAAGCGCGTCGACAGCGTCGTCGGCCTCTCGGAAACGCTGATTCAGCTGACGGCGAGCGCCGGCGTCAAGACCGCCGACAGCCGTTGGATCGAGGAAGCACAATCCGTGGCAAGGCAGATATCAGGCGTTTTCGAACGCGCCGTCGCCGACGGTCAGATCGGTTTCGACGCCCTCTTCGACCGGCGCTACCGGCCGATGGCTGGCACCGATCCGGTTCAGATGATGGCTGCCTTCACCGAACTCACCGACCGTCTGCTGCCGCCGATCCAGGAGCCCGTCGTCGCCCTGGACGAGCGCGTCGCCTTCTGCGCGGCGGTCGACGAAAACGGTTATCTGCCGACTCATAACCGGAAGTTCTCGCAGCCGCAGCGGCCGGGCGACATCGTCTGGAACACCGCCAACTGCCGCAACCGCCGCATCTTCGCCGATCGCGTCGGCCTTGCCGCCGGCCGCAGCACCGCACCTTTCCTCGTCCAGACCTACCGGCGCGACATGGGCGGCGGCAATTTCGTGATGATGAAGGATATCTCCGCGCCGATCACCGTCAGGGGCCGCCATTGGGGCGGCTTGCGGTTGGCGGTCAAGGTCTGACGCATCCGCCAAAGCTCGGTTGCGGATTGCCGGCCCCGGCGCGCCGGTCTTGGAGGTTTTCCGGGTTAGATTGAAGCATTCTGCCGGAGCAGGTTTTCGTCAGGGCAAAGGCGATTGGCGACGGGCATACCCCAGGTACGTCCGAGCCGATCGCCTTTGATCCTGGCGGAAACATGCCCGGCCCACCGGCCGCACCGCTTCGCAGTGGCGAAGCGACAAGTGGGTCCGGCGATTCCAAAGTCTTGCAGTTTTGCCAGGCAAATCTGCGGGATGTTGGCTGAAACGGGCCGGCTGATCGACCGGCCGGCTTCGCCGCAGAGTTGGGCTACGACGCACGCCGGCCGGTCGACCATCCTCTCCGTTTGAGCCAACAGAATGCTTCAATCTAACTCGGAAAGGCTCTATACCGCCCCGATGAGATTACGCGCCGATATCTTCGTTTCCTCGCTTCTGCGCCGCGTCTTCGCAAGCGGCGATTTCGCCGCTGTGGAGAAGAAGGGCGCGGAGGAGGCGGGCGCGATCTTCATCCGCCAACACTTTCGCGATGGTCTGGAAACGCTCTATGCGCCGGCGCCGCAGACCGCCTTCGGCGAAGACGAGATCCGCGACCGGCTGTTCGAAGTCCGCCTCGCGCGCAGCGAGCCGCAAGCGGTGCGGGCGATGCTGGATCGCGAACGCCGCTTCGACCCCGATCTCTGGATCGTCGAGCTGGAGGCGGAGGAATTGGGGGACATAATCCCGCTGGCGGGGGATCGCTGAGAGTCAGGTCTTCTTCAACTCAACGCGACCGCCGCCCCAGCGCGCGTATGTCGCGCTGCACCGGCGCCTGGCGGGCGAAGCGGTGGGTTTCGGTTTCCCGAGATGTGCGCGAATCGGTGGTCTCGGCCTTGTAGGTGTAGCGATCGGCGCGCCGCCAGGCCTCCACCCTTTCGTGGCATTCTTCCGGATCGAGCGCATCGAGCACCATCCAGCCGCGCGTCACATTATGCTGTTGTTCGGCAAGATGCGGATAGAATCGTTCCAGCACGAAGACAGCGTCGAGAAAGCCCATGCCGAGGCTCGTCAGCGTCGTGGCGAGCTGCTGGCCGGAGAGGTCGAGCATGATGCGTTCGGCAAGCCAGCGGCTGGCGGAAAGCGCATCGGCGAGTGCGGTGGCGAAATGCGTCGCCTCGTGCGAGCGGGCGAAGCGCACCAGCAGCGCCTCCTGAATGTCGGTGAGGGTGCGCAGGCCGAGCCTGTCTTGATCGTCGCGGCCGAGATGGCCGGCAAGATCGAGGATGCGACCGCGCAAGGCCTCTTCATTGGCGACCCGCTGTTCCTCCAGCGCTTCGGCCTCGTTGCTCTCCACCTGGACTGGCGAAAGCGGGACGGCCAGCGCTTCCGTGATCGGCGCCGAAGCGGTGGCGGAGCGCGGCTGGGTCTGGCGCAGCGCCACCAGCGCGTCGATGACCTTCGGTGAGAGCGAATCGCGGCTGACGATCGCCTTGACATGCGCCGCACCCTGCATGCGGGCGATGGTGATCAGCGTGTCGTCGGCAACGGCCTTCGAGGCGATAAGGAAAGGCGCGGCGATTTCGATCGGCTGATTGCCGATGAACAGCGCCACGGCTGCCGGCATGGTCTCGCATTGGGAAAGGGCGGCGACTGCCTGGCGCTTGGCTTCGTCGGAGGAAGCTTGGAACAGCGGTGTGAAAAGCTCGGCGAATTGGCGCAGTTCGGATCGTGTCGGATGAGACAGGCTCTCGAAACTGCTCACAGTCGCCATCAACACCACGTCCTTTTTCCTGACGGCCAACGGGCCCTCTAGGTCTCGAAACCGGTCACGCACAAGCACACCCTGAAAACGCAGAACCAAGGGAAACCATGGGGCCGATAGCGCTGGCGGGGACGCCTCTCGGACCACACGGATATGAACAAATCCTACACTTGTACGGTTAATGGATGCTGAAGATTTTATTAAAATGATACAGAAATATACCCGAGGAACCTGCGAATAATGGTTAGCCGGCAATGGAAAGGCTATGGGCTCCGAAAGGGCGCTGCGGCGGCAAGCAAACCGGTCCTCCTCCTGATCGGGTCCGGCGATGCGCCATCGCTTGCAGCAGTTATCACCATGCCGCAACGAGAAAGCCGCTTCGCGGACGGCGGGAATTGCAATCGGCGCGCCTCTAAAACGAGTGGGCACCCAGGATAAACCGAAGCCCGCGCTGATCTGCCACAACAAATATTTCTGTGCCGCATATTTGCAACAGCGGCTCTGGATAGATCGCTGTATCGTCGTCAACTATATGAATTTCTTGTAATTTTATATTGCTCGCTGCCTTCCGGTCTTTCAGCGGGGCATGAAACCAAATCGACTCCTCAAGCGTTGAAGAGGAAGTTACGGAAACTGTGTTTGGCATCCGCTGAATATTAGTAAACTGTTAACTGTCATGTGTCTCAATTCGGACAGGAACGACGCGATTTGAGTATTTGGATCGTCGAAACTCCGCATCACGGTATTTCAATCAGGTGCCGTGGGAAAGGCGCGAATGCCCTCGGTCCGGCCATGCCGGCACCGCAGGACGCGCCGGCTCGCAGAGTGGCGGGCAGGGTGAAATCCATCGCAAGTTCATCCGTCTCGGGCAGTGCATGGAGACGAGAATGGCAATAGTAGTCGCATTGGCGGATCGGCGGCCGCGGGCGCCGCGTCGCCTGGACAAGGAACCGCGCGAAGCCAAGATTCTCTGGTTCACGGGGGTCCGCTATGAGCGGCTCGCCGAGAGCCCTAGACATGGTCCGGCGCCCGCGCCGCGCGCCAGAAAGAAGTAAGCGCCTCTTCAACCCCGGAGCGTGATGCCGAATTGAGAACAGACATTCCGCTTAATTGCCGGGGGTGAATTGCTCACAGCCCGCTTCCGTCAGGAAGTTGCGTGCTGCTTCATCGAAGCTTGCCTGCGGTGCCAGCGTCCGTAGCACGGCATAACCATCCGGCCTCGCCATTTCCACCAGGATCGCTTGGTCCAGTTCCTGCGGCAGGTTCTTGCGCAGGTCCGTCAACTGGATCGGGCCGCCCGCCAGAACGTCGAGCGCGCCGCCCACCGAGGTCCGGTCGTTCATGCTGAACACCTCGTTGGAGGCGCTGTCGTAGATCGCGATCGACCAGAAGGGGACGTTGCCCTTGGCGGTGAAATGCACCGGCGCATCCTCGACGTCGAAGGAGCAGACGGCGGTCCGCAGGAAGGGGTCGCCATTGGCGAGACCAGCCTCGTCGTACTGCTCGCCGAGCAGATAGAAATTGTTGAGATCGCCTTCCGCCGCCACGCGGGTCGCCGCATCCCTGCCGGTGAAATGCGGCAGGGACAGGATGATGACGAGATGCAGGAGCGCTGCGCCGAAAAGACCGGTCAGGACGGCGAAGAAGATCCTAAGCATTGCCGCATCCGGTCTTGGTGAGCTTCGGCATGGCGAGATCGATCACGCCGGAGCTGCCGGCGGTTGGCGTGTCGAACAGCGTCAGCACCAGCCGGAAAGTACCGGCCTGCGGCAAGGCCAGCCAGTTGCCCGGCTGAGCGGCGGCGGAGATCTCGATCGAAAAGCTGCTGTCGGGCTGGCGCAGCACCGTCCAGGAATTGAGCGCCGCCGGAAGCCCGGTCTTCACCGCCGCCGGATTGCCGCCATTGTCGGCGGTAAAGAGCGTCCAGAGCCGGGCGGGCGGCGTCTGCCCGCTGAGGCTGTAGCGGCAGCCGGCGTTCAGCCGTGCACCGTCGTCGTCGACGCTCGCCGTGAAGGTCAGCCCCTCGGCGCTGCCGTAGAGCAACTTGCCGGCGCGTGCCCGGTGCGATTTGGCGTAAGGATCGGCATCGACCGTCTGCAACGCCGGAAAGGCCTCCCAGGCGCCAAGCTTGATCGCCCCGAAACCCTGTGTCGCATCCAGCGCATAAAGCGAAATCATGATGCCGCCGCCGAAGGCGACGATCAGCGTGATCAGGATGAAAAGGGGGAATCGAAACACGTCATGACCTTGGAAACCGGGATGACAGGGTTAGCACTGATTCTGGCAGGGTGGAATGCCGCGCCATGACATGGACGTCGATCTGTCCAGATCGCGGGGCACGCGCGTTGGACGCGGATGAGGGGCGGGTCTCGCCGATCTCCGACACGAACGAGCGCAGCGACCACGCAGCGTCTACTCCGAGCTTGCCACCTTCGCCGGCGTCAATGGCGCGGCGGCCTTCAGCTTCCCTCCGAGCTTCTTAAGGATATCAGTCGATTGGACCGAGAGCATGCGCGGCCGGATGAGCTGCGGCAGTCCGTCCTGCGGCTTGGCGGCGACGGTCTTGGCAAGATCCTTTTCCGAGAGCAGGGGGTTTTCGACGCCGGGGATGGGGCGCAACGTCACACCCTGATGGGCGTAGTCCATGGCGCGCTTGAAGGTCATTGCCGGCAGTGAGCCGCCCGTCATGTTGTTGGTCGAGGTATAGTCGTCATTGCCGAACCAGACGGCGCAGGTGTAATTGCCGGTGAAGCCGACAAACCAGGCATCGCGATAGGCCTGGGTCGTGCCGGTCTTGCCAGCTGTCAGGATGCCGTTGTCGAGGGCCGCCTTGCGCGCCGTGCCGACATAGGGAACGCGCGATAGCATCTGGTTCATATAGACATCGGCCTGTTCGGACAGCACGCGTTTCGGCGCCGGCTCGTCGTGGTCGAAATCGTAGAGCACATCGCCTTCGTAATCGAGGATCTGGGTAATGCCGTGGCGGCGCGACTGATAGCCGCCGGCCGGGAAGGTGGCATAGGCCGTCGCCTGGTCGAGCACCGTCACCTCCGATGTCCCGATCGGGATGGTGACGTCGTCGCGGATCGGCGTTTCGACGCCGAGATTCTTCGCCATTGCCCGGATCGGCTGGATGCCGAGCTTTTCCTTGGCAAGCCGCACCGGCACGGTATTGATCGACTGGGCGATCGCCGTCTCGAGTGTGATGCGGCCGACATAGCGGTTCGCATAATTGTGCGGGCTCCAGTTGCCCCACGAAATCGGGGCGTCGACGATCGTCGTCTGCGGTGTCATCCCGCTCTCCATCGCCAGCGCGTAGGTATAGACCTTGAAGGAGGAGCCCGGCTGGCGCAGCGCCTTGGTGGCGCGGTTGAACTGGCTCTCGCCGTAATCCCGCCCGCCGACCATGGCCCTGACGGCGCCGCCGTTCTCGATCATCACCATGGCGCCCTGCTTGGCGTGATAGGCCTCGCCAAATTCACGCAGCGATGTCTCGACCGAATCTTCGGCCGCCTTCTGGATGCCCATGTCGATCGTCGTGCGCACGATCAGCGAATGCTGGTGGAAGCGCGGCGAAAGACGTTGCACTTCGTCGAAGGCCCAGTCGAGGAAGAAATCCGGCGATTCCACCTCGTTGCGGTCGACGACGGTCGCCGGATTGCGCCGGGCGGCGATCACCTGGCCCTCCGTCATCAGCCCACTCTGCACGAGATTGGTCAGCACCTCGTTGGCGCGGGCACGCGCGGCTGGCAGGTTGACATGCGGCGCATATTTGGCCGGCGCCTTGAACAGGCCGGCAAGCATTGCCGACTCGGCAAGGTTCACATCGGTAATGTTCTTGCCGAAATAGAATTGCGCCGCTGCCGCGGCACCAAAGGTGCCGCCGCCCATATAGGCGCGGTCGAGATAGGTGGAGAGGATTTCCTTCTTGGAGAGATTGGCTTCGAGCCATAGGGCCAGGAAGGCTTCGGTGATCTTGCGGTCGATCGAGCGCTCGTTGGAGAGAAACAGGTTCTTGGCGAGCTGTTGCGTCAGCGTCGAGCCGCCTTGCACCACTTCGCCGGCCTGGGCGTTGGTGACCATGGCGCGGAAGAGGCCGATCGCGTCGATGCCGAAATGGTCGAAGAAACGCCGGTCTTCGGTCGCGAGGACGGATTTGATCAGGGAATCCGGCAGCTCGTCGATCGGGACGGAATTCTGGTGGATGACGCCGCGATGGCCGATGACGTTGCCGTAGCGGTCGGTGAAGGTGACGGCGAAATCGCCGCGATTGCGCCAGTCCTCCTTGGTCGCCTCGAAGGCTGGCTGGGCAAGCACCAGCATCAGCACCGCGCCGGCCGCCCCGAGGGTCAGCCCTTCGCCGGCAAGTTCGAAGATCATGCGTTTCCAGCCGCGAACGCGAAAGCGGCGGAAGAAGATGGTGGTGTCTTCCCAGATCTCGGCGGCGCGGAAGCCGGCGTTCCAGACGGTCGAATCGATCCATGAATCGATGCGCAACAGAATGTGGCGGCTCTTCGGCGGCCGCCTGCCCGCCGCGTCACCGGTTCGTTTGTCTGATTCCCTTTCAGGCCCTTTTTCAGGGTTGTCCGGATCCTGCACGTCCTGTATTCCCGCCTGATCGCGCTTGCCTCATGTCCGGCCGCCGGAAAGCGACGAAAGCGCGAGGCCCTCAAGGCCCGAAAAGCTCTCCGATACCAGGAGCATGCTGAAGAATTGATTGATTTTATGGCGGATAACAAGAGAGATAGAGCGGCGGTCACGTGAAATTGGGCCGCTGTTGCAAGAAACGGACGATGACCGATCTGCCCTTCTGGAAGAAGAAGACCCTTGCCGAAATGAGCCCCGCCGAATGGGAAAGCCTCTGCGACGGCTGCGGCCTCTGTTGCCTCAACAAGCTCGAGGAGTGGGAGAGCGGCGATATCTATTTCACCTCGGTCAGCTGCAAACTGCTCGACGGCCAAAGCTGTCGCTGCTCCAGCTATCAGAACCGGTGGGATTTCGTGCCTGACTGCGTGCAGCTGACCAGGGAGAACGTGCCTGAGATCGCCTGGCTGCCGCCGACCTGCGGCTACCGGCTGATTAATGAGGGCCGCGATCTCTACTGGTGGCATCCGCTTGTCTCCGGCGATCCCGAGACCGTCCATGCCGCCGGCATTTCCGCCCGCGGCCGCACGATCAATGAAACCGAGATCGATATCGATGATCTCGAGGATTATGTCGTCGACTGGCCGCTGACCGTGGGTGCGGAAAAGGATGAAGAAGAAGCGTGAGCGGGGTCAGGATTTCACCGCAGTCAGGAAGCGCCGCAATTCCGTCTCCACATAGGCGGCCACCGGGCCGCCCGCGCCAAATCCCCACCAGGTGAGCGATCCCTGCCATTGCGCCAGCATCAGCCGGGCGATCGTTTCCGGCGCCTTCGCCGAGCCGAAACAGCGCGCGATCGCCGCTGTCAACGCCGTTCCCCAAGCCGCCCCGCGGGCGCGCAGCACCGGATCGCGAAAATCTTCGCGCAGCACTAGCAATCCCTCGCCATAGGCGGCGGCATCATCGCCATATTCATGCGACAGGCCGACGAGCAGCGCGACGGCGCCGTCCGGCGTCTTCGGCACGGCGCCGGCAAGGCGCGCCGTCTCCGCATCCAGCCGGTCCCAGGCGTAAAGCAGCGCGGCGCGCAGCATCGCCGCCTTTGTCCCGAAACGCTGAACCAGGGTTGAACCGGAAAGACCGCTCGCCTTCGCCACCGCGGCAAACGTCGCCGCATCCGGCCCTTCCGCATGAATCAGCGCCAGCACCATGGCGAGAAGCTGTTCGTCGGACAGGGTGCGGCGGCGCGGCATGAAATTCCTCTTGCGTTCATTTTGAATATGAACGAACATTCGTTTATATTCAACCAAAGCCAGTCGCAGTCGGCCGGCTCCCGGTTCTAGCGTGGAGGATGGAGACGTGACAGCGGACTTGCGCGAAAAAGTGGCCTTGGTGGCGGGCGCCACGCGTGGCGCCGGCCGAGGCATTGCGGTCGAACTCGGTGCTGCCGGCGCCACCGTCTATGTCACCGGCCGCACGACACGCGCCCAGCAGTCCGACTATGCCCGGCCCGAGACGATCGAGGAAACGGCCGAACTGGTGACGTCGGCGGGCGGCAAGGGCATTGCCGTACAGGTCGATCATCTCGTTCCGCATGAGGTCGAGGCGCTCGTCGCGCGCATCCGCGCGGAAGCCGGCCGGCTCGACATCCTCGTCAACGACATCTGGGGCTGCGAGAAGCTGTTCGAATGGGACAAGGCGGTCTGGGAGCATTCGCTGGACAAGGGCCTGCGCATGCTGCGGCTCGGCATCGAGACGCATTTGATCACCGCCCATTACGCGCTGGCGCTGATGATCGAGCGGCCGGGCGGGCTGCTGGTGGAGGTAACCGACGGCACGGCCGAATACAACGCCGCGCATTACCGGCTCTCGCCGTTCTACGACCTCGTCAAGACCGGCGTCACCCGCATGGCCTGGGCGCATGCCCAGGATCTGGCCAGACACGGCGCCACCGCCGTTTCGATCACGCCCGGCTGGCTGCGCTCCGAAATGATGCTGGAGGCCTATGGCGTGAGCGAGGAGAATTGGCGCGACGCGACCGGGGTGCAGCCGCATTTTGCCATTTCTGAAACCCCGCGTTTCGTCGGCCGTGCGGTAGCGGCCCTGTCAGCCGATCCCGACCGCGCCCGCTGGAACGGCCAGTCGCTGTCGAGCGGCGGGGTGGCGAAGGCCTATGGTTTCGACGATGTTGACGGTTCGCGGCCGGATTGTTGGCGTTACCTAGTGGAAGTGCAGGAACGGGACAAACCGGCTGACGTAACTGGCTACCGGTGAGGCTGACCGCCGCCCTTGGGCGCGCTGCTGCCATGAGGCGCCGTTTGGGCCGCCGTCTTCATCTGCCCGGCGAAGCTGGTTTCCGGCTTCGTCGCCAGCTTGTCCTTCTTCGGCTTGCGGGCCTCGCGATTGCTTCTCAGCTGTCCCTTTGCCATGGATGGATCTCCCTTTAGATCGGAATTGAAAGCCACGCACTACCGGCCTGCGGAATTGCCCGGCCGCGTCGGTCGGCGCTCGCGGGGCAATCCCTGGATCGCGTAGCGGTTACAGACGGGGGTGACCGGTTTCTGTTGCTTCTTCGGTCTGCCGAAATGGTATTCGAGCGCCCGCAAGAGCATGGCCGGCGAGGTGACGCCCTCCTGGAACAGCTTGATCAGCAGCATGGCTGCGGCGTTGCAGGTCTGTTCGTCGCCGGCCGGTATTCTTGCTTTGTAGCCCGCGGTGTCGAGCACACCCTGAAGCATATCGAGATCGGATGACGTCAAATAGGGCTTATCGGAAGTGGAAGACATCGAAGTCCTCCTTTCGTCGGGGCGGGGGTTATGAAACCCTCAGTCGGCAGCGCCCGTGCGATGGCTGCCGAAGCCGAAACAATGCGCCTTTCGCTGGGGCAACGCAACGCGATTTTTGCGGCTGGCGGACGGGTGAGGGCTGCCCTCGGCCCGGCGGCCGCAAGGGTGATGGCGATCTCCAGAGCTACGGCCTGACGGCCGTTATATCTCGCCTTTGTGGAAATAGGCTTCGAGGCGATAGCCGTCCGGATCGATGACGAAGGCGGCGTAATAGAAGCGGCCGTAATCCGGGCGGATACCCGGTTCACCGTTATCCGTGCCGCCGGATTCGATCGCAGCCGCATAAAACGCGTCGACCGCGGCCTCGTTCGGGGCGACGAAGCAGAAATGCAGCCCGGATTGCATGTCGGCCACAACGGGATGGGCAACCTGCATCACCCAAAGGCCGACCTGTTCCGAACCGTAGCCGATCATGCCGTCGGAATTCGACAGGCGCTCATATCCGAGCGGCGCCAGCGCTGCGTCGTAGAAGCGGCGGGCTCTTTCGAGATCTTTGACGCCGATGGAGATATGATCGAACATGGACCGCAAACTCCGTTGATCCCAGGATTGACGGCAGCATCTTTCAATGGCAGTTCCGAGTCAACGAACGAACTTGGCTCGCTCGTAGGTGGGCCGCATAACGGACCGGCCTGTGAAGCCAGCCGCGGTTTCAGTCTTCGACGGCAGTCACGCGCGATGCGGCCCTATTGCAGCTGCGGCTTTTTCAGAAAGCTGTTGCGGTCGGCGGATTTGATCCGCAGCCAGGCTTCCCGGCCGTTGCGCAGAATTCGCATCGGAATCTCGGCGCCGGCCGGGCCGCTGCTCCAGAGCTTTCGGTAGAAATCGGCCAGGCCATCGACCTCCTCGTCGCGGATTTCCGAAATGATGTCGCCCTGACGTAGGCCGGCCTCGGCGGCCGGACCGCCTCCGGCGACGCTCATCACCACCACGCCACCACTGCTTTCGGCGGAGAATGCGCCGAGCCAGGGCCGCGGCGGCTTGTTGACCTGGCCGCGGTTCAAGAGATCGTCCAGGATCGGCGGCAGTAGATCAATCGGAACGACCATGTTGATATCGGCGACCTCGCCGTCCTGGCTCATCTGCAGGCGAAGCGAACCGATGCCGAGAAGCTTGCCGTCCGCGCCGATCAGGGCTGCGCCGCCCCATGCGGGATGGGCCGGCGCAGTAAAAATCGCCTCCTCCAGCAGATATTCCCAATAACCGGCGAATTCCTGTCGGGCCACGATACTTGCCTGGACATATTCGCCGATGCCGTCGGCAAGCACGACGGGATCGCCGGGCTTTGCCGCGGCCGCATCGCCAAAATCCACTGCTGGCGCGTTCAGGACGCCGAGCGCCTGCACCAGCCCGAACCCGCTCTCCTGGTCATAGGCAAGCGGATGGGCGGGAACCACCCGGCCGTCCAGCGTCGTCAACCAGACTTCGTCGGCCTCGGTGATGAGGTAACCAATCGTCAGCACCAATCCATTGTCGCGGATGACCACGCCGCTGCCCTCACGGATGGTTCCCAGCGTCTCCGCCGTGAAGGCATCTTCCGGAATGGAGGAGCGGATGCCCACGATTGACCGCAAGATGGGATTGATATTCATGCTTTCATCCTAATGGAGTGCCGGTACGGAATAAGACCGGCACATTCATACTTGGATAGGTAAGAGAGTGGGCGACGGGTGCAAGACCGTGTCAAACGGAATCTCCGCCGGCCGATGCGCGATTGCCCGCTAATGGCACACGATCAGGTTCATCGAGCGCCAACCTCATTTCGCATGGTATCGCCGACCTGCTGAGCGGCACCATATTGCCGAGGTGAGCACCCCATGACCCGTTTGAAAGCGGTGCTGAAGGCGCTTTCCGAATCATAACCGAGCGACAGGCCGACGCTCGCAATTGCTTCGGCCGGATTTGCCAGCCGGTCTGCCGCGACAAGCATGCGCCAGCGCGTCAAATAATCCATCGGCGCCAGCCCGACCTTTGCCTTGAAATGGAGGGCAAAGGTGGACCGAGACATCGACGCCCGTTCGGCCAGCAACTGCAACGTCCATTTGCGTGCCGGATCGGCATGCATGGCCGCGAGCGCCGCTCCGATCCGCCTGTCGGTGAGTGCGAAAAGCCAGCCGACGCCGCGGGCATCCGGCGATGCGATATAGAGGCGCAACACCTGCATGAGCATCACATGCGCGAAATGCTCTGCCATCAGAAAACCGCCGGGTTGTCGGTCGCGCAGTTCGCGCGTCATCCGATCGAGCGACCAGCGCAGCACGGCGGCGTGATCGGAATCCCTTTTCACATGAACGATTGGCGGGAGGATGCCGAGAAGGATGTCGGAGTTTCCTCCCGAAAAGGAAAAACGGCTGCCAATCAGGAAGAAATCGCCCCCGCCGTTGCAGGTCGCAATTCCATCGCGGGCAATCGAATAGATCGCCTCGCATGGCATCGCTTCGACAGATGGATCACTGGCGAGACGAAAAGCCCGGCGGCTTGTCAGGAGAAAGCAGTCGCCTTCCTCCAGCCGGACGGACTCGGCAACGCCATCGACGCTGAGCCAGCACGCCCCGGAAATGACCGCGTTGAACTTGATGCCTTCAGGAGGTGGAAAATCGAGCGCCCAGGCGCCGCCGGCATTCAGTCCCGCGGAGACATAGCTTCGAGGTTTGAGCAATGCGAGGACATTGGATAAAGGGTCCATGCGGAAATTCCGGACGATAACGAAGAGGTGACGGACTCTAGCGCATGGATCGTCTGATCGCCACGCCCTATCCTCGCGACTGTCCTACTAGAAACGTTAATGAAGGCAATTATCATGAATGATAAGCAAGTCCCTATCGGCTCCGGCTTCGGAGCCCGCACGACCGCTGTCGAGGTCGTGGCCGGCCTTGATCTTTCCCGCAAGTGCGCCGTCATCACGGGCGGCCATTCCGGCCTCGGGCTGGAGACCACACGCGCTCTGGCTGGCGCCGGCGCTAGGGTAATCATCGGGGCAAGGAACATTGACGCGGCCCGAGACGCCGTTGCCGGCATCGATGGCGTACAGGTCGAACGGCTGGATCTCTCCAATCTGGAAAGCGTCCGCCGCTTCGCCCAGCGCATCGTCACGGCCGGCCGCAGCATCGATATTCTGATCAACAGCGCCGGCATCATGGCCTGCCCGGAGACCCGCGTCGGCGATGGCTGGGAGGCGCAATTCGCAACGAATCATCTGGGCCATTTCGCTTTGGTTAACAGCCTTTGGCCGGCATTGTCGCGGAATGCGCGTATCGTTTCGGTTTCATCAGGCGGCCATCGGATCTCCGGCATCCGATGGGACGACCTGCAGTTCGAGACTGGCTACGACAAATGGCAAGCCTATGGGCAGTCGAAGACAGCCAATGCGCTTTTCGCCCTGCATCTGGACAGGCTCGCGCGCGGCGTTGGTATCCGCGCGTTTTCGCTGCACCCGGGCAAGATCCTCACGCCACTGCAGCGGTATCTTTCACGAGAGGAAATGGTGGGTGCGGGGTGGATCGACTCGAACGGCAATCCGATCGACCCGACATTCAAGACGCCGTCGCAAGGCGCCGCTACCCAGCTATGGGCGGCGACCTCACCTCAGCTCGAGGGTATGGGAGGCCTCTATTGCGAAGATTGCGATGTGGCGAACAGGGCGATCGATGGGAAGCCGGGCGGCGTGAGCGATCACGCCGTTGACCCCGAGCAGGCCGAGCGGCTGTGGGCCCTGTCGGCCAGGCTGAGCGGCATCGACGCCTTCGCGTCACCATCAATGCGGTGAGACATCCAGTCGGCGTCGGCTTCCGTCGCGGAGGCTGACTTTTTTCGTGACAGTGGGGAGATGCAACAATATACGGTCAATGCTTCCATTATGTTGATCGGATCAAGAATGAAAGACTGGCATCCCGACCTGAGCCGCAGCAGCAGCCCGCGTTACATGGCGATCGCCGATCTGATCGAAATGGATCTGCGCAGCGGGCATCTGGCGGTCGGTGACCGGCTGCCGCCGCAGCGCGAACTTGCCAAACGGCTGAACGTCGATTTCACTACGGTGGCGAGAGGTTACGTCGAGGCGCAGAAGCGCGGCCTGGTGGATTCCCATGTCGGCCGAGGCACTTTCGTCACCGGCGCGGCGATCAAACACCGCCAGGACTGGGGCGTCGGCGCCGCACCCGACCCCCGGCGAGCGGCCGTCGTCGACTTCTCGATGAACCTGCCGCCGGAACCTGACGATCCGGAACTGATCGCCCGCATGCGCGAGGGCATGTCGGCGGTGGCGGCGAGCCTGATCCCGCTTCTGCGTTATCAAGGCTTCGGCGGTTCCGGCATGGACAAGGAGGCCGCCGCCGCCTGGCTCGGCCGCCGCGGTCTGACGCCTTCGCAGGAGCGGATCTTCGTCACGCCGGGCGCCCATCCGGCCCTTCTGGCGATCTTCGGCCTCCTGGCAAAGCCCGGCGAGACCGTGATTTCGGAAATCGTCACCTATCCCGGCATGCGCTCGATCGCAGCCCAGTTGCGGCTCAATCTTGCCGGCCTGCCGATGGACGGAGACGGGATCCGGCCCGATGCTTTGGCCTCGGCCTGCGAGCGGTTGAAGCCGAAGGCGCTCTACCTCAATCCGACGCTGCAGAACCCGACGACGTTGACGATTCCAGCTGGCCGCCGCGAGGAAATCGCAGCTGTCGCCCGCAAATATCGTCTGCCGATCGTCGAGGACGATGCCTACGGCTTCATTCCGCAGGAAGGGCCTGCGCCGCTTGCGGCAACGGCGCCCGAGCTGACCTGGCATATCGGCGGCCTGGCGAAATGCCTCGGCGCCGGCCTGCGCCTTGCTTATGTCGTGGCTCCGGACACCAGGGCAGTGTGGCCCTTCGTCGGCGCCATGCGCGCCAACAATGTCATGGCCTCGCCGTTGAATATGGCGCTCGCCACCCGCTGGATCGAGGACGGCACGGCCGATGCGATCCTCCGCTTCATCCGCGCCGAGGCGGGCGCCCGCCAACAGATGGTTGCCGCCATCCTGCCCGCCGGCAGCTACCGCGCCGATCCGATCAGCTTCAATATCTGGCTGCCTTTGGCCCACGGCTGGACCCGTTCCACGTTCGGCAGCCATATGCATTCCTCCGGCATCGGCGTGGTGGCAAGCGATGCCTTCGCGGTCGAGGGCGCCGCACCCGAGGCCGTCCGCGTCTGCCTCGGCGGCCCGATCGCCCGGGCAAAATTGCAGGGCTCATTGGAGTTCATGGCCCATGCGCTGGAAGGCCCGCCGGAAATGGCGGGTTCGTTCTTCTGATCCGGCGATATCGCGGCTGAGCCTGCTAGAAGAAAAACGGAATTGGTCTAGGCGGGACGCTCTTCGAATGGATTTACGACAAGCCGCGACCGGTCCTTGACCGGTCGACTTGCTTGTGCGGCAATCTGGCAGATTGATTGGTCTATTCCATATAATGTATTTATATTGAATGCACTCATTATGCGGCATTGACTGAGCCGCGAGATAGGACAAGGTCATCATGGATACCGAATATCCCCCGCTTCCTCCGATGCAGACCGGCATCAGGGGACGCTGCCCGCGCTGCGGCCAAGGCCATATGTTCAAAGGCTTCCTGACGCTGCAGCCGCAGTGCGAAGCCTGCAGTCTCGATTATTCTTTCGCCGATCCGGCCGACGGCCCGGCCTTTTTCGTCATCTGCTTCGCCTGCATCCCGAGCGTGCTGCTCGGCGTCTGGCTGGAGGTGGCATTCGCGGCGCCGATCTGGGTGCAGCTTCTCGTCACCGGTCCCTTCATGCTCGCCACCTGCATTCCGCCGCTCCGGCCGCTGAAAGGCTGGCTGGTCGCCAGCCAGTATTTCTACAAGGCGGAAGAAGGCAGGCTTGCCTAATGCTATTTCAGCGTTGCGCGCAGGCGCGGCGTTGCGAAATTGATGAGGGCGCGCAGTTTCAGCGGCACCAACCCCCGCGAGGGATAGACAAGATGCACCGGCGCCGGCTGCGGTTCGAAATCGGCAAGCAGCGGCACCAGCAGGCCTGCCTTCGCGGCACCTGACCAAAGGGATTGAGCTTGCGGAAATCCGGCGTCTTGTGGGCGCACCTGCCGCCAAATCGACCTCGACCATTTCATAGGGCACACCAGCTGATCAAGGAAATCTGGGCCTTTGCCGATAATCGCATCGCCGTGCGCTTTGCCTATGAATGGCACGAGGACAGCGGCAACTGGTTTCGCTCCTACGGCAATGAGAATTGGGAATTCGACGCCACCGGCTTGATGCAGCGCCGTTTTGCCTGCATCAACGATCTGCCGATCCGGGAAACGGAGCGCAAATATCACTGGCCGCTTGGCCGGCGGCCGGACGACCCTCCCGGCCTGACCGGGCTCGGCCTTTAGAATGGGATGAACTTGGACCGGTGAAGACCGTCTACGAACGCGCCGACATCGTACCGCTGCTCGCGGAAGCCTTCCGCGAGCTCGGCTATGAGGGCGCCACGCTCAGCCGCATCACCGAACGCACCGGAATTGGCAAGGGCAGCCTTTATCACTTCTTCCCCGGCGGCAAGGAGGAGATGGCCGGCGCCGTGCTCGCCGATGTCGGTGCCTGGTTCGAGCAGGCGATCTATCGGCCGCTGAGGAATGACGACGCCCGCCAGGCGATTGCGGCGATGTGGATCAATGTCAATGACTACTTCCGCGCCGGCGGCCGCATCTGCCTCGTCGGTGCCTTCGCGCTCGACGACACCCGCGATCGGTTTTCGTCTGCGATCGCCGATTATTTCTTCCGCTGGATCGAGGCGTTGAGTTCGGCGCTGACGCGGGCTGGCTGTGCTGAAACAGAGGCGCAGACGCTTGCTGAGGAAGGCGTCTGCGGCATTCAAGGCGCGCTGGTGCTGTCGCGCGCGCTCAGAGATGGAACGGTCTTCGCCCGGTCGCTGGAAACGCTGGCGAGCCGGCTTGAGGCTGCGACGCGATGAGGGCAGGCCTTACATCTGCACCGCTTTGCCTGTATCTCTCAGCGCTGTTGTTGAGGCTCCCGGATCGGGGCGGGCATTCTCGCGCTCAAGGCGAATCTGGCGCCACTCATTTTCCATCTGGTCGAGGACATGCTGGGGAATGGTGGTCTGTGTGTTGGCCGGCGCCTGCATCGGAAGTCTCCTCTTGTGGTGGTAAGGCTTCAGGGCAAGAAAATGCATTGCACAAGACAAAACGGGTGTAAATCAGGGGCTTAGGCACTTCAAACGATTAAGTTTATTTTAATCGATTAAGACGGTTTTAACCGTGGTGTTCACGGGGAGCGCGGAATGGTTGTCCACATGGACCGGGTATTCTTTTTTGATGCGGTGCAGCAAGAGCTCTTCAAAGGAGAGCTGACTCAGCCTCAGGTAGTGGGGATGACGGCGATTCTCGATGCCTGGGAAAAGCGCTCTGTTGAGGCCGACCGCCGGTGGCTCGCCTATATCCTCGCTACCGCCTTTCATGAGACCGCCTATACGATGCAGCCGGTGCGTGAGACGCTGGCGGAAAGCGATATGCGCGCGGTCGAGATATTAGAGGCAGCCTTTGCCGCAGGCCGGCTCTCCTGGGTGGAGACACCCTACTGGCGGCCGGATGAGGATGGCCGCTGCTGGCTCGGACGCGGCCTGGTGCAGCTCACCCACAAACGAAATTATGAGGCGATGAGCGTGCTGACCGGCATCGATCTGGTTGCCGATCCCGATCGGGCGATGGAGATGGAGGCGGCGGTGACGATCCTGATCGAAGGCATGCTGCAGGGCAGCTTTACCGGCCACAAACTCGCCGATCACCTGAATGCGACGACCGAGGACTGGGTCAATGCGCGCCGCATCGTCAACGGCACCGACCGGGCCGAGAAGCTTGCGGGTTACGCCCTGGCCTTCCATGCGGCACTGCGTCCGGATGCCGCGCAGGGCCGGCCGCGCGGTTGAAGGCCCGCCGCGCGCATGTTATCGCGCGGGCAAACCCCTCTGGAATCTGACAGGAGCTTCCGCGTGATCCGCCATATCGTCTTCTTCACCGTGCAGGAGGAACATCTGGAGGAGGTGAGGGCGGGTCTTTCGATCCTGACCGCCATTCCATACCCGCGCCTGCTGGAAATCGGCACCAATGTGAAGACCGATCAGCTCGGCACCGAGATCGATCTCGTGGTCTATGGCGAATTCGACGATGAGGCGGCTCTCGCTGCTTATAAGGCGCACCCCGATTACCAGCGTTCGATCGAGCGCGTGCGCCCGCTCCGGGAAAAACGCATCGCTGCCGATTACGACAGCCGCACGGCCGTGACGCGGCCGCTCTGACGCCGGCCATCTTCCGGTCGCCGCGCTTGGGGCGATCGTGGAAATCGCCGTTTGTTTTCAGAGAGATGAGCGATTTTTCGGATTCAAGTCGTTGCGACACGGACCGACCTTCTGAGACACCGGAATCACTTTTCGAGAAACCCGCCGCAAGGGACTCAAAAGACTCGCCGATCGCGACGGGCATGGCTCGTCGGAACAGCTGCAGCGGTCCGAAGATGCTGATCGAGAGATGTTCGGAACCGCTGACTTCCAGGCCCGAGCCTCACGAAACGACCGGGCTCGGCTCCGGTGCCCCGGCGCCCCGCACCAGCGTCATCAGCATCAGCACGAGAGTGAGCGCGAAAGCTGAGAGAACGGCGCAGGCGAGCAGCGCCGGACCGGTGCCGGCGCGATCTAGAATGGCGGTGAAGACGACGGGAGCGATGGCGTTGGCGAGGTTCTGCGGAAGTGACAGCCGGGCCGAATGCAGGCCGAATTCGCTCGGCGAGAACAGCGCCAGCGGTAGCAGGGCCCGGGCGACGGCGATGACGCCCGAGCCGAAGCCGTAAAGCAGGATGAAAGTGACGAGGACCGGCGTCGATGGGCCGGCTGTCAGCATGATCAGAAAGCTGATCACCGTCAGGCTGATGCCCATGACGGCGCTGAGGATGGGGTTGCCGCGGCGGCCGAGCAGCATGTCGAGGAAACGGGCCGAGATGCCGAGGGCGCCGCGCGCCGAGCCGAGCTGCAGCGCCAGGGCCGGTGAAGCCCCGGACTGGCGGAAGATTTCGAGCAGCGATGGGGCGATGCCGAAGGTGACGAAGGTCGAGATCGTTGTCACCGCGGCAATCAACAGGAAGGCCTTGCGCTGAGCCGTCTTCGACAATGGCACCGGCGGGATCTCCGCCGCGCTGCTCTCGGCATGCGTCACGATCGGCTTCGGCAGAGCGAAAAGATGCAGCGGGAGGCAGACGAAGAATTGCAGCGCCGCGCAGAAAACAAAGGTGAGCCGCCAGCCGACCGCCTCGTTGAGCAGGCTGAGGATCGGCCAGAAGATGGTGCTCGATAGCCCGGTGAACAGCATGAGGATGGCGATGACGCGTTTGCCGTTTGGCCCTTCGCGTTCGACGACGGCGGTATAGGCCGGTGCCGAGAGACCCAATGCGCCGCCGATGCCGATGACGAGCCAGGCGGCGGCGTAGAGCAGGATGCCGTTTGCCACCGCCAGCAGAGAGAGGCCGAGCGCGAAGATCAGCGAGGCGGCCGAAAGCACCCGGGCAGCGCCGTAGCGGCCGAGCCAACGGCCGGTCGTCGGGCCGGCGATGGCGCTGACCACCATCATGAGCGGCAGGCCGGCAAAGATCACCTCGTTCGCCACGCCGAGAGCCGGCGCCACGGCGCGGCCCATGACGCCGAGCATGTCGAACGTCGTGCCCCAGCCGATCAGCTGGGTAACGGCAAGCACGGTGACCGTCTGCGCCGAACGGAAGCGGAAGGAATTTGGCATCGGGGCTGAAAGGGTCTGAAATGCGGGGGCCAGCAAGGGATAGCAGTTTCAACCAGCCGGCGAAAGCTGCGATCGGCAATTCCGCTATGCCTGCCGCCTGCGTCTCTTTTTTTGAACGATGAAAAGATGCACGGATGACATGAGGGATCGGTACAATTTGAGGACGACCCGCTGTGCCCCTGCCGCGTGCCGCCACCGGCCGGTCTATCGTGGTTGAACGACCTGGCCGATTCGGAAGCGACGACCGCGGTGGAGTGGCCGGTTTTGCATGCTTGCCGGAGGCGCTGGCCAACATCTGGTTGCCAGGGGTGGGACGCCTCGTTTTCAGGCGCAGGGAGGACCAGCGGCATTTGCGGCAGCAGCGGATTCCAAGGGCAGAAATCGATTGCCCCAAGCAGTCGAGAACCGTTCTAAACGCCCTGTATTACAGCGCATTCATTTGCCATTCAGGTCGCTTGAGTACATATTCGCAGCAAGTTGGAATTACCTTGAAAGCGTAAGACATGGCCTTTCCTCTGAGCGTCGCAGTAGTGGCCGCCGGACTGGTGGTATCGGCGCCCTCACCGGATGGCGCAGGCGCCCTCGTCCTGCGCGTGGCTGGCGATTGCAGCGCCGCCGCAGCCCAGGTCGTCGAACAGACGGGCGGGCAGCTCCTGTCCGTGCAACCGGTGGGCGATAGCTGTATCATTACCGTTCTCGTGTCGGGCAATGGCCAGCGTCCACGCAAGGTAACGGTAAAGGTTCCGATGTAAGCGGAATCGGTCTATTCAAACACGATCGATTTGAAGCGGACGAAGGCGGACCGATGCGCATCCTGGTAATCGAAGACGACGTCAACCTGAACCGGCAGCTGACCGATACGCTGAAGGAGGCGGGTTATGTCGTCGACCAAGCGTTCGACGGCGAAGAGGGCCATTTCCTCGGCGACACCGAACCCTATGACGCTATCATCCTCGATATCGGCCTGCCGGAGATGGACGGCGTCACCGTGCTGGAAAAATGGCGCGGCGCCGGCCGCGGCATGCCGGTTCTGATCCTGACGGCGCGCGACCGCTGGAGCGACAAGGTCGCCGGCATCGACGCCGGCGCCGACGACTATGTCACCAAGCCCTTTCACGTCGAGGAAGTTCTGGCGCGCATTCGGGCGTTGATCCGGCGCGCGGCCGGCCATGCCTCCTCCGAGATCGTCTGCGGGCCGGTGCGGCTCGACACCAAATCCTCAAAGGCGACGGTCAACGGCACGACGCTGAAGCTGACCTCGCACGAATATCGCCTGCTCGCCTATCTCATGCATCACATGGGCGAGGTCGTTTCGCGCACGGAGCTGGTCGAGCACATGTACGACCAGGATTTCGACCGCGATTCCAACACGATCGAGGTCTTTGTCGGCCGTCTGCGCAAGAAGATGGGCGTCGACCTGATCGAAACGGTGCGCGGTCTCGGCTACCGCATCCAAGCGCCGAAACATGCGAATTAAGTCGCTCACCGCACGCGTGTTGCTGCTGACCACGGTCTGGTCGACGGTGGCGCTTGTGGTGATCGGCCTGCTGATCTCCACGCTCTATCGCAAGAGCGCCGAACGCGGTTTCCAGGATCTGCTGCGGGCGCAGCTCTATAACGTCATCAATTCGGTGACGATCGGCGATCAGGGCGCGTTGAGCGGCAGCCCGCAGCTCGGCGATCTGCGCTTTGCCCAGCCTAAGACCGGCTGGTACTGGGTGGTCGAGCCGCTCGGCACTTATACCACTGCGCCGCTGGTCTCGCCCTCGCTCGGCTCGGCGCTCATTCCGGTACCCTCCGTCGTCGAGGCGCCTTTCGACAAGAATTACGAGCGCTACTACCAGGTGACGGACGCCTCCGGGAACCGCGTGCAGGTGGCCGAGACCGAAGTGGTGCTCGACACCGACGGGCGCGCGGCGCGCTTCCGCGTCACCGGCAATGTCGACGTCGTCGAGGATGATGTCCGCACCTTTTCGCACAGCCTCTATCTGGCGCTCGCCGGTTTCGGCGTCGGTAGCCTGATCGTCAATGCGCTGGCGATCCTTTACGGCCTGAAACCGCTCGACAAGGCGCGCGCAGCATTGGAGCGCATTCGAGCCGGCGAGAGCGAGCAGCTGAAGGGTGACTTCCCGCGCGAGATCCTACCGCTCGCCAACGAGGTCAACGCGCTGATCGACAGCAACCGCCGCATCGTCGAGCGGGCGCGCATGCAGGTCGGCAACCTGGCGCACTCACTGAAAACGCCGATCGCGGTTCTCCTCAACGAGGCGCGGGTGCTGGAGAAATCCCATGGCGAGCTGGTGCGCAGTCAGGCGGAATCGATGCAGGGGCAGGTGCAATCCTATCTCAACCGCGCCCGCATCGCCGCGCAGCGCGAATCCGTGCTCGCCCGCACCGACGCCGAGCCGGCGCTGGAACGGCTGGTGCGCGTCATGCGCCGCCTGAATGTCGACACCGAATTCGATCTCGTCGTCTCGCCGCCGCATCTTGCCGTCGCCATGGAACAGCAGGATCTCGAGGAAACCGTGGGCAATCTCCTGGAAAACGCCGCGCGTTTCGCCAAGAGCAGGGTGCGGCTTTCGGCCGTCGAAGCCGGCGAGGACGTGAAAGGGGCGGAGGCGAGCGCCCGCCGGCGCTGGGTGGAGCTTGCCGTCGAGGATGACGGGCCCGGCCTTGAGCCCGACCAGATCCGCGAGGCGCTGAAGCGTGGCCGCAGGCTCGATGAAAGCAAGCCCGGAACCGGCTTGGGCCTTTCGATCGTCACCGAGATTTCCAACGAATACCAGGGAAGGCTCGAACTGTCCCGCGGCGAATGGGGCGGGCTGAAGGCGAAGCTTATCCTGCCCGGCGTCACAAAGGATGTTGCATGACCAACTGCTTGATGTCACAAGGATACTGGCAAATGTATAGCATGCTTTGCCATAAAGCTGACACGGGGACGCTGCACTTCGATCGGCTGAATTTGACCTCTGATCGTGGTTCGACGCAATGATTCTACGCGCGCAAGGCATGATGGTTTCCATCCTTCTTCTCGCCGTCCCGCTCACCGGCTGCACGACGACGAAGGGTGCCGCTTCGCGCGGCATTTTTTCGAGCAAACCCTCGGCGTCGGCCGCCTTCATCACCGCGCTCCAAGGCGGCATCGTCGGCCGCAGCGGCGTGAGCTTGAGCGATAGCGACAAGCAGCGGGCGCTCGAGGCGGAGTATCGGGCGCTGGAAGGGGCGGCGGTCGGCCAGCCGGTGGTCTGGAGCGGCAAGGACGTCACAGGCAAGGTCGTGGCGGCCGCACCCTATCAGGTCGGCTCGCAGAATTGCCGGCAATATACCCATACGCTGACCGTCGACGGCAAGGAAACCGTGGCTCGGGGTGCAGCCTGCCGCAATGAGGACGGCAGCTGGTCGCCGCTCGGCTGAGGTGGTTTTCAGCGTGAATTGCGGCGAATAGCCTCAAATCTTCGTCATTCCGGCTTTGGCAGTTGGAATAGGCGTGAGCTTCACGTATTTGGGCCGATATGCTGTTCTGGATTCTCGTTGCCGTTCTGACGGCAGCCGTCGCTGTCATCCTGCTCTACCCCCTTCTGCGTGGTGCGAAGGCGGCGCAGAACAGCCGTGCCGGCGAGGCGGCAGTCTACCGCGACCAGTTGCGCGAACTTGATCGCGACCTTGCCGGCGGGCTGATCACGCCTGAGGAGGCTGATTACGCCAGGGCCGAAATCGGCCGGCGGCTGATCGCCGCCTCTGCCGGCGAGCCGGAGACGATGGAGAAACCCGCACGGCATCATCGTCTCACTGAAGTCTTCGTTCTCTTGATCCTGCCGGTGCTCGGGCTCTGTCTTTATTTGACGACGGGCAGGCCGGATCTGCCGTCGCAGCCGCTGGAGGCGCGGTTGGAAAACCCCGGCGACGACGTGGCGGTGCTGATCGCCAAAGCGGAGCGGCATCTGGCTCAGAATCCCGACGACGGCAGGGGCTGGGACGTATTGGCGCCGATCTATTTCCGCACGATGCGGATGGCCGATGCTGAGGTGGCCTACCGCAATGCGATCCGGCTTCTCGGCCCAAGCCCGATCCGGCTCGACGGCCTTGCCGAAACGCTGATGGCGGTCTCCGACGGCGTCGTGACGGACGAGGCGCGTCAGGTGCTGGAACAGTCGCTGACGCTGGAGCCCGACAATCCGCGTGCCCGCTTCTACATCGCGCTCAGCATGGAGCAGGCCGGAAGGGCCAACGAGGCGCGCCAGGCCTTCGAGGCACTGGCGCAGCAATCGCCGGCCGATGCGCCCTGGCTGCCGCTGGTCAATGAACATATCGCCAAGAACGGCGGCGAGGTCGCCCCGCCGGCGGCGCCCGGCGGACCGACATCGGAAGACGTAGCGGCGGCTGAAAACATGAAGGCCGGCGATCGTCAGCAGATGATCCGCGGCATGGTCGAAAGCCTCGATGCCAAGCTCAGCGAGGATCCCAACAATTTCGAGGGATGGATGCGGCTCGTCCGCTCTTACGCCGTATTGAACGATAAGGATCGCGCAGCCGACGCCCTGAGGCGTGGGCTGGCTGCCTTTCCGCCGTCCGGTGAGCAGGGCCGGCAATTGCTGGCGCTTGCCAGGGAACTTGGCATTGCCACGGAGGGGATAACGCGATGACGCGCAAGCAGAAGCGCCTTGCGGTGATCGCTGGCGGGATGAGTTTCATCCTTGCGGCGGTGCTTTTGGTGATGTTCGCTTTCAGCCAGTCGGTGGCCTATTTCTACATGCCGGCCGATCTGGCCAAGACGCCGGTGGCGCCGGAGACCCGCATCCGGCTGGGCGGCCTGGTCGGAGCGGGCAGCGTCGTGCGCGGCGCCGGTTCGA